>NZ_JAUQOL010000006.1:0-530895 GCF_047689505.1 Saccharothrix sp. BKS2 | reverse complement strand
CGGGAGACCTGGCCTGAACGGGAGACCTGGCCTGAACGGGAGACCTGGCCTGAACGGGAGACCTGGCCTGAACGGGAGACCTGGCCTGAACGGGAATCCCGGCCTGCGCGGCACCCTGACCTGAACGGCCCCCGGCCGGACGCCGGGGGCGCGTTGGTGGGCTCGGAGAGACTCGAACTCTCACTCGCACGGACCTAAACCGTGTGCCTCTGCCAATTGGGCTACGAGCCCGGTCCCGCCCAGCCTATCGCCACCTCGCGGCGGAGCGGTGCCGGCTGGCCGGAAACGCCGGTGCGGCCGGTCCGATCACCGGCGCGCCCGCGCCTGAACTACGGTTGTCGGGAACACCGTGGCGAGGGAGGAAAAGTGGCGCGCGACCCGGACAGCATCCAGCGTGAGATCGAACAGGCCCGCGACGCGCTGGCCGCGACGCTGGACGAGCTGGGGACCAGGGCGAACCCCCAGCGCTTCGTCGACTCGGGCAAGGAGAGCGTGCGCGCGAAGCTCGACGAGCCCAAGGTCAAGTACGCGGTGATCGCGGTGGCCGCGCTCGTCGTGTTCGCCCTGCTGCGCAAGCTGTTCAGGTGACCTGAGTCCCGGCCGGCTGGTGCCCCTCGGCGACGAGGGGCACCAGCACCTGCTCGACCACGCGGTCCACGAACGGCCGGTCCAGCGGGTCGCCGGTCAGCATCAGCCGGTAGATCAGGGCCGCGCCGGCGAGTTCGACCGCCATGCCCCGGGGCGCCTCGGGGCGCAGCTCACCGCGCTCGTCGGCGCGCTCCAGGATGCGGCGCAGCACGTCGCGCTGGGCGGTCAGGAACGTCTCGCGGAACGCCACGGCCAGCTCCGGCTCGTGCGGCAGCTCGCCCACCAGGGCCTGCGCCGCCTTGCCGATCGGTCCGGAGAGGAACGCGGCGAACCCGCTCAGGAACTCCCGCAGGTCGCCTGCCAGCGAACCGGTGCGCGGCTCGGGCAGGTTCTGGTGCGCGAGCTGCGTGCACGTGTCGATCACCAGGTCCAGCTTGGACTCCCACCTCCGGTAGATGGTCGCCTTGCCCGCGCGGGCCCGCGCCGCCACGGCGTCCATGGTCAACGCCCGGTAGCCGACCTCGGCCATCACCTCCAGCGCGGCCCGCCGCAACGCGTCGTCCCGGCTGGCGTCCCTGGGTCTGCCCCGTTGTGCCGTGCGAGCTCCGCTGTAAACCGGTGTCGCCATGTCTGCGCTCCCGTCGCCTTTGGGCTGGGCGGTCATCCTAGGCCGGGGCAGGCCGCCTCAGCCCTCGACGACCTGCTCCCGGGTGACGTTCTTCCCCGATTGGTCCGCCGGCGGTGGCGCGAGGCCCGCACGGGTGTGCAGGTACGCCACCGAAAAGGCGAACGCGTCCCCGTCCAGCAGGTGCACCACGGCCGGGTGGGCGCGCCCGCCGGCCAGCTCGGTCACCAGCTGGTCGACCGCGACGCGCGCCGCGATCAGGCCGGGCGCCGTCGCGGCGAGCTCCGCGTCACCGGTGCGCACGGTGATCGCCCAGTCGTCGCCGACGCGCCGGTAGTTCGCGGTGATGTGGGGTGTGGGCATGGCTCGGCCTTCCGTCGGTCGTCCCCCCATATGACCGGCGATCCGAGCCGAACATGCCTTCTGTCCCCCTAACGAGTGAGCGGCGTGCGAGTTGTGCGGTTCTGCGGCGCGTACGGCGCGTGCGCGACCGGTAACGGATAGCGTCCAAAGGTGATAGGCCGTTCGGCCTAGTTCAACCAATTCGGGAGAAGTCATGATCCGACGTTTGGGCGTAGTGGCGTGCTTGGGGCTCGGGCTCCTCGTCACGCCGGGGATGGCCTCGGCCGGGGGGTGCCTGCACCGCGGCGAGCCGCCGTGCCACGACACGACCGCGCCCGCCACCTCGGTCGTCCTCTCGGGCACCTCGACCGCGGCGACGTCCACCACCGCGCTCGTCTCCGGCACGTCGGCCACGGCGCCCACGAGCGCGGCGACCTCCGACGTCCCGGCGACCTCGGTCGTGCCGACCACCGCCGCACCGGCCACCGTCGTGCCGACCACGGCCGCCGTCGCCGCGAGCGCGGTCGCGGCCGCCACCCGCTCCTCCGCCGCCGCGCACCCGGTGTCGAACCAGGCCCACGCGCTGGCCGACACAGGCCCCTCGACGCTGTGGCCGAGCGTGCTCGGGCTGGGCGCGGTCCTCGCCGGCGCGCTGCTGCTGCTGTTCAGCCGCCGGCGGGCGTGACCCGGTCTGCCATGCCCCGCCACACCACGTCCACCACGTAGTCGGTCGCGCGCGCGGGCCCGATCTCGGGCCGGCGTTCGCACCACAGCGCCAGCCGCTCGGTCGAGCCGACCACGATCTCCGCGAACGCCTCGGCCTCGACCTGGTCGATCCCCGGCACGAGGCCGGTGATGACCGCCCCGATCAGGTCGGTCTGCTGCCGCCGGATGCCCTCGACCTCCTCCACCGCCGAGGGCACGGTGATCGCGGCCTCCTGGCGCAGCAGCGCCCAGGACTGCTTGTGGTCGGCGATGAACTCGAAGAACGCGAGCAGGCCGCGGCGCAGCACCTCCTCCGGGCCCTCCGCGCCCGTGATGGCCCGCTGCGTGCGGTCGAGCAGCTCGGTGCGCGCGCGGTGGATGCAGCCGATGAGCAGGCCCTCCTTGGAGCCGAAGTACTCGTAGAGCATCGGCTTGGACACGCCCACCCGCTCGGCGATCTCGTCCATCGACGCGGCCAGGTAGCCGCGCTCGGCGAAGACGGCCTCGGCGACTTCCAGCATCTGCGCCTTGCGCTGCGCCTTCGGCATGCGGCGGCGGCGCGGCTCCGCGGTGGTCACGGATCGAGACTACCGGAGGTAACTTACTTCGAGTAACCTACTGAGGAGTAGTCGCTGGACTGGGAGGACGGGCATGCACCGAGAGGTCAAGGTCCTGGTCGTCGGCACGGGTTTCTCCGGCCTGGGCATGGCGATCGAGCTGAAGCGCACGGGGCAGGACGACTTCGTCGTGCTGGAGAAGGCGGCCGACCTCGGCGGCACGTGGCGGGACAACTCCTACCCCGGCTGCGCGTGCGACGTGCCGTCCCACATGTACTCGTTCTCGTTCGAGCTGAACCCGCGCTGGTCGCGCACGTTCGCCCGGCAGCCGGAGATCTGGGCCTACCTCAAGGAGGTCGCGGACAAGTACCGGCTGCGGCCGCACATCCGGTTCAACAGCGAGGTCAGCGGCGCCCGGTGGGACGAGGACGCCAAGCTCTGGCACGTCACCGTCGCCAACGGCGACACCTACACCGCCAGGGCGCTGGTCGCGGGCGTCGGCGCGCTGCACCTCCCGAACGTCCCGGTGCTGCCGGGCATCGAGGAGTTCAAGGGCCGGGCGTTCCACTCGGCGCGGTGGGACCACTCGTACGACCTGCGGGGCAAGAAGGTCGCCGTGGTGGGCACGGGCGCCAGCGCCATCCAGTTCGTGCCGCGCATCGCGGACGACGTCGAGCGGCTGACGCTGTTCCAGCGCACCCCGCCGTGGGTGATGCCGAAGATGGACCGGTCCATCACGACGTGGGAGCAGCGGCTGTTCCGCGCGCTGCCGTTCACCCAGCGCCTGTACCGGGACTTCGTGTACTGGACGCGGGAGTCGACCGCGCTGGGGTTCGCGGTGCACCCGAAGATCATGGAGTTCGCGCAGAACATCGCCCGGCGGCACATGCGCTCGCAGGTCCGCGACGAGGCCCTGCGGGCCAAGCTGACGCCCGACTACACCATGGGCTGCAAGCGCGTGCTGATCAGCAACGACTACTACCCGACGCTGAACCGGGACCACGTGGACGTGGTGACCGACGGGATCGCCGAGGTGCGGGAGCACTCGATCGTCGACCAAGCGGGCGTGGAGCACGAGGTCGACGTGATCATCTATGGCACCGGCTTCCACGTGGTCGACTCGTTCGACTACCTGGACATCTCGGGCAAGGGCGGGGTGGACCTCGCCAAGCAGTGGCGGGAGAAGGGCATCGAGACCTACTACGGCATCACGGTCTCGGGCTTCCCCAACCTGTTCTTCCTGCTGGGCCCGAACACCGGCCTGGGGCACAACTCGGTGGTGTTCATGATCGAGTCGCAGATCCGCTACGTGCGCCAGTGCCTGGAGCTGCTCGACCGCCACCACGCCGACGAGCTGGACGTGCGCCCGGAGGTGCAGGCCCGCTTCAACCGGGACCTCCACCGCAAGCTCACCAGGGGCGTGTGGACCGAGGGCGGCTGCCGGAGCTGGTACCTGGACGCCCAGGGCGTCAACCGCACCGTCTGGCCCGGCTTCACCTGGCGCTACTGGATGCGCACCCGAACCCTGACCCCCTCCGACTACACCCTGACCAGGTCGAGCAAATCCCCCCTCCCCACCCCCTGACCCCCGCGCGAGTCGAACACTCAGACCCATCGTGTCGAACACTCAGGACCCCCGAGTTCTACATTCGCGCACCGATGAAGGGACGTGAATGTAGAACTCGGGGGTCCTGGAGGTTCGACACGATGGACGTGAGCGTTCGACTCGCGGGGTTTTAGGTGGGGACGCCGGCGGCTTTGGCTCGTTCGGCGCGCAGGCGGGTCACGTCGGGCAGGTCGAGGGGCGACAGGCGGGTGCCCGTGGCCCACTCGATCAGCAGGTCGGCGATCTGCGGGTTGCGCGGCAGGACCGGGCCGTGCAGGTAGGTGCACAGGATGCGGCCCTGGACCGCGCCCTCCACCGAGCCGTCGTTGCCCGTACCCACCTTCACGTGCGCCAGCGGCTGCGCCGACGGGCCCAGCACGGTGCGGCCCTGGTGGTTCTCGAACCCGGTGAGGATGCCCTCGAACAGGCCGTTCGCCGGCGTGGCGACGACCTCGCCGATGGCCCGGCTGCCGCCCGCGTGCGAGGTCGAGTCGATCAGGCCCAGCCCGGCGTGCGTCACCTGGTCGGCCCGGGTGAACGACTCGCCGAAGATCTGGATGCCCGCGCACACCCCGAGGATCACCGCGCCGCGCGCGGCCGCCCGCTGCATCCCCGGGTGCTCCCGCAGGTGCCGCACGGCCAGCGTCTGCGCCGTGTCCTCGCCCCCGCCGACGACGTAGATGTCGCACGAGTCCGGCACCGGCTCGCCGAAGTTCACCGTGACGATCTCGGCCGGGATGCCGCGCCACGTCATCCGCTTCTCCAGCACCACCGCGTTGCCGAAGTCGCCGTAGGTGCCCAGCAGGTCCGGCAGGACCAGGGCGACGGAAACCTTGTTGGTGGTCACTGGGCGGCCCTCGCGTTCAGGTCGCGGAAAGCGGTGTAGTTGGCGATCACCTCGACCGCCCCCGGCGGCATGGCGTCGATCGCCTTCAGCGGGTCGGGCACGATCGTGTGCTCCACCTCGGCGTAGGTCAGCCGGACGGCCAGGTCGGTGGCCCGCTCGCCGGAGGCGATGACCTGCCGCCCGCGCAGCTTCTCGAACGGCACGTCCCACAGCCACGACAGGTCGCGCCCGTCGGCCTCGTGCGCGTTGATCGCCAGCACGGCGGGGTGGTCGGCCTCGCGCACCACGGTCAGCGTCTCGCTCCACCCGGCCGGGTTCTTCGACAGCAGCAGCCGAGCCTGGTGCCCGGACCGCTGGATCGTCCGGTACCGGCCGGCCACGTTGGACACCGCGCGCAACCGCCGCACGGCCTCCTCCACCGGCACGCCGAGCGCGTGCGCCGCGGCCGTCGCCATCACCGCGTTGGCCTGGTTGAACTTGCCGGGCAGGCGCAGCGACAGCTCGACCTTCGCGCCGTTCGGCGCCACCAGGAACCCGTCACCGGTCACCCAGTGCGGCCGCGGCCGCGCCAGGTCGCACCCGGTGCACGCCCAGTGCTCGCCCTGCCAGCGGATCGGGTCGCCGCACCTCGGGCACGAGGCCGCGTCGTTGTGCCACCCCGTGCCGGTGGCCACCCACACCACCGACTTCGCGTCGCGCGCCGCGGAGGTCACCATGATGTCGTCGCAGTTGGCCACCACGACGCCGGGCACGCCGGTCAGCGCGGTGCGCAGCGACCTCTCGATGGTGCGGACCTCGCCGACCCGGTCGAGCTGGTCGCGGGAGAGGTTCAGCAGCACCGCCACGTCCGGCCCGGCGGCCCCCGCGACCTCGGGGAAGTACCCCTCGTCGACCTCCAGCACCGCGTACGGCGCGTCGGGCTGCTTGGACAGCGCGGTGACGTGCCCGTCGGGCATGTTGGCGCCGCCGTGGTTGGTGGCCACCTCGCCCAGGGCCGACACGGCGCGGCTGAGCATCATCGTGCTGGTGGTCTTGCCGTTGGTCCCGGTCACCAGCGCCACCGTGCGGCCCTGGGTCAGGTTCGCCAGCGCCTGCGGGTCGAGCCGCAGCGCGACCCGGCCGCCGATCATGCCGCCGGCCCCGAGGCCCATCTTCTGCGACAGCTTCGAGCTCATGTTGCCCAGTCGCACGGCGGCCGCGGTGCGCAGCGGCAAGCGGGCTGGGTCTGCACCTGGAGTGTTCGGCAAGCGAATTCCTGCATCGGTGTGGGGGAGGGGGAGTTCCCCCGATGCTACCGGTGGCCGTGGTTGCCCAGCTCCCGCAGGGTCCTGATCAGCTCCACCGTGCTGAGCTGGCACAACTGGGCCATGTACTCCAGCGCCGGCAGGTCGAGGTGGACCTCGGTCGACTGGCCGGGCACGAGCTGCGCGAGCCTGCCCTGCGCCCAGCGCCGCAGCGGCAGCAGCTGCGGCCTGCCGTCGATGACGACCGAGGCCAGGTTGACCGGCAGGTGCCCGGCGGGCGCGTCGCCGAAGACCCGCTCGTGCACGCGGGCGAGCACCTGGTGCGCCGGCACGCCCAGCGCGGAGCAGATCTCCACCAGCCGGACCACCGAGCACTGGCGGGTGCCCAGCTCGTAGGTGGCCAGCGTCTGCAGCGAGATGTCGCTCTGCAGCCTGCGGTTGAGCTCCTTGCGGGTCCAACCGCGCTGCTTGCGAAGGCTGCGGAGCTCATCACCGAGCACGCGCTGGTACGCCGCTGTGTCGATCTGCACCGTCAAGTCCTCCATGTCCGCCCCGGGTCCCGACGAACCCCACGCAGATGGAAGGCATTACCTGCCGGTTGCTTACGCAGCTTATGCCGTTTATCGCCCGATCGGGCTAACCCAGGCGTACCGAGAGTAGCGTTTAAAGCCGCAAAGCGCTGGTCACACCCATCTCCGGGGGACCGAGGAACGTGGGGTCGGGTCTGGTGACGAGGCCGTCCCACATCGCCTTGCCCGCCGCGAACACCTCGCGGAAGTGCCCGTAGGCCGTCGTGACCGCCCACCCGCGCGAGGTGTCGTGCCCCACGCCGCGCGCCTCCAGGCCCGCCGCCCGGCACAGCGCCACCGCCCGCGGCAGGTGGAACGACTGGGTCACCACGATCAGCTCGAACACGCCGAACACCCGCTTGGCGCGCGTGCACGAGTCCCACGTGTCGAAGCCCGCGTAGTCGGCCACGACCACCTGCCCGGGAACGCCCCGCGCGACCAGGTAGTCCCGCATCGCGCCGGGCTCGTCGTAGTCGGTGGTGCTGTTGTCGCCGCTGACCAGCAGCACCTCCACCCTGCCGGTCCGGTACAGCTCGGCGGCCACGTCCAGCCGGCCGGCCAGGAACGAGGTGGGCGCGCCCGACCTGGTCAGACCCGCGCCGAGCACCAGCGCGACCGGCGCGCCGGGCACGTCCGCGGCGGTGTGCCGGTGCGGCGCGCTGCTGATCCGCACCCACGCCCACGGCGTGGCCGCCAGCGCGGTGAGCAGCACGAACGCGGCCAGCACGCGTCGCCACGTCAGCGCGCGGGCGAACCGGGCCGCCCCGGCGCGCAGCCGCCTGCCGAAGTCCTCCATGAACCGTCCCCCGAGGTCGTGACGCAGCGGTCAGGTGGTGCGGTGGCCAGAGTGGTGCGGTGGCCGGGCGACGCGGTGGCCGGCTGGTGCGGTGGCCGGGTGGTGCGGCGGTCAGTTGATGCAGCGCACCCCGTCCGCGGTGATGGGCTGCTCGGTCGTCGTCTCCGTCGTGGTGGGCTGCCGCCGCGCGCCGTCCAGGCCGACCAGCGGCCCGCCCGCGAGGTTCTGCACGCCCGGCCCGGAGTAGTCGCTGCCCACCAGCACGCGGGCGCGCCCGGTCGGGATGGTCCCGTCCGCCTCGACGTCGATGCCGCCCAGCGCCTCGGCCACGGCCTCCGCCCCCGCCTCGCCGCCCTCGCCGTACTGGACCACGGAGACCTCCGCGGCCGGGGCGTTGCCCGTGCCGCCGTCCACGTAGCCCTCGGCCACCAGCGACTGGAGCACGCGCGCGGCCAGCCCGCCCACGCCCGAGGCGTTGTAGACCTCCACCACCACCGTGGCCGGGTCGACCTCGGTCGTGGTCTCGGCGGGCGCGCCCGGGTCGGCGCCGAGGCCCTTGAAGAACCTCGCCACCTCGCGCTCGTCCACCTCGACGGCGAGGCCGTCCTCGGGCGTCTCCAGCGTCAGCGTCCCGGTCGGGATGGTCTCGAACCGCAGGTTGCCGCCGGTCATGTTCCTCATCTGGTTGGCGAACCCCAGCACGTCCCAGCCCTCGTCCAGCACGATGGACCTGGTCAGCGCGTCGATCAGGTCGCCGAGCTTGCCGGGGTCGGACAGCGTGCCGGCGGACAGGACCTGCTTGGCCAGGCCCGCCATGAACACCTGCTGGCGCACGATCCGGTCGAGGTCGCCGCGCACCAGGCCGTGCCGCTGCCGGACGAACGCCAGCGCGTCGCGGCCCTGGATCCGCTGCTGCCCCGCCCGGAAGTCCGCGCCGGAGAACTCGTCCTGGGTCGCCTGGTTCAGGCACACCTCGACACCGCCGACGGCCTTGGTGATCTCGTAGAAGCCGACCAGGTTGACCTCGGCGTAGTGGTCCACGGTGACGCCGGTGAGGCCCTCGACGGTGCCGATCAGGGTCTTGGCCCCGTACTGGCGGGAGCCCGTCTCCAGCTGGGCGGGGTCGCTGACGCCCTCCTGCCGGAGTTCCTCCAGGCCCTCGGTCTTGCCGTAGCCGTAGGCCGAGTTGATCTTGTGCCGCCCGTAGCCGCCCGCGATCTTCACGTAGGAGTCGCGGGGGAACGACACCGCGACCGCCTTGCTGCCGTCGTTCGGCACGTGCATGAGGATGATCGTGTCGGTGTTCAGGCCGCCCGCCGTCTCGTCGCCGGCCTGGAGCTCGTTCAGGATCTCCCGGGGCAGCGGGTTGCCCTTGGCGTCGGTGCGGCTGTCCATGCCGACCATGAGGATGTCGATCGAGCCGTCGGCGGGCTGCTCGCCGCCGCCCGCGTCGCTGATCACGTCCGTGGTGGACAGGTTGTTGGCCAGCTGCTGGTAGTTGGCCCAGCCGTAGCCGGTGCCCAGCAGCACGACGGTGGAGAAGAACGCGAGGACCGTGCGGCCGGCGACCGACCCGGCCCCCACCCGCTCCGGGGGGCGTCGGCGCGGGGGGCCGGTGCGCACGGGGGCGGGCCTCGGGCGCTCCTCGGGCTCGACGGCGGCGGCCCTGGCGCGGCGGATGTCCTCGGCGCGGGCCTTGGGCGCGGGAACCCCGCCGGACCTGGCCACGACGCGGCCCGCGTTGGCCGGCGCCGGGACCCGCCGGGGCTGGGCCGCGGCCGCGTCGGCGCGGTCGGCGTCGTCGCCGCTGATCCTGGCCGTGCTCTCCGACTCGGTCCTGGCCCTCGGCGCGCCGGCGCGGGCCGGGTTCACCCGGCGGGGGGTGGGTCGACCGCCCTTGTTCCGGGCGTCCTCGGCCGACGCGGTCCCGGCGCCCTCGGCCGCCGCGTCGCCGCGCGGGCCGATCGCCCGGTTGCCCCGTTCGGCGCCGCCGCGCGGCCCGCCGCCCTCCGGTCCGCCGCGTCCCGCGTCACCACGCGGTCCACCCCGGTTCGCCGCACCGGCCCGGGGTTCCTCCACCGGTCCACGGGCGACCGCGGGCCGACCACGACCTGGCTGCGACGCGTCGGCGGGGCGACCACGAACGGCCGGTGCCGCGTCGACGGGCCGGGGACGGGGTCCGGAGCGGTCCGGGTCGGACGCGGGCGGGGTGGCGCGCCGCGGTCGGTCGCCGGGCGCGGGCTCGCCACCCGCTCGTCCCGACCCACCGGCTCGTCCCGACCCGTCCGCGCGTCCCGACCCGCGCGGCGGCTGGGGCGCGCTCGACCTGCCCGAGGTGGGGGTTCGGGGGGGAACGGGTCGCCCGCGGAACCCGTCGGGTTCGCCTGGCCCCGGCGGCCGGTTGTCCACGCCCACTCCCTCCGAGTACCCGGGTACGCCCCCATGGACGCGTCAACTCGCGCCCGGTTGCGGACAAGCCTCGCACAGGACTTCCCGGTGACGCCGTGATACCGGTTGAAGACCTGCGCTGACCAGCGCGGTAACCCGATTGTAAGGTCGACTTCACGGCGTTCGTAGACTGTGGCCCCGTGCTCACCATGCAGGATGCGCTGCTCGCGCTGACCAAGTACTGGACCGACCGGGGCTGCATCGTCGTGCAGCCGTACAACACCGAGGTCGGCGCCGGTACGTTGAACCCCGCCACCGTGCTGCGGGTGCTGGGTCCCGAGCCGTGGCGCGTGTCCTACGTCGAGCCCAGCGTGCGGCCCGACGACGCGCGGTACGGGGAGAACCCCAACCGGCTCCAGACCCACACCCAGTTCCAGGTCATCCTCAAGCCCGACCCGGGCGACCCCCAGGAGCTGTACCTGGGCAGCCTCGACGCGCTCGGCATCGACGTCCGCGCGCACGACGTGCGGTTCGTCGAGGACAACTGGGCCTCGCCCGCGCTGGGCGCCTGGGGCCTGGGCTGGGAGGTCTGGCTCGACGGCCTGGAGATCACCCAGTTCACCTACTTCCAGCAGGCCGGCGGAATGTCGCTGGACCCGGTGTCGGTGGAGATCACCTACGGCATCGAGCGGATCATGATGGCACTCCAGGGGGTCGACCACTTCAAGGACATCGCGTACGCGCCCGGCGTCTCCTACGGCGAGGCGTTCGGCCAGTCCGAGTACGAGATGAGCCGCTACTACCTCGACGACGCCGACGTCGAGGCGAACAAGCGGCTGTTCGAGGAGTACGCCGCCGAGGCCCGCCGGATGCTCGACGCGCGCCTGCCCGTGCCCGCGCACAACTACGTGCTGAAGTGCTCGCACGCGTTCAACGTGCTCGACGCCCGCGGCGCGATCAGCACCACCGAGCGCGCCCGCGCGTTCGGGCGGATGCGGGCCCTGGCCCGCGAGGTCGCGCAGCTGTGGGCGGCCCGCCGCGAGGAGCTGGGCCACCCGCTCGGCCTGGCCGAGGCGCCCGCGCCGGCGGCCCCGCCCGAGACGTTCCCCGAGGTCGCGGAGCCCGCCGCGCTGCTGTTCGAGATCGGCACCGAGGAGCTGCCGCCCGCCGAGGTGACCCGCACGGTGGACGCCGTGCGCGCCGCGGTCGCCGCCAAGCTCGCCGCCACCCGCCTCGCCCACGGCGCGGTCGAGGTGCACGGCACGCCGCGCCGCGTCGTGGTGCTCGTCGCCGACGTCGCGCCGCGCGAGCCGGACGCCGAGAAGACCGCGCGCGGTCCCCGCGTGTCGGCCGCGTTCGACGCCGACGGCAACCCGACCAGGGCGGCGCAGGGCTTCGCCCGCGGCCAGGGCGTGGCCGTCGAGGAGCTCGGCCGCGTCACCGAGAACGGCGTCGAGCACGTCGCCGCGGTGCGCACCGACCCCGGCCGCGGCGCGGTCGAGGTGCTCAGCGGCCTGCTCGGCGAGGTGGTGGCCGAGCTGCGCGCCGAGAAGAACATGAAGTGGAACGACCCGAAGCTGTCGTTCACCCGCCCGATCCGGTGGCTGCTCGCCCTGCTGGGCACCACGCCCGTGCCGGTCGTCGTGTCGTCCCTGGAGGCCGAGCCGAAGACCCGCGTGCACCGCACCGCCGACCACCCGGTCGTGGAGGTGTCCACGGCGGACGGTTACCTGGAGTTCCTGGCGGGTCACGGGATCGTCGCGTCCGCCGAGGACCGCCGCGCCGCGATCGTGGCCGAGGCGGAGCGGCTGGCCGCGTCCGTCGGCGGCGTCGTGGACCTCGACGGGGTGCTGGACGAGGTGACCAACCTGGTCGAGCGTCCCACGCCGATCCTCGGCGCGTTCGAGGAGCGCTACCTGGAGCTGCCCGCGCAGATCCTCACCACGGTCATGCGCAAGCACCAGCGCTACCTGCCGGTGCGCGACCGGGACGGCTCGCTGCTGCCGCACTTCGTGGCCGTGGCCAACGGCGAGGTGGACGAGGACCTGGTCCGCGCGGGCAACGAGGCGGTGCTGCGGGCCCGCTACGAAGACGCCGCGTTCTTCTGGCGCGCCGACCTGCGCACGCCGCTGGAGGACATGAAGTCCGGTTTGGACAAGCTCACCTTCGCGGACAAGCTCGGGTCCGTGGCCGACCGGGCAGGTCGCATCGCGGCACTGGCCCGGCGGCTCGCCGAGGTGGTGGGCGCGGACGACGACACCCTGGCGCGCGCGGGCGAGCTGGCCAAGTTCGACCTCGGCTCGCAGATGGTGATCGAGCTGTCGAGCCTGGCGGGCGTGATGGCCCGCGAGTACGCCGAGCGGGCGGGGGAGACCCCGGAGGTGGCGCGGGCGCTGTTCGAGATGGAGCTGCCGCGCTCCGCGGGCGACGCGCTGCCGGGGTCCACGCCGGGCGCGCTGCTGTCCCTGGCGGACCGGTTCGACCTGCTGGCGGGCCTGTTCGGGATCGGCGCGAACCCCACGGGCAGCTCGGACCCGTTCGGGCTGCGGCGGGCCGCGCTGGGCGCGGTGAGCGTGCTGCGGGCCTTCCCGGACCTCCGGGACATCACCCTCACCAGGGCGCTGTCGCTGGCCGCGCGCGAGCTGGAGGCGTCGGCGGTCGACCTGTCCGGGGAGGCGCTGGAGGTGGCGCGCGAGTTCGCGGTGCGCCGCTACGAGCAGCAGCTGCTGGACGCGGGCCACGACCACCGGTTCGTCAACGCGGTGCTGCCGCTGGCCGACGCGCCCGCCGTGGCCGACGCGACGCTGGCCGAGCTGACCGGCCTCGCCGGGAACCCGGACTTCGCCGCGCTGGTCGCCGCGCTCCAGCGGGTGCGGCGGATCGTGCCCGCGGACACCGCCGGCGAGTACGACCCGGCCGCGCTGGTCGAGCCCGCCGAGGTGGCCCTGCACCGGGCGCTGGCCGAGGTGCCGTCCGGGCTCACCGGCCTGGCGGCGTTCGCGGGCGCGGCGACCGGGCTGACCGCGCCGGTCAACACGTTCTTCGACGAGGTGCTGGTGATGGCCGAGGACCCGGCGGTGCGGCGGGCGCGGCTCGGCCTGCTGGCCGCGATCCGCGACCTGGCCGCCCCGGTCCTGGACTGGCAGGCGCTGGGCACCGCGCTGGGCTGAGCGGTCGGCGGTCGACGACGTGCCGAAATCCCCGCCCACCGGAATCTCCGGTGGGCGGGGATTTCCGCGTGAACTACATGTCGCGGTTGTCCTGCAGGTCGCTCGTCGAGAGGTAGGTGAGCGACTTCGAGACTTCGGCGACGGTCTGGTCCGGCTTGACCTCTGCGGCTGCGGCCGGCCCGGCGCCCAAGGCGATCAGGGCCGCGGCGGTCGCGGCCACCAGCGCTGCGGGGATGATTCTCACGCTGTCTTCTCCTCACACACCCGGCCAGGGTTCGGCAGGCGACACTTTCGCACATATATTGCCGGAACACGAGCCCCCTTTCGCGCGTGCCGGATCCGTAGCCGACCAGGTGCGGAGCGTGATAGTTACGGCCGAAGTCACCTGTTGCCCGGCCGTTTCGACAAGTTTTCAAGGTCATCCGCCTCATTGGCGCGGACCATTTGGCGCTCATCCGTTGCTACGTCTTGACGAACCCGCCACCGGAGGGATGGAATTCCGTCACATTGACTTTCTTCGGACCGTCGGCGTGGTCGCGGCCGGACAAGGGGTTGGCGAATGCGAAGGTTGGCCAGAGCCGTCTCCTGCGGTCTGCTGATCCTGTCCGTGGCCTCCTGCGGGAGCGGGGTGGACCCGCTGGCGCCGGGCACCGGCGGTCGGGAGGACAAGCCCGTGGTCGGCGTCATCCTGCCGGACCGCACCTCGTCGGACCGCTGGGAAACGCAGGACGCGCCGCTGCTCAGCCGCGCGTTCAGCTTCGCGGGCATCGAGGGCGTCATCGAGAACGCCGACGGCGACGAGGCCAGGTTCGCGAGCATCGCCGACGCGATGATCGCGCGCGGGGTGAAGGTGCTGATGACGACCCCGCTGACGCCCGAGGGCGGCGCGGAGGTCGAGCGCAGGGCCAAGGACGCGGGCATCCCGGTCATCAACTACGACCGGATCAGCCTGGGCGGCCACGCCGAGTACTACGTGTCGTTCGACAACCTCAACGTGGGCGAGTTGCAGGCCGAGGGCCTGCTGAGGTGCCTGGGCACCAAGCCCGGGGCGCAGGTCATCGAGGTCCAGGGCGCGCCGCAGGACAACAACGCGACCCTGTTCGCCGACGGCCAGCGCCGCCTGCTCGGCCCGCTCTACGACAGCCGCGAGCTGCGGCTGGTGGGCAGCGAGGCCATCGACAAGTGGGACCCGCTGATCGGCCGGGCGAAGTTCGAGCAGATGCTCGACGGCAACGGCGGGCGCGTGGACGGCGTGATCGCGGCCAACGACGGCCTGGCCGCCGCGGTGATCGAGGTGCTGCGGGCCAAGGGCCTGGCCGGGCAGGTGCCCGTGACCGGGCAGGACGCCACCCTGGACGGCCTGCGCGCGGTCCTGCGCGGCGAGCAGTGCATGACGGTCTACAAGCCGATCCGCGACGAGGCCGAGGCCGCCGCGCGGCTGGCCATCGCGGTGGCGAAGGGCGACCTCAGCGGCGCGGACGACCTGGCCACCGGCAACACCCGGGACCTGGTCTCGCGGCGGGATGTGAAGTCGGTGCTGCTGGGCGCGGACCTGATCGCCCGGGACAACGTGCGCGCGCTGGTGGCGCAGAGCGCGGTCAAGGCGGTGGACCTGTGCGCCGGCGACACCGCCCAGGACTGCGCGGAGCTGGGCATCCTGGTCAATTGAGCGCGACGGGGCCGGGCAGCACGTCGACGTCGGTCGGGCCCATCGGCTCCCCGCACTCCGAGCAGCGCAGCTCGACGTGCGCGACGAGCCCGCAGGCGCGGTGGCGGTGCAGCGCGGGCGGACCGGCCTCGCCCGCCGTCCAGCGGTCGCCCCAGCGGACCATGACCAGCAGCAGGTCGACCAGCTCGGTGCCCTTGGGCGTGAGGCCGTACTCGTGCCGCGGCGGCTTGGTCGAGTACGGCCTCCGCTCTAAGACCTCCTGCTCGACCAGCCACCGCAGCCGCTCCGCGAGCACCTTGCGGGAGATGCCCAGGTGGGCGTGGAGCTGGTCGAAGCGGGTGATGCCCCGGTGGACGTCGCGCAGGACCAGCGGTGACCACGGCTCGCCGATGACGTCCATGGTGCGCGCGATCGAACAGACCATGTCGCCGAACCGCGTCCGCTGCATGGCGCCCATCCTACCGATGAGGGTTTCATCAAAAAACCGACAAACCCTCGCGAGTCGTACGTCCAGGCCCGTCGTGTCGTACGTCCAGACCGGGCGAGTCGTACGTCCAGGACCCCCGTGTCGTACGTTGCGGACCCCCGAACTGACGGTTCGGGCCGGTTTTTTTCACGCCTCCAGGTCGTGCCGCCCGGAGATGAACTCCTGCACGCGGATCTTGGCGCGGATCAGGGGCCGGCGGATCCGCGCCTCCCGGCGGTGGGCGCGGAGCAGCTTGCGGGAGCCCTCGGCGTACCGCCAGCGCGCCCACGGCGACCCCGGCCGGGCCAGGCGCAGCGCGCCGATCTCCGGCAGCACCGGCACCAGCAGCCCGAGCAGGCCGGTCCACACCTTGCCCTTGAGCAGCGCCACGATCGCGAACGCGAGGTTCACCAGCAGGAGCAGCACGCGCAGCGCCACGCCGTCGCCGTAGAACTCCTCGTAGCCCAGCGGGCGGGCGCCGAGCAGCAGCAGGCCCGTCATGCCGATCGCCAGGAACACCGCGTCGACCGACAGCCGGCCGTCCTTGGTCCAGTACACGTCGCGCAGGTGCAGGATCAGCGCGAACTCGTCGAGCACCAGCGCCGAGCCCACGCCCAGCAGCGCCGCCGCGCCCGCGCGCACCCCGTACTGCTCGTCGGGCACGGCCAGGCCGGTCACGCCGCCGAGCATCATGAACACCGCGCCGAACACGACGTGGTGGATGTGCGTCCCGCCGGGGGTGAGGTTGCCCGGCCACCACCGCACGCCCGCCCGGATCATGCGCACGCTGATCCGGATGAAGACGAACGTCAGCACCAGGCCGAGGAAGAAGAACAGCAGCCGGGACTGGGGCAGGTGGAGCGAGTACACCACCCCATCTTCACCCGCCGGGCCTACTTGAAGCTGACGCCGCCCTGGATGTCGCCGGCCTGGAGCACGTTGCCGTGCACGGTGCCGGAGATGTGGTTGGTCACCCGACCGGCCTGGTTGACCCGGCCCTCCCGGGCGGCCTGCGCGTGCTCGCGCCGCAGCGCCTCGGCGAACCCGGGGTCGTTCGCGGCGGTGCGCTCCAGCACGTCGCCGAGCACCCTGACCTCCGCGGAGTTCTCCGGGGCGCCCTCGGCGGCGGTGAGCGCCGCGATCGCCACCGGGTCGTCCTCGAACCTGGCCCGCACCAGCTCGTACAGGCCCGCGACGGCGCGCGTCGCCAACGCCGCGGCGATGGACAGCAGAACCGGTTCCGGCATGTCAAGACCCCCTGTGGTCACCGTCTCGTTTCACCGTAGCAGTGCGACTCGCCGCCTTCTGCCGCTCGACTGCCGGCCGCATCCCGTGGTTCACTGTCAGCGGTCGTAACCTTTCTGTGTTCGTGATCCACCACGCTCGCGGAACGGAGCTGCGGGCGCCGAACACTCCTCGCCAGGAGGGGCCGGAGCCCCAGCGGACCCGGTGGTCGCAAGCGCGATCCGGCACCTGTTAGAGGAGAAGTAGCAAGATGGCTGTTCAGGGCACCGTCAAGTGGTTCAACGCGGAGAAGGGCTTCGGCTTCATCTCCCCGGACAACGGTGGCGCCGACGTGTTCGTGCACTACTCGGAGATCCAGAGCACCGGTTACCGCACCCTGGAAGAGAACCAGCGGGTGGAGTTCGAGATCGGCCAGGGCCAGAAGGGGCCGCAGGCACAGGCGGTTCGACCGGTCTGACCTGACCGGATCACCTGATCCGGAGCTGTTTTGGGCCGCCACCCCCCTCGCCGGGGGTGGCGGCCCGAATCATCGGATGGGCTCGCCGGGTCAGCTCGCCAGGTCAGCTCGTCAGCGCCGGCGCCGGGCCCAGCCGGTCGCCGTAGACGCGCTTGCCGATCAGCCGCGCGCCGTCGAAGACGAAGAACGCGGTGGTCCGCACCCGGAACGGCAGGCCGGTCGGCTCCTCGCCGCCCAGGCTGCCCGCGTGGGTGCCCTCCAGCTCCAGCTCGACGATCACGGCGCCGTCGGCGTGGTGCAGCTCCACCAGCCTGCTGCGCCGGTCGGGCAGGGCCGACCGGACGTGGGCGTAGTACCCGGCGAACTCCTCCCGGCCGTCGAAGACCTGGCCGGTCGAGACGATCTCGCACCGCGGGTGGTCGAACGCCCCGACCGCGCTGTCGAACTCCTGCTCGTTCTCCGATTCCAGGTGTTCCAGCACGATCGCCTCGCGCAGGGCCCGCAGTGCCTTGGACGCGGTCATGCGCGGTCCCCCCGTGGTCTTGTCGCTTCGTGAGCGACCAAACACCGCGCGCACACCGCCAGTCAAGACGGTAATCGGTAACCGGTGTCGTCCCTGAGAAGTGCTCACGTACTCCTTCCGCGTTCGGACCGGGAATTCCCGTATCCCGCGCGGGTCGCGCCTCAGGTCACAATTCGGTGAGCGGCGCGATGTCGTCCGTGAATTGTTCCGCCGCTACGGCTCGGCGATGGCCCGGTAGAACGGGCGCAGGTCATCGGTGATCGACCGGCCCGCCAGCACCAGGGGGTCGAGCTGGTCGAGCAGCGCGTCCGGGCGTCCGGGCACGGGCTCGGGGATGTCCGGCAGCGCCGAGGCCGGTTTGGGCCGGGTCCAGAACGACTCGAACCGGTCGTCCCGGGACGCGGCCGCGGTGCCCCCGCCCGGCCCGCCCGGTTCCTCCGACCCGTCCGGTTCGTCGGTGCCGTCGGTCTCGTCCGGGTCGTCGGGGTGCATCGGGGCCCGCAGCTCGCGCAGCCGGTCCAGCAGGTCCTCCCGCGACCGGCCGCGCCAGGCCAGGATCTCGAACGGGTCGCGGTCGAACGCCTCGGCCAGCAGGTAGCAGGTCGCGGCGAGGTGCTTGCACGGCACCTCCCAGTCCGGGCACGTGCAGTCCATCGACAGCTCGCGCAGGGTGCCCGGGAACAGCGTGAGGCCCTGTTCGGCGAACACGTCCTCGATCTCCGCCGGCATCTCGCCCGCGAGCAGCTTCGCCGCGAAGACCGCCCGGTCCGCCAGGGCGTGCTCGATGCGCGTCCAGTCGTCCTCGTCGATCCTCCGCACGCCGATCCGAGCCCGGTACGGCTCCGCGCGCGAGCCCATCACCAGCGCCACCACCAGGCTCGTCGACAGCGACAGGCTCATCACCTGGCCGGTCCGCGCGTAGGCGCGCCCCCGGACGAGCCGCCCGCCCATGCCGAACGACTCCAGCACCTCCACGAACCGGCGCGACCACCAGGTCCGCGCCACCTCGCCCCGCTTGCTGCGCAGCGTCAGCCCGCCCTCGACCCGGACGGGCCGCGACGACGGCCGCTCGCCGTGCCAGTGCCTCGTGCGCTCAACCACCCACGGCCTCCCCGGACAGGGCGAGCAGCTCGCGCAGCTCACCGGTCGACAGCTCCGCCAGCCAGTCCTCGCCCGCCCCGACCACGAGCTGCGCCAGGCCCCGCTTCTCCTCGATCATCCGGTCGATCCGCTCCTCCAGCGTGCCGACGCACACGAACTTGCGCACCTGCACGTGCTTGCGCTGCCCGATGCGGAACGCCCGGTCGGTCGCCTGGTCCTCCACGGCGGGGTTCCACCAGCGGTCCAGGTGGATGACGTGGTTGGCGGCGGTGAGGTTCAGCCCCGTGCCGCCGGCCTTCAGCGACAGCACGAACACCGCCGGCCCGTCCTGCTCCTGGAACCGCCGGACCATCTCGTCACGCGCCCCCTTCGGGGTGCCGCCGTGCAGGAACAGCACCTCGGTGTCGAACCGCGTCGCCAGGTGCGGCGCGACGAGCGAGCCGAACTCGGTGAACTGGGTGAAGCACAACGCCTTGTCGCCGTCCGCGAGCGCCTCCTCCAGGACCTCCTCCAGGCGCGCCAGCTTCCCCGAGCGGCCCGCGACGCGCGAGGAGTCGCGGAGCAGCTGGGCGGGGTGGTTGCAGACCTGCTTGAGCTTCGACATCGTGCCCAGCACCACCCCGCGGCGCTGGATGCCCCGCACCTCGGCGATCCGCGCGAACATGTCGTCCACCACCGCCTGGTACAGCGACGCCTGCTCGGCGGTCAGCGTGCACAGCTGCGTGACCTCGATCTTGTCCGGCAGGTCGGTGATGACCCGGGGGTCGGTCTTGAGCCGGCGCAGCACGAACGGGCCGGTGATCCGGCGCAGCCGCAGCGCCGCGTCCTCGTCGTGGTGCCGCTCGACGGGCACGGCGAAGCGGGCGCGGAACGTGCTGATCGAGCCCAGCACGCCCGGGTTGGCGAAGTCCATGATGGACCACAGCTCCGCCAGCCGGTTCTCCACCGGCGTCCCGGTCAGCGCCACCCGGTGGCGCGCGGGCAGCGACCGCACCACCTCGGACTGCCGCGTGGCGCTGTTCTTGATGTTCTGCGCCTCGTCGAGCACCACCCGGTCCCACACCACGTCGGCGAGCTTGTCCGCGTCCCGCGCCACCACCGCGTAGGTGGTGACCACCAGGTCGCAGTCGAGGTCGAGCGCCCGCTCCGCGCCGTGGTGGACGCGGACCCGCAGGCCGGGGGTGAACCGGGCCGCCTCCCGCTGCCAGTTCCCGACCACCGACATCGGGCACACCAGCAGCGTCGGCGGCCGGCCGCCGCGACGCCGGGTGTGCGCCTCCAGCGCCAGCAGCTGCACGGTCTTGCCCAGGCCCATGTCGTCGGCCAGGCACGCGCCGAGCCCCAGCCGGTCCAGGAACGCCAACCACGCCAGCCCGCGCTGCTGGTACGGCCGCAGCTCCCCGACCAGCCCCGGCGGGTGCTCCACCGGTTCCAGCCGGTGCTCCGCCTCACCGGACAGCAGGTCACCGAGCCAGCCGGTGGCCCGGACCCCGTTGAGCGGCAACGGCAGCTCCGCGTCGTCCGGGTGCAGACCGGCGTGCAGCAGCACCTGGGCGGCCGTCATCCGCCCACCGCCGCCGCGCCGGAGGAACGCGAGGCCCGCGGCGAGCCGCTTGCGGTCGACGTGCACCCACTGGCCGCGCACCCGGACCAGCGGCACCTTGGCCCGTGCCAACGCGGTCAGCTCGGCCTCGGTCAGCCGCTCGTCCCCGAGCGACAGCTCCCACCGGAAGTCGACGAGCGCCTTCAGCCCCAGCTCGCCCTCCTTGGCAACGGCCCCGGCCGTGCCGCGACCGGTCGCGTCGAGCGTGAGCCCGAGCCGGCTCGGCTGCCGCCACCACGAGGGCAGCAGCACCCCGAACCCGGCCTGCGCCAGCAGCGCCGCGTGCGTGAGGAAGTCGTAGGCGCCCTCGACGTCCAGCGCCAGTTCGGCGGGCCGCTTGGCCACCAGGGCGCGGTCCAGTGCGGGGTAGAGCCGACTGGCCCGGCCGAGATCACCGAGCAGCACCTCGTCCGGTCGATCCACCCACCTCCTCAACGCGGCATCCCGCTTGCGCCACAACTGGTTCGCCGACACCTGCACGCTCGGCTCGTCAACGGCCTGGAGCAGGAACTCGACCCGCCACCGGTCTTCGAGGAACCCGCCCTGCTCCGGCGAGACGAGCCGGAAGCAGGTCCGAACCGGACTCTCCCGCAACCCGCGCGCGGCCCACGTGCCCAGCACGCGGCGCAACCCGTCCACCTCACCGGAGGCGGCCTCGACCCGGGGAGCCCCCGCCAACGCGGCCAACCACCGCCCGACCACCCCGTCCTCGCCCGAGCCGGTGGTGGCCGAGCCGGTGGTGGCCGCGACGCCGGTGCCGGCGAGTGCCCGCCGGACCTCCCGGTCGACGAGCCGGTCGAGCACGTCGGTCAGCACCCCGTCGCCGCCGCCTCCTCTGCCGCCGCTTCCTCCGCTTCCTCCGCCGCTGCCCCCGGGCCCGTCCCCGACACCGCTCGCGGCGGCGTGGAACGAGTCCGGTGTGGTCGCCCGCAGCGCGGCGTGCCGCAACGAGTCGACCCCGGACAGCGCCGCGCGCCACCGGGCGGAACGGGTGTCGTCGAGCACCGGCAGGACGCGGCCGCGCCGCACCAGGTCCAGCCCGAAGTCCACCACCTCGGTGAGGAACTTGGCCGAGGCGCCGAGCCGGAAGTCCACCGCCCGGTTCGGCACGGTTCCCTCCCACCAGAGGACGGGAACCACCCACTCCCGCCACCGGAGGGCCCCGCGCCGGGACGGCTGTTCCCGCGCCAACTCGGGGGAGGCGACCGGACCGGAGGCGGAGGACGGCAACCAGACCCGCAGTTCGCCCACCTCTCCGGCTTCGGGCTCACCGACCTCGCGGCCCGGCCCGACTCCGGTCCCAGCCCCGGTTCCGGCGCTGTCGGCTCCGGCCCTGGACCTGCTGGCCCCGGTCCCGACTCCGGCCCCGGTACCGGCACGGACTCCGGCCCCGGTCGCGGCTCCGGCGCCGTTGACGCCGGAACCGGTTCCGTCGGCTCCGCTCCCCGCTCCGCTGGTGCCAGGCCCGGCCCCGTTCGTGCCGGCCCCGAACCTGTCGGCTTCGAACCTGTCGGCTTCGAACCTGTCGGCCTCGGCCCCGTCGGTGCCCGCCCGACCCGCCTCCCCGAGCAGCGCGCGCAACTCCGCACCGCCGAGGGCGAACGGGTGCGGAACCGCCGCTCGCGGCAGTCGCCCGGCAACCCGGGCGGGCAGCCGCGAGTCCTCGGCCCACAGCGCCACCCGACCGTCGACAGCGCCAAGGCTGTGCAGCACCAACACGAGGTGCGACTCTAGGCGTCGCCACCGACACCACCGGTCCAGGTCGGCGCCGGTCTACCCGGGATCGGACCGGGTGGGGCGGCGCCGGGAGCCGGTCAGCGGAACTGCCGGGTCCTCGACCGCGCCAGGGTCGTCACGCCGACACCGGCCAGGCCCACCTGGAGCGCCATCTCCAGCCAGTCGGGCCCCGAGGTGTCCGACACCCCCAGCACCGACGCGGCGAAGGTGCCCAGCAGGGCCGCCGCCACGCCCACCAGGAGCGTCATCACCATCGAGAGGTGCTGCTTGCCCGGCACGACCAGCCTGCCGAGGCCGCCGATGACCAGACCGATGACCAGTGCCGAGATGAGCCCGGTGATCTCCACGAGAGGTCCTTTCCCCCGCCTGCGCGTTCACCTCGAGCATCACGACACCCCCTCCCCGCCCGAATCGGGTTTACCCCTGACCCGCCCCTGAGCCGGACCCTGAACCCCGAACACCTCGGCGCCCCCTCCGGAGAGGACCCGGCCCGGCACGTCCGGGTCACAGCCGATCCTGGCCAGGCGCGACCTGATCGAGGTGGGCGAGCGCTCCAGGCGGCGGGCCACGCCCCTGATCAGGTCGGCGCTCGGGCTCCCCTCCTCGGCGGCGAGCCACTCGACGCGCAGGTCCTCGTCCAGGTCCCGGGTCCACGGTTGGTTGGCGTTGGCCGGGCGGTTCCCCGGCGAGGCGGGCGCGGGGGTGCTCAGCCTGCCCAGCGCGTCCAGGACCTGGCCCAGGAGCTTGCCGAGCCTGCCCCCGGCGTCGGCGGGCAGGCGTAGGGCGCCCTCGGCCACCAGCGCGCCGGAGGAATCGGTGCCGGTCAGCTCCACCACCAGGTCCGGGTCGGCGGTGGCCGCCAGGCGGTAGGTCGTGGAACCGATGCGGAGTGCGTTCTCGTACGTGGTTGTCGTCATGACGATGACGGTAGGCCGGGGGTCTGACAATTTTCGGGATCGAGGGTGTTGTCGCAGGTCAGGGGCACAGGGGGCAGGTCGGGGCGACCGCCGGGACGCCGGTCAGGTGCGGCTTGAGGTGCTCGGCGATGGCCCTGGCCAGCAGCGGGGGCACCGCGTTGCCGATCTGCCTGGCCACCTCGACCTTGGAGCCGCACCACTCGAAGTCGTCCGGGAAGGACTGGAGCCGGGCCGCTTCCAGGTGGGTGATCGGCCGGTCCACGCGGTGGCCGTCCTCGCCCGGCTCCCACTGCGGGTGCAGGTAGCGGCCCTTCTCCGGCTTGTAGAACTCGGTCCGGATGGTCACCGAGGGCTCGTCCCAGCGCATCCGGCCCATCACGTCGGTGGTGCCGGTCTTCTTCTCCCGCCAGCACCTCGGCAGCAGCTCCGGCGGCAGGTCGAACCGCCCGCCGCCGGGCGGGACCAGCCGGTAGCGCAGCACCGACAGCGGCGTGGGGTTGCGGCCCAGGTGCAGGTCCGGGCTCTTGAAGCGGCCGGGCAGGGTGCGGCCGAAGAACTCGACCTCGCAGCGCGGCAGCGCCGTGGTGAGCGGCTTCTCGGGCAGCCCGCTCAACACGTCGCGCACGGTGTGCCAGCGGCCGCGCGGGTGGGTCGGCGCGGGCAGCGGGACGCGCCCGACCCGCGAGCCGATCACGATGGCCCGGCGGCGGCGCTGGGGCACGCCGAAGTCCGCGGCCAGCAGGATGCCCGCGCTCAACTCGTAGCCCTCGGTCTCGGCCTGGAGCAGGGCGAACTCGGTGGAGGCCAGGAACCGGTCGACGTTCTCGATCACGAACACCGCGGGCTTGGCCCGCCGCACGAACCGCAGGTACTCGCGCCACAGCGAGTTGCGCGGGTCGTTGACGTCCTTGGAGCCCAGGTTGGAGAACCCCTGGCACGGCGGCCCGCCCACGACCACGTCGACCTCGGGGATCGCGCTGTCCGGCACGGCCGCGATGTCGGTCCAGCGGATGTGGTCCTCGCCGAAGTTCGCCGCGTACGTGGCCGCCGCGTGCAGGTCCCACTCGACCGCCATGGCCGGCGCGTAGCCGCCCGCCGCCGCGAAGCCGGAGGTCATGCCGCCACAGCCGGCGAACAGGTCGATCACGGACAGCACGGGCTCAGGCTAGCCGACGCCGCCGTTCCAGCACCGCCTCCCGCACCCGACTCGCCGCGACGGTCGGGTCCTCGTGCTCCCACACCCGCACCGCGAGCCACCCCGCCTCGTCCAGCACCCGGTCGGTGTTGGCGTCGCGGGCCCGGTTGCCCTCGATCTTGGCGCGCCAGAACTCGCCGTTGCGCTTGGGCCACGTGCCGTGCTCGGGGCACCCGTGCCAGAAGCAGCCGTCGACGAACACCGCGACCTTCGCGGGCCCGAACACCACGTCGGCCTCCCGCCGCACCGCGCGCACCGGCCGCCGGTGCACCCGGTACCGCAGGCCGAGCCGGTGCAGCTCGCGCCGCAACGCCACCTCGATCTCCGTGTCGCGCGAGCGCTGCTTGCTCATCCGGGCGCGGACGTCGTCCGTCGTCTCCAGCTTCGGCACCCGGTCATGATGGCCCACCCCGGGTGCGGCACGTCGCGCGGGAACGCCCGGAACCTCGGGAGCGCCCGGTGCGGGCGGGCACCGGCGGTTCCGGGCGAGCGGATCAGCCCAGCGACAGGTTCGCCCGGTCGGCCGCCGAACGACCCGCGTCCCAACCCGCCGAGCTGCGCACGGTCGTCGACTTCGCCACGGTGCGGGTGAACATCGAGCCGAAGTACTCGTCCACCGCCTTCTTCCGCTCGGCCAGCACGGGCAGCAGCCGGTCGTCCTCGGGCACCTCGTTGACCGCGCGCAGCCGTTCCCCGACCCGGTGCGCGTAGGACAGCAGGAACGACTTGCGGAACGCCAGCGACCGCTCCTCCGAGGACTTGCCCGCCCGCTCACCGGCGGCCACCATCGCCCGCGTCGCCTGGACCAGCAGCGACGCCGACAGCAGCTCCACGATCTCCAGGTCCAGCTCCTCGCCGACCAGCGCGACGAACCCCAGGTCGTACACCACGGCGCGGCACCGGTTGGCCTTCGCCACCACGTGCACGACCTGCGCCTTCCCGTCGAAGTACCGCTTGTCCAGCCACAGCCTGCGGGAGGTCGTGGTCGGCGCCTCGACCGGCATCCGCTCCAGCGCGTGCCGCGTGACCAGCTCCTGCGCCTTGGCCGACAGCGCCTCGGCCTCCTCGGGGAACGCCGTCGACTCGGCCTTGGCCAGCAGCCCGCGCACCCGGTTGAGCACCTTCGGGTCCACGTTGTGGTGGTCGAGGTCGGCCAGCGGCGTGCCCGGCTTCGGCACGATCACCGGCAGCGCCGGCAGCTCGACGAGCACGGCCAGCACCGCCACCGCGGCGGCCACGGCGTCGTCGCGCAGCTCGATGTGCCGGCGCGCCCACTCGTCCACCAGCGGCGCGCCGGCGTCCCACCAGACCTCCGCGCCGATCTCGGCCAGCTGCGCCCGCCACCGCGGGTGCAGCACCGGGTACCGCGCGGCCTCCAGCGCCAGCGAGTCGACGAGGAACGACAGCGCGCTCCCGTCCGCCTCGCGCCGCACCGCCTCGTACACGTCGTAAGGCAGCCACCCGTGGTCCCACAGGTGCTCGAACGCGCGCCCGAGCACCGCGCGCACCGCCTCGTCCACTTCGGTCCCGGGCAGGGAGGAGGTGCGCGGCAACCGGGCGCGACGGTTGGTCGCGGCCCGCCACAGCGCTCCGCGCAGGTCGTCCACGACCGCTGATTGTCCTCTTTCGGGTGTGGTGTCGCCGCACGTGGTGCGCGTTGCGCGCCTGCGTGCCGCCGACCGTGCCAGCCTCGCACCGTGAGCAGGAAGGTGACGGTCGTGCACCGTCCACAGGGGACGCGACTGACCCCGGCGCAGCGGGCGGTCGTGCGCCGCTGCCGAGACCTCCCGGACCTGGTCGACCCGCTGGAGCTGGAGCTGGTGGTCAGCGGCGCGGTCGCCGACGCGCGACCGGACGAGGAGTTCTGGGCGGGGCTGATCGAGCACGCCGTGTCCCTGCCCAGCCGGCACAACCACGCCCTGCTGCGCGTGCTGGCCGCCCTGCTCACCGGGCGGCCGCGCGAGTGGGCGGCCAACGCCGTGCCGCCCGTCGGCCCCGCGCTGGAGGTGGGCGACGCGTGGGTCTGCGACCGCTCGATCGACGCCGGTTACCTGATCCTGACCTGCGCGTACCGCTTCGCCCGGGACGCGCACGCGATGGTGTTCCTGATCGACGAGCTGGCCGGCGGGGTGGTGCGCCAGGCGTTCGCGACGCGGGACGTGGACACCGCGCACCGCCGGCTGGCCCGGCACGCCCCGCTGACGCTGATCGCCGCGGACGCCGCCCACTGGCTGCTGGCCAAGTCCTACGACCGGCTGGACCGCAGCGCCGTGGACGTGGCCGTGGACGTGCGGCGGACCCGGCTGCTGGCCCGGCGGCGGATCGCGCTGGCGTTCGGCTGAACCCACCGGACCGGGGCTGACACGAACGTGTCGTGCGCGGTCCACGTCAGTGGAGCGGGGAAAGTCGGAAAAGGAGAACGACGGCGGGTTCGCGCGCACCGGCACATCGGGGGGCGAAAGCGGGGAAAAGCCGTCGGGGTGCGCCGCGCGCATTCCGGGAGAAGGAGTGCCGCACCGTGGTGAGGCGCACAAACACTCAGGGCCCCACCACTGGTGGGGCCCTGAGTGTTTGTGCGCCGCCAGGGACTCGAACCCCGAACCCGCTGATTAAGAGTCAGCTGCTCTGCCAGTTGAGCTAGCGGCGCCCGGACCTTCTTGCTCCGTCCGACGTGGAGAACGTTAGCACAGCGCTCGGCGCGGCTCCCAATCGCCTGGTCAGGGCAGGTGTTCGCGCCCTCGTCCAGGGGGAACTTCGCCCCGGTAACGATCCGGCATCTGGGGCAACATCGTCAACCCTCCAGGCGTCACCTTGTCAGGGGATGCCGAAGTCCTGCCGCTACGGGCAGGCGCGGCTTGCCGGGGACGACTGGAGGGTGTTGATGTTCCACAAGCGGGGGGCGCGGGGGATCGTCGCGATCGGGTTGGTCGCGGTGGTGGTCACGGCCTGCTCATCGGGGTCGGCCACGACCGGGGGTTCCGGCGAGCAGGGGACCTCGACCTCCTCAACGGCGCCGCCTCGGCCCGTGGCGCTGAGCACGGGGCCCGCCGACGCGGCCGTGGACGTGCCGCCCGGCGTGCCGGTGGTGGCGACCGCGACCGACGGCAAGATCACCGAGGTGGCGCTGACCAACCCCGAGGGCCAACCGGTCGCCGGGCAGGTGACCCCCGACGGTCTCCAGTGGACCAACAGCGAACCGCTGGGCTACGGCAAGACCTACCGGCTCTCGGTGACCGGGGTGGGCGCCGACGGGCAGTCGGTCACCCGGACCTCGTCCTTCACCACCGTCAAGCCGCGCACCCTGACCTACCTCTCCATCAACCCCCTCGACGGCTCCACGGTCGGCGTCGGCCAGCCGCTGGCCTTCTACTTCGACGAGCCGATCGCCGACAAGGCCGCCGCCGAGGCGATGATCTCCATCACCACCGAGCCGAAGGTGGAGGGCGCCTTCTACTGGTTCGACGAGGACACCGTCCACTGGCGCCCGCAGAACTACTGGACCCCCGGCACCAAGGTCACGATCGACGCCAAGATCTACGGCAAGCACGTCGGCGGCGGCGTCTACGGCGAGGAGGACCGCCACGTCACCACCACCATCGGCGACGCGGTGGTCCACGAGGCCGACGGCGGCACGCACCAGGTGGTGACCAAGGTCAACGGCCAGGTCGTGCGCACCATGCCGACCTCCATGGGGGACGCCCAGAACCCGACCCCCACGGGCACCTACGTGCTGACCGAGAAGCACGCCCACATGGTGATGGACTCCCGCACCTACGGCCTGTCGCTGGACGCCGGCGGCTACGTCACCCCGGTGGACTGGGCGTTCCGCATGTCCAACAGCGGCATCTTCTTCCACAGCGCGCCGTGGTCGGTCGGGGACCAGGGGCACCGCAACGTCAGCCACGGCTGCCTGAACCTCTCGCCCGAGAACGCCAAGTGGGTGTTCGACAACTCCAAGCAGGGCGACGTCGTCGTCGTCACCAACTCCGGCGGCCCGGTGCTGCAACCGTGGGACGGCTTCGGCGACTGGCAGGTCCCGTGGGACCAGTGGGTGAAGGGCAACCGCTAGCGGTGGTCGGTCACGCGGCCCGCCGCCACCTCCAGGCGGCGGGTCGTGCGCACCGCGTCCAGCATCCGCCGGTCGTGGGTGACCAGCAGCAGCGTCCCGGTGTAGGACTCCAGGGCCGACTCCAGCTGCTCGATCGCGGGCAGGTCCAGGTGGTTGGTCGGCTCGTCGAGCACCAGCAGGTTCACTCCACGCGCCTGGAGCAGCGCCAGCGCCGCCCGCGTCCGCTCGCCGGGTGACAGCGAGGCGGCGGGCCGCGGCACGTGCGCCGCCCTCAGCCCGAACTTGGCCAGCAGCGTCCGCACGTCCGCGGGCGCCATCGCCGGCACGGCCGCCTCGAACGCGTCCGCCAGCGACTCCCCGCCCAGGAACAGCCCGCGCGCCTGGTCGACCTCGCCGACCACCACGCCCGAGCCGAGCGAGGACGAGCCCGACTCCACCGGCACCCGCCCGAGCAGCGCGGCCAGCAGCGTCGACTTGCCCGAGCCGTTGACCCCGGTGATCGCGACCCGGTCGGCCCAGTCCACCTGGAGGTCCACCGGTCCCAGCACGAAGTCGCCGCGCCGCACCACGGCCGACCGCAGCACCGCCACCACGGCGCCCGAGCGCGGCGCGGCGGCGATCTCCATCCGCAGCTCCCACTCCTTGCGGGGCTCCTCCACCACGTCCAGCCGCTCGATCAGCCGTTCCGTCTGCCGGGCCTTGGCCGCCTGCTTCTCGGTCGCCTCGGTGCGGAACTTGCGCCCGATCTTGTCGTTGTCGGACGCCTTGCGGCGGGCGTTCTTCACGCCCTTCTCCATCCACGCCCGCTGCGACCGGGCCCGGTCCTCCAGCGACGAGCGCGTGGCGGCGTACTCCTCGTAGTCCTCGCGCGCGTGCCGGCGGGCGACCTCCCGCTCCTCCAGGTAGGACTCGTAGCCGCCGCCGTAGGTCCGCACCTGCTGCTGCGCCAGGTCCAGCTCGACCACGCGGGTCACGGTGCGCGCCAGGAACTCCCGGTCGTGCGACACCAGCACGGTCCCGGCCCGCAGCCCGCCCACGAACCGCTCCAGCCGCTCCAGGCCGTCCAGGTCCAGGTCGTTGGTCGGCTCGTCGAGCAGGAACACGTCGTACCGGCTCAGCAGCAGCGAGGCCATGCCCGCCCGCGCCGCCTGCCCGCCGGACAGCGAGGTCATCGGCTGGTCCAGCGACACGGCCAGGCCCAGTTCGGCCGCCACCTCGCCGGACCGCTCCTCCAGGTCGGCCCCGCCCAGCGCGAGCCACCGCTCCAGCGCCTCGGAGTAGCCGTCGTCGGCGGCTCCCTCGGCCAGCGCCCCGGTCGCCCGGTCCAGCTCCGCCTGCGCGGCCGCCACGCCCGTGCGGCGGGCCAGGAACCCGCGCACCGTCTCGCCGGGGCGCCGGTCCGGTTCCTGCGGCAGGTGCCCCACGGTCGCCGTGGTGGGTGAGAGGCGGATCACACCCGCCTCCGCCGGCAGCAGCCCCGCCAGCGTGCGCAGCAACGTCGACTTGCCCGCGCCGTTCGCGCCGACCAGACCGATCACGTCGCCGGGCGCGACGACGAGGTCCAGCTCGGAGAACAGCACGCGGTCGCCGTGTCCGGCGGCCAGGCCCTTGGCCACGAGCGTGGCGCTCACAACAACCTCCTGGAGGCACAAAAGAAGACGCCCCCCGACCGGAGTCGAGGGGCGTTCCGCTTGGGGTGAGTGACGGGACTTGAACCCGCGACACCTGGGATCACAACCCAGTGCTCTGCCAGCTGAGCTACACCCACCAAGACCGGTTGACCCGGCGGCGTGAAGCATACAGTGCCATGCCGCCGGGTCTGAAATCGACCCTATTCCCGGCGATCGGCGGCCAGGAGCTCGGCGGCCACGGCCTGCGCCTGCTCCGAGCTCGGGCCCGGGTGCGGCACGAACGCGGTGCGCCGGTAGTAGGCCAGTTCGCGGATGGACTCGCGCACGTCGGCGAGCGCCCGGTGCGCCAGGCCCTTCTCCGGCTGCGCGTAGTAGATGCGCGGGTACCAGCGCCGGCACAGCTCCTTGATCGACGACACGTCGACCATCCGGTAGTGCAGGTGGGCGTCCAGCTCCGGCATGTCGCGGGCGATGAACCCGCGGTCGGTGGCGATGGAGTTGCCGGCCAGCGGCGCGGTGCGCGGGTCGGGCACCCACTCCCTGAGGTAGGCCAGCACCTGCGCCTCGGCGTCGGCCAGCGTCGTGGTCGAGCGGCGCACCTCCTCGGTGAGCCCCGACCTGGCGTGCATCTGCACCACGACGTCCGGCATCGAGTCGAGCGCGGTGTCGTCGGCGTGGATCACCACGTCGACCCCCTCGCCGAGCACGTTCAGCTCCGCGTCGGTCACCAGCGCCGCGATCTCGATCAGGGCGTCCTTGCCGAGGTCGAGTCCGGTCATCTCGCAGTCGATCCACACCAGGCGATCCATCACCGGGACAAGCCTAGTCGCCCGCCCGCCGGGCGCCGGCGGGCTCCGGCACACGCGCCCCGTCGACCTCACCGCGCCCGGCCCGCACCCTCGTCGACAGGACCGCGGCGGCGACGCTGAGCAGCCCGGCGACGTACCAGGCCGGGGCGTAGTCGCCGAAGTGGTCCCGGGTCAGGCCGGCGGCGCCGGCGGCGAGGGCCGCGCCGACCTGGTGCGAGGCGAACACCCAGCCGAACACGATCGGCGCGGACGCGCCGAACACCCGCCGGCACAGGGCGACGGTCGGCGGCACGGTCGCCACCCAGTCCAGGCCGTAGAAGACGACGAACACCAGCATCGACGGCTGCACGGAGTCGTGGAACAGCTGCGGCAGCACCAGCAGCGACGCGCCGCGCAGCGCGTAGTACACGGCCAGCAGCGCGCGCGGATCGACGCGGTCGGTCAGCCAGCCGGACAGCACGGTGCCGGCGACGTCGAAGATCCCGACCAGGGCCAGCAGCCCGGCGGCGGTGGTGGTGGGCATCCCGTGGTCGTGCGCGGCGGGGATGAAGTGCGTGCCGACCAGGCCGTTGGTGCTGGCGCCGCAGATGGCGAAACCCGCCGCCAGGTACCAGAACGGGCCGGTGCGGGCGGCCTCGCGCAGCGCGCCCAGGGCCCGTCGCGCGGCGCCCGCCCCGGCGGGGCGCACCGGTACCACCTCGGTCCCGCCGTACGGCGGCACGCCCACGTCGGCGGGGTGCTCGCGCAGGAACAGCAGCACCAGCGGCACCACGGCCAGCGCCGCGACCGACACCAGGACCGAGGCCGAGCGCCAGCCCGAGGTCTCCGCCAGCCCGGCCACCGCGGGCAGGAACACCAGCTGCCCGGTCGCGCCGCCCGCGGTGAGCACACCGGTGACCAGCCCGCGGTGCCGGACGAACCACCGGCCGGTGATGGTGGCGACGAACGCCAGCGCCATCGAACCCGTGCCCAGGCCCACCAGCACGCCCCAGAACAGCACCAGCTGCCACACCTCGGTCATGAACACGGTCAGCCCGCTGCCCACGGCGACCAGCGTCAGCGCGGCGGCCACCACCCGGCGCACGCCGAAGCGCTCCATCAGGGCGGCGGCGAACGGGGCGGTCAGGCCGAACAGCAGCAGGTTCACCGACACGGCCAGCCCGATGGTGCCGGTGGACCAGCCGAACTCCCGTTGCAGCGGTTCGATCAGCGCGCCCGGGGTGGCCCGGAACGCGGCCGCGCCGACGAGCGCGACGAACGCCACGCCCGCGACCACCCATGCCCAGTTCTGCCTGCTCCGCATCACGCGACGAGCCTCCCCGGTCGGGGGAGGCCGGACCAGTGGCCCGATAGCCAATATGTGCAAGGATCCGGCCATGGATCGCCGTCACCTGGTCGCCGTGCTCGCGCTGGACGAGGTCGTGGGCTTCGACCTCGGCACCCCGCCGCAGATCTTCAACGCGGCGCGGGACGAGCTGGACCGCCGTTTCTACGACGTCCGGGTGTGCACGCCCGGCGGTCGCCCGGTCCGCAGCACCGCCGGGTTCACCGTCACCCCCGACCACGGCACGGAACTGCTGGCCGAGGCGGACACGGTCGTGGTGGCCGGCGTGCACCAGGCCGCGCTGCTGGAGCGGGGCTTCCTCGAAGCCCCCGTGCGCGACGCCCTGCGCGCGGCGGCGGCCCGGGGCGCGCGGATCGTGTCCATCTGCACGGGCGCGTTCGCGCTGGCCGCCGCCGGTCTGCTGGCCGGTCGCCGCGCCACCACGCACTGGGGCCACGCGGAGAACTTCCGCCGCCTGTTCCCGGACGTGGACCTCGACCCGGACGTGCTGTTCGTCGACGGGGGCGACGTGCTCACCTCGGCCGGCGTCGGCGCGGGCATCGACCTGTGCCTGCACGTGGTGCGCCACGACCACGGCAGCCGCGTCGCCAACATGGCCGCCCGCCGGTGCGTCGTGCCGCCGTGGCGGCCCGGCGGGCAGTCCCAGTACATCGTGCGCCCGGTGCCGGAGGAGGCCGACACCTCCACCGCGCCCACCCGCGCGTGGGCGCTGGAGCGCCTGGAGGAGCCGCTGAGCCTGAAGGCGCTGGCCGACCACGCCCGGATGAGCGTGCGCACGTTCACCCGCCGGTTCCACGAGGAGACCGGGATGACCGCCGTCAAGTGGCTCCACCAGCAGCGCGTCGAGCGGGCGCGCCACCTGCTGGAGACCACGGACCTGACCATCGACCTGGTGGCCCGGCACGCCGGGTTCGGCACCGCCACCGCGCTGCGGCAGCAGATGAGCGCCGCCCTCGGCGTGCCGCCCAGCGTCTACCGCACCACGTTCCGCTCGGCGGGCTGATCGCCGGTGGTCGGGTCCCCCGGAGTCCGATCCCCCGGAGTCCGGTCCTCCGGAGTTTGATCCCCCGCGACCCGGTCCCCTGCCACCACATCCCCTGCCACCCGATCCTCCGGCGTGCGCTCCAGGAACGGCCGCAGCAGGTCGGGCACCGCCGCGTCGGCCAGCGCGAGGCCGTCCGCCTCGGCCACGTCGACCACGGAGTACGCGCCGTCGCCGGCGGCGGTCGTGGCGGTGACCGTGACCAGGCCCGCGCGGCGCTGGAAGAACGAGCGGGACACCCGCCAGCCGATCACGCCGGTGCGCTGGAGCACCGCGGTCTGCCGGATCACCGAGCCGCTCCGGGCCACCAGGTACCGGTCGGTCAGCGCGTGGCCCAGGCTGCGGTAGCGGTCCCATCCCAGCGCCGCCGAGAACGGCACCAGCGCCAGCACCACCTGCCACGTCCAGTCCGGCCCCCACCACGCCAGCCCGGCCGCGAGCACCAGCAGCGGCGCCACCGCGCGCAGCAGCCGGCGGCGCAGCGCGGCCGAGGGGTGCCGGCGCAGCGGCGTAAGCGTCGGCGGGACCTCCAGGCGCAGCACCGCCGCGGACACCCGGTGCGCCTCGGTCACCGGCGCGGCGGGCAGCAGCAGGTTGCTCTCGCCCTTGCGGCCCAGGCCGGTGGTCACCGTCTTCGCGTGCGCGCCCCCGCCCGACCGCAGCAGCAACGGCTCCACCAGCTCCACGCCGCGGAGCCGTTGCTCGGCAACGGAAACCGACCGCGTGGTGAGCAGGCCGCGCCGGACCCGCACCGTGTCGTCGGGCTCCCGGGTCAGCCGGTAGCCCCAGAACTGCACCACGTACACCAGCACCGACCCCAGCCCCGCGACCACCAGCACCACCCCGGTGAACAGCGCGACGGTCAGCCACAGCGGCTGGTCCACCACCCAGTGCGCGGCGTCGGTCAGCGGGCCGAGCACCTCCAGGTCCAGCTCCCGCGCGGAGTTCACCACGAAGCCGAACAGCGCGCCCGCGGCCACCAGGCCCGACAGCGTCAGCGGCGCGTACCGCAGCCACCGGGTGTCCCACCCGGACAGCACCTCGCCGGGGCGCTCCGGCCCGGCCGGCGCGGCGGGCTCGTCGGACCGGACGGCGGCGGTGAGCAGCAGCACCCGCAACCGCTCCGCCTCGGCCGAGGACACCGCGTCCAGCGTCAGGCCGTCCTCGCCGGGCTGGTCGCGCTGCCCGGTGCCGACCCGGATCGCGGACAGCCCGAACAGCCGGTGCCCGAGCTTCGCGGTGAGGTCGACGGTGCGGATGCGGTCGCGCGGCACCGCCAGGCGCTTGCGCACCAGCAGGCCGGTGCGCAGCTCGACCTGCTCGCCGGTGATCCGGTAGCGGGTGGTGAGCCAGCGCAGCAGGCCGAACACCACGATCAGCGCGACCACGCCGGCGCTGGTCAGCAGCCGCCACGTCTCGCCCCGGCCGAGCACCAGCAGGCCGAGGAACACCGGGACGAGGTTCACCAGCTCGTTGAGGGGGCGGACGACGATCATCCGCACGTCCAGCCGGTGCCAGCCGGCCGTCGGGTCCGCGTCGGCCGGCTCGGCGTACTCGGGCGCGGCGGGCAGGTCGGCGGGGAGGCCGGGGGGCGGGTCGGCGGGCGGGTCCGCCGGGGTCCACCGGGTCACGTGGCATCACCCGGCGTGGCCTGGGTGGTCGTGGTCAGCTCGTCGGCCAGCCGCACGGCGTCGGCGTGGTCCAGGCCCTCGATGTGCACCGGACCCGAGGCCGACGCGGTGGTGACGGTCACCGTGGACAGGCCCAGCAGCTGCTGGAGCGGACCGCGCTTGGTGTCCACGGTCTGGATGCGCGAGACGGGCGCGATGCGCCACTCCTGGTTCAGCCAGCCGGCCAGCGTGTAGACCGCGTCCGGGGTGGCCTCCCAGCGGTGCACCCGGTAGCGCCAGCGCGGCATCACCAGGGTGTGCGCGGAGCCGAGCACGAGGGTCGCCACCGCGGCGGTCAGCTGCCACGGCGACCGGACGAAGATCAGCACCACCAGCTGCGGCACGAGCAGCACCGCCCAACCGATCAGGGCGTGCAGGGTCCACAGGGTGATCGACTTGCGGCTCACCTGGTGCCGCGGCGCACGCAGGCGCAGGACTTCGCTGCTCACCTGCCCACTGTGCCTCAAGGCCGGGCCCGCGCGTGCGCGAACCCGGCCTTGGGGCGTGGTGTCAGGGCCGGCCGTAAGGCGCCTGGAAGACGCGGGCCGTGGCGGTCCCGCCCTCGGCGGCGGCGGTCGCGGGCACACCGAGGACCACCGTGAGGCCGGCCAGAACGGCCAGTGCGGCCAGGATTCTGCGCAGGGAGTGCACAACCATCATCGAACTCCGTTCGATCGCAGCGGCTTGTCGGCAGGGGCAGGCAGCCGGACGAGGTCCGCGGGGAACGCGGGGGGAAGCGTCCAAGCGGAGCATGGCACACCGGGGTCACGCCGGTCACCACCCACTTCCGTCTCACGTCAACTGGGCGGCGCCCACGCGGCGGGCGGCCCGGTCGTCCCGGACGCCCCGCCCCGGCGGGACAACGAGCGGACGGCCCGGAGGTGACTCCGACGGGTCCCGGAGGTGGTCGCGCCCTGGTCCGCCCCACCGCGTGCCGGCCGGGAGCGGTCGTCCTCCGGGGGGCGCTCAGCCCGGCCGGTCGCCCAGGTCGCGCTTGAGCACCTTCCCGGTGGCGTTGCGGGGCAGCGCGTCGAGGAAGACGACCTCGCGGGGCACGGAGAACTTCGCCAGGTTGCCGCGCACGTGGTCGAGCACCGCGTCCTCGTCCGGCGCGTCCGGCCCCTCGCGCACCACGTAGGCGGCCAACCGCTGGCCGAACCGCTCGTCCGGCACGCCGACCACGGCCACCTCCCGCACACCGGGCAGGCCCGCCAGCAGGTCCTCGACCTCGCGCGGGTAGACGTTCTCGCCGCCGGAGACGATCATCTCGTCGTCCCGGCCCGCCACGAACAGCAGGCCGTCGGCGTCGCGGCGGCCCACGTCGCCGGTCGACATCAGGCCGTCGCGGACCTCCTTGCCCGCGCCGTCGGTGTAGCCGTCGAACAGCATGTCGTTGGCGACGAAGATGCGGCCGGTCGCGCCGGGCGGCACCGGGTCGCCCCGCTCGTCGAGGATCGCCAGCCGGGTGCCGTGCGGCGGGCGGCCCGCGGTGTCGGGGTGCCGGGCCAGCTCGTCGGGCCGGGCGATGCTCACCCACGACACCTCGGTGGAGCCGTAGAGGTTGTAGAGGACCGGGCCGAACTCCGCCAGGCACCGGCGGGCCACCGGCGGCGGCAGCGCCGAGCCGCTGGAGGCGACGACGCGCAGGTCCGGCAACTCCGGCCGGTCGGGCAGGTCCAGCACGCGCCGGAGCATCACCGGGACGACGAACAGCGCGCCGCAGCGGTGCTCGCGGGCGTCGGCCAGCACCAGCGCGGGGTCGAACCCGGGCCGCAGCACCAGGGTCGCGCCCAGCACGAGCCCGAGCTGGAAGGCCGCCAGGCCCCAGGTGTGGAACAGCGGGGCGGGCACGCAGAACCGGTCGCCCGCCCGGAGCGGGATGCGCGAGAGCAGCGCGGCGGCGGGCACCAGGCTGGCGGGCTCGGGGCGCCTGGCGCCCTTGGGCGCGCCGGTCGTGCCGGAGGTCAGCACGATCAGCCTGCCGCGCGGCGGTCGGGCGGGCAGCGGCGTGGCGGGGGAGCCGTCGATCAGCTGCTCCAGCGTGCGGCTCCTCGTGGCGCCCTCGACCCGGGCCACGACCCGGCGGACCCGGCGCGGCGCGTGGACCAGCAGGTCGCGGAACTCGGTGTCGGCGACGACCACCGACACGTCCTGCTCCCGCAGCACGGTGGCGACCTGGCCCGCGCTCAGGCCGGTGTTCAGCAGCACGGCGTGCGCGCCGGTCTTCCCGCACGCGACCACGGTCTCCACGAACCCGCGGTGGTTGCGGCACAGCACGGCGACCTTCGAACCGGCGCCCACGCCCAGGTCGCGCAGGCCGTGCGCGAGGCGGGTGGTGCGCTCGTCGACCTGCGCGAAGGTCAGCTCGCCCGCGTCGTCCACGATCGCGGGCCGGTCGGGGTGGCGGGCCGCGCCGGTGGCGTAGCCGAACGCGGGGGTGATGTCCCAGCGCAGGTAGGCGTCCAGCACGCCGAGCAGCCGGCCCGGGGCCATCGGCCGCACCACGCCGACGCGCACCAGCGTGGCCAGCGCGCGCAGCGCGCCCACGACCCGCCTCACCGGGCGGCTCGCCGGGTCGGGCCCGCGGCGGGGTGGTCCCGGACCGGGGTCGGCCCGGCGGTCCGCGGCGGGCGGTTCGCCGGGCGGTTCGCCGGACGCGGTCCGACCAGGGCGGATCCCGGCCCGCGGTCGGGCCGCCGGAGGTGCCTCTCGACCGGGCGTCGACCGGTGGAGGCCGTCGCGCCGGTGGCGAAGTAGGTGCTCACGGACCCGATACTGGCATTACCTACCCGTGAGTAGGAAGAGGATCGGGAGAAATCGGACGCGTGCGGTTCAGCGCTCCGGCGTGCCGGACGCGTTCACCACGGCGTCGCGCAGGGCCGCGCGCAGGCGGCCCACCTCCAGCGGCGTCAGCACCGCGGCCTCGCCCGGCGGCACGGTTACCACCACGTGGCCCTGGCTGACGAAGACGGTCATGTCACGACGTCGGGACGCGATGTCGCGGCAGGTGATCTGCCACTCCTTGGGTGTGCCCACGGCCCTTGACCTCCAGCTGTCTCGACACGTGCGCTCGGCCCAACCCGGGCGCCCGCGGGAAGGGGACGCAGGGGCGTTGACGCCGTGACGGGAAATCCGCCGGCAACCTGCCGAGCTCGCCCTAGCGTCGCACGCCGTGATCGATCGAGTTCCCCGAAGGGGGAAATTAGCGGCCGGTGGACACGGATCGTGACGAAATTCAGAGGCAGGAGCCGCTGTCCGGACCGCCGCAGGAGGCGATCAGGCGCTCCAGGGTCGCCTGGAGCTCGCGGCACTGCTGCGGTGCGAGGTGTGCGGTGAACTCGCGCTCGACCCGCTGGTGCAGCTCCGCCACCTCGTCCTGCACCGAGCGGCCCCGGTCGGTGATCACCGGCACGCGCACCCGCCGGTCGTTCGGGTGGGGCTCGCGCACGATCAGGCCGGCCCGCTCCAGCCGGTCCAGCTCGGCCGTGAGGGTGGTCTTGTCCAGACCCAGCGCCTGGCCGAGGGCGAGCTGGGTGCGCCGGGAGTCCTCCTCGGCGCACAGCGCGGTGAGCACCAGCTGCCCGCGCGCGGTGAGGTCGTGCCGGGCCGCCGCCTCCTGCATGGCCGCGCCCAGCTTCTGCGCCGCGCGGTGCAGCAGCCAGTTCAGGCCGGACCGCCCGGTGCAGGCGGCTCGGTCGGCGAGTTCCATGGCCGGATCATACGCCGGTCGTGGGATATTCTTGAATAAGAAGTTATTGACTCGGAACGAGACTGCCCGTAAGTTCTGGCTCAAGAAATTCTCGGCAAGGACGATGGTGCGATCGGCCTTGCGGGACCGGGTGACGGGACTGGGCAGGGGGCAGCCCGCGTCACCGCGGGGGTGGCGGGACCGGAGTCCAGGGGGGAGCCCCGCCACCCCCGAGCACGAGGGCGCGTAGGCAGCGCGGTCGAACGCTGGAACACTCGCGGGCATGTCCGAGCCGATCGCCGCGGTCGTCGCGCGGGCCGCCGACCTCACCGCGCGAGGTCTGCCGCACCAGGCGGTCGCCCTGCTCCGCCCGGCCCTCGCCGCGAACCCCCTGCACGCCGAGGGCTGGTGCCGGCTCGCCGCGGCGCACCTCGACGCGGACGAACCCGACCCGGCGCTCGACGCGGCCAAGCGCGCCCTGGTGCTCGACGGCGACCACGCGTGGGCCCAGCGGCTGACCTCCCTGGCGCTGACCGAACTCGGCCGCCACACCGAGGCGCTGGTGGCCGCGCGCGAGTGCGTCCGCCGCCGGCCCGACGACTGGCGGTGCCGGGTGGTGCTGGCCGAAGCGCTCGCCGCGGACGCGGCCGGCCTCCCGGACGCGGCGCGGGAGGCCCGCGAGGCGACGCGGTTGGCGCCGACCGAGGCCCGCGCCTACCAGGTGCTCGGCGACGCCGCGCTGCGCCTGGGCGACTGGGGCGCCGCCGAACGCGCCTACCGCACCGCGCTGCGGCTCGACCCCGACGCCGCCGACGTGCGCGCCAACCTCGCCACCGTGCGCCGCAGGCGCGGCGGCGCGCCCGTGACCGCGCCGGCCGCCGACGTGCTGGGAGCCGCCCGCGCCCTCGTGTGGCCCGCGCTGTCCCGGCTGGCCGCGCTGCTGGTCACGGGCTGCCTGGTGCTGACCCTGGCGGCGCTGCCCCGGCCGACGCCGCTGCTCGGGTGGTTCGCCGCCGCGCTGGTCGCGGCCTGCCTCGCCGTGGTGGCGCGGCTGCTGCTGGGCGCCCGGGGCGGGGTGCGGCGGGCGCTGCTGGGGCTGCCCCGGCACCGGCCGCGGATCGCCGTCGTGGTGATCGCGTTCGGGCTGGCGCTGGTGGTGCTGTCCGGGTGGTCGGTCGCGCTCCTGCTCGGCGCGGGCACGACGCAGCCCCTCGTGCTCGCCCTGCTGTGCGCGCTGCTCGGCGGAGCCGTCGTCGTGCTGGGCGGCGGCCGGTAGCCTGGCGGAGCGGGAGGGAGGGCGGATGACCCGGCGCGCGCTGTTCGCGGTCCTGGCGTTGATCGCGGGCTTCGTCGTCGTCGCGCACCCCTCCGAACCCGCCGCCGGGGCGGTCGCGGTGTCCGCGGTGCCCGCCACCGTGGCCGGCACCCAGCCCGCCGGCACGACCACCCGCGGCACCCCGACGCACCCGGTGCAGCAGGCCGGCCACCTCGGGCAGCCGCTGGACGGCGTCCAGCCGCCCGTGCACGCCACGCCCGCGCCGCCGGTGCGCGTGGACGTCGTCGACCCCGCCCACCGCCGTCCCGAGCGGACCGGCCACGCACCCCTCGGCGAACGCGCGCCGCCCCCGACCCCCGGTAGCTGAACCCACCCGTTCACCTCATCCGGAGGTTTCCCACCCATGCCGCGCCCCAGCGCGCGGCGGGCACTGCTCGTCCGGGGGCTGTTGTCCCTCGGTGTGCTCGCCGCGTCCACGTTCACCCTGCTCACCGTCCAACCGCGCCTCGGCCTCGACCTGCGCGGCGGCACCCAGGTCGTGCTGGAGACCCCGCCCGAGGCCACCGCCGACGCCACCGACCGGGCGATGGAGGTGCTGCGCCGCCGCGTCGACGAACTCGGCGTCACCGAACCCGTCCTGGCCCGCTCCGGGTCTCACCGGATCGTGGTCGAACTGCCCGGCCTCCAGGACCCGACCGAGGCCATCGAGGTGCTCGGCCGCACCGCGCAGCTCCAGGTGCGACCCGTCACCGGACCGGGGGACGTGCCGACGCCCGACGGCGACACGGTCGGCCTGGGCGAGGTCGTGCTCACCGGCGAGGGCATCGCGGACGCCCGCGCCACCCCCAACGCCCAGGGCGTCGGCTACGTGGTCGGCGTCGACTTCCGCGGCGACGCGCCGTCGGCCTGGCAGCGCGTCACGGCCGAGGCGGCGTGCTCGCCACCCGGCGACCCGGGGCGTCGCGTCGCGTTCGTGCTCGACGACGAGGTGGTGTCCGCGCCGCAGGTCGACGGCACGGTGGCGTGCGGCACCGGCATGATCGGCGGCAGCACCCAGATCACCGGCCGGTTCGCCCAGGCGGAGGCCGACGAGCTGGCGCTGGTGATCAGGTCCGGCGCGCTGCCCGTGCCGGTGGAGGTCGTGGAGCAGCGGACCGTCGGGCCGACGCTCGGCGCGGAGGCGATCGAGGCCAGTGCCAGGGCGGCCGTCATCGGCGTCGCGCTGACCGGGCTGTTCCTGGTGTTCGCCTACCGGCTCGCCGGGCTGGTGGCGGTGCTCGCGCTGGTCGGCTACGCGGCGGTGGCGTACGCGGCGCTGCTGGCGATCGGGGCGACGCTCACCCTGCCCGGCCTGGCCGGGTTCGTGCTGGCCATCGGCATGGCGGTGGACGCCAACGTGCTGGTGTTCGAGCGGTCGCGGGAGGAGTACGCGCGACGGCGGAGGCTGCCGCGGTCGGTGGACCAGGGGTTCCGCGGCGCGCTGAGCGCGGTGGCCGACTCGAACATCACCACGCTGCTCGCCGCCGGCCTGCTGTTCTGGCTGGCCACCGGCCCGGTCAAGGGCTTCGGCGTCACCCTGTCCGTCGGTGTGCTGGCGTCGCTGTTCAGCGCACTGGTGCTCACCAGGGCGCTGCTGCACCTGGTGGTGATGCCGTTGCTGGAGAAGAAGCCGGGCTGGAGCGGCCTGCACACCCTCGGCCGGGTGCGCACGTGGCTGACCACCCGCGGCATCCGGCTCTACCGCCGGCCGCGGCGCTGGCTGCTCGCCGCCGGCGCCGTGCTGCTGGTCGCGGTGGCCGGCCTGCTCGCGCGGGGCCTGGAACTGGGCGTCGAGTTCACCGGCGGCCGGGCGATGGAGTTCGCCACCGCGTCGGCGGACGTCGGTCGGGTGAGGGCGGAACTCGCGACGGCCGGCTTCGGCGACGCGGTCGTCGTCACCTCCGGCGACGGCCTGTCCGTGCGCACCGGCCCGATCGACTCGGCCGCCGCGGTGCGCGTCGGCGAGGCGGTCGACCGGGCGACGGGCGGGGCCGAACAGCTGAGCAACGAGCTGATCGGCCCCAGCCTGGGTGACGAGCTGCGGCGCAACGCGCTGATCGCCCTGGCCGTCGCGGTGGCGGCGCAGCTGGCCTACCTGGCGTACCGCTTCGACTGGCGGCTGGGGTTGGCCACCGTGGTCGCCCTGGTGACCGACGTGGTCGTGCTGGTGGGCGCGTTCGCGTGGCTGGGGAAGACGGCGGACGCGGTGTTCCTGGCCGCCCTGCTGACCGTCATCGGGTACTCGGTCAACGACTCGGTGGTGGTGTTCGACCGGGTGCGGGAGCTGCGGCGGGCGGGTGGGCCGTTCCCCGACGTGATGAGTTCCGCGGTGCTCCAGACCCTGCCGCGGACGGTGAACACGGGGATCGGCGTGCTGTTCGTGCTGGCCGCGCTGCTGGTGCTGGGGGACGGCTCGCTGGCCGACTTCGCCACGGCGCTGCTGATCGGGCTGGTGGCGGGCACGGCGTCGACGGTGCTGACGGCGGCGCCGGTGGCGATCGTGCTGGAGGAGCGGAGGTGAGGCGCGGGGCACGCGTCGTCGCTCTCCCGGCGGCGCGTGCCCCGTCGCCGACTGCTTGCGGGCGCGGGTGCGGGGGACCAGCATGATCGGCACGCCGAGCGGAAGGTGAGGACGACGATGACCGGCCAGTTCGCCGCTTACCAGAACGAGATCTACCTCCAGGGACTGGCGGGCAACGTGCCGCCGTTCACCACCGACCCCGAGGCGCTGGAGGAGTCCGCCCGCGAGCGCCTCGGACCGGGACCGTTCTGGTACGTGGCGGGGGCGGCCGGGGCCGGGGCGACGGCGCGGGCCAACCGCGAGGCGTTCGACCGGTGGCGCATCGTGCCGCGGATGCTCACCGACGCCACCGAGCGCCACCTCGGCACCACCGTGCTCGGCACCGAGGTGCCCGCGCCCGTGCTGCTCGCGCCCGTCGGCGTCCAGTCGATCCTGCACCCGGACGGCGAGCTGGCCACCGCCCGCGCGGCGGCCGAGCTGGGCGTCCCGTTCATCCTCTCCACCGCCTCCTCGCACACGATCGAGGAGGTCGCCGAGGCCGCCGGGGACGGTCCCCGCTGGTTCCAGCTCTACTGGCCCAACGATCCGGACGTCGCCGCGAGCATCCTCGACCGCGCCCGCAAGGCCGGGTACCGCGTGCTGGTGGTCACGCTCGACACGTGGACGCTCGCCTGGCGCCCGCACGACCTCGACCAGTCCTACCTGCCGTTCATCCGGGGCGTCGGCACGGCCATCCCGTTCTCCGACCCGGCGTTCCGGGCGGGGCTGGCCGCGCCGCCCGAGGAGGACGCGCCGATGGCGATCCTGCGCTGGGTGCAGCTGTTCACCGGCACCGACAAGTCGTGGGACCAGCTGTCCTTCCTGCGCGAGCACTGGGACGGCCCGATCGTGCTCAAGGGCATCCAGCACGTGGACGACGCGCGCAAGGCCGTCGACGCGGGGGTCAGCGGCATCGTGGTGTCCAACCACGGCGGACGGCAGGTGGACGGCGCGGTCGGGTCCCTCGACGTGCTGCCGGAGATCGCCGACGCGGTGGGGGAGCAGGTCGAGGTGCTGTTCGACTCCGGTATCCGGGGCGGGGCGGACGTGGTCAAGGCGCTCGCCCTCGGAGCGAGGGCCGTGCTGGTCGGCCGGCCGTTCGCCTACGGCCTGGCCCACGGCGGCGAGGTCGGCGTGCGGCACGTGCTGCGCGGCCTGCTCGCGGACTTCGACCTCACCCTGGGGCTGTCCGGCCACCGCAGCCCGGCCGAGCTGCACCGCGGGGTGCTGCGCGAGCGGCGGTGACCCGTCCGCGCGGGATGGCCGATTCGTCCAAGACGCGGCGGTGACCGCGGGCCTACCGTTCCGGGCATGATCGAAGCGGCACGGACCTTCCTCTGGCACCACGCGCGCGTCCTGGAGCAGCGGCGGTTCGCGTTCCTGTTCGACGGCGGGCCCGCCGAGCCGGTGGTGCGCGCGGTGCTCGCGTACCGCAACGACGACGGCGGGTTCGGCCACGCGCTGGAACCGGACGGGCGCGGGCCGACCAGTCAGCCGCTGCACACCTTCACGGCGCTGTCGCTGCTGCACGAGGTCGGCGGGACCGCGCCCGGGGCCCTCGACTTCCTGGCCTCGGTCACCAACCCCGACGGCGGTGTGCCCAACTGCCTGGCCACCGCGCGCGAGCACCCCAGGGCGCCGTGGTGGCAGGTGTCCGCGGACAGCGACCTGCTGATGACCGCGCTGCTGGCGTCCGTCCTGCACCGGACCGGCGCCGAGCACCCGTGGCTGGACGGGGCCACCGCGTTCTGCTGGCGCCGCCTCGACGAGCTGGTCGAGTCGCACCCGTACGAGGCGGCCGCCTGCGCCCACTTCCTCGACGCGGTGCCCGACCGGGACCGCGCCGGCGCGGCGGCGGAGCGGTTGGGCGCGCTCGTGCGGGAGCAGGGCCTGGTCGACCTGGGCCAGGGTCGGGCGCACGAGGGTTACGCGGCGGGCGAGACGCACAAGCCGCACCACTACGCGCCCACCCCGGACAGCCTCGCCCGGCGCTGGTTCCGCGACGAGGAGGTCGAGCGGGACCTCGACGCCCTCGCCGCCGCCCGCCAGGAGGACGGCGGGTGGACGTTCCCGTGGCCGGCGTGGACCCCGGTCACCACCCACGAGTGGCGTCCGATCGTCACGATCGAGGCGCTGCTGACCCTGCGTGCCTACGGTCGGATCAGCTGACCCAGCGGCACGCCGGCCAGCTCGCGCACCTCGCGGGACAGGTGCGCCTGGTCGGCGTAGCCGGTGCGGTGGGCGACGTCGGCGAACGGCACCCCCCGCCGCGCCAGCCCCACCGCCCGGTCGAACCGCAGCACCCGGTGCAGCACCTTCGGCCCGTAGCCGAACGCGGCCAGGCTGCGCCGGTGCAGCTGCCGCACGGACATGCCCAGGTCGTCGGCCAGGCGGGCCACGCCGGAGGTGGGCACGGCGGCCACGATCGCGGCCGCCGCGGGGTCCGGCGGCGTCGCCCGCAGCCGGCGCAGGGCGGCCTCCGCGAGCACCGCGCACGGGTCGTCCGCCGCGGCCAGTTCGTCCTCCAGCGCCGCGGTCGGCCCCCACAGCTCGGCCAGCGGCACCCGCTGGTCGCGCAGCGCGTGGCCGGGGACGCCGAACGCGGCCGGCCCGGCGCCCGGTCCGAACCGGACGCCGTACAGCGTGCCCGGCTCGCCCGAGCTCAGGTGCGCCCCGGTGTCCGGTCCGGCCACGAACAGCCGGCCGGACGTCGACCACATGATGTCGGTGCACCCGTCGGGCACGACGCGGCCGGTGACCGGGCGGGTCGTGCTCCGCTGCCACGCGCACGCCAGGCCGGCGAACGGGCGTTCGACGTACACGCGGAGAACTGTAGTCGGCAGTGGCGGGCCGCGCGGGGGAGGCGCGGGCGCGGCCCGCCACGGGTCTCACGTGCCGAACCTGATCCAGTTGAGGCTCACGAACGCGTTGGGCTGGCCGCTGGTGAACGTCACGTAGACGTCGTGCGTGCCGGTGACGCCCGAGATGTTCGCCGGCACCGTGCGCCAGCTCTGCCAGCCGCCCGTGCTGCCGACGGCGAAGCTGCCGATCGGGGTCGCGGTCGGGCTGCCCAGCCGCACCTCGACCAGGCCGCTCGCCCCGCCCGTCGCGCCGGACGCCACCCGGCCGTAGAACTGGCGCGCGGTGGCCGAGCCGAACCGGACGCCGGAGAACCGCAGCGAGTTGCCGTTGCGCAGCTGCGCCACCGCCTGACCGCCGTCGGCCGACTCGACCGTGCCGCCGTTGCGGGTGGTGGCCTGCTCGGCCTGGATGTCGGCGTAGGCGTCCCAGCCGCTGCCGCCGGGCGGGTTGGTGGTGGTCGTGGTGGTCGGGTTCTGGCCGCTGCCGCCCGCCGACCACACCGCGACGTAGTCGACCACCAGGGAGTGGCCCGGCACGGTGGCGGAGGTGGGCGTGGCGTGGCCGGCCACGCCGTTGGGGAACGCGCCGCCGATGGCCAGGTTCAGCAGCAGGAAGTACCCGGCGTGGCTGGTCATGTTGTTCCACGTGGTGGCGTCCATCTGGTTCTGGCTGACGCTGTGGAACTGCTGGCCGTCCACGTACCAGCGCAGCTGCTTGGGGCTGACGCTCTCGTCCCACTCGAACCGGTAGGTGTGGAACGCCGACTGGCACGACGAGCCCGGGCACTGCCTGCTCGCGCCGAGGCCGTTGGTCTCGTTGCACGGGCCGCCGGGGTTCACGCCGCAGTGCAGCACGCCCCAGACGGAGTTGATGCCGTTGACGTTCTCCATGACGTCGAACTCGCCGATGGCGGGCCAGTTCCAGTAGTTGCCGCGGTAGGGGGAGCCGAGCGCCCAGAACGCGGGCCAGTAGCCGAGGGCCGCCGCGCCGGTGACGTTGGGCATCTGGAGGCGGCTCTCGATGGCCAGCTTGCCGCCGGCGGGGGCCTTGAAGTTCGCCCGCTGGGTCTCGATGCGGGCGGAGGTCCAGCCGCCGCCGCTGTCGCGCAGCGCGGTGATCCGCAGGTTGCCGGAGCCGTCGAGCTTGATGTTGTTGGTGCTGTTGGTGTAGTTCTGGATCTCGCCGGTGCCCCAGTTCCCGGGGCCGCCCGGGTAGCCGTGGCCGAGGTCGAAGATCCAGTTCTGCGAGGACGGCAGGGTGTTGGCCGCACCGTTGAAGTCGTCGCTCCACTGGAGCGTCCAGCCCGGTGGTGTGGACGGCACCGAGGCGTTGGCCGTGGCGATGGCGGCTAGGGGCACGGCGGTGATGAGGGCGGCGGCGATCGCGAGTACGCGCTGTCGGCGGCTCGGCTTGAGCACCATGCGCGGTGACCTCCTTGTCACTGGGTGCTGCGCGACGACGAAGGGCGTTCCCCTCTCATGAGAGCGCTCTCACAATGATCGTTCAAGAGACCGAACAGCCCAAAGGAGACGCGGGTGCGCGGGTCGTGGGCCGAACGCGGGTGTGGAACTCACCCGTCACGGGTGTTCGACACGGTGGTCCCGAACGTTCGACTCGCGGTTACTTGGCCTCGGCGTAGGTGTCCACCGGGACGGCTTTGAGGGGGAAGCGGACCGGGGTGTCGCCGAACACCAGGCGGGAGGCTTCCTGCCCGGCCGCGGTGACCTCGGCGCACACCACCTCGGCCTGCTCCTCCGGGCAGTGCACCAGGACCTCGTCGTGCTGGAAGAAGACCAGGTGCGAGCCCGGCGCGGCCTGGTGCAGGCGGCGGCGCAGCGCGCCCAGCAGGGCCGCCGTCCAGTCCGCCGCGCTGGCCTGCACGACGAAGTTGCGGGTGAAGCGGCCCCAGTCGCGGGCCGCGCGCCGGGAGCGGCGCAGCGCGTCCTCGCCCTCGTCCGCGCTGCCGGTCAGCTCGCGCCACGCCTCCGACGGCGGCGGGCTGGTGCGGCCCAGCCGGGAGCGGACCACCCGGCCCTGCTCGCCCGCCAGGGCGGCGGCCTCGACGTAGCCGACGGCCTCGGGGAACCGGCGCCGGAGCACGGCCATGGCGGGCGCGGCCGCGCCGCCCGTGCCGCCGTACATCGCCGACAGCATCGCGAGCTTCGCCCGGTCCCGGTCGCCGTCGAACGCCTCCTCCGCCAACGTCGTGTAGAGGTCGTCGTCGGTGGACACGCCGGCGAACCCCCGGTCGTCCGCCAGCGCCGCCAGCACGCGCGGCTCCAGCTGGGCCGCGTCCGCCGCGACCAGCTTCCACCCCGGGTCGGCCCGCACCGCGGTCCGCAGCACGCGCGGGATCTGGAGCGCCGCCCCGCCCCGCGTGGCCCACCGCCCGGACACCACGCCGCCCACCACGTAGTCCGCCCGGAACCGGCCGTCCGACACCCACGCGTCGAGCCACGACCAGCCGTGCGCGACCCACAGCCTGGCCAGTTCCTTGTACTCCAGCAGCGGTCCGACCGCCGGGTGGTCGACGCCCTTGAGCACCCACGCCCGCGTCGACGGCACGTCGACGCCCTCCCGCGCGAACGCCCGCACGATCCCCGGCGGGTGGTCGGGGTTGACCTGCCTGCCGCCGAACGCCGCCGTGATCCGGTCCGCCAGCTCGGCCAGCACCCGCGGCCGGGCCCCGGTCACCGGCCGCGGCCCGAGCAGGTCCTCCAGCAGCCGCTCGTGCACGTCCTCCCGCCACGGCAGGCCGAAGTGCGTCATCTCGGCGGCGGCCAGCGCGCTCGCCGACTCGGCCGCGAACAGCAGCCGCAACCGGTCCGCGTGCGGCAGGCCGGCCGCGACCCGCTGCTGCTCGCCGTGCACCTCGACCACCGCGTCCAGCGGGTCCACCCCGCCGGGCAGCCGCTCCTGCTCCGGCTCGAACAGCGTCGGCTGGCTGTCGCGCTTGCGCGGCCCGTGGTCCTCGGGCACCGGCAGCCCGCGCAACCGCGCCACGGCCGCCCCCAACCCGCGCGGCTCCCCGTGCCGCTTCCGGTAGGCCAGCAGGAGGTGCTCGACGTGCGAGAGGTCCTGGCACCGCTCCACGCGGACCCCGCGCGCCAGCAGGCCGGGGTAGACGTCGGTGGTCGCCGACCACAGCCAGCGGGGCCGGTGCCGGGCCTCGAAATCGGCCACGGCCGCCGCGAGGTCCGACGCCTCGACGACGGGGCCGGTGGGCACGCCGGCGTCGGAGAGCGGGCGCAACCTCCCCGCGTTCTCCGCGTCGGGCACCAGGGCGACGAGCACGTCCTGGATTGTGCCCCCGGGGTCCGACAACCGTGGGTCGATGGGTGAGCTGCGGTGGGCCGGGTGGGCGGGGCCCGGAGCGCCGGTTCCGGGACCGGTGGGCGCGGGGTTCGGGTCCACCCGGAACACCATCACCCGATCGGGCAAGCAGCAGCCCGGCAAGATGGTGATCGTGGACCTGTCGCCCGGTGAGCTGCTCGACCCGCGGTACGAGGTGGTGCCGTTCCGCGGCCGGGCGGCGGAGCTGCGGGAGCTGGACCGGTGGGTCGACGGCGGAGGGTCGTCCGTGCTGCTGCTCCACGGCCCCGCCGGCGTCGGGAAGACCAGGCTGGCGCGGCGCCTCGCGGCGGGCGCGCCGGTCCGCGTGGTGGACGACGCCGACCTCCTCCCCTGGCGCGAGCTGCACGACCTGCTGCGCGAACCGGACACCCACGTCCTGCTGCTCGCCCGCACGGCGGGCTGGTGGTGGTCGGCGGCCCGCCAGCGCGCGGCCGACCTCGGGCGCACCGGCGCCGAGCTGGCGCTGGGCCCCTGCCCGGAGCAGCACGCCGCGTCCTTCGCCGACGCCTGCGACCGCTTCGCCGACGCCCTCGGCCTCCCGCGCCCGACCGCGCCGGCGGCACCCGACCCGGCGGCACCCGACCCGGCCGCGGCCACCTACCACGACCTGCACCTGAGCGCCCTCGCCGTCGTGCACGGGGTGCGCGACCCGGACCGGGCCGACCTGGTGCGCTGGCTGGTCAGCGTCGACCCCGCCGCGACCGACCGGGGCCGCCTGGCCGAGGACGTGCTCGCCGTCGCGCTGCTGGACGAGCGGATCGAGCCCGAGTGCACCCCGGAGACGCTGGAGGCGCTGCTGCGCGCCGCCGACCGGTGGCCCCACGTGCCGCGCCGCGCGGAGCGGCTGTTCGCCGCCCGGCCGGACCTGGCGCGCACCGCCACCGCGGCCACCCTGCGCGCGGTGGCCGGGCTGCCCGCGGCGGCCGCGGCCGTGGCCAGGGACGTGTTCGACGACGCCCGCTTCCACGGCGACCCGCTGCCCGCCGTGCTCACCCGGGCCCTGCTGCGCGACCGCGACCGCCACGACGACCGCGACCGCCACCGCGGCCACGACCCCGACCGCGCCACCGACCGCGACCGCGACCCCGACCGCAACCGGGCCGGTGGCGCGGGCAAGTCCGAGCTGGCCGAGCTGCACGGGGTGCTCAGCGCCCGCGCCGCGCTGGCCGCGCTGCGCGAGGAGGCGCTGGAGGCCACGAGCCTGGAGGTCGGCCTCTACCGCGAGCTGACCGCGGCGGACCCGGTCGAGCACCGGTCCGCGCTCGCGGACGCGCTGGGCGACCTCGGCCTGAAGCTCGTCGCGGTCGGCCGGGACGCGGAGGCCGTGACGGCGGCGGAGGAGGCCGTCGAGCTGTGCCGGCTGGCCGCCGCCGAGGACGTCGACTACGCGCCCCGCCTGGTCGGCGCGCTCGACCAGCTCAGCCTGCGCTACGCCGCGGTGGGCCGCCGCGACGAGGCGCTGGCCGCGGTCGCGGAGGCGGCCGTGCGCTGCCGGGACCTGGCCGGCCACCAGCACGCCCTGTTCGGCCTCGACCTGGCCAAGGTCACCCACCACCACGCGGCCCGGCTGTTCGACGCGGGCCGCCGCGAGGAGGCCGCGCGCACCGCCCGGCTGGCCGTGGCGCGCTGGCGCTCGGTCGCGGCCGCCGACCCGCGCTTCGAGGCCGACCTGGCCCGCGCGCTGGTCTCGGTGGCCGCGCTGCTGTCCTCGTGCGGCCTGCCCGAGGAGGCGGTGGCGGCGGTGGAGGAGTCGGTCGCGGTGCTGCGCCGGCTCGCGCGGGCCAACCCGCGCGACTTCGAGTCGGAACTCGCGGGCGCGCTCGGCGAGCTGGCCGCGGCCCACCGGGACCGCCCGGTCGAGGCCGCGGCCGCCGCGGACGAGGTCGTGCTGGTGCGCCGCCGGCTGGCCCGGGGCGGGGACCCGGACGCGGTGGCGAGGCTGGCCGCGGCCCTGGTCGCGCAGGTGGACGTGGCGGCCGACGGCGGCGCGGGCGTGCTGGAGCGGCTGTCGGTGGCCGAGGAGGCGGTGGAGCTGCTGCGCCCGTCGGCCGTCCGCCACCCGGCCGCGTTCACGGCGGCGCGGGCGAAGGTGGTCGGGCTGCTGCTCGCGGCCGGCCGCGAGCGCGAGGCGCGGCGGCTGGCGGAGGAGGTGCTGGTCGCGGCCGGGGACCTGCCGCACCACGTGCTCGTGGGGCAGGGTCCCGAGCCGGCCCGCGCCCTGCGCGCGCTCGCCGACGAGCTGCCCGAGACCGACGAGCTGGCCGCGCGCCTGGTGGAGCGCGCCGCCGCGACCTGGCGGGACCTGCTGGGCCGCCACCGCGCCGCGGCCACCGCGTTCCCGGAGGCCGTGCACCGGGCCGCGGTGCTGCGCCGCGCCCAGGACCACCCCGGCGCGGCGGACCACGCCCGGTGGGCCGTGCTGGCGTGGCAGCTGACCAGGGCGCCGGACGAGCTGGCGGCCGAGGCGCGCTACGCGGACGCGCTGCTGTTCCGCGTGCGCCTGTGCGTCGAGGGCAACACCGACCTCGACCGGGCGCTGCTGCTCGCGCACCGCGCCGTGGAGGTGCTGCGCGCGGCCGGCGCGCCGGCGGAGGTGTGCCGGGGTGCGACCGCGGCGGTGGACGACGTGCTCCGGGCGCACGCCGACCCGGAGGTGACGCGCGCCCGGCCGCGGGCTAGTTCGTGGTGATCAGCGAGCGCAGGAAGAACCCCACGTTCGCGGGCCGCTCGGCCAGCCGCCGCATGAAGTAGCCGTACCACTCGTCGCCGTAGGGCACGTACACCCGCATCCGGTGGCCCTCGGCGGCGAGGCGGCGCTGCTCCTCGGGCCGGATGCCGTAGAGCATCTGGAACTCGTAGCTGCTCTTGGGGCGCCGGCTCGCCAGCTCGCCCGCGATGGCGATCAGCCGCGGGTCGTGCGAGGCGACCATGGGGTAGCCGGAGCCCTCCAGCAGCACCCGCAGGCAGCGCACGTAGGACAGGTCGACGTCGGCCTTGTCCTGGAACGCCACCGAGGCGGGTTCCCTGTAGGCGCCCTTGCACAGCCGCACGCGCGACCCGGCGTGCGCCAGGTCCCGGCAGTCCTGCTCGGTGCGCTTGAGGTACGCCTGGAGCACCGCGCCCACCCACGGGAAGTCCACGCGCAGCTCGCGCAGGATGCCCAGGGTGGAGTCGGTGGTGGTGTGGTCCTCCATGTCGAGGGTGACCGTGGTGCCGACCACGCCCGCCGCCGCGCAGATGCGGCGCGCGTTCTCCAGCGCGATCTTCTCGCCGTCCACGGGCAGGAACTGGCCCACCGCGGACAGCTTCACCGACACCTCGGCCCGCCCGGTGTGCCCGGCGAGCTCCAGGCGGCGCAGCAGGTCGAGGTACGCCTCGACGGTCGCGGTCGCCTGCGCGGCGTCCCGGGTGTCCTCTCCGAGGTGGTCCAGGGTGACGTACCGGCCGTCGGCCAGCAGCTCGCCGGTGGTGGCGACGGCCGCGTCGACGTCGTCGCCGGAGATGAAGCGCCTGACCACCGGCCGGGTCAGCGGTGTGCGTTCGACCAGCCCGCGGACGGCCCCGGAGCGGGCGGCGGCGAGCAGCGCGGAGCGGAGCATGATCACCCCTGGTGCGGGTAGCGGATGGTGGTCGGCGGCGCGAAGGTCTCCTTGATGGACCGGGGGCTCACCCAGCGCAGCAGGTTGTGGACCGAGCCGGCCTTGTCGTTGGTGCCCGAGGCCCGGCCGCCACCGAAGGGCTGCTGGCCCACGACCGCGCCGGTGGGCTTGTCGTTGACGTAGAAGTTGCCCGCGGCGAACCGCAGGTCCTCCTGCGCCTTCACGATGGCGCGCCGGTCCTGGGCGATGACCGCGCCGGTCAGGGCGTAGGGGGCGGCCTTCTCCATCTGCTCGACCACGGTGTCGTAGTCGGCGTCGTCGAACACGTGCACCGCGAGCACCGGGCCGAAGTACTCGGTGGTGAACACCTCGTGGCCGGGGTCCTCGCCCAGCAGCACGGTGGGCCGCACGAAGTAGCCGTCGGTGTCGTCGGCGGTGCCGCCGGCCACGACCTCCAGCTTCGGGTCGCGCCGCGCCGCGTCCAGCACGCCGGACAGCTTGTCGAACGACCGCCGGTCGATCACCGCGCCCATGAAGTTGTCGAGGTCGGTGACGTCGCCGACGGTCAGCGCCTCGACCTCGGCCAGCAGGTCGTCCTTGAGCCGGTTCCACACCGAGCGCGGCACGTAGGCGCGGGACGCGGCCGAGCACTTCTGGCCCTGGTACTCGAACGCGCCGCGGACCAGCGCGGTGCGCAGCACGTCCAGGTCGGCCGACGGGTGGGCCAGCACGAAGTCCTTGCCGCCGGTCTCGCCGACGACGCGCGGGTAGGCGCGGTAGTTCGCGATGTTCGCGCCGACCTGCCCCCACAGGTGCTGGAAGGTCTTGGTGGAGCCGGTGAAGTGGATGCCCGCCAGGTCCGGGTCGGCCAGCGCGACCTCGGACACGGCCAGGCCGTCGCCGGGCAGCAGGTTGATCACGCCCGGCGGCAGGCCCGCCTCCTCCAGCAGCCGCATGGTCAGGTGCGCGGCGAGGCCCTGCGTGGGCGAGGGCTTCCACAGCACGACGTTGCCCATCAGGGCGGGCGCGGTGGGCAGGTTGGCCGCGATGGCGGTGAAGTTGAACGGCGTGATCGCGTAGACGAAGCCCTCCAGCGGGCGGTGGTCGGTGCGGTTCCACACGCCGGGGGAGGACTGCGGCTGCTCGGCCAGCAGCTGCCGGCCGAACGAGACGTTGAAGCGCCAGAAGTCGATCAGCTCGCACGCGGCGTCGATCTCGGCCTGGATCGCGGTCTTGGACTGCCCGAGCATGGTGGCGGCGTTCATCCTGGCCCGCCACGGGCCGGCCAGCAGCTCGGCGGCCTTGAGCAGGATCGCGGCCCGGTCGTCGAAGGACAGGGCGCGCCACGCGGGCGCGGCCTCGCGGGCGGCGGCGATGGCGTCCCGGGTGTCCTGCCCGGTGGCGCCGCGCGCGGTGCCCAGGACGGCGCGGTGGTTGTGCGGCTGCACGACGTCGAAGGGATCGCCTCCGCCGGCGCGCTGCTCGCCCCCGATGGTCAGGGTCAGCTCGACGGGCTCCTTGGTCAGCTCGGCCAGCTCCGCCTGGAGCCGCGCGCGCTCCGGGGCGCCGGGGGCGTAACCGAGGACGGGCTCGTTCACCGGTGCGGGGACCGCGGTCACGGCATCCACAAGCTGCTCCTTCGCCACCTGATCGGGGAGTACCCCAACTGTGGTTGGGTTCCCCAAACGGTAGGACTTCCGACCCTGCGCGCTGTTGTCCTCACGTCTAGGCTTGGCCACCCGTTGTTGTGCGAATGGACAAAAGGATGAGCCTGCGTCAGGTGCTGATCGCCCTCGGCGACCCGTTCGTCGAGGTGCAGGCCGCACCGCACGGGTTGGAGGCCGACGTGCTCGACGTCGTGATCCTCGACCCCGACGACGTGCCCGACATCCGGCCCGGCGACCTGGTCCTGGTCGTGGGCGCCCGGGGGCGCGCGGCCCTGCCGCTGGTCAAGGCGGCCGCGGCCGGGGGCGCGGTGGCCGTGGCGGTCAAGGCCGACGCGCCCGCGCCCGTGCTCAGGCAGGCCGCGGCGGACGCGGGCGTCGCCCTGCTCGCGGTCCGCCCCGAGGTGCGCTGGGAACACCTCGAAGCCCTGGCCAGGGGCGTGGTCACGAACGCCCGCCTGACCGCCGACGCGGGCGCGGGCGAGGCCGTCGGCGACCTGTTCGGCCTGGCCCAGACGATCGCCGCGCTGACCGGCGGCAGCGTCAGCATCGAGGACACCGCGAGCCGCGTGCTCGCCTACTCCCGCTCGTCCGACGAGGTCGACGAGCTGCGCCGGTTGTCGATCCTGGGCCGCCAGGGGCCCGAGCCCTACCTGAAGATGCTCCGCGAGTGGGGCGTCTACCGGCGGCTGCGCGCGGGCGAGGAGGTCGTGCGCATCGACGAGCACCCCGAGCTGGGCATCCGCCGCCGGCTCGCGGTCGGCGTCCACGCGGGCACGCGGCCGCTGGGCGCGATCTGGGTGCAGGAGGGCGCCGCGCCGCTCACCGAGCAGGCCGAGCGCGCCCTGCTCGGCGCGGCCAGGGTGACCGCGCTGCACCTCGTGCAGCAGCGGGAGCCCGCGGTCGCGTTCCGGGAGAACCTGCTGGCCTCGCTGCTCGACGGCCGCACGGAGGCCGGGTCGCTGGCCGAGCAGATCGGCGCCGACCCGGACCGGCCCGCCGCGGTCGTGGTGTTCGCGCTGCGCGGGCAGGAGCACGCCGACCGCACCGAGCACGAGCTGCGCCGCGCCGAGATGACCGGCCTGATCTCCGTGCACGCCGCCGCGTACCGGCGCACCGCCCTGGTCAGCCAGCGGTCCGGCCGCACCTACGCGCTGCTGCCCGACCTGCCGCCGAAGGCGCCGCTGCTCGCCCTGACCAGGGAGATCGTGGCCGCCGCCCGCGGGCACATGGGCCTGCGCGTGCAGGCCGCGGTCGGGTGCACGGTGCCGACCGTGGACGAGGTGATGGTCTCGCGCGGGGAGGCCGACCGGGTGCTGGACGCGATGGCCCGCGACCTGGACGCCGACGTCGCCACCCTGGCCGACGTGCGCTCCCGGGTGCTGGTCGGGGAGACCCTGGCGCTGCTCGCCGGGCACCCGCGCATCCGCGACCCGAGGCTGACCGCGCTGGACCCGGAGCTGGCCCGCTCCCTGCTGGCCTACCTCGACGAGTTCGGCGACGTGCGCACCGCGGCGGCGAAACTGCACGTCCACCCGAACACGCTGAGGTACCGGGTCCGGCGCGCCGCGGAGCTCGGCGGCTTCGACCTGGACGACCCCCTCCTCCGGTTGTTCGCGCAGCTGCAACTGAGGCTGTCCTGAAGGAACGGCCCCGGCCCACGTACCCTCCGCTGGTGAGCACCCGCGGCAGCGACTTCGCTGAACTATCCCGGTTGGTCAAGCAGCGAGGGCTGCTCGACCGACGCGTCGGCTATTACGCCTGGTACTTCGCCGGGGTGGTGGGCGCCTTGCTCCTCACCGTCGCTGCCGTGGTGCTCATCGGCGACTCCTGGTGGCAGCTCGTGCCCGCCGCGGTGCTCGCCGTGGTCTTCACGCAGATCGCCTTCCTCGGACATGATTCAGGTCACCGGCAGGTCTTCGCGAGCCACCGCGCCAACCAGACCGCCGGCCTGCTGCTGGGCAACCTGTTCGTCGGCGTGGGCTACGGCTGGTGGATGGGCAAGCACACCCGCCACCACGCCAACCCCAACCACGAGGACGACGACCCGGACGTGGACATCTCGGTGCTCGCGTTCAGCGCCGAGCAGGCCCAGCGCAAGCGCGGCTTCTTCCGGTTCGTGGTGAAGCACCAGGCGTGGCTGTTCTTCCCGCTGCTGCTGCTGGAGGGCTTCAGCCTGCACATCATCAGCGCCGCCGCCGCCGTGCGCCGCGAGGTCAAGAGCTGGCGGCTGGAGCTGGCGCTGCTGGCCGTGCACGTCATCGGCTACCTGGCGCTGGTGTTCTCGATGATGTCGCCGGGCAAGGCCCTGGCCTTCATCGCGGTCCACCAGGGCCTGTTCGGCGTCTACATGGGCATCTCCTTCGCGCCCAACCACAAGGGGATGCCGGTGCTCCAGGCCGGCCACCAGCTGGACTTCCTGCGCAAGCAGGTGCTCACCTCGCGCAACGTCACCGGCGGCTGGTTCACCGACTTCCTGCTCGGCGGCCTGAACTACCAGATCGAGCACCACCTGTTCCCGAACATGCCGCGGCCGCACCTGCGCCACGCGCAGGCGCTGGTCCGCGACTTCTGCGGCCGGCACTCGGTGTCCTACGCCGAGTGCGGCCTGTTCACCTCTTACGCGCACGTGCTGAAGTACCTGCACGAGGCGGGAGCTGAACTGCGCGGTACAGGAAAGCTCGCTCCAGCAGCGTCCAGCTAGTGGTGGTCGCCAGGTAGATCCCGGCGGCCAGCGGCAGCACGGCGGCGATCAGCACCGTGCCGAAGGGGAGCAGCCGCAGCAGCCCCGCGAACGGCGGCTGCGGCGCTCCACCGCGCCTGGCCACCGTCGCCTGCCGGCGGGAGGTCGCGAACGCGACCACCGCCAGCAGCGCGAACAACCCGGCGAACACCGGCGTGTGCGTCCAGGCGCCGAACCAGTGCGCGCCCAGCGGCACGCCCAGCAGCGTGCCGTCGAGCAGCGGGTTCGGCGTGGTCACGAGCTGGTACACGACCATGAAGAACGGCGCCTGGGCCAACGCGGGCAGGCAGCCCGCGAACAGCGAGGTGCCGTTCTCCCGGTAGAGCTCCAGGGTCTTCTCCTGGAGCTTCACCCGGTCCTCGCCGTACTTGTCGGTGAGCGCGCGCAGCTCGGGGGCGAGGGCGGCACGGGCCTTCTCGCCGCGCACGGCGGCCCGGCTGAGCGGGTGCAGCAGCAGCCGGACGGCCGCGGTGAGCAGGACGATGGCCAGGGCGGGCGTGGCGATCCCGGCCAGGGCTGAGCCCAGGGCGTGGAACAAGGGGGAACTCCGTCTTCAGAGCGGGGAAAAGGGGACTCGGCGCTTATCGGCCGAATCCCGGTGCCCTGGGACGGGGACGCCCGGCGGCGTCGGGGTCGCGCAACCGCAGGAACGCGGCGCGCAGCGACTTCTCGCGGATCGACAGCGACCGCACCCACGCGGGCGCGGCGTGCACCACCGGCGCGGTGAGCAGCAGCAGCACCAGCGCCACGGCCGCCACGGCGGCGATGACCTCGGCCGGCGAGTTCAGCACCGCGAGGCAGTAGAGCGCGGGCAGGACCAGCGCGATCAGCAGCCGCACCCCGTCCACGCCCATCACCCCCTCAGTCCACTGTACCCACGAGAGCGGGTCGCGCGGGGTGGTCGTAGCGCACCGTCACATCGGCCCGGGGCTCGTAGGAGTCGTACGCGGGCAGCGTCCACCGCCACGCGTCCGGCAGCTGCCGCTCCAGCGCCGCCGGTGACAGCCACAGGTGCACGGACAGCTCGGCGGGCAGCCACCTGTCCAGCAGCAGCGTGCCGTCGAGCAGCAGCACCCCGGCCGGGCCGAGCGCCACGTAGTCGGCGCGGTGCGCCCGGTCCGCAGCCGCGTTCCACAGCCTCGGCAGCACCCGCCCCGAACCGCCGGGGTCCAGCGGTCCGAGCACCTCCCGCGTCAGCCCGCCCACGTCCAGCCACGAGTCGCGGAACGAGTCCGGGTCCTCGTGGCCGTGCTCCAGGCGCACGGACGCGGGCCGCAGGAAGTCGTCGGCGGACACGCGCAGCACCGGGCGGCCCAGCGCGCGCAGCGGCTCCACCAGGCGGTCGGCCAGCTCGCCCGGCCGGGTCGGCGGCGCGCCGTCGAGGAGCACGCGGGCCCACGTCGAGCGCGGCAGGGCGTCGACCCGCCCGACCAGCTCGTCCACCAGGGCGCGGGGGGAGAGGGGCACGACCTTCACGGCAGCGGGTAGTCCGCCCACCCGGCCGGCAGCGCCGGCACCGGCCAGTCCGGGTCCGGTCGCCACGCCGCCCACGCCGGGTCCCACCACGTCGTGCCCGCGGTCAGCATGGCCGCGACCTCCTCGCCGGTGGCGCGGATCGCCCCGGCCTGCCCGGCGGTGTACTTGCCCTCCGCGACCTGCTCCTCGAACTCGTCGCGGTCCAGCTCCTCCCAGTCCCCGTCCACCGGCGCCCAGTAGTCCAGCGCGTGGTCGAGGGTGTCGAACCCGAGCGCGGTGCGCCGGAACGGGTCCTGGAGGTTGAGGTACCAGCCCTTGAACCGGCCGTCCCCGCCCCAGTACAGGTCCACCGAGTAGGCGTCGCCGGGCCGGTGCAGCTGGAGCTTGCCGACCCCGCGCCAGTGCGTCCGGCCGCGCGCCTGCCAGTGGTGGGCCCGGTGGTGCGGCGGGAACCCGAACACCGCGCCGGGCGGTGTGAACACGACCAGCAGGTCGGGCCCGTCGAGCACGACCCGCGTCGGCGTCACCGACCACGGCTTCCCGTGCAGCACCTCGCGCCGCAACGCCACGTCACCCGGTTGGAAGAACCCCACGCGGACAGCCTAGGACGCGGCGGCGCCGGTCACGCGGGTGTGCTCGGGCTGGTGCCGGTCACGCGGTAGTGCTCGCTCGGGTGACCGGCCCGTCGCGCGGTCGTGCCCGGGGCCGGAACCCGCCGGACCCGCCACGTCCGCCACGTCCGCCGGTCCCGCTAGGCCAGCGCTCGCCGCAGCCGCCGGGTCGCCACCTCGCGCCGGGGGTCGGTGCCCGGCAGCAGCCACACCAGCCGCTCCAGCACCGCCACGTCGTCGCTGACCAGCCCGAACGCCCACAGCGCCGCCACGTCGCCCCGGTCCAGCACGGCCCGCCGCACCGCCGAGGCCAGGTCCTCGCGCTCCTCGCGCACCGCGGGCGCCTCGGACCGGGGCAGCAGCGGACCCCGGTAGACCGCCGCGGCCGCGCCGACGTCCCCCGCGCGCAACGCCTCGCGCACCGCCAGGAAATCGCCCCGCACGTCGGCCGCCAGGCGGTACGGCCTGGTCAGCAGCACCCCGCCGAGCTGGGCGCGCAACCGGTGCAGCTCGGCCCGCACGGTCGTCGGGTTGCCCCGCTCGCCGTACACGTGCAGCGCCAGCTCCTCCGCGGTCGACCCGCGCGGGTGCAGCGCCAGCGCCGTCAGCAGCTCCGCGTGCCGCGCGGACAGCGCCAGCTCCCGCCCCTCCAGCGACCCCGCCACCGCGCCCAGGAACCGCAGCGACAGCACGGGCCGCCGCTGTGCCCGGCGCGGCACCCGCAGCAGGTAGCCCTCGTCCAGCGGTTCCAGCAGCGCCTCGCGCCCGCACCCCAGCAGGACCCGGTCGCCGGACACGTCGACGCTCGTCCCAGCAGGCCCGGTGGCTCCGCCGCCAGCACCCGCCCGCTCGGGCCGAGCAGCGCCCCGGGCTCGCCGCGCAGGGCGATCAGGTGCCGCATGTTCGCCGACCGCAGGCGCTCGTCCCGCGCCGCCGACCGGAGCCGCAGCTGGCCCTCCGCCAACCGCGCCGCCGCCGACACCAGCGCGGCCGTCACCGGGTGCGCGCTGGTCAGCGGCCCGCTCACGTCCACCGTGCCGATGGTGCGGCCGGTGTCCGGGTCTCGCACCGGGCTCGCCGTGCACGTCCACCCGTGGTAGGTCCGCACCAGGTGCTCGGCCGAGTGCACGGTCACCGGCCGGTCCACCACCAGCGCCGTGCCCATGGCGTTGGTGCCGATGGCGGTCTCGCTCCAGCACGCGCCCTCGGCCAGCCGCACCCGCTCGGCCCGGCCGCGCACCGGGGTGGAGCCCTCGCACCACAGGACGGTGCCGTCCACGTCGGTGACGAGCATGACGTGCTCGGCCTCGTCGGCGATGCCCACCAGGGTCTCGCGCAGCACCGGCAGCGCCGCCGCGAGCGGGTGCGCGTCCCGCCGGTCGACGACGCCGGCGCGGTCGAGCACCACCGGCGCCTCGTGCCGCTCCGGGTCGACCCGCGCGGCCAGCGACCGCCGCCACGACTCCACGATCACCTCGCGCGCGCCCCGCACCCGGTCACCGCCCAGCACCAGCTCGCGCTGGCGCGCGAGTCGTCGCGGATCCGGTTGCATCGGCGGCCCTCCCGCCACCCAGCATGGCCCCGGTCCGGCGGGCGCGGCAAGCCGGCCGCTGCGCCGTTCGGGTGCAACGCGGGTGCAACGTGGCGCCGCGCACGCTGCGTGCTCGACCACGACCCCGGAGGCGAGACATGGCGAGGTACGCGGCGCCCGGCGAGCCGGGCAGCGCGGTGTCGTACCGGTCCAGGTACGACCACTTCATCGGCGGCGACTACGTCCCACCCGCGCGGGGCGACTACCTCCCCGACCGGACCCCGGTGACCGGCGAGGTGTTCACCGAGGTCGCCCGGGGCACCGCGGAGGACGTCGACCGGGCCCTGGACGCGGCCCACGGCGCGGCCCGGTCGTGGGGCCGCACGTCGGCGGCCGAGCGCGCCACCGTGCTCAACGAGGTGGCCGACCGCGTCGAGGACCACCTGGAGGCCCTGGCCGTGGCGGAGACCTGGGACAGCGGCAAGCCGGTCCGGGAGGCCCTGGCCGTCGACCTGCCGCTCGCGGTCGACCACTTCCGCCACTTCGCCGGCGTGGTCCGGGCCCAGGAGGGCGGGACCTCGCGGATCGGCCGGGACCTGGTGGCCCACCGCTTCCCCGAGCCGCTGGGCGTGGTCGGCCAGCTCATCCCGTGGACCTCCCCGATCCTGACCGCCGCCCGCAAGCTCGCCCCGGCCCTGGCCGCCGGCAACGCCGTGGTGCTCAAGCCCGCCGAGCAGACCCCGGCCTCCATCCACGTGCTCCTGGGCCTGATCGCCGAGCTGCTGCCGCCGGGCGTGGTCAACGTGGTCACCGGCTCCGGTCCGGAAGCGGGCCGGCCGCTGGCGGCCGGCCGCCGGGTGGCCAAGGTCGACTTCACCGGCCGGGCCGCCACCGGCCGACTGGTCCTGGGCTGCGCCGGGGAGAACCTGGTCCCGGTGGCGCTGGAGCTCGCCGGCAGGAGCCCGGACGTCTTCTTCGCCGACGTGGCCGCCCAGGACGACGCGTTCTACGACAGGGCGCTGGAGGGCTTCACCGCGTTCGCCCTCGGCCGGGGCGAGGCGGGCACGGGCCCGGCACGGGCGCTGGTGCAGCGGAGCGCCTACGACCGGTTCCTGGCCGACGCCACCACCCGCACCAAGGCCGTGCGGCACGGCCACCCGCTGGATCCCGGGACCACGATCGGCGCACAGGTCAGCCGGGAGCAGGTGGACCGCTTCCTGGCCTGCGTCGGGACGGGCCGGGCGGAGGGGGCGCGCCTGGTCTGCGGCGGCGAACCCGCCGACCTGGGCGGCGAGCTGTCCGGCGGCTACTACGTCACCCCGGCGATCTTCGAGGGCGACGACGAGATGCGGATCTTCCGTGAGGAGGTCTGCGGCCCCCTGGTGGTGGTGACCGGGTTCGACGACTTCGACGACGCGGTGAAACTGGTCAACGACACCGACCGCGGCTCGGGCGCGGGCATCTGGTCCCGCGACGGCGGCGTGGCCCACCGGGCGGCCCGGGAGGTCCAGGCGGGCCTGGTCCGGGTGAACAGCCACCACGGCGACCCGGCGCACACCGCGTTCGGCGGCCACGTGGTGCTCGACTCCTACCAGCGGACCAAGAACCTGCTGGTCGGGTACTCGGACACGGCGCAGGGCTTCTGCTGATCCCTGTCCCGAACGCAGAACTCACCCGTCCTGAACGTACGACACGGTGGGTCTGGACGTACGACACGGTGGGTCTGGACGTACGACTCGCGGAGGGGCGGTTCGGCGGGAACCGCCCCTCCGGTCGGGTCAGCTCCGCCAGGGGACCTCGGGGGCGGGGTGGAAGTTCACGCCCATCACCCGCCACCGGTCGGCCTGCGCGGCCAGGCGCACCTTGAACGCCTCCCAGTCGTGGGTGGACCACGGCGACCAGCCCAGCTCCGCGATCGCCGGCAGGCGCGGGAAGGCCATGAACTCGATGTCCGCCGAGTTCGTCAGCGTCTCGCTCCACAGCGGGGCCTCGACCCCGTGCACGGCCTCGGCCGGCAGCCCCTCGATGTAGGCGCCCGGGTTCCAGTCGTAGGCGTCCCGCACGTCGGTGTAGCCCGCCCAGCTCAGCCCCAGCGGGGTGCTCGCGTCGTACTTCATGTCCAGGTACGCCTTGGACGCCGGCGACAGCACGATCCGGCTGCCCCGCGCCGCGGCCGCCACCATGTCCGGCGCGGTGGTCCGGGTGCCCCAGAACTGCGGCACCGCCTCCACCGGCGGACCGGACTTGACGAACTCGTGCCAGCCGGTGGCGGTCTTGCCGTACTTCGACACCAGCGGCAGGACCCGGTCCATGAACCGGTCGTAGTCCGGGTCGGCGGTGGCGTGCGCCTCGTCCCCGCCGATGTGGACGTACCGGCCCGGGGTCAGCGCGGCGACCTCGCGCAGCACGTCCTCGACGAACCGGTAGGTGATCTCCTTGTCGATGCACAGCGAGCTGAACCCGACCTCGATGCCGGTGTAGAGCGGCGGGGCGACGCCGTCGCAGTTCAGCTCCGGGTACGAGGACAGGGCCGCGTTGGTGTGGCCCGGCAGGTCGATCTCCGGGATCACCGTGATGTGCCGGGACGCCGCGTACGCGACCAGGTCGCGGTACTGCTCCTGCGTGTAGTACCCACCCGGCCCGCCGCCGACCTCGGTGCTGCCGCCGTGCGTGGTCAGCCGCGGCCAGCTCTTGATCTCCAGCCGCCAGCCCTGGTCGTCGGTCAGGTGCAGGTGCAGCCGGTTGATCTTGTAGAGCGCGAGCTGGTCGACGTACCGCTTGACCTCGTCGACCGAGAAGAAGTGGCGCGCCACGTCCAGCATCGCGCCGCGGTGGGCGTAGCGCGGGTGGTCGAGCACCCGGCCGCCGGGCACGGTGAACGGTCCGCGCTGCCTGGTCTTGGCCTCGACCCGGGCGGGCAGCAGCTGGCGCAGCGTCTGCACGCCGGCGAACAGGCCCGCCGCCGTCCGGGCCCGGATGAGCACGCCGGAGCGGGTCACGTCGAGTTGGTAGCCCTCGGCGCCGACCGACGGGTCCGCGCCGGCCAGCAGCAGCGTGATGCCGCGCGTGGACGCGCCGGGCACGACCGGCAGCCGGTAGCCGGTGGAGGGCCTCAGCACGCCGGCCAGGTACTCGCCGACCTGCCGGGCCGCGGCCGAGCCGGGGTGGGTGTGGATGAGGGTGTGCGCGCCGAGCTGGTAGGTCGTGCCCGGTCGCGGGCTGACCTGCACGGGCGCGGGCACGATGTGGTGCAACGATGTCTCCGGGGCTGCGTGCGCGGGGGTCGCCGTGCCGACCGCGCCCAGGAACAGCAGTGCGGCGAGCGCTCGACCGAGCCCGCGCCTCGCGGCGCCTTCCTTCTTTCTGGACACTGACGTCCTCCTGGCGGGCGTGCGTCAAGGGCGGCGGCCCGAATTCACCGTTACAGCCCCGCCAGGAGGTGTCAAGGTCCAGACCAATCGGCGTTCGGTCGCGGGTGAGGTGCCGAACGCGGCCACGGGTGGGGACCCGGTCGGGACCTGCTCGGGGCCCGGTGGGGTCACTTCAGCCGGGGGCGTCCGAGCTCCGGCCAGGTGGCGGCGAACCGCTCCTCCACCTGCCGGGCCGCCCCGGCCTCCAGGCCGTGCAGCAGGCCGAAGGTGAACCCGTTCTCCCCGTCCAGCTGCGCCCTGGCGCCCAGCTCGCGCAGCACCGGCCGCGCCACCACGCCGTCCTGGTGCTCGCCCAGCAGCGTCTGCACCTCCTTGACCCGGTCGCGGTACGCCTTGCCCCGCTTGCCGAACACCGGCTCGGCCACCTCGACCGAGTACCGCAGCCGCTTGGCCGACTTGCGCGCCTCGTGCAGCCCCGTGTCGTCGTCGGCGGCCGCGACCCGCTTGGCGAGCCTGCGGTAGGTCCGGGCGACCAGGTCCGGCAGCACCTTGGTGGCCTTCTTGGCCCCCAGCGGCGTGAACGGCGGGTCCTCGACCAGCGCGTCGACCGCGTCGAGCAGGGCGAAGTACCGGGGGCTGTCCAGCGCCGCCACCGCCGCCTCCTGCGCGGCGACCTCCTTCGGGGCGAAGTACCGGGTCAGCTGCGCCCGCACCGGCCCGAGCACCAGCTCCTCGTCCAGCCCGTCCACCGCCCGCTCGAACCGGTCGCGCAGCACCTCCAGGTCGCGCGCCTCGCCCAGCACCCCGGCCAGCCACTTCAGCTCGTCGGTCAGCTCGCGGGTGCGGTCGCGCGCCACCACCGCGCCGAACGCCTGCAACGCGCTGCGCATCCGCCGGGTGGCCACCCGCAGCTGGTGCACCGCGTCCTCCTCGCGCCGGCGCACCCGCGGGTCCTGGTGCTTGATCGCGTCGGCCTGCTCGCGCAGGTAGGCCCGGACCACGTCGCCCGCGGTCGTGCCCCCGGCGCCACCGCGCGACGTGGCGGACGGGAGCCGCCCGGCCAGCAGCCGCGTCAGCTTGGCCGACGACCGCGACCGCGCGATCCCGGCCTTCGCCAGCAGTGCCTCGACCCGGTCCAGCAGCCCGGTGTCGCCGCGCTCGCCCAGCTCCACCTCGATCTCGCGCCACGACTCGACGCGGGAGTCGTCGGCGGTGTCCTGCGCCGTGACCAGGTCCTCGACCACCTCGACGAGCAGCCGGCCCCGGTCGTCCACCAGCTGCCACCGGTGCCGCGTGGTCCGGATGCGGGCGACCGGCGCCAGCTCGGTGCCCCTCGTGTGCACCTGGACCAGCGAGCCGAGTTCCCGGGGCGGGTGCTTGGCCGCCCGGCCCGGTGGCAGCCGCACCTCCTCGCGGGTGTCGCCGCCGACCGGCAGCTTGAGGTGCCAGCCCGCGTCGTCACCGCCCGTGCGGCGGCGCAGCGTCAGTCCGGCGCGGGCCAGCCGCAGGTCGGAGGTGTCGTAGTAGACCGCCTCCAGCCGCTGCTCCTCGGGGCCCGCCGCGGCGGCGACGCCGGGCAGCCCGGTCAGCTCCGGCAGCCCCACACCCTCGGGCGCCTCGTACTTGCGTTCCGTCTCGTGCACCGACCTCGCCATGGAACAGGCATACACCGCTTGGTGGTGTTTCAGTCATCCTCACCCTGGGTGACGGCGCGTTAACCAGGCCGGGGGTTTGCGTCGGACCGTTGGCGTGGTTTTCCCGGTTCGTCCCTGGACAGGACCGGCCGGTGGGGTTGGCTGGTCACGTGCCCACGGAGAAGGAGCGGCTCGACGAGGTCGAGCCCACGGTCGCGGACCTCGTCGCCACCACGGAGTCGCTGAAGGCCGAGCTCAACCGGGTCAGCACGCGCCTGCGCGTGCTGGAGAGCAGGCTCTCCGGGACCGGTTCGGGCCCGGACGAGGACCTGGACGCGGTGGACGGCATCGCCGACACCGTGGCCGCGCTGCGCGCCGCGTGGGACGCGGAGCAGGAGCTGCTGGCCGACTCGGTGCGGGCCGAGCTGCGCGCCGAGGTGGCCGAGTACGAGTCGCTGCGGCAGGAGCTGGACGCCGTCGCCGGCCGGCTCACCTCCGGCCGGGTGCCGCGCATGGAGCGCGACCAGCTCCAGCACCGGGTGGACAACCTGGAGTGGCAGCTCAGCGTGCGGGAGACCGACGCGGCGGCCGCGGCCGAGCGCCTGGCCGCCGACCGGGCCGCCGCCGAGGAGCCGTGGCGCGCCGAAGCCGTGGTGGCCGGTGACAAGGCCCGCCAGGAGGTCCTGGACATCGCCCGCACGCGCCTGGAACGCGCCCTGGCCGCCGACACCCGGTTGCCGCTGTGGTTCCGCGTCGGCCTGGGCGAGATCACCCACCCGGACCCGGCGCCCTGGGTGGAGGCCGCGGTGACCCTGATCGCCTACCGCCTGGAGTACGGCGTCACCGACCCCGTCTCACCCCTGGGCGAGGTGCCCTCGGCCGGCTCGGGCATCGCCGCGTGGGTCCGCCGGGCCGAGATCCACGCCGACCTGGTGGACCAGCTGGACTCCCTGCATCCCTGAGCGGGCAGTCCTGAGCGGGCAGCACTGAGCAGGCGCTCCTGAGCGAACAGCCCTGAACGAGCAGTCCTGAGCGGGCACCCCCGGAGGGGTGCCCGCCCCGGGGTCAGCAGGTCTGGAGCATCGTCGCCAGCGCGTCGCGCTCGGCCTCGTCCACGCTCAGCGAGTACAGCGTCTTCACCGACACCACCGACCGCGCGTAGGTGCACCAGTAGTCCTCAACCGGAGGCTTCCACTTGGCCGCGTCCTGGTCGCCCTTGGACCGGTTGCTGCTCGCCGTCACCGCGAACAGCTGCAACCCGCCCAGGTCGTTGGCGAACTTCTTGCGCTCCTCGTCGGTCCACTCGGCCGCGCCCGACCGCCACGCCTCGGCCAGCGCCACGGTGTGGTCGATGTCCAGGTCGCCCGCCTGCGTCACGGTCACCCCGTCGTACGGGCTGACCCACGTCCCGGAGGTGGCCCGGCACTGGTCGTCCACCTGCACGTCCGAGCCCTGCCGCTGGAGCACGATCTCGCGCGTGTCGCAGGAGTCGCCCTGGGAGCTCCAGTGCGGGAACCGGTCGCGGCTGTAACCGGTCATCTTCCCCTCGGGCGCCAGGGCCAGGGCCGCGAGCTGCGCCGCCGGGTCGTCGCCGGGCGCGGCGGGCCTGGACGTCGTCGGCCCGCCGCCCGGCGCCTGGTCGGTGTCCGGCTCCCGGGATATGTAGTAGCCGACGATGATCACCAGGACCAACAGGACGACGCCGGCGACCGTGGACGACCGCTTGCCACTCATGCACCCATGATCAGTGATGTCGGCCGCCGTGCAAACACCCGATCCGAACACCGCACCCGAACGCTCTGGGACAATTCCCGTCCGTGCGCGTGCTTCGAATGGCGTTCGACGTGGTCGTGCCGGTCGCGGTCGCGCTGCTCTGCGCGTTCGCGGTCCTGGGCACGTCTCGGTACGCCGGGGTCGTCACGGTGCTCACGGCCCTGGCGGCGCTGGTGTCGGGCGCCGCGCTGTGGTGGCGCCGCCGCCACCCGGTCCCGGTCACGGCCGTCGCGCTCGCCGGGGGCCTCGCCGTCCAGCTGGTCGCGCCGATGACCGTGTTCCCGCTCGCGGCCCTGGTCGCCGTCGGCTCGCTCGCCGCGACCCGGCCGCCCCGGCTGTCGCTGCCCGCCCTGGTCCTGCTGCTGGGCCTGGTCTCGCTGAACTTCCGCACCACCACCGCCGAGGACGCGCGGTTCGTGCTGGCCGTCGCGGTGGTGGTGTGGGCGCTGGGCGAGGCGGTGCGCAACCGCCGGGTCGCCGTGGCGCAGGCCGCCGAGCGCGCCGTGGCGGAGGAGCAGGCCCGGATCGCCCGCGAGCTGCACGACGTGATCGCGCACGGCGTCTCGGTGATCGTGGTGCAGGCGGCCGCCGCGGACGACGTGTTCGACCGCGCCCCGGACCGGGCGCGCGAGTCGCTGCGGTCGATCGAGGCCACCGGTCGCGCCACGCTCGACGAGCTGCGCAAGCTCCTCGCCGGCCCGGACGGACGACCCGGCCTGGACCGGCTGGCCGACCTGGTCGGGCCGCTGCGGGCGGCGGGCCTGCTGGTGGACGTGCGGTGCGAGCGGCCGCCGCTGCCCCCGGGCGTCGACGAGTCGGCTTACCGGATCGTGCAGGAGGCGTTGACCAACACCCTGCGGCACGCCCGCGCGAGCCGGGCGGAGGTGCTGGTGCGCGACGACGGCGGTGTGCTGGAGCTGGAGGTCCGCGACGACGGCCGCGGCGGCGCGCCGGTCGGTCCGGGTCGCGGCATCGCCGGGATGCGCGAACGGGCCGCGCTGCTCGGCGGCACGGTCGAGGCGGGCCCGGTGCCCGGCGGCGGCTTCCGCGTGCGCGCCCGCCTCCCGCTGGCGGTGACCGCGTGATCCGCGTGCTGATCGCCGACGACCAGGCGCTGGTGCGCGGCGGGTTCCGGATGATCCTGGAGTCGCGGGACGACGTCGAGGTGGTCGGCGAGGCCGCGGACGGCGCGGAGGCCGTCGAGCTGACCGCCGCGCTGGACCCCGACGTGGTCCTGATGGACGTGCGGATGCCCGGCGTGGACGGCCTGACCGCGACCCGCGAGATCGTCGCCTCGGGCGCCGTGGCGCGCGTGCTGGTGCTCACCACCTACGACGTGGACGACTCGGTGTACGCGGCGCTGCGCGCAGGCGCGAGCGGGTTCCTGCTCAAGGACGTGCGGCCGGTGGAGCTGGTGGAGGCGGTGCGGGTGGTGGCCCGCGGTGACGCGCTGCTCGCGCCGTCGGTGACCAGGCGGCTGCTGGACCGGTTGGTGCGGGCCCTGCCCGCGCCGTCGCCCCGCGCGCTGGACGTGCTGACCGGGCGGGAGCGCGAGGTGCTGCGCCTGGTGGCGCTGGCCCTGTCGAACACCGAGATCGCCGCCCACCTGGTGCTGACCGAGGCGACGGTGAAGACGCACGTCTCCGCGGTGCTGCGCAAGCTCGGCCTGCGCGACCGCGTGCAGGCCGTGGTGCTCGCCTACGAGGTGGGCCTGGTCCGCCCGCGCTCCGCCTGAGGGATGAGGCCGGGGACCGTTCCCGCGCCCGATGTGCCGGGCGTCCGGCTCTCCTAGCGTCCGGGGCATGTGGCCCACGCTGTCCCTCCTGCTCCTCGCGCCCCTGGTCGGCGAGTACGTCCTCGGCAACGTCCCGGTGTCGGCGCTGCCCGCGCTCGTCGTGCTCGCCGGGATGTACGGCGGGGGCGCGGTGCTGATCCGCGAGGTGGCCCGGCGCACCGGTCGCGGTTGGCCGGCGATCCTCGTGCTCGGCCTGGCCTACGGGGTGCTGGAGGCGGGGCTGCTGGACCAGTCGCTGTTCAACCCGGACTTCGAGGGGCACCGGTTCCTGGAGGTGACCCCGGTCCCGGCGCTCGGCATCAGCGCGGTGAACGCGCTGGCCTTCGTGGTCGGCCACGCGGTGTGGAGCATCGGCGTGCCGATCGCGCTGGTGGAGTCCGCGGCCCGACCCGGTCCCTGGCTGAGGCGCACCGGCCTGGCGGTGTGCGCGCTGGTCTTCGTCGGGGGCTCGGTCCTGGTGTTCCGCTTCCTGCTGCGCGCCGAGGGGTTCCTCGCCACGCCGGCGCAGCGCGTCGGGGCCGCCCTCACCGTGGTCGCCCTCGTCCTGGCCGCGCTGCCGCTGCGCCCCCGGCCCCGGGTGGACCGGCGCGTGCCGCGGCCGCGGGTGGTGGGCGTCGGCGCGTTCCTGCTGTCCTCGCTGTTCGTCCTCATGCCCGACGACTGGACCGGGTTCGCGCTCAAGATCGGCTGGCTGGTCGTCGCCGCCGCGCTCGGGCTGTGGTTCGGGCGCGGCGCGCGGTGGGGCGCCGGCCACCGGTTCGCGGCGGCGGCCGGCGCCCTGGTCACCTACACGTGGCTGGGCTGGTTCCTGGTGGAGAAGTCACCCGGACCGCTGATCGCGCACGCCGTGCTCATCGCGCTGACCTGGGCGCTGCTGGTGGTGCTCGGTCTCAGGGCCGGCTCGTCAGGTACCCGCCCATGTGCGTGAAGTACTCGGTCGCGCCCAGCTCGCGGCCGTCCTCGGTGCGGACCTTCCTCACCAGCAGCGCGTGGTTGTGGCCGCGCCGGGCCAGCGCGCCCGCCACCACCGCCACGCCGTCGCCCTCGCGGTAGAAGATGCGGCCGGGCGTGCCGCCGTAGCGCTGCGCGGAGACCTCGGCCTCGACGATCTCCAGCCGCCTGCCCCGGTGAAAGCAGAACGCGCTCGGGTACGGCGCGCACTGGGCGCGGACCAGCCGGTCGAGCTCCTCGGCCTCCCACGTCCAGTCGATGCGCAGGTCCTCCTCGGCCCGCTTGTGGAAGAAGCTCGCCTTGGACCGGTCCTGCTTGGCGAAGTCCGTGCGGCCCGAGGCGATCTCGGCGAGCCCGTCGACGGTGATCGGGCCGAACAGCTCCAGCGTCTTGTGGAACAGGTCTGTGGTGGTGTCGCGGGGGCCGACCGGGACCGACCGCTGGAGCACGACGTCACCGGCGTCCAGCGTCTCGTCCATCAGGTGCGCGGTGACGCCGACCTCCTTCTCGTCGTTGATCAGCGCCCAGATCAGCGGCGAGAAGCCGGCGTAGGCGGGCAGCAGCGAGTCGTGCACGTTCAGCGTCCCGTGCCGGGGCAGGGTGAAGACGCGCGGCGGGATCCAGGTGCGCCAGTTGGTGGCGACGATGACGTCCGGGTCGACCTCCTCGAGCCGCTGGAGCAGCTCGTCGTCGTCCGGTCGCTCGCGGACCAGGGTCTCGACGCCGTGCTCGGCGGCGAGGTCGGCGACCGAGTCGCTCCAGATGCGCTCGTAGGCGTGATCGCTCCTGGGGTGGGTGACCACCAGGACCACCTCGTGCTCGGAGTCCAGCAGCGCCTGGAGGGTGCGGTGGCCCCAGGTCTGGTAGCCGAACATGACGACTCGCATGGCTGCTCTCCTTAGCCTCACCTAACTTAAGGCACCCTAACCTAAGTAGGTGGTCGCTAGCCTGCACGGGTGATCCTGGACCAGAGGTACGTGAACGGCCGGGTCGTGACGATGGACCCGGCCAGGCCGGTGGCGAACGAGGTGGGGGTGTGGGCGGGCCGGGTGGTCGGCCTGGACGCCGACGTGGCCGACCTGCCCGCCCGGCGGGTGGTGGACCTGGACGGGGCGGTGCTGCTGCCCGGGTTCGTCGACGCGCACACCCACCTGGCCTGGGCCGGGCGGGCGTCGAGGACCGCGGACATCTCCCGGTGCGCGACCGCGGCGCAGGTGGTGGACCTGCTGCGGGCCCTGCCGGGGTCGGCCGGCTGGCTGGAGGTGGCCGGGTACGACCACCGGGCCCTGGACCGGCCGCTGACCTCGCGCGACCTGGACCTGGTCGGGTCCCGGGTGTACGTGCAGGACCTGTCCGGGCACGCCTGCGTGGTGAGCGGCGACGTGCTGGAGCTGCTGCCCGCATCCGTGCTGCGGGAGGCGCAACGCGGCCCGGACGGCAGGCCCACCGGGTTCCTGGCCGAGGGCGCGCAGACCGCGGTGCGGGCCCTGCGGCTGCCCTACTCCCTCGACGAGATCGCCTCGGACGTGGCGCTGGGCGCGGCGCAGTGCGCCCGCGAGGGCGTCGTGCTGGCCGCCGAGGCCGGCGTGGGCGGCGGCCTGATCGGCAGCAGCCCGCTGGAGGTGGAGGCGTACCAGCGGGGCGACCTGCCGATCCGGGTGCAGCTGATGGTGTCGGCCGACCGCCTGGAACCCGTGGTCGCCCACGTCGCCGACGGCATCCGGCGGGCCGTGCCGCTGGGGCTGCGCACCGGCCTGGGCGGCGACCGGCTGTCCATCGGCGCGCTGAAGCTGTGGACCGACGGCGGCATGATGGCCCGGACCGCGGCCCTGACCGAGCCCTACGCGGGCCTGGACACGGCCGGTCAGCTCCAGGACGACCCGGACGTGATGCGCGCCGCGATCCTGGACGGCCACGCGGCCGGGTGGCAGCTGGCCGTGCACGCGATCGGGGACCGGGCGGTCGACTTCGCGCTGGACGCGCTGGCGGAGGCCCAGCGGGTGGTGCCCCGGCCCGGCGCCCGGCACCGCGTCGAGCACTGCGGGCTGGTGCGGCCCGACCAGCTGGACCGGATCGCCGGACTGGGGGTGGTCCCGGTGGTCCAGCCCTCGTTCCTGTGGGCCTACGGGGACGACTACGCGCGTGTCATGGGGCCGGAGCGGGCGCCGTGGATGTACCGGGGGCGGGCGTTCCTCGACCGGGGGATCGTGCTCGCCGGCAGCTCGGACCGCCCGGTGGTCGACGGCAGCCCGCTGCGCGCGGTCCAGTTCATGGTCGAGCGGCTGTCGCGGGCGGGCGCCGCGATCGGCCCGGACGAGGCCGTGACGGTCGAGGAGGCGCTGCGGGCCTACACGTTCGGCGGCGCCTACGCCTGCCGGCTGGAGCACGCGCTGGGCCGCGTCGCGCCGGGGCGGCACGCCGACTTCGCCGTCCTGGAGACCGACCCGCTGACCTGCGAGGTGTCGCGGATCGGGGACATCGGGGTGCTGGCCACCGTGGTCGGCGGGGACTTCGCCCACGACGCGGCGGGCCTCGCGGCCGGCTGACCCGAGGGTCCCGCCACCGACTGACCCCGCGGGTTCGCCGCCGATGACCCCGAGGGTCCCGCCACCGGCTGACCCCGCGCGCCGGCCCCCGGGACGGGCGGGGGCCGGCGCCCGGGGTCACGCGCTCATCCGCCAGTGGACGACGTAGCCCGCGGCCTCGGCCGCGATCAGGGCGTCGAGCTTGGTCAGGTTCGTCCGCCGCGACATCCGGAACGCCTGGCCGCGCCGCGCGTCCAGCACCAGCGGCGTGGCGCCCGGCAGCACGTCGTCCATGGTCTGCTGGAGGATGCGCAGCGCCACGTTCGCCGACTCCTGGGTCAGCGGCGGCTCCTTCACGTACACCATCACCGCGGCCCGCGACCCGTCCGGCGCGATCAGCCCCAGGTGCGGCCGCACCCGCAGCTCCAGGTCACCCGCGTGCCAGAGCGCCGACCCGGTCGGCACCCCGGTGGCCCTGGTCTCCAGCAGCCAGGGCAGGAACCCGGCCTTGATCTCCTCGAACGCCCGCAGCTGCCCGGCCCGCGGGTGGTCCAGCGCCGTGCCGACGGCCTTCTCCAGCTCGGCCTCCGGGTCGGGCGAGTTCGCGGCCCGGCGCATCGCGTCGCGCATCGGGTTGTAGAAGCCGGCGACCCAGTGCTCCGACGACAGGTAGATCCGCCGCTGGTCGTTCACGATGCTGATCCGGCCGCGCTGGCCGCTCATGACGTACTCGGTGAAGGACAGGGCGGTGACGCTGATCGGTGCCACGGCATGCTCCCCTCGGGCTCGAACTCGTGTTCGATCCTACCGCGGGGCACCGACAGAAAACGGCCCTCAAGCACGCACTTTGGCCAGCATCGGGCCCAGTTCCGGGTCCCGGGAGACCTCGCTGAAGATCGTCTCCAGGGTCTCGTCGAAGAACGTCGCCGCGGCGGCCTGGACCTCGCGCCCCGCGGGGGTGATGCAGCTGTAGACCCCGCGCCGGTCGGTCTCGCACAGCTCCCTCCCGGTCAGCCCGGACTGCTCCAGCCGGGCCACCAGCCTGCTCACCGAGCTCTGGTTCAGCCCGACCACCTCGGTCAGCTCCTGCATCCGCAGCCCGCCGTCCGGCGCCCGCACCAGCGCGGACAGCGCGGCGAACTCCGAGAGGCCGAAGTGGAAGCGCCGCTGGAGGGCCCGCTCCAGGTTCGCGTTGATCCGGTGGTGCAGCGCCCGCAGACCGGACCACGTGGCGTGGACGGACAACGTCGACCCCCTGGTGAGCGGCTCGTGTACCTCCCATCCTATGCGCGCCACCAGGGCCGGGACCGGGAACGGCCGTTCCCGGGCCCCCTCCGGCGGGCGCCACGCCCGTGATCAGGACGTCCGCCGGCGCCGCGTGCCCGCGGGCCGGTCGTGGACGGCGTCGGCGCCACCCCTCGTGGCCACCGACGAGCACCCGTTCCGGGAGCGGGCCCACGCCGAGGACCCGGAACCCGATCGCCTGACCCGCTCGCACCTTCGAGTGATCAGCGGTCCACCCCACCTGCCGGTGTTGTAGTTTCGTGACCTGGCAGGTGCGGCTGCCGCCGAGGCTCCTCCTGACCCGGTTGGAGCGAGTGCCTCCGAAGCGCGTCCCGCGTGGGCGTGTCCGCATCCCCACTCCACTCCCGTGGTTCGGCGTGCGCGGACCCGGTGGCGCCGACCGGGCGGCGGCCGCGGAGGTTCCCCGTGTTCACAAGCTCCGACCTGCGCCGGCGCTGCCGGTGCACCGGTGAGACGCCCAATGCGGTGCGCCGGCAGCGCACCACCGACGGCCAGGCCCTGGTGCCCCGCGCCACCACCCCCGGCCAGGCCCGGGTCGAGGCCGAGTTCCTCCAGGCGGCCGTGCGCGCCATGGCCGGCCTGCGCCGCCGCGGCCACCCGCTGCGCCCGACCTCCCTGATCAACCGCGTGCAGCTCGGCTCGCACGCGGTCGGCCTCCAGGTCGACGACACCGCGCTGGACGACCTGCTGGCCGAGGTGCTGCCGACGACCGCGGGCGGCCGGGTCCGCGGCGTCCCGGGCCTGCGCGCCCACCCCGGCCGCGACCACCTCGACCTGCGCACCCCCGACGGCGAGCTCCGGCTGCTCGGCGTCACCAGGAAGCGCTGGCGGCGCGCGGCCGCCGGGCTGGCCGAATCCGTCGAGCCGGCCGAACCTGCCGGGACCACCGGGCTAACCGAACCCGCCGGGCTTGCCGGGCTCACCGAACCCGCCGGGCTCGCCCCGGTCCCGCCGCTACCCACACCCGCCGGCCTGATGAGCGGCGTCCTGCGCCGCCTGCCGCTGTGGCGGGGCGCGGCCTGGCTGGACGGCGTGGTCGTCGGCGACGTGCTGGAGCTGCACTGGCGCGGCGGTCCGCCCAGCCGGTCGGTCGCCGCCATCCTGACCCGGTCCGCCTGCGGCATCGCGGGCGCCGCGGCGGTGGCGCACGAGTTCCGCGACGCGGTGCGCGGCGTGGCCCTGACCACCGCCCACCGGCGCCCGACCACCACCACCACCGGTGAACCGGACTGGGCCTGGGTCGAGTGGCTGGCCGCCACCGCGCCGGGCCCGGCCGTGCGGGAACGGGCCGTGCGCCCGGTCCGCGCCCACCCCGACCTGCCGGACCTGTGGGAGCAGCACGAGATGCGCGCCGCGCTGGCGTCGCGCGACATCACCACCGCCTACCGCCTGCTGATCGGGCACGGCGTGCCCGCGCGGCGCATCGCCGAGCTGACCGACCGGCCGGCGCGGGAGGTCCACCGGGTGCTCGACGGCGGTCGGGTCGAGGACTACGACACCCTCGCCGCCATCGCGCACGGCCTGGGCATCCCGCCGGGCTACATGGGCCTGGCCCACCACGAGCGGCCGGTCCCCGCCGAGCCGTGCGGCTGCTCGCACCTGGACGAACGCGCCCGGCGCGACCAGTTCCTCACCCACGCCGCCCTGGTCACCGTGGGCTCCGCGGTCAGCTGGCCGTGCCGGGCGAAGACCTGCTGCCGAACCGCGTGACCCCCTTGCCGCGCCGGGACACCGCCCGCGCCGCGCCTTCACGCGGTGAACTCCCCGAACCCCACGCCGGCGGTTCCCCTCCGCGCTGGGGAACCGCACTGGTCACTCCACCCGGACCCCGGGAACGGGGAGGAGGGCCCGGCGACGCTGCCGGACCCCCCTCGGTCATCGCGGTCGGTCAGCCGACCCGGCAGGACACGGTGGGCCGGCTCGTGTTGCCGCCGTGCTGGACGGTGAAGCCGAAGACGTCACCGTTGCCGTTGGGGCGGGCGGTCATCACGTTGCCGCTGGAGTCCCAGCTCGCGGCGGTGTTCCAGGTGGCGATGATCTTCTGCGGCGAGGACGTCGTGACCGTGACGATCCAGTTGCTCGCGCCGGAGACGGTCACCTGGCCGTTGAAGCGGTCGCTCCAGCTCTGGCCGGCGGAGTAGGTCGCGGTGCAGCCGCCACCCGGGTTGGTCGGCGTGGTGGGGCTGGTCGGCGTGGTCGGGTTCGTCGACGAGCCGTTGTTCAGCGCGGAGAGCACCGAGTTGTAGGCGGCCTTCTTGTTGCCGCTGCCGTCGAACAGCAGCGGGGTGCCCGAGGCGCGCCACGAGTCGCTGTCGCGGATGCCCCACACGGTGACGCCGTTGCAGCGCGACACGGCCAGACAAGCCTGCACCACACCCTGGTACTGCTGGGCCTGGGTCGAGCCGGAGCCCTCGATGTCGAGTTCGGTGATCTGGACGTCCACGCCGAGGTTGGCGAAGTTCTGGAGCGTGGTGTGGTAGTTCGACGGCACGGGGTTGCCGCTGTTGAAGTGGGCCTGGAACCCGACGCAGTCGATGGGGACGCCGCGGGACTTGAAGTCCTGGACCATCCGGTAGACGCCCTGGGTCTTGGCGTGCGACCAGTTGTCGGTGTTGTAGTCGTTGTAGCAGAGCTTCGCGCCCGGGTCGGCCGCCCGCGCCGCCCGGAACGCGGCCTCGATCCAGTCGTTGCCGGTGCGCTGGAGGTTGGAGTCACGCCGCCCGCCACCGCTGCCGTCCGCGAACGCCTCGTTCACCACGTCCCAGGAGTGGATCTTGCCCCGGTAGTAGGTGGCGACCTTGGTGACGTGGTTGAGCATGGCGTTGCGCAACGCCGTGCCGCTCATGTTCTGCATCCAGCCGGGCTGCTGCGAGTGCCACGCCAACGTGTGCCCGCGGACCTTCTTGCCCTGGTTGCGGGCGTGGTTGACGATGCGGTCGGCGTTGGCGTAGCTGAACTGGTTCTGCTGCGGTTCCAGGGCGTCGATCTTCATCTCGTTCTCGGCCGTGACCATGTCGAACTCACGGTTGAGGATGCCCACGTAGGTCGAGTCCGACAGCTTGTTCGCCGCCACCGCCGTACCGAAATAACGCCCCCTCTCGGCAGCCGAGGCCCCGAGGGTGGTCGCGGCGCTGGCGGGCGAGGCCACGAGCACCGCCGCACCCGTGGCGGCGGCCACCAGTGTCGACACGAGCGCGACCCGTGAGACTGACTTCACTGTCAGCTTCATGTGTTGGCACCTTCTGGGGAGCACCTGCGGTCGGCGCAGGTGGAGCGGGTGATCGACTGAAACTTTCAGCAGTATCAACCGAAAAAGACGGGCGAGACAAGGCTCTGTTTCGCTCGCCCGAGCCGCTCCCGGCACCGCCGGTGCCGTCATCGACACCCTCGCCGCCTCGAAGGCGAATCGATTAACCTTGATCCACTATGAGGTCCAAAAGACCAGCTCAAGCCGTCTTCAACCCGGTCATCCTCCATCCCTGGGCGACGGCATCGGAAACTGTCGCACCAGGTGGGGAGTATCGAAAAGCTTCGAAACTATATTCGCAAATTTCGAGACACCGGCGTACGCGTGCCGGGGCGCCACTGGGCCAATGGCAGTACAGGGGGAAGACGCCAAGCGGCGGAACCGATACTCTTTCGAAGTCCGGCGGGCGGATCGCACACGCGCCCCATCAGTGATGACCCCCGGTACCCCCGACCTGTCGCACAGGTCAGGGGCCCGGTCCGTCGAGCGCCCCCGGCAGGATTCGAACCTGCGACCTCGGGATTAGGGCGAGACGCTTGTCATCGTTCGTCATGCTTGATGAAGGTCGGTCTCTGCCTGGGCTGATGGGTTGAATCGGTTGAGCGCCGCCGATCGTCCGCTACGGTCATCTGCTGTCGTTTCACAGGGGTAAGGCATGGAGATGATCTCCACCCAGTCGTGGGCAAGCCTGTGGACTGGTCAATGCCATCAAGGCGTCGACCCATGTGGCAGCCGAGCGCCCTGACTTCGGCTCTGAGGAACCATCTGGGCGGTAGTCCCGAGTCCAGTTAGCAATTAGGCGGACCGATGACCCTTAGCTTTCGATCAATTCATCGTATACTCGATCGCAAATAAAAAGTCTTCCATAAGAACGTCCGGTCATTTCACGAAGAAGGCCCGCGTCGACCAGTTTGGAAACTGCTCCGTTTGCAGTAGGATAAGAAACGCCTAGATCCCTCTGAACATCCGCCACCGACATGACGGGATACCCAATAAGGTTATTCACTAGGTCTACGACAGCACCGCGAGCACCGGTTGAACGAATTAGGTCCAGCGCTTCAGCTTGAAACTTTGTCAATCGCTCAATGGTGTCAATTGCTGCAGATGCCCTAGCTTTTACAGCTTCAGCAAAGAATCGAACCCAGGGGTCAAAGTTTCCCGTTCTGCTTACGTTCAGGAGGTGATCAACGTAGTCATCCCGGCGAGGCTCGAACCAAGGCGAAAGGTTCAGAACCGGATGCTGTAGAACGTCTTCTTCCATCAGTTGCAAAGTGATCGTCAGGCGACCGATTCGGCCGTTTCCATCACTGAATGGATGGAGTGTTTCAAATTGATAATGCCCCAGTGCCACCTTGACCAAGGTAGGCATTTCTTGGTCGGTGTTTATCCACTTCTCCCAGGCTGTGACACCTTCGATCAGTGGACCTCCTTGCGGTGGTGGAACAAAACGGGATTGCTCAATTCCGCGTCCTCGGTCACCAATACATACGAGACGTTCCCTGAGGCGTCCCGCATCGTAAGCGTCACCGCGAGTCCCTTGAACTAGAACTTTTTGCAACTGGGCGACTACATTTAGGCAGATCGGCCATTTTTCGATCAACTTAATGCCAAGTTCAGCGGCGCGAATATAATTCTGAATTTCTCGAATTTCCGCAGTTTTTTGCTTATCGTCTACATACTGGGCTTCAAGAACGTCTGCAAGTGGAGCATAGGTGCCTTCAAGGGCAGATGTACTGACCGCTTCCCTAGTCAAGGCCGGTCGAACCAGCAATCGAGGATTTGGCAGCTGACTTACCCGAGCAGATAGCGCACCAAGAGCCCAGTCGGCCTCGCTGATCGCTTTGTACGTGGTCGACTGGAGGGCGACATGTGTAGGCAGAGGTTCAGGTACGAAGGCGTAATGCTTGAAGTCGCGACGTGTACGCGCGTCGGTCCCAGTGACTGGCACGAGGGTGCCGACGGGAGAGTCTTTGAAGGTCTCTACCTGCATGAGAGGTCGCCCATCTGTCCCGTGACCGACAGTACTCGCCCAGAGCAGGCGGGAGAGTCCACCGATCGATCTTGTCACATTGTAAGGAACTGGCTCTATCCTTTAAATGACAGTGATGGAATTAACGCTGCGCCTTGCACCGGAGGTGATCGATTTCAGAGGATGTGTCACGTTGGGTAGCGACCGTAGAAGCCTGGTGATGGTAGTCACTGTGCTTCATGAGCGCATCCCCCAGTTGGCTGATCTGACAACGATTGCGTCTCGATTGGTCTAGACCCTGTTTGCTGTAGGTTGACCTTGGTCGCTGGCTCGACCAGCAACGATGTTACATGATCAAGGTGACTCAGGGGCTCTACCTGGACTTTTAAGGATGTCGGCCTGAAGCCTACGATCGAGCCGCCGTCGTGCTCGGCAACTTACAGAGTTGGGAGCCGAATGTAAGCTACTGGCCAGAAGCTTACATTTGGTAGGCAGGATCTAAAGTTTTCCACGTCGTAGAGGCGAGCATCCAGGCCGCACTACTAGTCACGGTGCGTACACGAAGTGATGACCTTCCCCTGGAAGACATAACTGCCGATATGTACATAGCTCGTTACTGCACGTAGCGCAGCTGTCCTTCACCCGTTAAGACCTTCGCTCTTGACTATTACCCCCAAACGAGTGTCGGCGGTCACAGTCAGACCTGTGGAGCGGTTGTGTCACGGAGCGGACACGAGCTTGCGTTCAACGTCTCGCCCGCACCTCCCTACATGGGAGGACTTCGTGTCATCCCGCCGACCTGGCTCGCCCCAACCACACGTGTCAAGGGGGCACCTTCCACGGGTCCGGAGGGTTGGGCTGGGTCTGCCCCCTTGACGCGTGTGGTTGCCCTCGGGGAGGTCGGCGGGATGACACGAAGCCCGGCCCACGCTGGTAGCCGAACAGGCGGTGCCGTCCCGGTCATCCTGCTGGCCTGCCGCGCGGCGAGCGCTTCTTTGATCCTTTGCGGTCACCTTCGGGGGTCGCTGGCCGTTCCTCGCCGACGTCGGGACCGGCGCCCTTCCTCGCGTGGCACGCCCGCGGGCCGCCAGGCCCGCTTGGGCGTGCCGCACTACAGGGGCGTCGGTCCTTCGACGTCGGTTGGGCACCAACGGCCAGCGGCCCCCGGAGGGGGCCGCCTTGATGAAGAAAAGAAACTCTGAACACGCCGGTCAGTACGTGCGGCGGATCTCTCGTAGCTGGTCTAGGTACGACTCGGCCTCGGCTTCGCCGGAGAAGCGGTCACTGAGTACGGCGGCCAAGTCCTGGGACACCATCGCGAGGGATGGCAGCGACCGTCGTTCACCTGACAGGGCTCGTCGGCCGAATGTCACCGCTCCTTCTAGGTCGCCCTCACGAGCTGCGGCCACGCCCAAGGTGATCCGGGCTTCCGCGATCCGCATGGGCGCACGCTCGAACCCGTTGAAGTCGGTTGCTCCCCGGATGACCTCATCAGCCAGTGTGCTTGCCAAGCGGTCATCACCGACGTGGCGGTAGCAGTCCATCGCGTAGAAGTCGAACTTCAGCGGATCCACCACGAAATGGTTGTCGATGTTGTCCGGGTAGGGCATCGAGTCCAGGAGCACGCGGCCTCGCTCAAGCGCGTTCTCCATCTCGGTTTGGCGGCCCATGCGTGCCCACGCCTTGGCTTCCTGTGCAATCAGTTGAACACCAACGGAGTGGTTGCCCGACAGGGCCTGCCCGGCCTGTGCTGCGGCCACCACTCCTCTGTAGTCGCCAGAGGTGAGAGAGAACCACGCCTTCATCTCGTGGGCCCACCCGAGGATGCCCGCGCTGCCGACCTCTTGCCCGAGGTTGAGCGCGGCACGCCGTGTGGCTTCAGCGGCTCGTCGGTCGCCCATGTCGTACTCGAGGCACCCCACCAGCAGCGCAAGCCAACCGGCCAACTCCAGAGTGTCTCGTCGTTGGGAGAAGCTGAGGCGCTGTTCTTGCATCTCCACGATGCGGCGCAACCATCGTCGTCCCTCGATCACCAACTCGTCAGGGCGGCTGTGTGCGTACTCGGAGCAAAGTCGATCGACTGTGATGCGCAGGGCTTGCAACGTCGCCTCGTTGATCGAGGATGCCTGCAAGCGCGACACGATTTCCATGGTGTCCATGCCTGTCGCGTTCACGATCTCTAGTCCGGAGTCGGTGCGGTTCTCGGGCGGGAACAGGGCTGTGGTGACGGTGTGGAGTGCGGCGGCGATGATTGGCGCGTAGTGCTGACTCGGCTTGTTCTCGCCTCGCTCCCACGCCTTCCAGCGTCGGACCAAGTGATCAGGGTCGGGAAGCGCTTCATCGGTGTGCTGGCGCATCTGCTGGGCGGCTTCAGCTTGCGACCAGCCGCGGGCTTCGCGCAGCGCTCGGATGCGTCGCGCCCAGCTCGGGACGTCACCAGCCATTGCGCTACCTCCTGGCCTGTCCTCTACTTGCTTCGAGTGTGTCACCGGCCTGTGGGTGACGGCAGGTGTCACGGTGGTGATGCGGCCTTGTCACCGTGTCACCACCTCTGACACCTAACGCGACACTGTGGTTACGCTGCGCTGAAGTCGATGCTTGAGGCATGGATGCCACACCTGACGACCTTCGAGTGATCAGCCATCGGATACGCCGTATCCAAGCCCTGGTCACGAGGACAGATCAGCGCCTGCGACGCCTTGAAGATCGGTCAGGCTTCAGGCGCTTCGTTCTTCGAGACGACGTACCCGCTCCGCCAAGGACTCCACGGTGGCCTGAAGCTGATCAAGCTGGCCGATGACCGTTTGAACATCGATCTTGCGTGCCTGCCCGGGTTCGTTGTTAACGAACACGCCAACAGCGGGCCTCAAGGTCACCCAGCCTTCGTCTTCCAGGACCTTGAGTGCCTTCTGAAGCGTCGCCAAGGCGACTCCGTGCTCTTCGGCGAGCTTCCGGTTGCCCCGCAGTTTCTGCATGGGCGCGAGCTGTCCCGACGCGATCTCATCCTTGATCGACTGAACCACTCGTTCGTAAGCCGCAAGTCCAGGCGTCGCATCCACGTTCTAAGTCTAAGGGCACTGAACCATGCCGACCTATGTCACCCGTTTGGACGATCGACACCGACCTATGTCAGAGTAGGCTGACATAGGTCAGATCGATTTAGGAGGACACCATGGCTCTCAGCAACATCCCGGTCCTGCTGGATGGCTACACGCTCCAGGTCACCGAGGTTCCTACGCTGAAGATGAAGATCGACGACAAGACTCAGCAGGAGATCCCGGCGACGGACCGGGACGGTGCGCAGTTGTTCGTGGTGCGTCTGTTCGCCAAGCCGCCGGCGGGTCCGTCTGGTCGTCGGGGCAAGGGTGACGAGATCGCGGTGACGTTGGCGACGGACCCCGGCGACCAGTTCGAGGAGGGCGACCGGGTGGACCTGGTGGACCCGACGGTGTCGATGTGGTCCAACGACTTCGGGGCGGGCCTGTCGTTCCGGGCGGCGGCCTTGGTGCCCCGTGCGCGGTCCGCGGCTGCGGCCTGACCGTCGCCCGCTGATGTTTGGCTGCCCCGCCCGGTAAGGCCGGTTGCCCGTTTCGAGTCGGGCCGGTGGCGCTTGTGACCTGCGTTCGTCCACGGGGATTGGCGTGCTGTCCGTTCGAGTCGGACATGAGGGCGTGCGGTCTTGTTGTTTGAGAATTCCACAGTGGATAGAGCCTTGTCAAAATCCGGCACTTTCCTGGCGAATTTCGCCGGGATGTTCGGCGGTGCCAGGGGTGTGCATAACGGCCCTGGCACCTGCCGTGCGTCCCGTAAAGGGTGCTAGTCGTTGCCGATGATGATGCGGACGTGCGTGCCGTATTCGGCGGCGATCTCGTAGAGCCGGTTGATGGTGTCTACGGGCAGGGCGTCGCGGTCGGTCTCGATGATCCAGGTTCCCTTGGAGTGGTTCTGATGGGTTGCTCCGGTGGCTTTGACGGCGTCTTTCTGCTCGTCCCAGCGTGGGCTGTCCATATGGGCGAGCGTGATGCGGATGAGGTCGACGGGTCGGTCTTGGTCCATGTGGTCGATCTTGGCAGGCCGTCGTGTGTGAGCGCGTGATCCGAGTGGGTGTCGTCGCCGAGTGATGGGAGCTGTCGTGGAGGTCTCGAAGGAGTATGTGATGTCGCGTGAGGAGATTGACGCGTTGCGGGAGGGCGCGACGCCGTTTTGGTACGGCGGTGATCGGCAGACGATCGTGTCGTTTTCGGCGTGGCCGGATGGTATTCGCCTGACGTTGACGTGTTTCGCGACGCCGGATGAACCGCAGATGTCGACTGTGATCCCGTGGGGCGAATTCGACAAGATCGCGGCGGACATGCCGAAGATGGTCGCTTCCGGTGTGGCGTCGCGTGCTGCGAACCGCTCGATTCATGTTGGACATCCGGGTGTGCAGCGCGGCTGACAGTTTGCTGTCTCGACGTTTCGTCGGGATGTTCGGTGGTGTCAGGGGTGTGCAGAACGGTCCTGACATCTGCCGTGTGTCCCGAAAAACAAAGGAAGTGATCGGTAGTCATGCGTGATGGAATCGTTTCGGTGGTCCGCAAGGCGCTTGGTGATCGCCCGTATCTGGTGGCCACTCCGCGTCGTATCTACCGCATGGTGTCGCAGCGGGAGATGGAGCCCGTTCCGTACTGGGAGGACCGGGCGGTGAGCGAGCTTATCGGCACCGGTGAGTTCACGGTGTCGGCCCGCCGGATGGACATGCAGTGCAAGGACCACACCGGGGAGTACACGCGCACGGTGCAGGTGATCGAGGTTTCGGCGTAGACGCGAAACGATTCTGAGACCTGTTGCGTGTTTGGAAGGAGAGTCGGTGTGGCGACGGTGGAGGTAACTCTGGCGTTGCGGCAGGCTGCGCTGCTGTTCGCGGTGGCGCAGCACTTGACAGCCAATCCGCACCTGCATCCGGTGTGGGTGCGGGGAAACGATTTGCAGCTTGTTCATGATGCGTCTGCGGTAGATCTGTTGGTGTGGGCGGACAGCCTGGCGAATCAGTGTGTCACGGTGTCGGACATCAAGGGGCAGGCGTTCGTCTACGTGACGGGTTCGTTGGGAAGCGGTACGGCGACTGTGTGGAACGTGGTGCCCGGCCTGCTCGGCTGGCTGGAGCTGCCGCGATCCGCGTATGGGGAACCAATCGAGTTGGACGTGTTGCGCCGGTTCGTGTCCATGCGGAACGGCGGTGGTCCCGGTGAGTGAGGACCTGTTCGGCAACGAGGTTCTCGACGTGTCGTTGTCGAAGGACACGTCGCGGCGGATCAGCAACGACATGGAGCAGGTGCGCAAGGTCGCGCAACGTGGGGTGGACGGCACGACGTACCTGCTCGGCGCGAAGTCGAAGGTTTACCAATTGGTGGACCCGAACCGAATGCGTCCGGTGCCGTTGTGGGAGGCCGGGGTGGTGCTGCAACTGCTCGACAGCGGCATGTTCACCCGTGGCGGCAAGACGAAAACCATGCTGTGCGGCGCGGTCCGTATCTCGGTGACCTGGGTCAACGTGCCTTTGTCGACCAAGAGGACGCTGAGCCGGTGGGCCGCGCTGCGGGTGCCCCAGACGTGGGCGGCTGCGGCTGATCAGAAGGGAGCGTGACCGGTGGCGGACATTCTCAACGCCCGTGCGGTGAAGAAGTACGGCGAGTTCGTGGGTGCGATCGATTTCACTACGGAGCAGTTCCCGCAGGTGCGGAAGCTGATCGAGCGGATGAAGCCGACGAACGTCCCGGCGGGGTCGTGGCGGGTGGCCAGGCCCGACGAGTTGCGCGCGATGCTGAAGAAGGCGCTGCGCAGCCTGGAAGCGCTCAAGGAGCAGGCGCAGAAGTACGAGGCCGAGTTGAAGTCCCGGGAATGGAAGGTGTGACGTGTCGCGTCAGTTGGACAACGCCATCAGCGAGGTCAACACCGCTATGAAGCAGTTGCGGGAGGCGGTGAAGGGCATCCCGGCCCGCCGGGAGGGGTTCAAGAGGCTGCACGACGAGTTCACCAAGGATGTGGCGACGTTGACCACCGCGTTGTCCTACGCGCGGGGCATGTTGGACGAGAACGCGACCAAGCGCAGGAAGAAGACGACGAGCGAGTAACGCGCGTCCGGATTCGGTGCGGCCGACCACTCCATTCACGGGTGGTCGGCCGTTGCTGTGTCCGGACCGGCACACATCGGGTAACGGACGGAAAGGAATGGTCATGTTCGGTCAGTCGAGAGGTAGTTCGCGCCGTAACCCGGGCAGGGAGTTCCGGGCGGTGTGCTGGATGGTGCGCCACCCCGGCATGACCGGTGCCCCGGTGGCCGCGTTGGCGGTGGTGGGCGAGTTCGGTCCCACCCCGGTGGGTGTGGCCGCGGGCGCGGTCGGGTTGGGCGTGGGCGCGTGGTACCGGGGTCACCCGGACACCTTCGACACGCTCGCCGCGCCGGTACTGCGGTCGTGGCGTCGCCGCTGGGCGGGTGCCTACGTCGGGCGTCGTTGGGCGGACCTGATGGGTGCCTGCGACCTGACCCGTACCCACCCCCGCACGGGTCGGGTGCTGGTGCCTCGGGTGGTGCGGGTGCGGTCGTGGTCGCCCTCGATCGACACGGTGCGGGTGCGACTGGTGCCGGGGCAGTCGGTGCGCTCGGTGGTCGACAAGGCAGAGGAGTTGGCGGACACGTTGCGGGCCGAGCGGGTGGCGGTCGAGCGTGACCGGCCCGGTCAGGTGGTGTTCATCGTGCAGCGTGACGAGCCGTTCCGGCACATGATCCCGTCGCCGGACATGCCCGACGACGTGGGCGACGTGGACCCGATGGCGCTGTACCTGGGTGAGGACGAGTTCGGCCGCGACTACCGCGAGCCGCTGTTCGGCACTCACTTCCTGCGGGCTGGTGCGACCGGTGCGGGGAAGAACTCGATCCCGGCGCAGCGGCTTCGTCAGGTGGCCCCGCTGATCCGGGCCGGGCTGGTGAGGCCGTGGATCATCGACCCGAAGATGCTGGAGTGGGCCTGGGCCAAGCCCATCCTGGACGGCCGCTACGCCGACAACCCCACCGACGCGCACGAGCTGATCGAGGCGTTCGTGGACAACATGGAGCGCAAGCAGAAGCGGATGCAGCGCGAGAAGCTGCGCAAAGCGCCGCTGTCGGAGGACTACCCGGTGGACTGGCTGATCTTCGACGAGATCGGCTACATGCTGTCGTATCGGCCGGACTACGCGCACTCGATCACCGAGAAGGCCGCGATCATCGCCTCGATGGGCCGCACCACGCACGACGTGCTGGAAGCGTTCGTGCAGGAGCCCACCAAGGACACGGTGCCGATCCGGGAGCTGCTGCCGCACCGGGTGTGCCTGCGGGTCACCGACTCCGGCCACCCGGACATGGTGCTGGGGGACGGGATGCGCAAGCGCGGCGCGGTCGCCGACGAGATTCCCGAGGGTGAGGACACCGCCGGGATCGGTTTCGCCAAGGCCCCGCGGCGTCCGCAGCCGCGTCGGGTGCGCATCGCCTACACCGACGACGCCCAACTCTCCGAGCTGGTCTCGTTCGTCCGCTCGCCTGGCCTGCGCGCCGTCTCCTGACCCACCCCGCTCGCTCGCTTGCTTACCCGAAAGGGAGGTCTGTTTGCCATGTCCGCCAACGGTTCCCGCTCACTGGACCGCATCCTGCGCACCCTGCGCGGCGTGATGCGCTCCCGCAACCTGCCCCGCCCTGATCGGCTGGTGATCTCCACCCGGTCCTGCTCGGCGCACGCCGAGTTCACCACCGGCCCGGCCCCGGACCTGCTGTCCGCCGTGCTGCTGTGGTGCCTCGGCCTCGACGGCGTCAGCCTGGCGTGGACCCACCGACCCGGCGGCGTCCTGGCCCTGGCCGCCACCGGTCGAACGCCCGCGGGCGTCTCCCTCGGCCTGGCCTGCTCGGTGCCGCTCTCCGGCCTCGCCGCCCACCTCGCCGACCTCGGCCCCACCCGCGTCGCCACCCTGGCGGGGGTGTTCCGGCTCGCCGAACACGACACCGAACCCGTCACCTACGACGAGGTCGCCCACCTGGTCACCGCCTCCCGCGCCCTCCCGGCCGGTCTGGAGGTGGCCGCGTGAACCGCTACGGCCGTGGCCCGTCCGACCCGACCGACCACCCCGGCTACGTCGGCCACCGGGCGCTCATGCTCGCCCTGTTCGGCTCCTCCGGTCGTCCCCCGGCCTGGCGAGCTGACGCCGCGTGCGCTGACTCCGATCCCGCGTTGTTCTTCGACTCCGCCGCCACCGCCGACGCCCTCGACCTGTGCGCCGGTTGTCCGGTGCTCGACCGGTGCCGCGCCGACAACCACGACTGGGAGTCGGTCACCCGCTCCCGTCGCTTCTACGCCTCCGGTGTCGTCGGCGGACAGACCGCTTCGGCCCGAAACCAGACCTACTACCCGCGCACCAACCGTGAGCAGTCCCGAAAGGACGTGGCCTAGATGCAGCTCCAGGTCGTCATCCCCGTCAAGCGCTCCACCCTGCCCCTGCTCGTCGCCGTCCTGGCCGTCTCGGTCGTCTCGCTGGTGGTCATGTGGGCGCTGTTCGGCTGGCTCGGCGCGGCCGTCCTCGCCCTCGTCCTCACCGCCCTGGCCCGCTTGCTCGTGCGCGCCGCACGCGGCCAGTAGCCCGCCCGCCCCCGAAAGGAGGTGAACTGCGGTGAAGCTGTTGCGCCGCAACAACAGCGCCCACCACGCCGGTCCGGACAACGTCACCCCGGACCGGCGTGGTGGCACCCGGGCGGTGCGTCGGCTGCGCTCCAAGCTCGCCGAAGCGCACGACGTGCACGCCCTGTCCGCCGATCCCCTGTTGAGCGCGGTCACCGCGGAACGCTTCCGCGTGTCGGTCACCCGCACCATGTGGTTCTTCCTCGCCATCGGCCTGGGGTTCACCACCACCGGGGTTCACGACTTCCTCGCCGGTAGCCTGCCGCTGTCCGACCCGCTGTGGTGGGGCGCGTGGCTGGTCGAACCCGCCCTCGCCGGAATCCTGATCAACCTCCTGCGCTGGGAAGCCCAGATGATCGCCGCCGGGATCGACGTCGACAGTCGTTGGGTCACCGGCCTGAAATGGGTTCTGCTCGGCGCGACCCTGATCACCAACGCCTGGTCCGCCCTGGCTCCGTCCGAGGGCCCGGTCAACCCCGGCAACGTCTTCCTCCACCTGCTCATCCCCTTGGTGGTGTTCCTGCTCGCGGAGGTCATGCCCGTCATGCAGGCCCGCTGCATCACCGCCCGGGACAACGCCCTCAACGCCCTCCCGGCACCGGCCGATACCGCTTCTGCGGACACCGCTGCGCCGATCGAACCCGCTCCCGCGTCGCAGACCGCCCCCGAGCCCGCTCCTGTGCCCCTGCCTGCTGCCGTGGTCGCCGATCCGCCCCGGGCGGTCTCCGCGCTGCGACTGCCCCCGCACATGAGTCAAGCCCTCACCGCCCGCATGAGCGAGCTGGGCCGTCCGCTCGACGCCGACGAGGTCGCCGACCTGCTGCGCGTCCCGGACGCCTTCGCCGCCCGCGTCGCCGACCACCTCGCCGCCTGACCACGAGCGGCCGATCGCCGACCCCTACGGCCGGTCGCTCCACATGGGGCGGGACGCGACCACTCCCCACGGTCGCGTCCCGCCCTTCTCCGTCTTCCCACCCCTGACGCCCTCGAAGGAGGTGCCCCGTTGTTCACCCTGGAAGACCGCATCACCGCCCGTCTGCGCGCCTCCGACTACCGCGACTGGCGCGCCAAGGTCGCAGCCATCGGCGGATGCGCCCAACCCGTCCGCCTCACCGGTGCCTGGCAGGTCCAGCACGCCACCACCGGCGCCCTGCTCGACTGGCACGGCGGCGACGTCATGGCACCCTGCGGCAACCGCCGCGAGTCCGTCTGCCCGGCCTGCTCCGACCGCTACGCCGCCGATGCCTACCACCTCATGCACGCCGGCCTCTCCGGCGGCTCCAAGGGCGTCCCCAGCTCGGTCACCACCAAGCCGCGGCTGTTCGCCACCGTGACCGCCCCCTCGTTCGGCGCGGTCCACAACCAGCCCCTCACCCGTACCGGCAAGCGCCGCCCCTGTGCGTGCGGCGACTACCACCATGACGCCGACCCCCGGTTGGGCTCGCCGATCGACGCGGACGCCTACGACTACGTCGGGTCGGTGCTCTGGCAGGCCAACGCGGGCAAGCTCTGGCACCGGCTCACCATCGCCCTGCGCCGCGCCCTGGCCCACGCCGCCGGGCTCACCGTCCGCGAGTTCCGCCTGCACGCACGGGTGTCGTTCGCCAAGGTCGCCGAGTACCAGCGGCGCGGCCTGGTCCACTTCCACGCCGTCCTGCGCGTCGACGGCCCCGACGGCGCGAACGACCCCGCCCCGGCCTGGGCCACCGCCGAACTCGTCGAGCACGCCTTCACCACCGCCGCCCGCTCGGTCCAGGTCGACCAGGCCCGCCCGGACGGCTCGGTCATGACGCTGAGCTGGGGGACGCAGGTCGACGTGCGTCGCATCCGCCCCGCCGACGCCCACCAGGTCGAGCAGGACGGCGAGATCAGCGAATCCCGCCTCGCCGCCTACGTCGCCAAGTACGCCACCAAGGGCACCGGCAAGAGCGAAGCCGCAGACCGCCCCATCCGCGACCAACTCGACATCGACCACCTGAAGGTCTCCGCCCACCACCGCCGCATCATCCAAACCGCCTGGGACCTCGGCGACCTCGACCAGTACGTCGACCTCAAGCTGCGGCGCTGGGCACACATGCTCGCCTTCCGCGGGCACTTCCTCTCCAAGTCGCCGACCTACTCGACCAGCTTCAAAGCCATCCGTGGGGAACGGCGCGCCCACCGCACCGCCGAACTGCTCGACCAGCTCGGCCACGAACCCACCTCGGTCCTGCTGGTCCACGACTGGACCTACACCGGCTCCGGTCACCACACCGACGCCGAACGCGAACTCGCGCTCGCCATCGCCGAAGGCACCCGCGAACAACGCCGACGCAAGTACGACAAGGAGGTAACCGCATGAGCAAGCTCTGGGGAATGCGGGAGGTCGCCGACTTCCTCGGCGTACCCGTCAACACCCTCTACCAGTGGCGCACCCGCAACTACGGCCCACCCGGCAAGCGCATCGGCAAGTACGTCCGGTTCGTCCCGGACGAGGTGCGGGCCTGGGTCGACGCCCAACCGAGCGGTGTGGCCTGATGGCGCGTCCTCGGCTGCCGGTGGGCACGCATGGCGAGATCAGGTGCTACCCGATGCCCGGCGGCAAGTGGCGGGCGATCACGAACTACCGGGACTACGACGGCGTGCTGCGCCCGGTGGAACGGGTGGGCACGAGCGAGACCAACGCCAAGAACAACCTGCGGGTAGCCCTCCGCGACCGGGCACGCGCGGTGGTGGGGGAGGAGGTCACCGACCGGACCAGGGTCGCGGCCGTCGCGGACATGTGGTTGCGGGAGCTGGACGAGTCGGGCAAGGCGCTGAGGACCAGACGCACGTACCGGGAGAGCTGGAACCGCGACCTGGTCCAGGCGGTCGGTGAACTGACCGTGCGGGAGATCACCGTTGCCACCGCCGAGCGGGTCCTGAGGGCCATCCGCGACCGGGCGGGCCTGGGTAGCGCCAAGCACGCCAAGGTCGTCCTGACCGGCGTCATGGGCCTGGCCGTTCGGTACGGCGCGCTGGACACCAACCCGGTCCGGGAGATCGGCGCGCTGGGCACGAGCAAGAAGCCGCGGGAAGCCTCGAAGAAACTCACCGAGATCACCTGGGACGAGTACCTGCGGTTGCGGGCGTTCCTCGTCGACTCACCGGTGGGGGAGCGGGCCGACCTCGTGGACCTGGTCGACGTGCTGGCCGCGACCGGTGCCCGGATCGGTGAGCTGCTGGCGCTGGACTGGTCGCGGGTTGACGTGGAGGCTCGGACGCTGCGGCTGGAAGGCACCGTGATTCGGGAGGCCGGTGTGGGCCTGTTCGTCCAGGCGCACACGAAGTCTGCGGCGGGTATGCGGACGATCAAGGTGCCGGGCTGGGCGGCACGGGTGATCGGCAAACGGCTGACGGATACCTCGGCTGAATGGGTGTTCGCCTCGGCTGCTGGCTCGCTGCGTGATCCCGACAACACCCGCAAGAGCCTGCGGCGGGCGCTTGCCGGAACGGACTGGGAAGGGCTGCACCCGCACGCCTTCCGACACTTGGTGGCGACCAGGTTGGACGAGGCGGGCCTGTCGGCGCGGGAGATCGCGGACTACCTCGGCCACGCTCAGGTGAGCATGACCCAGGACGTCTACATGAACCGCCGGACGGTCGGGCGAGCCGCGGCTGACGCCCTGGAAGGTCTCGGACCGGAGAAGTGAATCATGTGGGTTTGACGTGGGCCGATCTTGACCGAAGATCGGCCCCACCGTCACTACCTGCGCTGTTGCGCCCCCGGCAGGATTCGAACCTGCGACCTCGGGATTAGAAGTCCCTCGCTCTCTCCACTGAGCTACGGAGGCTCGGGGTGCCGGCCACGCGCCGTAGCTGCGAGGTCGGTCCCACCGGACACATCGTCCGGACGATGCTTCGCGTTTCCATCCCGCGCCAGAAGTGTGATCAGAACGGCTAAAAAGTGACGTGCATCACGTCAGAGCCGTCGTCGACTCGCGGGCGACCAGGGAAACGGGCAGTCTTGTAGGTCCGCTCGGTCTGGCGCCGTCCAGCAGGCGCAGCGCCAGTTCGCCGGCGCGCCGCCCCTTCTCCGTCAGGGGTTGACGCACCGTAGTCAGCGGCGGATCCGCGTGCGCGGCCGCCGGCACGTCGTCGAAACCCACCACGGACACGTCGTCGGGTACCCGCAGCCCGAGGTCGCGCACCGCCTGGAGCGCGCCGAACGCCAGTTCGTCCGAGGCGCACAGCAGCGCCGTCGGCCGGGGGGAGGCGGACAGCAGCTCGCGCGCGCCCTCGCGCCCCGGTTCACGGCTGCTCCGCGCGCACTCCCAGATCGGCTGCGGGCCGGCCACCTCCAGGTACCCGTGCAGCCGGTCCCGGGTGACCCGGAACGGCGCCGCCGCCAGCCGCTCGGCCGATACCGGCCCGCTGTGCCCGTCCGGGCGCAGCGCGAAGGTCAGCACGCCGAACCGGCGGTGCCCCAGGTCGCGCAGCGCCTCGGCGGCCAGCCGCGCCCCGCCGAGGTCGTCCACCTCGACCCGCGCGGTGTCCGGCAGCACGGGCTGGTCGATCACCACCATCGGCAGCCCGCGCGCCCGCACGGCGGCCAGGGCGGGCGCGTCGTCCGGCAGCGAGTAGGCCACCACGACGTCGGCCTGCGCCCGCGCCACGGTCTCCGGTCGCGGTCCGCCCCGGTCGTTGCCCGGCATCAGCACCAGGCAGTGGTCGTGCCCGTCCACGGTCGAGGCCAGCCCGTCGAGCACGATCGACAGCGCCGGGTCGGAGAACGACGTGGACAGCTGCTGCCCGAGCATGAAACCGACCGCCGCGCTGTGCCTGGTCGCGAGGCTGCGCGCGACCGGGTCCGGCCCCCCGTAGCCCAGCGAGGCGGCCGCGGCCAGGATGCGCTCGCGCAACGCGGCGGACAGCTGGTCCGGCCGGTTGTAGGCGTTGGAGACCGTCGCGCGCGACACGCCGACGGCACTGGCGACCGTGTCGAGCGTCGGCTTCCGGGGGCGGTCCACGTGAGGAGCCTAACCAGGTATCGGAGTGGACGTTCTGAAGCGCTTCAGTCACACTCGTCACCATGCCCACGCCACGCCTCGCCGTCTTCGCGGTGTTCCTGTTCAACGGGGCGATGTTCCTGTCCTGGGCCGCCCGGATGCCCGCGCTGGCCAACCAGGTCGGCGCCACCGAGGCGACCCTCGGCCTGGCCCTGCTGGGCGCCAGCGTCGGCCTCGCGCTCACCGCGCCGTTCGCGGCCCGGATCTGCGCGCGGGTCGGCGCGCGCAGCCTGGTCCTGGTGGGCGCGGCCATCACGGCGGTGGCGGTGCCCTCGCTCACCCTCGCCACGACGCCGCTGCACCTGGGCCTGGTCCTGTTCGTGCTCGGCTCGTGCGGCGCGATGCTGGACGTGGGCATGAACGTCGCCGCGGTGGCCGTCACCCGCGCCCTGGACCGCCCGCTGATGCCGCAGTTCCACGCGGGCTTCAGCGTCGGCGGCCTGATCGGCTCGCTCGGCGCGGCCGTGGCCGCGGGCGTCGGCTGGGACCTGACCCGCCACCTGCTCACCGCCGCGGTCGTCGGCGTGGTCGCCATCGCCTGGGTGCTGCGGGCCGTGCCGGGGGCCACCGGCGAGACCGGCGCCGCGTCGGCGGACGACCGCCCCGTGGTCAAGCGCCCGCTGCTGTGGCTGCTGGCGACGATCACGCTGTTCTCCGCGATCGCGGAGGGCGCCACCTCCGACTGGTCCGCGCTGTTCTTCGTCAACGAGCGCGGCCTGAGCGAGAGCGCCGCGGCGGCCGCCTACGTCGGCTTCTCCATCGCGATGGCCGTCGCGCGCCTGTTCGGCGAGTCCGTGCAGCGCCGGCTGGGCCCGTACCGCCTGCTCGCGGGCGGCGCGGTGGTGGCCGCGGCGGGCCTGGCGCTGGTCGTGCTCGTCCCGGTCGCGGCGACCGGCTACGTCGGTTTCGGCCTCGTCGGCCTGGGCCTGGCGTTCGCCTTCCCGGTGATCATGGACCTGGCGGGCGACGCGGGCCGCCGCGAGGACGGCACCGGCGGCGAGCGCGAGATCGGCCTGGTGACGACGGTCGCCTACACCGGCTTCCTGGTGGGTCCGCCGCTGGTCGGCGGCATCGCCCACGTCGGCAACCTGTCGGTGTCGCTGGGCTTCGTGGCGTTCGTGATCGCCATGATGGTGCCCGCGGTGTGGCTGGCGCGGCGCTCCCGCGACCGCGAGGTCACGCGGCGGGCAGTCGGTTCAGCGCGGCCTTGAGCAGCGGCTGCATCACCGACAGCATCTGCTCCTCCACCCCGCCGGGCTGGGTCATCGCGACCAGGACGCTGCGGTTGGCGTTCACGGCCAGCGTCGCCGTGCACGCCATCGAGCCGCCGCTGACCTCGCAGAACACCCAGGCCGAGTGCCCGTCGACGACCACCTCGCGGCCCTTCGCCTGCCGGGACCGCACGTCCTGGTACTTCTGGTAGAGCGCGGCGACGACGGTGCGCCCGGCGAACGAGCCGTCGTCCAGCACGTACTGGCACGACTCCTGGATCAGGTCGTCCTTGCGCGCGGGCTCCTTCTTGAACGCCCCGATCGACCGCAGGTCGTCCGCGGTGAGCAGCCCGCACGGCTCCACGCCGACGACCGTCCGCGGGCGCGCGATCCGCGGCGTCCCGGGGGCGGTGGGCCCCGGGGCGGAGGTCGTCTCCCCGGCCCCCGGCACCGCCGTGCCGTGGACGGAGTAGCTGCACCCGCCGGACAGGGTCAGGACGAGGACGGCCAGGAGCGCCGCGCGGGAACCGGTCACGCCCGGCAACGGTAGTGGGTGCGATCTGCGCACGTCCGGCGGTTGGTGGCACCGCGCCCCCGCCGCCTACCCTCGTCCCGTGACCACTGAAGCGCCCACCCGAACGCAGCGCACCGGTCTGATCCCCCTGCTGGTCGTCGGCTCGGCCATAGCCGCGCTGCTGACGGCGGGCCTGCTGGCGCTCACCGGCGGCGACACCTCGGGCCTGATGGTCGTGCGCGTGCTGACCGAGTCGGCCGCGGTGGTGACCATCGGCTCCCTGCTGCTGGCGGCGTTCCTGGTCCCACCGCAGGACAGCGGCACGCTGGCCGCCGACGGCTACGCCGCGTTGCGCACGGCCGCGTGGGCGGCGCTGGTGTGGACGCTGGGCTCGGTGCTCGCGGTGCCGTTCACGGTGGCGGACGCGCTGGGCCAGCCGGTGACCACGTTCCTGGAGCCCTCGGTGCTGTTCAAGGTCGCGGACCTGGTGGAGCAGTCCAAGGCGTGGGTGGTCACCGCGGTGGTCGTGGCGGTGCTGGCCCTGGGCTGCCGGCTGGCGCTGTCCTGGGGCTGGACGACGGCGCTGTTCTTCCTGTCGCTGTTCGCCCTGGTGCCGGTGGCGGTGACCGGGCACTCCTCGGGCGGCGGCTCGCACGACGTGGCCACGAACAGCCTGCTCTACCACCTGCTCGCGGCGGCGCTGTGGGTCGGCGGCCTGATCGCCCTGCTCGCGCACGGCCGCCGCGGCGGCGACCACCTGGCGCTGGCGACCACCCGGTTCTCCCGGCTGGCCCTGGTCTGCTGGATCGTGATGGCGGTCTCGGGCGTGGTCAACGCGTGGGTGCGGCTGCCGCTGAACCAGCTGTTCACCAGCGATTACGGCCTGCTGCTGCTGGGCAAGACGCTCGCCCTGGCCGTGCTGGGCGTGATCGGCTGGTTCCAGCGCGAGCGGGGCGTGAAGCAGGTCGTCGCCACCGGGTCCGGGCGCACCCTGCTCAAGCTCGCGGGCGTCGAGGTCCTGCTGATGTTCGCCACCATCGGCCTGGCCGCCGCGCTGAGCCGCACGCCGCCGCCCGCCGAGGGCCGCACCCTGCCCAGCCGGGTGGAGCTGCGCGTCGGCTACGACCTGGACGGCGCGCCCACGGCGTTCCGCCTGCTCTTCGACTGGCGCTTCGACCTGGTCTTCGGCACCGCCGCGGTGGTGCTGGCGGTGCTGTACCTGCTGGGGGTGCGGCGGCTGCGCAAGCGCGGCGACGCGTGGCCGGTCGGCCGCACGGTGGCGTGGGTGGCGGGCTGCCTGACCGTGCTGTTCGCCACGTCGTCCGGCGTGGGCCGGTACGCGCCGGCGATGTTCAGCGTCCACATGGAGGCGCACATGCTGCTGTCCATGCTGGCGCCGATCCTGCTGGTGCTGGGCGGCCCGGTGACGCTGGCGGTGCGGGCGCTGCCGACCGCCGGCAGGGGCAACCCGCCGGGGCCCCGCGAGTGGCTGCTGGCGTTCGTGCACTCGCCGGTGGCGAAGCTGCTGACCAACCCGTTCGTGGCGCTGGCGCTGTTCGTGGGCTCGTTCTACGGCCTGTACTTCTCGGGCCTGTTCGACTGGGCGCTGGACTACCACTGGGCGCACCTGGCGATGAACGCCCACTTCCTCCTGGTCGGCTACGTCTTCTACTGGCCGGTGATCGGCATCGACCCGTCGCCGAACCGGCTGCCGCCGCTGGGCCGGCTCGGGCTGCTGTTCGCCTCGATCCCGTTCCACGCGTTCTTCGGCATCGTGCTGATGAGTTCGCAGACCGTGATCGGCGACGACTTCTACCGCTCGCTGGGCCTGCCGTGGGTGACGTCCCTGCTGGACGACCAGCGGCTGGGCGGCGGCATCGCGTGGGCGGCGGGCGAGCTGCCGCTGCTGGTGGTGATGGTCGCGCTGCTGGTGCAGTGGGCGCGCTCGGACGGCCGCGACGCCCGCCGGGCGGACCGGCGGGCGGACGCGGACGGCGACGCGGACCTGGCCGCGTACAATGCGATGCTGCGCAAGATGTCCGGGAAGGGCTAGAGCGGGGACCGGGCTAGAGCGGGCGCCGGAAGCCCTTCACCGCCAGCGCCCACCCGGCGACGGCCAGCGCGCCGCTGGTGACCAGCGCGCCGACCACGCCGGTGACGGGGTGGGCCAGCGCCATGGCGCGCGCCGCGTCCACCGCGTAGGTCAGCGGGTTGACGTGGGCGACGGCCTGGAGCCAACCCGGCAGGCCGCTGATCGGCACGTAGGCGCTGGAGGCGAACATCAGCGGGAACATCGCCAGGAAGCCGACGGTCTGCATCAGCTCGGCGTTGCGCAGCCACGTGGCGATGGCCAGGAACACCCAGCCCAGGCCCCAGGAGACGGCCAGCGCCAGCGCCAGCGCGCCCGCGATCCCGGCGAGGCCGCCGGCGGGGGAGAAGCCGAACACCGCGACCGCGAACACCAGCATCAGCAGCAGCTGCGCGGTCGTGCGGACCAGGTCGGACAGGCTGCGGGCGACGAGCACCGAGCCCGGCTGGACGGGCAGCGAGCGGAACCGGGCCAGCACGCCGTTCTTCATGTCGGTGACCAGTCCCACGCCCGCCTGGAGCGAGGACTGCATGGCGGTGTTGACCAGGATCGCGGGCATCAGGAAGTCGATGTAGGCCACGCCCTGCGGGAAGCCGGGCGCGGCGGCGACGCTGGCGAAGATCTGGCTGAACAGGGTCAGCATGATCAGCGGTTGGAGGACGCTGAAGACGATCATGCGTGGGTCGCTGACCAGCGCGCGGAGCGATCTCTGCGTCAGCACGAGCACCTGCGTGCCGAAGCCGGTGCCGCGCCAGTGCGTCCGCGTGGCGGCGAGGGTGGTCATGTCCTGGGCTCCTGTTCAGGCCGCGTGCGGTTGGTGGGCGAGGGAGAGGTAGACGTCGTCGAGGGTCGGCTCGCCCAGGGCCAGCTCGGTGGCCTCCAGTCCGACCTCGTCCAGGGCGCGGACCACGGTGGCGATCTCGCGGGACGACGTGACGGGCGCGGTGAGCGCGTTCGCCGCGGCGACGGGCTGGAGGCCCGCCCGCTCCAGCGACTCCGCGGCCTTGGGCACGTCCGCGACGTCGGCCAGGGTGACGGTCACGGTGCGCTGCCCGACCTGGGCCTTGAGCTCGGCGCTGGTGCCCGAGGCGACGACCCGGCCCTGCGAGAGCACGGTGATGGAGTCGGCTAGGCGGTCGGCCTCGTCCAGGTACTGGGTGGTGAGCAGGACCGCGGTGCCGTCGTCGACCAGCCCCTCCACGATCTCCCACAGGCCCAGGCGGCCGGCCGGGTCCAGGCCCGTGGTCGGCTCGTCGAGGAAGATCACCTCGGGGTGGCCGACCAGGCTCGCGGCCAGGTCCAGGCGCCGGCGCATACCGCCGGAGTAGGTGCGGGACGCCCGCTTCGCCGCGTCCGCGAGGCCGAACAGCTCCAGCAGCTCGCGGGCCCGGTCCCGGGCCTCCCGGGGGGACGCGCCGAGCAGGCGGGCGATCAGGACCAGGTTGTCCAGGCCGGACAGCTGCTCGTCCACGGCGGCGAACTGGCCGGTCAGCCCGATCCGGCCGCGCACCCGGTGCGCCTCCCGGACCACGTCGAACCCGGCCACCCTGGCGTGCCCGCCGTCCGGCGGGAGCAGCGTGGTCAGCACGTTGACCAGGGTCGTCTTGCCCGCGCCGTTGTGGCCGAGCAGGCCGAGCACCGTGCCTCCCGGCACGGCGACGCTCACCCCGTCGAGCGCCTTGTGCGCGCCGAACGCCTTGTCGACGTCCGTCGCCTCGATCATGAGGTCGTTCACTGGTCTCCCCTCAGTGCGCCGTGCAGGAACACCTCGACGAGCCGGTCGACGTCGGCCGTGGCGTCGCCGAACCCCCTGCCCTGCATCCGGTTGGTGAACACGAGCCCGAGCAGCAGCCGGGCGGCCAGGGACGGGTCGACGCGCAGGTGGTCCTCGGGGCCGAACAGCGAGGCCACGCGCTCGGAGAGGCGCTGCATCTCCGCCTGCGGGCCGTGGTGCTCGCCGTGCTCCCCGTGCTTCTCGCGCGGGTCGAACCCGGACTCGCGCAGCACGCCGGCCAGCGCCCACATGCGGTCCAGGTAGCCGGAGACGGCGCTGATGGCCCAGGACAGGCGCGCGGCGAGGGTGCTCGCCGCGCGGGCCTCGTCGATCAGCTCCAGCTCGGCGTCGGCCGCGAGGATGGCCTGCACGCAGGTGCGGATCAGCTCCTGCTTGTCCTTGAACGCCCGGAAGACCGTGCCCTCCGCGATGCCGGCCGCCTGGGCGATCTGGCTGGTCGTCACGGTGGCACCGTGGGTGAACAGCAGCGGGACGGTGGCCTGGACGATCGCCTCGCGGCGGTCCTCCGGGCTCATCGCCGGTGCTCGCCTGCGGCGCGGGGTGGTCTCCTCGGGCATGGGGCCAGCTTATGAGTGAGTCCTCACTCATGTCAACGAGTGAGTGCTCACTCATTGATTCTGTCACCCGATCGTGAGTTGTCCACAGGTCGCGTTCCCGCGCTTTCCCGTCTCCCCCGCACTGGGCAACCTGGTCCCAGGCGATCAACCAGAGGAGGCGGTCATGGCCTACAACGAGACCCGCGTCACCGTGTGCGGCAACGTGGCCAGCAAGGTCACGCGCCACGAGGTCGGCACGGGCTTCAGCCGGGTGAACTTCCGGCTGTTCACCACCGAGCGGCGGTGGGACCAGGAGCAGCGCGGCTGGGCCGACGGCAGCCAGATGTTCCTGTCGGTCAACTGCTGGCGGGCGCTCGCCGACAACGCGTACAACTCGCTCAACCGGGGTGACCCCGTGGTGGTCACCGGCCGGATGTCGATCAAGGAGCTGCGGGACGACGGGAAGATCCGGCAGCTCGTGGAGATCGAGGCGACCGCGATCGGCCCGAACCTCGCCCTGTGCACGGCCCGCGCCGTGCGGATGAGGGCGACGCCGGGAGAAGCGCTGGCCGACCAGCCCACGAGCGCCGCCCCTGCCGCCGCTGTCGCCGTCCCTGCTGCTGCTCTCGCCGCCGCCCCTACCCCTGCCGTCGCCCTCGCCGCCGCCGCTGCCCCTGCGGCCTCCGCCGCCGGCGCTCCAGCAGCTGGTCCTGCTCCTGCCGCCCCCACCGCTGCGGCCCAGGCAGGTGGTGCGGCCTCCGCTGCTCCTGCCGGTCCAGCTCCTGCCGATCCTGCCCCCACCGGCCGGAAACGTCCCGCTCCAACGTCCCGCGCGACCTCGAAGAAGGCCCCGACCACCCCCGAACCCGCCACCTCGTCCCCTGCGCCGACCTCGTCGGCCCCGCCCACTCCACCCGCAGCGCCGACCCCACCCACTCCACCCGCAGCGCCGGCCCTCGTTCCCGACCCTCCAGCCCTCGTTCCGGACCCTCCCGCGGCCCCTCCAGCCCCTCCCTCCGCCCCTCCTCCCGCGCCACCCGCCGACCCCTCCTCCGCCGACCTCCCCTCCGCCGAAATCGTGGCTCCGCGCAGGGAGGGTGAGTCGGCGCTGGTGCGGCCGGACGAAGCGGGACGTCCGAAGGGGGTGGCCGAAGTGCTGTTCTGAGGCAATCGGGGTACAAGAGCTTCCCAAGCGGGAATCACAGCGGAGAATGCGGCGGGCAGTCGTCGCCGTTGCGAGCGTGGAGGAGGGAGGTCGTGGGTCGGCGCCTCGGGGCGGACCCGCACGCGGGCAGAGGGACTTGACAGCACGAGCAGTTCGCGCATCCGATCGGATCCGCTGGTCGCGGCATCGCGCCAGGGTGGTCCTCAGGGCCTGTGACAGGTGTGGGTGACCCACGTTCGCGTTAACTCTGCGTTGTCGTCACGTCGTTGCCGGCGTCCGAGGTTCGGGCCCGATCGGCACCGCTCTACGATCGCGGGCATGGCCGAGTTCATCTACACCATGAAGAAGGTGCGCAAGGCGCACGGGGACAAGGTCATCCTGGATGACGTCACCATCATGTTCTACCCCGGTGCGAAGATCGGCTTGGTCGGTGCGAACGGCGCCGGCAAGTCGAGCGTGCTGAAGATCATGGCCGGCCTGGACACCCCGGGCAACGGCGAGGCGTACCTCTCTCCGGGCTACACGGTGGGCATCCTCCAGCAGGAGCCGCCGCTCAACGAGGAGAAGACCGTCCTGGGCAACGTCCAGGAGGGCCTGGGCGAGATCAAGGTCAAGCTCGACCGCTTCAACGAGATCGCCGAGAAGATGGCCGTCGACTACTCCGACGAGCTGATGGAGGAGATGGGCGTCCTCCAGGAGGAGCTGGACCACGCGGACGCGTGGGACCTCGACTCCCAGCTGGAGCAGGCGATGGACGCCCTCCGCTGCCCGCCGCCGGACGCCGACGTGAAGGTGCTCTCCGGTGGTGAGCGCCGCCGGGTGGCGCTGTGCAAGCTGCTGCTGAGCAAGCCCGACCTGCTCCTGCTCGACGAGCCCACCAACCACCTGGACGCCGAGAGCGTCCTGTGGCTGGAGCAGCACCTGGCCCAGTACCCGGGCGCCGTCCTGGCGGTCACCCACGACCGGTACTTCCTGGACAACCTCTCCCAGTGGATCCTGGAGCTCGAACGCGGTCGGGCCCACGTCTACGAGGGCAACTACTCCACGTACCTGGAGAAGAAGGCCGAGCGCCTCGCGGTCCAGGGCAAGAAGGACCAGAAGCTCCAGAAGCGCCTGAAGGACGAGCTGGACTGGGTCCGGTCGGGCGCCAAGGCCCGCCAGGCGAAGTCCAAGGCCCGCCTCGGCCGCTACGAGGAGATGGCCGCGGAGGCGGAGAAGACCCGCAAGCTCGACTTCGAGGAGATCCAGATCCCGCCGGGCCCGCGCCTGGGCAGCGTCGTGGTCGAGGCCAAGTCCCTGAAGAAGGGCTTCGGCGACCGGGTGCTGATCGACGGCCTGTCGTTCAGCCTGCCGCGCAACGGCATCGTCGGCGTGATCGGCCCGAACGGTGTGGGCAAGACGACGCTGTTCAAGACCATCGTCGGCCTGGAGCAGGCGGACGCGGGCGAGGTGAAGATCGGCGAGACGGTCAAGCTCTCGTACGTCGACCAGAACCGCGCCGGCCTGGACCCGAAGAAGAACGTCTGGGAGATCGTCTCCGACGGTCTCGACTACATCCACGTCGGCAACGTCGAGATGCCGTCGCGGGCTTACGTCAGCGCGTTCGGCTTCAAGGGCCCGGACCAGCAGAAGCCGGCGGGTGTGCTCTCCGGCGGCGAGCGCAACCGGCTGAACCTGGCCATGACCCTCAAGCAGGGCGGCAACCTGATCCTGCTCGACGAGCCGACCAACGACCTGGACGTCGAGACCCTGGGCTCGCTGGAGAACGCGCTGGAGCAGTTCCCCGGCTGCGCCGTGGTCATCTCGCACGACCGGTGGTTCCTCGACCGCGTCGCCACCCACATCCTGGCCTGGGAGGGCACGGACGAGAACCCGGCCCAGTGGTACTGGTTCGAGGGCAACTTCGAGGGCTACGAGAAGAACAAGGTCGAGCGCCTCGGCGCGGAGGCGGCACGCCCGCACCGCGTGACCTACCGCAAGCTCACCCGGGACTGAGAGCCGAGTACCGACATCGTGGCGGCGAGGGGCGAAGCGCAGGCGGACGTCGAGGTGAGCACGCTGGTCGTGCCCGCCTGGCGGCTGCGTTGGCGGGCACCGGAGCTTGCTCTGGTGCTGGGCGAGCGCGCCGTCGCGCTCGCCTCCGCCCGCCGTGACGAGGTCGACAGGTTGCGCGCGGAGGCACTGGTCATCTTCGCGAGCAACCGCATGGGCCGGGGCGTCAAGACCGCCGACCGGGCGCTCGACGCGCTCAAGGCGGCCGAGGCCGCGGGTGAGCGGGAGACGGCCTGGCGCCTCCGCGTCGAGCTGGCCGACAGCGCCAGGTCGGTGGGCGCGCCGCTGACCGGCTTCGCCGCCGTCCGCCCGGTCCTCGAAGCGGACGACGTGCCACCGGGCCTGCGCGCCTCGGCCCTGGTGCAGGCCGGCGAGTGCCTGGTCTCGGTCGGCCGCGGCGCCGCCCTGGGCCAGGCCCTGGACGAGGCCGACCGCCTCTACCAGGCCGACCCGCTGCTGGACCACGACACGACGATCCTGCACCGCGGCCTGCTCCGCGCCGCGGCCGCGGGGCAGCACCGCCGCTGGGGCGACCTCCCGCAGGCGATCGTCGCCTGCCGCGAGGGCCTCGCCCTCCTCGACGGCCTCCGGGAGGCCGAGTCGGACAACGGCCAGGTCCGCGGCAGGCTCACGGTCGAGCTGGTCTGCGCCCTGCTGGACTCCAACCAGGGGGCCGAGGCGTCACGGGTGGGCACCCCGCTCCTGGAGCGCCCCGTCCGGGCGCCCTCCGCGGCCACCGCCGGTTGGCTGCGCCTGGCCCTGGCCACCAGGGTCCACCTGCCCGCGGGGCGGGTCGACCAGGCCCGCGACCTGCTGCGCGACGTGGCGGACAGCGCCGAACGCCACCAGCTCGACACCCTCCAGACCGAGAGCTTCCTGGCGCTGGCGCACGTCCACGAGGTGTCCGGCGACCTGACCGAGGCCCTGGCGAACCTCCGCGCCGCCCACGCGGCCGAGCGCAGGCGCGCGCGGGCCGTCTACGCGGTCCGCGCCCGGCTCGCGGCCGAGTTCTCCGGGATCCACCGCCAGTCCGCCGGCAGCCTGCACGAGCAGCTGGCCACGCTGCTGCGAACGGGCACCCCCACCGCCCCACCGGCCCCGGACACCACCACCCCGGCGCCCGAGGTCGGGCAGCAGCAGCTGCGCCAGTGGCGCCCGGTGCAGGTCCACCGCAACGAGGGCCTGCGCGTCAAGCGCTCCCGCCGCGCGGCGGAGGACATGACCGTCGAGGGCATCTCGGCGGCCAGGGCGCACGCCGCCGACCGCTGGCGCCTGGTGCACCCCTTCGGCGAACAGGGCGAGCAGGGAGAACAGGGACCGCAGGGTCAGCCGGACCACCCGGGTGGGCAGGGCGACCAGGTGCAAGACACGTCCAAGCCCACCGGTCGCCGCCGGGCCCCGGACGCGGTGCCGGGGTCGCGGTCGCGAGAGCCGCTGCCCTTCACGCAGGGTCGACCGGAACACGCCCGGAGCATCGAGGCGAAACCGACCGCCCTGTCCCAGCCCCTCACCCCCCCGGGCGGCTTGAACCTCCAGCCCCCCGCCGCCCCCGCTCCCGGCGGCAGGCTCATCGCGCCCACCCCGGGCCCGGCCTCGGCTACCGCCGGCCCGCTCCCGACCGCTGCCGGCCCGACCGCTGCCGAACCGGCTGCAACCACTGCCGCTCCGGCTGCACCCGTTTCCGGCCCGGCGGCGTCCGCTGTCGAGCCGTCCGCGCCCACCTCTGGCCCGGCCGCACCTGCTTCCGGCCTGCCGGCGCCCGATTTCGGCTCGAACGCGCCCGTTCCCGACCCGGTCGTGCCCACCTCGGGGCCGGTGATGCCGGGTTCCGGCCTGTTCGCCCCGGCGGTGGGCCCCGCGTTCCCGCCGAGCCTCGCTCCGCCGAGCGTCACTCCGCCGGTTCCCGTGCCGCCGGTTTCCGCGCCGCCCGGTCCTGTCCTGCCTGCTCCCGTTCTGCCTGCTCCCGTTCTGCCCAACCCAGTCCTGCCCAGCTCGATCCTGTCCAGCCCGATCCTGCGCGGTCCTTTCCCGCCGGAACCTGCTCCAGCAGCCGCTACCGATCCCGTGGCCTCGCCTCCGGACGGCCCGTCGCCGAGCGTGCAGGCCGGCGCAGATGCGAGCACCGCGCCGAGCAGCGGCGAGCCGTTCGACCTGAGCCTGCCGACCGCTCTCGACGGGGCGGGCTGGACCGATGGCGAGGACACCTCCGCCGACACCGCTCCGACCGCCAAGTCCGGTGGCGACCGGACCGTTCCGGCCGCCGGGCTGATCGCTGCGGCCGGGGCGGTGCGCAGCGGGCGTCGGCGAGCTGCCCGGGAGGCGACCGAGGAGACTCCCGACCAGTCCGCCGAGCAGGCGGGCGAGTCGTCCAGCGTGCTGGACAGCCTGAAGGCCGCCGGGTTGCTCGACCCCCCGCGAGGTGGAGGACGACGTCGGGCTCCGGACGGTGCGGACGGCATCACCGGAGCACCGGCCACCGCTGAACCCGCCACCGCTGGACCGGTCACCGCGACCGGTCCCGGAGCACCCGCCTCCGGAGTTGCCGGCTCGGACCAGCCGGAGGTCGTCGACCTCTCGGTACCGGCCGTCCCCGACACGGATGTTGTCGAGCCCGGAGCCGGCGAGCCGGTGCCCACCGCCGGCCCCGAGGTCGTCACCGGCGCGGACGCCGTGGTCGAGCAGGTGCAATGGCGGGTCGAGCCGCCGGCGAGGTTCCGCGTCGAGGAACCCGTCGACATGTTCGACTCGCCCACTATGGTTCAGCCCGCGATTCGGGACGATGTTCCGCCGGTTGGACTTGGCGCCGCATTTGTGAAGGGCCCGGTCATCCCCACCGCGAGGGTGCCCGAACCGCCGGATTTCGCTTCTGTTCCCTCCGCGTTCCCCATGCATGACGCGGATGACGTCCCCGTCGAGGTCGAGGTCAAGACCGAGATCAAACCCGAATCCGCGCCCGCGAGCGGAGCGCCGGGGGAGCCGGCCTCCCCGGCGGTCGTGGACGAGCCCCGGCCCGTTCAGGAGCCCGTGTCCCGGCCTGAGCCCCGGCCCGAACCCCGGCCGCTGCCCGCGTCGTTGTCGTTGTCGGCGCCGCTGTTCGCGCCGTCGCCGACACCCGCGTCCGCGCCCCCGGAGTCCGCGTCCGAGCTGACGTCCATCCTGAAGCCGGTGTTCCTGCCGGAACCGGCGGCAGCACCCGACCTGGCGCCCGAACCGGAACCCGAGGCAGTGCCCGCGCCTGCTCCGGCACCCACTCCGGCACCCACTCCGGCACCAGAACCGGAACCCGCCCCCGAGCCCGTCGCCGCCCCGGAGCCCGAACCGGCCCCGACGCCCCCCACCCCGTCCACGCCCAAGTCGCTCGACCCGACCGGGTTCCTCGGCGCCGCCGACGTCGAGGACGACAGCGCGGAGGAACCTTTCATCAGGTCCGTCGTGGTCGGGGGCAGGACCATCGACCTGCCGCCGATCAGCAAGCCGATCCAGTTGCCGAGCACCACCCGCGCCGAGCGCCGCCCCAAGAGCGACCTCAGCCTCGCCGAACTCCTGGCCGAAGCCCTGGTCGCGTACGAGGACGCCCGCCGCGAGGACGAGGCCGCCGGCTGGACCGACGAGATGGACCAGGACGTCCCCGCCGACCCCGCCCCCCGGGTCGCGCAACCCGACCGCGTCGCACACCCCGCGCACGCCGCGCCGGCCGACGACGACACCGTGCCGATCCCCCCCGTTCCCCCCGTCCCCCCGGACGCGTCGGTCGCGCCCGTCGCCACGGCCCCCCGGCCCGCCCCCGTCCGCCCGCCCGACCCGGACAACGAGACCACCGGTCCGATCCGGCGCGTGGACCCGCCCCGCTTCGACACCTGGACGCTTCCCGAATCCTGAAACAATTTGAGGTTCTAATAAGGTTTCCCGCCGGTAACAAAGCGGGTAAATGATCCCTGCCGTAGTGAAATAACCACTTTCCGTCAAGTGGTTCGATTCAGTCGTGGGGTTGCGATGATCGGGTTCGCGCGCATGTGATTAAGTGGAGCGCGGACCCGGTACACAGAGGTACCGGATGCTGTCCGCATACTGTGGAGCCGCCTGAACATGACCTCGACTGGAGTCCCGTCCCGATCCGAGCACGCCACCGGCAACGGCGCCGTGGCTCGTGCCGCCAGCCCCGAGCAGGCGCGCGACGACTTGATCGAGCGGGCCGCCGCCAACGCCCCCGAGCTCACCGACCTGATCCGCCTGTACTACCGGCACGTCCCGGCCGAAGAGGTCATCGACGACGACCCGGTGGACCTGGTGGGCGCGGTGCGCTCGAACTACCAGCTCGCCGAGACCCGGGTGCCGGGTCGCCCGGTGGTGCGGATCATCAACCCGACCCGCGCGCACGACGGCTGGGCCTGCCCGGCCACGGTGGTGCAGGTGATCACCGACGACATGCCGTACCTGGTGGACTCGGTGGCCTCCGAGCTGACCCGCGGCGGCGTGCAGGTCCAGCGCGTGGTTCACCCGATCGTCGTGGTGCGCCGGGACGTGGTGACCGGCGCGCTCCAGGAGGCCCTGCCCGGCGCGGACCCCGCCGACCCGCCCGCCGACGCGCTGGCCGAGTCGTGGATGCACATCGAGGTCGACCTCCTCACCGACCCGCAGCGGGCCCGTGAGCTGGAGACCAAGCTGCACGCCGTGCTCAACGACGTCCGCGAGGTCGTCGAGGACACGAGCAAGATGACCGGCACCGCCCTCACGCTGGCCGACGAGCTGGAGGCGTCCCCGCCGCCGCTGCCGGAGCACGAGGTCGGGGACGGCGCGAAGCTGCTGCGCTGGCTGGCCAACGACCACTTCACCTTCCTCGGCTACCGCCGGTACGAGGTGGTCCGCGACGACCCGGCCACCGACGGCGAGCCCGCCCTGCGCGCGGTCCTGGCCAGCGGCCTGGGCGTGCTCAGACAGGACAGCCTCGCGGCGCGCAGCCTGACCGCCGGACCCGACGCGGGCGCCCAGGCGCTCTCCCCGGAGCTGCTGGTGCTCACCCAGGCCAGCGCGCAGTCCAGCGTCCACCGCTCGGTCTACCCGTACTACGTCGGCGTGAAGACCTTCGACACCGACGGCAACGTCACCGGCGAACACCGGTTCCTCGGCGTCTTCTCCACCACGGCCCTGCACGAGGACGTGCTGGACATCCCGGCCATCGACCGCCGGGTGCGCGACGTGATCCACCGCGCGGGCTTCCCGCTGCACTCCTACTCGGGGCAGCAGATGCTGGAGGTGATCCAGAACTACCCGCGCACCGAGCTGTTCTCCGTCGACCCCGACACCCTCTACCAGACCGTGACGGGCGTCATCGCGCTGGCCGAGCGCCGCCGCCTGCGCCTGTTCCTGCGCCGCGACCCCTACGGCCGCTTCTACTCCTGCCTGGTCTACCTGCCGCGCGACCGCTACACCACCACCTCCCGGCTGGCCATGCAGGAGGTGCTGATCGACCGGCTGGGCGGCGTGAACCTGGAGTACAGCGCCCGCATCGGCGAGTCCGCGCTGGCCCGCGTGCACTTCATGGTGCACACCGAGCCCCAGCGCCAGGTCGAGCCGGACACCGGCTACCTCCAGCAGCTGCTGGCCGAGGCCATCCGCACCTGGGACGACCGCATGGTCGAGGCGGTGCTGGAGCAGGGCCAGGGGCTGGGCGCGGAGTCGGCCCCCGAGCGGGGTCTGCGCATCGCCGCAGCGTTCCCCGAGGCGTACAAGGAGGACTTCACCGCCGCCGAGGGCCTGGACGACTACCGGCGCATCGAGGCGCTCGCCCCGGGCGGCCTCGACATGGTGTTCTACGTGCCGCGCGAGGCCGAGCCCGGCGAGCGCCGGTTCAAGCTGTTCCTGGTCGGCGCCCGGATCACGCTGTCGGACGTGCTGCCGATGCTCCAGCGCATGGGCGTGGTGGTGGTCGACGAGCGCCCCTACGAGCTGGCGCGCGACGACGGCGCCGAGTGCTGGATCTACGACTTCGGCCTGCGCCTCGACCAGCTCACCCTCGACAAGCTGTCGCGGGAGGACCTGGAGACCGTCCGCACCCGCTTCCAGGAGGCGTTCGCCGCCGCCTGGCGCGGCGAGGCCGAGGTGGACGGCTTCAACACCCTGGTGCTCAAGGCCGGCCTGACCTGGCAGCAGGCGTCGATGCTGCGCGCCTACGCCAAGTACCTGCGCCAGGCGGGCACCCCCTACAGCCAGGACTACATCGAGGACGCCGTGCTCGCGCACACCGAGGTCGCCACGGCCCTGGTGCGCCTGTTCGAGGCGCGGTTCGACCCGAGCCTGGCCGACGACCAGCGAGAGGGCCGCACCGAGTCCCTCGCCGCCGAGATCGCCGCCCTGATCGACGACGTGACCAGCCTGGACGCGGACCGCATCCTGCGCAGCCTGCTCACCCTCGTCCAGGCGACGCTGCGCACGAACCACTTCGTCCGCGACGCCGACGGCGCCCCGCGCCCCTACCTGGCGGTGAAGCTCGACCCGCGCGCGATCCCGGACCTGCCGCAACCGCGGCCCCGGTTCGAGATCTTCGTGTACTCGCCCCGCGTCGAGGGCGTGCACCTGCGGTTCGGCCCGGTCGCCCGCGGCGGCCTGCGCTGGTCCGACCGGCGCGAGGACTTCCGCACCGAGATCCTGGGCCTGGTCAAGGCGCAGGCGGTGAAGAACGCGGTGATCGTGCCGGTGGGCGCGAAGGGCGGGTTCGTGGTCAAGCGGCCGCCCGCGCCGACCGGCGACCCGGGCCTGGACCGCGAGGCGTCCCTGGCCGAGGGCATCGCCTGCTACCGCATGTTCATCTCCGGCCTGCTGGACCTGACCGACAACCTCAGCTCGGGCACCGTCCTGCCCGCGCCGCAGGTGGTGCGCCACGACGGCGACGACACCTACCTGGTCGTCGCCGCCGACAAGGGCACCGCGTCGTTCTCCGACATCGCCAACGAGGTGTCGGCGTCCTACGGCTTCTGGCTCGGCGACGCGTTCGCCTCCGGCGGCTCGGTCGGCTACGACCACAAGGCCATGGGCATCACCGCCCGCGGCGCGTGGGAGAGCGTGAAGCGGCACTTCCGCGAACTGGGCGTCAACACCCAGGCCGAGGAGTTCACCGTGGTCGGCGTCGGCGACATGTCCGGCGACGTGTTCGGCAACGGCATGTTGCTCTCCGAGCACATCCGCCTGGTCGCGGCCTTCGACCACCGGCACGTCTTCATCGACCCCGACCCGGTCGCCCAGCTGTCCTTCGCCGAGCGCAAGCGCCTGTTCGAACTCCCGCGCTCCTCCTGGGACGACTACGACCGCTCGCTGATCAGCGAGGGCGGCGGCGTGTGGCCGCGCACGGTCAAGTCGATCCCGGTCAGCGAGCGGGCGCGGGTGGCGCTCGGCCTGCCCGAGGGCGTGGTCAAGCTGTCGCCGCCGGAGCTGATGAGGGCGATCCTGCTCGCCCCGGTCGACCTGCTGTGGAACGGCGGCATCGGCACCTACGTCAAGGCGGTCGCGGAATCGCACGCCGAGGTCGGCGACAAGGCCAACGACGCGATCCGCGTCAACGGCGCCGACCTGCGCGTCAAGGTCGTCGGCGAGGGCGGCAACCTGGGCCTGACCCAGCGGGGCCGCATCGAGTTCGCCCGCGCCGGCGGCAAGGTCAACACCGACGCCCTGGACAACTCCGCCGGCGTCGACTGCTCCGACCACGAGGTCAACATCAAGATCCTGCTCGACGAGCTGGTCCGCGACGGCAAGCTCGACACCGGGCAGCGCAACGAGCTGCTGGGGCAGATGACCGACGAGGTCGGCGACCTGGTGCTGGCCGACAACTACTCCCAGAACTTCGTCCTGGGCGTGTCCCGCGCGCACGCCGCGCCGATGCTGTCGGTGCACGCGCGGCTCGTGGCGGACCTGGAGCAGCGCGGCGCGCTGGACCGGGCGCTGGAGGCCCTGCCGTCCCCGGCGGAGTTCAAGGCGCTGGAGAAGTCCGGCGAGGGTCTGACCTCGCCCGAGCTGGCCACCCTGCTCGCGCACGTCAAGCTGGCGCTGAAGGAGGAGGTGCTGGCCGGCGACCTGCCCTCGGTCGACGTGCTGGCCCGCAAGCTGCCCGACTACTTCCCCAGCGAGCTGCGCGAGCGCTTCGGCGACGCCATCGGCGGCCACCCGCTGTCCCGCGAGATCATCACCACGGTGCTGGTCAACGAGGTCGTGGACGGCGGCGGCGTGTCCTACGCGTTCCGGCTGGCCGAGGAGGCCAACGCCTCCGCGACGGACGCCGTGCGCGCGTACGCGGTGGTGACGGCGGTGTTCGACCTGCCGTCGCTGTGGCGGGACATCCAGGCGCTGGACAGCACCATCCCGACCGAGGTCCAGGACGAGATGGTGCTGGAGAGCCGGCGCCTGCTCGACCGCGCGTCGCGCTGGCTGCTGACCAACCGCCCCCAGCCGCTGCCGGTCGGCTCCACGATCAGCCGGTTCGCCCCGGTGGTCGCCTCCCTCGCACCGCGCGTGCCGGACCTGCTCCAGGGCGACGAGGAGCGGTCCTGGGCCAAGTCAACCGAGCGCCTCGTCTCCCACGGCGTGCCGGTGCAACTGGCGCGGCGGGTCGCGGCGCTGCTGTTCACCTACGCGCTGCTCGACGTCACCGAGGTGGCGGAGCTGGCCGAGCGCGAGGACGGCGTCACTGCCGGCCGGGAGCGGACGCACGTGGAGACGGCCGAGCTGTACTACGCGCTGTCCGCCCACCTGGACGTCGACCGGATGCTCAGCTCGGTGTCCGGCCTGGAGCGCCTCAACCGCTGGCACGCGCTGGCGCGCCTGGCGCTGCGGGACGACTTCTACTCGTCGCTGCGGTCGATCGCGGTCGACGTGCTGCGGTCCGCCGACCCCGGTGACGAGGCGGACGAGAAGATCGCCAAGTGGGAGCAGGCCAACTCGTTCCGGCTGGGGCGGGCAAGGGCCGCGCTGGAGGAGATCAACCGGGTCAGCAAGCTGGACCTGGCCACCCTGTCGGTGGCGGCCAGGCAGGTTCGAAGCATGATCCGCTAGACCTGTCCGGAGCACCCCCGGCTTGGTGGCTCGGGGGTGCTCCGGACACCCCGGCGACCCGATCGAGTTAACCGGTCGTGAATGGAAGATCTGCGGAAACTTCACGGCTAGCCTGGTCGTTGCCGGAAGAGAAGGAGGCGGCGCGGCGGGACCCCCAGCGGCCACGGCCGAGCAGCGGTCAGCATCACCGTGGGGCTGTCGGGATCACCGCGGAGTTCGTCGGGTCACGGGGTCATGGGTCACGGTGGCCGTCGGGCGCAGGAGCCGTCGGTGAGGATGTCGCAGCGCAGAGGACGTCACGTGCGAGTGCGTTGCGCGCGAGCGCCGTTGCGCGAGTGCGTCACGGGTGAGCGCGTCACGGGTGAGCGCGTCACGCGTAGAGGGCGTCGGTGATCGGCGTCCAGCGCGGGTCCGGCCCGGTGGGCGTGGTGACCAGGCGGTTCGGCGTGTAGGCGAGCGCGATGCCCAGGTCCGGGTCGGCGAACACCAGTGCCCCGCCCGCCCCGGTGTGGCCGAACGCGCGCGGGTTCGGTGAGTACGGGCGCAGCCCGCTGGGCAGCATGTACCCCAGGCCGAACCTGGTCGGGCCGGCCAGCACCTCGTCGTGGCCGTCGCTGTGTGGCGCGGTGGCCTCGGCCAGGAGGGTCGGGGTGAGCAGGTTCCCGATCCGCCCGAACAGGTCGGCCAGCGCGCGGGCGGTGGCGTGGCCGTTGGCCGCCGGGATCTGCGCGGCGCGCCACGCCGCCGTGTTGGCCACGCCGGGCGCGATCAGGTCGGCCGGGTTGGCGAAGGCCCGCACGGCGATCGGTGCGGGCAGCCGTTCGATGCCCGCGCCCTCCAGCGGCAGCACGAACGCGGGCTCGCCTGGACCCGGCCACCCGAGGGACAGGCCCAGCTCGGCGGTCAGCTCGCGCGGTTCCCGGCCGGTGGCGCGGCGCAGCACCTCGCCGACCAACCAGCCGAACGTGACGGCGTGGTAGCCGTGGCGGGTGCCGGGTGGCCACCACGGTTCCTCGGCGGCCAGGGCGTCGGTCATGGCGGTCCAGTCGTAGAGGCTGCCCGCCGGCAGCTTCCGGCGGATCGCGGGCAGGCCGGAGCGGTGCGCCAGCAGGTCCGCGACGGTGGTGTCGGTCCGGAACTCCGGCCAGTACGCCGTCACCGCGGCGTCCAGGTCGAGTTGTCCCCGCTGGGCGGCCAGGTGTGCGGCTGTGGCGAGCACGGCCTTGGACACCGAGAAGACGTTGACCGCGGTGTCCCGCTCCCACGGCAGCCGGCCCGCCTCGTCGCGCGTGCCGTGCCACACGTCGACCACCAGGCGTCCGTCGGCCACGATCGCCAGCGCCGCGCCGCCTTTGCCCACGCCGTCGCGGAAGGCTTCGACCACGTGCTCGAACGCCGGATCGCAGATCATCGCCATGTCCTCAACTTCGGTTGATAAACCTTGGTTGAACATGGCAGCATCCGGACCGTGCCGTCAAGTCCCGACCTCACCCTGCTCCTCACCGCCCTGGCCGCGTCCTGCGACGCCGCCGTGCGCGTCCGCCTGGTCGCCGCCGGTCACGACGAGGTCCGCACCGTCCACGGCTACGTCTTCCAGCACCTGCTCGTCGGTCCGGTCCGCGTCACCGACCTGGCCGACCTGCTGGGCATGACGGCCCAGGGCGCGTCCAAGGTGGTCGCCGAGATGGAGCGGGTCGGCTACGTGGTGCGCCGGCCCGACCCGGGCGACAGCCGCGTCCGCCTGGTCGAGATGACACCGCGTGGGCACGAGGCTGTGGAGGCGGGGCGGGCGGCTCGGGCGGCGGTGACGGCCGAGCTGCTGGCCTCCCTCGGCACCGGGGCCGACCGGGTGGTGGACTCCCTGCACGAGCTGGCGGACCGCACCGGGGCCCTGCGCGACCTGATGGCCCGCAGGCTCCGGCCCTGATCGTCCGAAAGACCCGGACCACCTGAAAGACCTGCACCACCCGAACGTCGGGGACACCCGCGTGGACGTCCCCGACATCCGGGGTGGATCAGTTCCGCCAGGTGTCCGACAGCGTCACCGGGGCCGTGGCGGTGCGGTTGGCGCCGCTCTCCCAGGTCACGTTGCCGCTCGCGTCCTTGCGGAGGTACTTGTACTGGAACGGCGTGCCGGTGGGCAGCGACACCGACGCCCGCCAGGTCGGGTAGGCGGCCGGGGACAGCGCCACCGCGTTCGCCGGGTTCCACGCGCCCAGCGACGGGTGGTCACCGACGACGAAGACGTTCTGCCCGACCGACGTGGTGGCGCCGACCGAGAACGACGCCGTGCCGGTGGGCGGGGGAGTGGTGCCGCCGCCGCTGGTCGCGCCGGTGTGCAGGGCCAGCGCCTCGCCCGCGCCCAGGGTGGCGGTGAACTGGCCGTTCGACCCGACCGCCACCGTCGTGCAGCCGTCCCGCTGGACGTTGCAGTAGTTGCCGGCGGGCAGGGACGTCTGGAACGTGCGGGTCAGCGCGCCGCTCTCGCGGTTGATCACCACGAAGCCCTTGTTCCCGCGACCGAACGCGATGGCGTCACCGCCGTTGTCCCACCAGTTGGTGACCGCGGTGCCCGCCACCGTGTTGCGGAACTGGACCATGTTCGCGATCTGCGTCCACCGGTGCTGGCACTTCCACCCGGACGTGTAGCACTCGGAACCACCGGGCGGACCCGCGTCGTGGTTGCTGAACTCGTAGCCGGAGTACACGTTCGGGGCTCCGTAGGGCCACGCGAGCATGAAGGCGTTCGCCAGCGTGTAGGTGGAGCCGTCCTTGTACGTCAGGGTCGAGCCGTTGCGCTCGGTGTCCCAGTTGTCCACGAACGAGCGGGCCCGGCCGCTGGGCAGGTAGCCCCACGACTCGCCGAACGTCTTCAGGTACGCCAGGTTCTCGTTGTTGAAGATCCGCTTGATGTCGTAGGCGTAGCGGAACTCGTCGACGTCACCCGAACCGGTGTACTCGCCCGGCTGAACGGCCTCGCCCGCGCCGTAGATCACCTCGTGGACCCAGAACGCGTTCGGGTTCGACAGCCGCGACTTGATCGCCGCCAGGTCGGCCGCCGCCATGTGCTTGGCCGCGTCGATGCGGAACCCGTCGACGCCCAGCGAGATCAGGTGGTTGAGGTAGGAGGCGATGCGCCCGCGCACGTAGTCGCTGCCGGTGTTGAGGTCCGACAGACCGACCAGCTCGCAGTTCTGCACGTTGTCGCGGTTGCGGTAGTCGCTGATGCTGGTGCGGCAGGAGTGGAAGTCCTGGTCGCCGTAGGTGCCGGGGTAGTTGTACTTCGCGTAGGACGAGCCGCCGGTACCGGTGCCCGACCCGGCGCTCATGTGGTTGATCACCGCGTCCGCGATGACCTTCACGCCGGCGGCGTGGCAGGTGTTGACCATGTTGCGGAACGCGTTCTCGTCGCCGAGTCGCCCGGCGATCCGGTAGCTGACCGGCTGGTACGAGGTCCACCACTGGGAGCCCTGGATGTGCTCGGTGGCGGGCGAGACCTCGACGAACCCGTAGCCCTTCGGGCCGAGCACGGTGGTGCACTCGCCGGCGACCCGGGCGAAGGGCCACTGGAACAACGTCGCCGTGACGTCTTTGGAGGAGGGCGGGCTCGCAAAACTTTGCGGCGCCACGAGCAAGGTCAACAGCAGGGCCGATATGGCGAGCAACGCTCGCCGGGGTGCGGAAACCACGTTGTCTCCTTGGCTGGCAGGGATGTGCTCTAGGTCATACCAGCTGCGGGACTTGCTGAAAACACTTGCAAAGTATTTCATGGCCCTCCGGTCGACCCGATCCGGAAGGACACCCCCACATGACGCAGGACTGGTGGCGCGAGGCCGTCATCTACCAGGTCTACGTGCGCAGCTTCGCCGACTCGGACGGGGACGGCGTCGGTGACCTCCCGGGCATCCGGTCCCGCCTGCCCTACCTCGCCGACCTGGGCGTGGACGCCGTCTGGATCACCCCGTTCTACGCGTCCCCGATGGCCGACGGCGGCTACGACGTGGCCGACTACCGCGCCGTCGACCCGAGCTTCGGCGATCTGGAGGACGCCCGGCTGCTGATCGGGGACGCGCACGCGCACGGCCTCCGGGTGATCGTCGACCTCGTCCCCAACCACACGTCCGACCGGCACGAGTGGTTCCGGCAGGCCCTGGCGGCAGGCCCGGGGTCGCCCGAGCGCGCCCGCTACCACTTCCGCGACGGCCGGGGCGAGGGCGGGGACCTGCCGCCCAACGACTGGGAGTCCGTCTTCGGCGGGCCGGCCTGGTCGAAGACCGCCGACGGCCAGTGGTACCTGCACCTGTTCGCGCCCGAGCAGCCCGACCTCAACTGGGACCAGCCGGAGGTGCGCGAGGAGTTCCTCGACGTGCTGCGGTTCTGGCTGGACCTCGGCGTCGACGGGTTCCGCATCGACGTGGCCCACGGCATGGTCAAGGCCGACGGCCTGCCCGACGTCGGCACGCCCGGCCACCTCAGGATGCTGGGCACCGACACCCTGCCGTTCTTCGACCAGGACGGCGTGCACGAGATCTACCGCGACTGGCGCAAGGTGCTCGACTCCTACCCGGGGCAGCGGATCGGCGTGGCCGAGGCGTGGACGCCCAGCCCCGAGCGCACCGCCCGCTACCTGCGCGCCGACGAGCTGCACCAGGCGTTCAACTTCCACTACCTGACCGCCGGGTGGGACGCCGCCGAGCTGAGGCGGGTCATCGACGACTCCCTCGCCGCCATGGCCCCGGTCGCCGCGCCGACCACCTGGGTGCTGTCCAACCACGACGTGCGGCGGCACGTCACCCGCTACGGCGGCGTTGCCCGTGCCCGCGCCGCCGCCCTGCTGATGCTCGCGCTGCCCGGCAGCGCGTACGTCTACCAGGGCGAGGAGCTGGGCCTGCCCGAGGTGCTGGACCTCCCCGAGGACGTGCTCCAGGACCCGGTGTGGGAGCGCTCCGGCCACACCGACCGGGGCCGCGACGGCTGCCGCGTTCCCATCCCGTGGACGCCCGACGGCCCGTCGTTCGGCTTCGGCGACGGCGGCTCGTGGCTGCCGCAGCCGGCCGGGTGGGCGTCGCTGAGCGTGGGGGTGCAGCAGGGCGACCCGGACTCGGTGCTGGAGCTGTACCGCCGCGCGCTGCGGGCCCGGCGCGAGCACCCGGACCTCGGGGCGGGCTCCGAAGTGGAGTGGCTGGCCGCGCCCGAGGGCGTGCTGTCCTTCCGCCGGAACGGGTTCACGTGCGTGGTCAACCTCGGCCCGGCGGTGGTGCGGCTGCCCCGCGACGGCGAGGTGCTGCTGTCCTCCGGGGGCGTGGCGACCGAAGACGCGGACGTTCTCGTGCCGCCGGACACGACTGTGTGGCTCTCGCGCCCGTAGAGTCACACGGTGTGACAGCGCGGCTCAGTGACATCGCGAACCAGGCAGGCGTGAGCGAGGCGACGGTCAGCCGGGTGGTCAACGGCAAGCCAGGCGTCTCCGCCGCGACCCGCCAGGCCGTGGTCGCCGCGATGGACGTCCTCGGCTACGAGCGCCCGCCACGCCTGCGCCAGCGCAGCGCCGGGTTGATCGGTTTGATCACCCCCGAGTTGAGCAACCCGATCTTCCCGGCGTTCGCGCAGGTCGTGGAGCAGGTGCTGACCCGCGACGGCTACACGCCGGTGCTGTGCACGCAGACACCGGGCGGCTCCACAGAGGACCAGCTGACCGAGATGCTGGTCGACCGCGGCGTCAACGGCATCGTCTTCGTGTCCGGCCTGCACGCCGACACGACGGCCGACATGGACCGCTACGTCAAGCTCGCCGGGCGCGGGGTGCCGTTCGTGATGGTCAACGGGTTCACCGACCAGGTGTCCGCGCCGTTCGTGTCGGTGGACTACCGGGCGGCCGCGCGGCTGGCCGTGTCCCACCTGGTGGAACTCGGGCACGAGAGGATCGGCCTGGCCGTCGGCCCGCGGCGGTTCGTGCCCGCGCAGCGGATGGTGGAGGGGTTCACCCTCGTGCGGCCGCGCGCGGAGGAGCTGGTGGAGCACTCGCTGTTCACCGTCGAGGGCGGGCAGGCGGCGGCCAACGCCCTCCTCGACCGCGGCTGCACGGCCGTGGTGTGCGGCAGCGACCTCATGGCGTTCGGGGCGATCCGGGCGGCGCGGCAGCGCGGGGCGAACGTGCCGCGGGACGTGTCGGTGGTCGGGTTCGACGACTCGCCGCTGATCGTGTTCGCCGATCCGCCGCTGACCACGATCCGGCAGCCGGTGGAGGCGATGGGGCAGGCGGCCGTGCACGCGCTGCTGGAGGAGATCGGCGGCACGCCGGCGCCGCACGCCGAGTTCGTGTTCCAACCGGAGCTGGTGGTGCGCGGGTCCACGGGGGCTCGGCCGCGGTGAGGCGGCGTGGCGGTGAGGCTCGGCTGTGACGAGGGGCGCGGCGGTGGCGGGGTGCGGTCTTAACCCGGGCTTAGCACGTGGATAAGGTCATTGCCACCTATGTCGACCCCGGGAGGCGCGTCAAGTTGGGTGTGTTCGTCACGGGTGTCCGTCCGCGCTGGTCGGACATGGACGCGTTCGGTCACGTCAACCACGCCAACACGGTCACGCTGCTGGAGGAGGCGCGGATCGACCTGCTGTTCACCGAGGCCGCCCGGCACGGCGTCCCCGAGATGGCGGAGGGCATGGTCGTGGCGCGGCTCGTGGTGGACTACCTGGCGCCGCTGACCTTCACCGGTGACGAGGTGCGGGTGGAGGTGTCGGTGCGGGAGCTGAAGTCGGCGTCGTTCACGCTCGACTACGCGGTGCGCGCTGATCGCCGGGAGGACGGTCCCGTGGTGACCAGGGCTGAGACACTGATGGTGCCCTACAACCTGACGGCCGGGCGTCCGCGCCGTCTCCTCGAAGCCGAGCGCGATTTCCTCGCCGGCTGGCGTGCCGGAGGTAATGGTGCCTGAGCTGGTCCTCGTCGACCGCGCCGAGCGGGACGACCTCGGGGCTTTCGTCGCCCGCGCGGTGCGGCTCGACCCCCAGGCGGTGGTGCGGCTGCGCAACCGGCCGGCCGGGGACGTGCCGGTCGGTGGTTCCGGGGATGACGGGTCGGCGGGTGGTCCGGGAGGTGACGGGCCGGTCGGCGGGCTGGTCGACGCGTGGGTGGCGACCCCGTTCGACACCCTGGCCACCCGGACCGTGGCGGGGCAGGTGACCCCCGGTGACCTGACCGTGTCGGCGACCGACCTGCTCACCGGGTTGGCGGTGGTGCGCAGCGAGGTCGTGGACCCCGGTCCGGCGCGGGACATGATGTGGCGCTCGGCGCTGCCGCCGACGGCGGGCTGGCTGCCCGTGGACCGGCTGCCCGGCAGCGTGGTGTCCGAGCTGGCGGAGAAGGGGGTGGCGGTGGCGCGGGAGAACGCGGGTCCGCGCGGCACCCCGCCCGCGTCGCTGCTGGACCAGACCGTGATCACGGTCAGCGGGTCCGGGCTGGACGTGAAGGTGCCGATGCGGTGCCTGTTCGCGCTGTCCGGGATGGGGTTCCTGGGTGGTGACGACGTGCGCGTGACGGCTACCGACTCGTGGTTGCGCATCGACGCCCGGTTCGGTGCGGTGGTCCGCCGGCGGCACTCGATGTTGCCGCTGCTGGTCTGAGTCGGGGTTGGGTCGGGCTGCTGGTTTTGGGCTGGCCGGGCTTGGGCGGGGGGCGGCCCCGGTGGGACGCCCCCGCCAAGCTCAGACCAGCCACACCGCGGTGTCCGGCGGCAACTGGTTGCCGTCCATCGGGCCGCTGGACAGCAGCACACCGCCGGGCGGCAGCGGGACCGGGCCGCCCGAGGTGTTGAGCGCGCAGATCAGGCCCCCGCCCTTGCGGCGGAACGCGAAGCAGCCCGCCGGCGCGCCGTACCACTCCAGCTCCTCGCCGGAGAACGCCGGGTTCGACTTCCGCAGCTCGATCGCGTGCCGGTAGAACGACAGCATCGAGTTCGGGTCCTCCAGCTGGGACTCGGCGGTCAGGCCCGCCCACTCGTTCGGCTGCGGCAGCCAGGTGTTCACCGCCCGGGTGAAGCCGAACGGCGGCGTGTCGCCCTCCCAGGGCAGCGGGACGCGGCAGCCGTCGCGGCCGCGCCTGGTGTGCCGGGAGCGGGTCCAGATCGGGTCCTGGAGGGCCCAGTCGGGCAGCTCCACGTTCGGCAGGCCCAGCTCCTCGCCGTTGTAGAGGTAGACCACGCCGGGCAGGGCCAGCTCGACCAGGGTCATGGCGCGGGCGCGCTGCCGGCCGATCGCGCCGTCGCCGTAGCGGGTCACGTGCCTGGCCACGTCGTGGTTGGACAGGGTCCAGGTGGGCGGGACGTCGGTGCCCTGCACGGCCGCCAGGGAGTGCTCGATGGCCGACCGCACGCCGTCGGCGTCGAACGGGGCCTCGACCAGGCGGAAGTTGAACCCGAGGTGCAGCTCGTCGGGGCGGACGTAGCGGGCCCACCGCTCGTCGTCCTTGACCCAGATCTCGCCTACGGTCATGCGGCCCGGGTACTCGTCGACGACCTTGCGGATCATCCGGTGCACCTCGTGCACCCCGTCGTTGTCGAAGCGGGGGTCCAGCGCGTTGTCGTGCCGGACCCCGGAGCCCAGCTCCGCGCGCGGGTCGATGTTGCGCAGGTCCTCGGGCTTGGCCATGCCGTGCGCCACGTCGATGCGGAACCCGTCGACGCCCCGGTCCAGCCAGAAGCGCAGGGTGCGCGCCAGGTCGGCGGGCACCTCGGGGTTGCCCCAGTTCAGGTCCGGCTGCTCGGGCGCGAAGATGTGCAGGTACCACTGCCCGTCCGGCAGGCGCGTCCACGCGGGGCCGCCGAACTGGCTCGGCCAGTTGTTGGGCGGCACGGAGCCGTCGAAGCCGCCGCCGTCGCGGAAGACGTAGCGGGCGCGTTCCGGGGAACCGGGAGGCGACTGGAGGGCGGCCTGGAACCACGCGTGCCGGTCGCTGGTGTGGTTGGGCACGAGGTCGATGGTGATGCGGATGTTGTGCGCGTGCGCCTCGGTGACCAGGCGGTCGAACGCGTCCAGGTCGCCGAACAGGGGGTCGACGTCCCGGGGGTCCGCCACGTCGTAGCCGTGGTCGGCCATGGGCGAGGTGAAGAACGGCGTGAGCCACAGCGCGTCCACCCCGAGCAGTTCGAGGTACCCGAGCCGGGAGCGGATGCCGTCGAGGTCGCCCACGCCGTCGCCGTTGGCGTCGGCGAAGGATCGGACGTAGACCTGGTAGAAGACGGCGTCGCGCCACCAGGCGGACTCGTCGGCGATCTCTGGTTGGAGGTCGGAGGATCGTCGCACGAGAAGTCATCCTGCCATTCGCGGCCTGAGGCACGAGCCCGTTCGGGTGGTCAACGTTCGATTGGCCGAGTTGGGTGGTCGGCCGGTCGGCCTTTGGTCGACGTTGTGGTGGTCGACTTGGTCAGGCCCAGGCGTTCATCAGGCTGTTGGCTGCCATGTCGAGGTAGGCCCACAGCTGCTTGCGGTGCTCGGGGTCCAGTTCGACCGAGTCGACGGCGATCTCCATGCAGCGGAGCCAGGCGTCCCGCTCCACGGGCCCGATGACGTACGGGGCGTGCCGCATCCGCAGTCGGGGGTGGCCCCGGGTGTCGGAGTAGGTGTGCGGGCCGCCCCAGTACTGCATGAGGAACAGCCGGAAGCGCTCCTCGGCGGGACCGAGGTCTTCTTCCGGGTAGAGGGGGCGGAGGATCGGGTCGGTCGCCACCTCTTCGTAGAAGCGCTTGACGATCCGGTGGAACGTGTCGTACCCGCCCACCGCTTCGTAGAAGTTCTCCGGAGGAGTGGTCACCCCTCCATCCTGCCTCAGGTCGCTGGGCGAGGCGCACTGCCACCTGGTTCGGCGTGCGGTGGGGGAGGGGGTTGTGGTGGAGGTCTCAGCGGGGTGTGGTCTGTGTTGTTGGTTGGCCCCGGGGTTGGCCTTGGGGTGGGTCCGGCTCGATGTGACATGGGGCCCTTACGAGTACCGGAGGCAGGCCGCAGCCGGCAGGCACGGCGGGGGAAAGCGTCCCGCCGAGCCTGCCGGCTCCGACCAGCCTGTGGCACTCGAACCCATGTCAAATCGGGCCTCGTCGGCCGGTGGCTGTTGGGGAGAGGAGGGTCGGGGAGGTGGGTGGGGAGGTGGGTTAGGGCAGGTCAGAGCTGGTTCGGGCACTTTGGTGCCGGTCCGGTGCTGGCCTGACTCCGGCCCGACTCCGGCTCGGTTTTGGTCCAGGTCCGCCCTGCATTTGCCCTGCCTTCAGCTCTGCTTCGGCCTCTGTTTCGTGTTGGCCGGCTTCTGCCTCGGGCTCGGGCTCGCCTTGCCCGACTCCGTCCAGTCCTGCTCCGCGCTGCGCTTGCCCGCCTCGGTCCCGCTCCTGGCCGGGTCTGCTCCAGCCCGGAGTCGACCCCTGGTGCGGGGCCGTTCCAGGCTGATCGGGCTGGGGCGCACCCATCAGGTTTTGGTATGGCTGTGGTGCTGTGGTGGGTCAGGAGGACTTGAGGGAGATCCCCGCGTCCTCCAGGGCCGGCATCAGCTTGGCCCGGAGGGCGCGTTGGACCGCCCACTGGCGCCCCGGCCTGACCTTGACCGTCACGCGCATGGTGATGCCCTCCGGCGTGACCTTTTCCACGCCCAGGACCTGCGGCTTGTCCGTCACGTCCTTGGCCAGCAGCTCCTCCGCCGCGGCCTCCTCGGCCGCCGTCGTGAGGACTTGGGTGGCGGAGGCCAGGTTGGCGCCGTAGGACAGGGGGATGTCGACCACCGCCACGGCGAAGCCCTGGGACGAGTTGCCGACGCGCAGGATCTCGCCGTTGCGGACGTACCAGACCGTGCCGTTGGTGTCGCGGATCGTGGTGGTGCGCAGCGCCACCGACTCGACCGTGCCGGTGGCGGGGCCCAGGTCGACCACGTCACCCACGCCGTACTGGTCCTCCAGCATCATGAACATGCCGGCCAGGAAGTCCTTGACCAGGTTCTGCGCGCCGAAGCCGATGGCCACGCCGAGGATGCCCGCCGAGGTCAGGATCGGGGCGACGTTCATGCCCAGTTCGGTCAGGACCTGGATGAACGCCACGCCGAACACGATGATCGTGACGAACGACTTCAGCACCGAGCCGATGGTCTTGGCCCGCTGCTCCCGCCGCTCGGAGGCGAACGCGCCCAGGGCCTGGGGCGCCCGCTCCCGCAGCGGCTTGAGCAGCTTGGGCTTGCGGCCGCCGTTGCCCCGCGTCATGCCGTCGATCAGCCGGCGCAGGACCGCCCGGATGATCACCGCCACGATCACGACCAGCAAGATCCGCAGCGCGCCGCCCGCGAGCTTCGGGCCGTTGGCGACCCACCACTCGACTGCGAGCGTCGACTCCACGTTCAGCACGTAGCAGTCCTCCCGATCTACAACTCGAGGCCCGTCGCCCAGGCCAGGAAGGTCAACTGGTCCACGGCCAGCCCGACCGTCCGGCTCACCGACCGTCCCGCGTGCCCGACCTCGGTCTCCCGGCGGATCAGCACCGGGTGCTTGGTCGGATCGCTCGCCGTCGCGTGCTGGAGCGCGGCGCACGTCTTGCGGGCGTGGTTCGGGTCCACGCGGCTGTCCGACTCGAAGACCGTGAACAGCACCGAAGGGTACTCAACTCCCGGTCGCACCCGGTGGTACGGGGAGTAGGCCAGCAGCCACCCGAGTTCCTCCGGGACGGCCGCGGAACCGTACTCCTCGGCCCACAGCCGCCCGAGCAGGAAGTTCTCGTACCGCACCATGTCCAGCAGTGGCGCCGAGCACACCACGGCCGCGTAGAGCTCCGGGCGCTGCGTCAGCGCCGCCCCGACCAGCAGGCCGCCGTTCGAGCCGCCCGTGATCGACAGCTGCTGCGGTGTGGTCCACCCGTCCGCGATCAGCCGCTCCGCCGCCGCGTGGAAGTCGTCGAACACGTTCTGCTTCCGCGACCGCATCCCGGCCTCGTGCCATTCCTCTCCCTCCTCGTCGCCGCCCCGCAGCGACGCGTGCGCCCACACCCCGCCCGCCTCGACCCACGCCAACGTCGTCGCGCTGTACCCCGGTCCGCGCCCGACCGCGAACCCGCCGTACCCGGTCAGCAGCGTCGGCCTGGGCAGGTCCGGGTGACGGGAGCCGGACACCACGAACATTCGCACGGTGGTGCCGTCGGGGGACAGGTAGGAGATCTGGGTTGTGGACAGGTCCGGGAGGGTCACCGCTCCGGGGGGTGCGGTGTCGAGGGTGACGGCGCCGGTGGAGAGCGAAAACCGGTGGACGGAGGTGGGGGTGACGAAGTCCGACCAGCCGAACCACAGGACGTCGCGGTTGGCAAGGGTGAGTTCGTCCGCTGTGGACAGGCCGTGGAGGGAGCCGGTGCCGGGGAGGTCGACCTGGCGGAGGTGGGCGCCGTCGGCGCCGTGGAGGTGCAGTTCGGAGACGGCGTGCCGGGTGCGCACGACGACCAGGGAGCCGTCGAGGGGGACCGCCGCGTCCAGGACGGAGTCCGGGTCCTCGGCGATCAGCTCGGTCCACTCGGTCGGGGTGGTCGGGTCGGCCGCGCAGAGGCGGAAGCGGGGGGCGTCCAGGCTGGTCAGGAGGTACAGGCGGCCGTCGGCCTCGACCCACGCGGAGCACTGCGCGCCCTGGTCGGCGGACAGGACCGGGCGCAGTTCGGCGGTGCCGCGCAGGTCGGCGATCCACACGGAGTCGCGGCGGACCGTGCCCGGCGCGCCGTTGACCACCAGCCACCGGCCGTCCTCGGAGACGGACAGGCCGTAGTAGTAGGTGTGGTCGAGGTCGTCGCCGTGCACGTTCAGGTCGGTGGTGGCGGGGGTGCCGACCCGGTGCCGCCATACCCGGCGGTGGAACTGGCGCTCGTCCTCGGGGACCAGGGCCGGGTCCAGCCGCCGCACGTAGAAGAACTCCTCGCCGCCGGGCAGCCAGCCCACGGGCGAGTAGCGGCAGCGGTCGATCGGGCCGTCGAGGAGCTCGCCGGAGTCGACGTCGACGACGTGCAGCAACGAGTGCTCGTCGCCGCCCACGGACACCTGGTAGGCCAGGCGCGTGCCCTCCCGGGAGGGGGACCAGCGGTCGAGGGTGGTGCGGCCGGTCGGGTCGAGGGCGGAGGGGTCGAGCAGCACGCGCTCCACGCCGTCGACGCGCACGTAGAGCACGGGGAGGTCCTGGTCGGGGTCGCGGCGCGTGTAGAACGCGCGGCCGGCGCGCCACACGGGGACGCCGACGGAGCCGGTCCGCATCAGCTCGGAGACCCGGGCGCCGAGGGAGTCGCGGCCGGGCATCGCGTCCAGCCACGAGCGGGTGAGGTCGTCCTGGGCGGCCGACCAGGCGGCGGTGCGCGGGTCGGCCGGGTCCTCCAACCAGCGGTAGGGGTCGGCCACGGCGTGCCCGTGCAGGTCCTCGACGAGGTCGAGCCGTTCTGCGGCGGGGTAGTCGGTAGTCGCAGGCAGCGCTGCGCGGGAAGGCTCGGTCACCCCGCCGAGGGTAGCGCCAGAGTTGAAAACGATCGTCGATTGGGGGTGGTTCACCGAAGTTTTCCCCACGGCTCCGTGACACGTCACATATCACAGGTGATTTTTGTCGGTGATCTGTGGTCTCCTAGGGCTGAACCGGTGGAGGTGGTCGCGTGCCAGACCGACAACCCACCCCGATCGGCGCCCTGGTGAACGCCGGGATCGCGTCGTCGGTCCCGTCCGGCCAAAAACAGCCCGGTGTGCACGCTGTGGTCGGCGGGGAGGGAGCCGGTCCGGCCCCCTTGGTGCTGCCTTGGGGAAGACGGAAGGTCCTCCTGCTCAACGCCACGTTCGAGCCCCTGACCGCCCTGCCGCTCAGGCGCGCCGTGGTGCTGGTGGTGTGCGGCAAGGCGGAGGTGGTGCACGGCGACCCGGAGGGCGCCGTGGTGCACTCCTCGACGGCCGCGGTGGTCGTGCCGTCGGTGATCAGGCTGGCGAACTACGTGCGGGTGCCCTACCGCGGCCGGGTCCCGCTGACCCGCGCCGGGCTGATGCACCGCGACCGGTACCGCTGCGCGTACTGCGGCGGGCGGGCCGAGACGATCGACCACGTCGTGCCGCGCAGCCGGGGCGGCGCGCACTCGTGGACCAACTGCGTGGCCTGCTGCGCCCGGTGCAACCACCGCAAGGCCGACAAGCTCCTGTCGGAACTGGGGTGGCGGCTGCGCGTGGTGCCCGCGGCGCCTCGCGGGCCCCATTGGCGGCTGCTGGCCGGCGTCACCGAGGCCGACCCGCTGTGGCTCCCCTACCTGGGTGAGCCCGCCGCCTGACGCGCCGGGTCTCACGTCGCCGGGACGAGGTCCTCGCGGCGCGCCGTGATGCGCACGGAGTCGCGGGCGGTGATCCGGACGGAGTCGGACGCGGTGATGCGGACCGAGTCGCGGGCGGTGATGCGGACCGAGTCGGCGGCCGTGATGCGGACGGAGTCGCGGGCGGTGATGCGGACCGAGTCGGCGGCGGTGATGCGCACGGAGTCGGCGGCGGTGATCCGGACGGAGTCCCGCGCGGTGATCCGCACCGAGTCCGCGGACAGCGGCGGAGCCTGAACAGCCGTAACGCTCTGCGCCGATCGGGTGTACGGCGAAAGGGTGAGGGGGGCAACCTGAGCGCGGTTCACGGTATACATGTCGTGGCCTCCGAGACGTATGGGGCGGGACTTTTGATCCCTGAAGGGATGCGCAAGAGCCGTACAGGTGAAAAGTTAGAAGCCGAGTGGGCTCGGGACAAGACGCCAAACCGGCCGCCATTCGCCTCCGTCCGGGCGAAGTCCTTCCGGGTGCACGCGCTGCGACGATCGAGCGGTCGGGTTGCTGCATCCGGCGTCCACGACCACTCTCGGTGACATCGCTCCTGGTGGGAGTCGGCCGAATCACACCGGCCCACGTCGCGCGCCCGCGCGCACCGCGCGGAAGAGGTGCAGGCCACGGGCCGTGCCCGGCGTCCCAGTGGGTGGGCGGCTCGGAAAGCATGATCAGGGCTCACATCGCCGGCGCGGCGTTCACGGACAGGACGACCGCCGGCGGGCCGCCGCGGACCGGGTTCGACCCGCCCAGTGCGGAAACGGGTGACCTCGCCCTGAGCGGACCGGGGCGATCGGTTACCGTAACCGCCGTGACCATCGTGGAGACCGTGCTCGTCTTCGCGCTGATCCCGCTGGCCATCTACGGCGTGATCACGCTACTGACGCTGAGGCCGAAGGCCACCCGCATCCAGCGGTACCGCCCGGGCCAGGAATGGGACTACGCGCCCGTGTGGTGGACCGCCAACCCCGCCGGCCTGCCCGGTGGCGCCCACCAGGTCGTCGCCGCGCCGGTCGAGGGCCGCACCGCCAAGGGAGGCGCTCGTGGCAACTGGTGAGCTGACCCGCGTCGAGGTCGACCCGTCGACCCTGCCGGCCGGCGCGGCCGTGACCAACAGCGGTCGCGTGTCCGCGGCGAAGATGTACGAGCCGCACGCGCCGAGCCTGCCGTTCACCCCCGTGCAGCTGTCGACGCTGGACGAGGCGCTGACGCTGGCCGGCCGGACCACCGGCCTGGACTTCAGCGTCTACCTCGGCGGGCTGGGGCAGGACTCGCGCGCCCGCGCCGAGGAACTGCACGCCTCCACGCCGCGCCCCGCGCACGCCGTGCTGATCGCGGTGTCGCCGGGTGAGCGCGTGGTCGAGGTGGTGACCGGCGACGAGTCCCACCGGCGGCTGCCGGACCGCGCCGCGAAGCTGGCCGTGATGAGCATGATCGCCTCCTTCAAGGAGGGCGACCTGGCCGGTGGTCTGATCAGCGGCCTGAGGATGCTGACGGACCAGGCGGGTCACGCGCCCCGACAGCACTGAGGAACCACCCGAAAAGGCCCCGGCCCCACGGCCGGGGCCTTTCGCATGTCCGCGCCCGGCTCCGGGGCAGCCTCATCGGGTGCGTTGCGCGAAAGCACCGCGCACGTGGAAGAAAATTGCTCCGCGAGGCGTGAACGTTCTATATCCTGGCTTTTGAGGTGTTGCGCGAACGCGTCGGAAATTCAACGGCGCGCACCGCATTTTCTTTGCATACCCGCAGCTCAGATCGGTACAGGCGGGCAACGGTGTCCCTCGAAAAGGGCATTGACCGCCGTGTTGAGAGTCGTGCCATGCTGGGGCAACTCAAATAGCGGTATAGAGGAGCCATGCAGCACGAGGAAAAGCATCCCACCCGGTTGAGCACCGCCCGCAGCCGGGAATTGGGAGAAGAACTGCGGCGCGCCCGGCAGCGGGCCGGCATGTCGTCCGGAGCGGTGTCCGAGGCGCTCGGCTGGTCGCTGGGCAAGCTGTCCAAGCTCGAAACCGGCAGCCGCGGCACCAGCGCGTGGGAGATCGGCACGCTGCTCGGCCGGTGCGGCGCGGACAAGGCCACGCGCGAGCGCGTCCTGGCCATCGCGAGCGAACCGGACACCGGCACGTTCCTGCGCCGGCACACCGCGGTGCCCGACGACCTGCTCGCGCTGACCCTTCACGAGGGCACCGCCCGCACGGTCACCGCCTACGAGCCGGTCACCGTGCCGAGCCTGGCCCAGACCGAGGACTACGCGCACGCCCTGACCGGCGACCGCGACCTGGCCAGGACCCGGGTCGCCCGCCAGGAGAACCTGCGCCGCGCGGGCGGCCCCGACACCCTCGTGATCGTCCACGAGGTCGCGCTGAGGCTGGTGGTCGGCAGCCGGGAGGTCATGCGCGACCAGCTCCTGCGGCTGGTCCTGATGTGCGGCTGGACCGGGTTCAGCCCGCGCGTGATCCCCCTGGCCGCGCCGGGGCACACCGCGCTGCGCCACCCGGCCACCCTGCTGACCTTCGGCGCCCCGACCAGGCCGCTGGCCTACACCGAGACCGACACGGCCACCGTCTTCCACGACGACCCGGACGCCGTGACCGCCTACCAGGCGAAGATGCGCCACCTCCAGCGCCTGGTCCTGAGCCCCGAGCGCTCGCGGGACGTCCTCGTGCGCTGGGCCGACGCCTACGACAGGGAGAACCGCTGATGGCCCTCCGCCCCTTCCGCTGGCTGCCCCACAACGGCAAGCGGCACGCCGTGCCCGAGCACGTGGTCGCCCACGACGAGGCCACCACCCTGTGCGGGGAGGAACTGGTCGTGCCCGTCCGGAGGGCGTCGAACCTGGCGTGGTGCTGGCCGACGTGCGCCGAGTGCGACGCGGCGTGGCGGCAGGTCGAGCGCATCCCCGCGTTCCCGCGCCAGCGCACCGCCGGCAGCCGCGCGCACGGCGGCTCCCGGCGGGACCACCCGGTCCGCTGACCCCGGGGCCCGCACCCCGTCGAGACCTCCGCGGCGCTCCGGGATGTCGGCGATCCCCCCGCGCCGCCGTTCCGCAACGGCAGGTGGGGCGCCTCCCCGGCGCACGCACGGCGAACGGGGTGGCTCCCGGAGGAACCACCCCGTTCACGGACCTGCCGGCCCCGTCGAGCCCGCGGGCTCAGGACCGGTCGAACTCCTGGGCCGCCAGGGCGCGGACGATGCCCGCCCGACCCTCCGACACCAGCCGCCGCAGGGCGGGCGGCCGCTCCTCCGCCAGCCAGGCGTCCGCCGCCGCGACCGTCTCCCGGAGGATCGACCACGACGGGAACAGCCCGACCACCACCGACTGCGCCCGCTCGCTCGACCGGCGGTCCCACACGTCGGCCACGTCGGCGAAGTACCGCTCCACGAACGGCTGGAGCAGGGCCTTCTGGCCGGCGTGCTGGATGCCCGCCACGATGGCCTCGGACACCGCGTTCGGCAGCTCGTCGTCGTTCACGGCCCGGTCCCACGCCTCGGTCTTGGCCTCGATCGTGGGCCGCAGGGCGCGGGCCGACTCGGCGCGGCGGCGACCGGTCGCGGTCGGGTCGCGCTCCTCCTCGGCGCCGATCTCGTCCAGGCCCGCCGCGCCGTGGGCGACCAGCGCGTGCAGCAGCCGCCACCGCAGGTCGGTGTCCACGTCCAGGCCCTCCAGCACGTCCGTGCCGTCGAACCAGCCGCGCAGCACGACCAGGCTGGACTCGTCCAGCACGGAGCCCGCGAGCGAGTTCACGAACGCCAGCTGGTGGTCCGAACCGGGCTCCGCGGCGCGGGCCAGCTCCAGCACCCGGGTGGTGAACCGGCGCCAGCCCTCGTCGCGCCAGGAGGTGTCGGCGTAGGAGGACAGCGCGGTCTGCGCCTGGAGCAGCAGCCGCTGCACCACGCCGACCTCGGTCTCCGACGCCAGCCCGCCGAGCACCAGGTTGACGAAGTCGCGGGCCTTGAGCTCCGCCTCGCGGGTCATCTCCCAGGCCGCCGACCAGCACAGGGTGCGCGGCAGCGGCTCGGCGATGTCGGAGATGTGGTCGATCAGCGACGCCAGCGAGTCCGGGTCCAGCCGCATCGTGCAGTAGGTCAGGTCGTCGTCGTTGACCAGCACCAACTTGCCGCGGTGCACGCCGACCAGCTCCGGCACCTCGGTGCGCTCGCCCGACACGTCCAGCTCGATCCGGTGCTTGCGCACCAGCTTGCCGTTCTCGTCGTCGTAGACGCCGATGGCGAGCCGGTGCGTGCGCAGCTCGCCCGCGCCCGGCCGGGCCCCGCCCTGGAGGACGGCGAACTCGGTGAACCGCCCGTCCGCGTCAACGGTGAACTTCGGGCGCAGCAGGTTCAGGCCGGTGGTCTCCAGCCACTGCGCGCTCCACCACGACAGGTCGCGGCCGGACGCCTCCTCCAGCGCGCCGAGCAGGTCGGCCAGCGTGGCGTTGCCCCACTCGTGCTTGGCGAAGTACACCCGCAGGCCCGCCAGGAAGTTCTCCAGCCCCACGTACGCCACGAGCTGCTTGAGGACGCTGGCGCCCTTGGCGTAGGTGATGCCGTCGAAGTTGACCTCGACCGCCTGGAGGTCCGGGATGTCGGAGGCCACGGGGTGCGTGGACGGCAGCTGGTCCTGCCGGTAGGCCCAGGACTTCTCGATCTTGGCGAACGTGGTCCACGCCTGCCGGTACTCGGTCGCCTCGGCCTGCGCCAGCACCGACGCCCAGGTGGCGAACGACTCGTTCAGCCACAGGTCGTCCCACCAGCGCATGGTCACCAGGTCGCCGAACCACATGTGCGCCATCTCGTGCAGCACGGTCTCGGCGCGTCGCTCGTACAGGTAGCGGGTCACCCGGCTGCGGAAGACGTAGTCCTCCAGGAAGGTGACGCAGCCCGCGTTCTCCATCGCGCCCGCGTTGAACTCGGGCACGAAGCACTGGTCGTACTTCCCGAACGGGTACTTCACGCCGAACGCGCCGTGGAAGAAGCCGAAACCCTGCTTGGTCTCGGTGAACAGGCGCTCGTGGTCCATGTGCGGGGCGAGCGAGGCCCGGCAGTAGATGCCGAGCGGGATGGTGGTCACACCGTCGGTGAACTCGTCGCGCCACTCCGCGTAGGGGCCCGCGACCAGTGCCACCAGGTAGGTGGACATGGGCTTCGTGGTCCCGAAGAAGTGCACGTCCGCGCCGCCGATACCGTCCTCAGTGGACTCGATCGCGGCGTTGGAGATGACCTTCCAGTGGTGCGGGGCGGTCACCCTCAGGGTGTAGACGGCCTTCAGGTCGGGCTGGTCGAAGCAGGCGAACATGCGCTTGGCGTCCGCCGTCTCGAACTGCGAGTACAGGTAGACCTCGCCGTCGACCGGGTCGACGAACCGGTGCAGGCCCTCGCCGGTGTTCATGTACCGGCAGTCGGCCTCGACGACCAACTCGTTGGCCTCGGCGAGGTCGGGGAGGTGCAGGCCCTCCTCCTCGCGGTAGGACGACACGTCCAGCTCGCGGCCGTTGAGCACGGCGCGGTGGACGTTGGCGGCGACGAGATCGATCCACGAGGACTCGCCCGCCGTGCGGCTGCGGAACTCGACCGCCGTGGTGGAGCGGAACGTGTCCGAGCCGGGCTTGCCACCGCCGTCGGTCAGGTCCAGCTCGATCCGGTAGGAGTCGACCTCCAGCAGCGCAGCCCGTTGCTGCGCCTGGTCGCGGGTGAGGTTGGGTGCCGCCACTGGTCACCTCGTCTGCCGGCGCACTTGGCGCTGACCTCGTCGGAACGGGACAGGTGTCGCATGGGTGAACACGACAGTCGCATCCAATCACGACGGGTGCCGGGAAGTGGACAGGCGTCCGAGGGAAGACTGCGTCACACCGGTTCGTTGTGAACGATCGGAGCCGCACCAGCGGCTCGCACCAGCAGGGATGGAGAGCACCGCATGTCGACCGAGGGACGCACTGCCGTCGACTTCTACTTCGACCCGATCTGCCCGTTCGCGTGGATCGCGTCCCGGTGGATCCTGGAGGTCGAGCAGCAGCGGGACATCGACCTGAACTTCCGGGTCATGAGCCTGTCGGTGCTGAACCAGGGTCGTGACGTGTCCCCGGACTACCGGGACATGCTCGACCGCGGGTGGGGGCCGGTGCGCGTGGCCATCGCGGCGGCGAAGCTGCGGGGCGACGGGGTGCTGCGCGACCTGTACACCGCGCTCGGCACCCGCATCCACAACCAGGGGAACAAGGACTGGGACCAGGTCGTCGAGCAGGCGCTGGAGGAGCTGGGCCTGCCCGCCGAGCTGGCCGCGGCCGCGGGGACCGACGAGCACGACGAGGAGCTGCGGGCCAGCCACCACCGGGGCATGGACCCGGTGGGCATGGACGTGGGCACGCCGACCATCCACATCGACGGGGTGGCGTTCTTCGGGCCGGTGCTCAGCAGGATCCCGCGCGGGGAGGACGCGCTGAGGGTGTTCGACGGCGCGCGGCTGCTCGCGGGCTTCCCGGAGTTCTTCGAGCTGAAGCGCACCCGGACCGGGGGGCTGGACTTCTCCTGACACCCTCGGTGTGACACTCTTGGCCTCGTTCCGTCCGAGAGTGTCACACCGCGTGCGGGGGGCCTGTTGTGATCGAGGTCGTCAACCCGACCACCGAGGAGGTCCTCGGGACGGTCCGCGCCGGCACGGTCGGTGACGTGGACACGGCCGTGACCAGGGCTGTCGCCGCGTTCCCGGCGTGGGCGGCGACCTCGGTGGAGGAGCGGCTGGCCGTCGTGCGGGCCGTGGCGCACGGGCTCTCGGAGCGGGCCGACGAGTTCGCCTCGACGATGACGACCGAGATGGGCACGCCCATCACGTTCGCCTCCCGCGTGCAGGTGCCCAACCCCATCGGCATCGCCCGCGGCGTCGAGACCACACTTTCGAGTGGATATTTTGACGGTGAGGAGATCGGCAACTCGCTGGTGCTGCGGGAGCCGGTCGGCGTGGTCGCGGCGATCACGCCGTGGAACTTCCCGTTGCAGCAGGCGGTGGCCAAGGTCGTGCCCGCGCTGGCGGCGGGGTGCACCGTGGTGCTGAAGCCGAGCGAGCTGGCGCCGTTCACCGCCGACCTGCTGGCGTCGGTGCTGGAGGGCGCGGGCGTGCCTCCGGGCGTGTTCTCGCTGGTCCACGGCACCGGGCCGGTGGTCGGCGAGGCGTTGGCGGCTCACCCGATGGTGGACATGGTGTCGTTCACCGGCTCGACGCGCGCCGGGCGGCGGGTGTCCGCGCTGGCCGCCGAGACGGTCAAGCGGGTGGCGCTGGAGCTGGGTGGCAAGTCCGCGAACGTCGTGCTGGAGGACGCCGACCTCGCGCGGGCGGTCAAGATCGGCGTGGCCAACGCGTTCATGAACAACGGGCAGGCGTGCAGCGCGTGGACCCGCCTGCTGGTGCCGTCGTCCCGGCACGACGAGGCGCTGGAGATCGCCGTCGCGGCGGCCGCGAAGTACGAGCCGGGCGACCCGACCGCGCCCACCACCCGCCTGGGCCCGGCGGTGTCGGCCGCCCAGCGCGATCGCGTGGTCGACCACATCCGCCGAGGCGTCCAGGAGGGCGCGACCCTGGCCCTGGGCGGCCCGGACGCGCCGACCGCACGCGGCTTCCACGTCGCGCCCACGGTGTTCGGGCGGGTCGAGGCGGACATGGCCATCGCGCAGGAGGAGATCTTCGGCCCGGTGCTGTCGGTCATGCCCTACGCCGACGAGGACGACGCGGTCCGCATCGCCAACTCGACCATCTACGGCCTGGGCGGCGCCGTCTTCTCCGCCGACCCCGAGCGGGCCCTCGCGGTGGCCAGGCGCCTGCGCACCGGTCAGGTGGACATCAACGGCGCGGCGTTCAACACCAGCGCCCCCTTCGGCGGCTACCGCCAGTCGGGCAACGGTCGCGAGTTCGGCCGCCACGGCCTGGACGAGTTCACCGAGCTGAAGTCGGTCCAACGCTAGGCCCCGCGCGAGTCGTACGTCCAGACCTCGCGTGTCGTACGTCCAGACCCCCCGAGTTACACGTTCAGACCCCCGCGAGTCGAACGTTCGGGACCACCGTGTCGAACGCTCAGGACGGGTGAGTTCAACATTCGCGACCAGGTGAGGGCTACCGGTTGGTAACCGCTGACCAGGCGCGGAGCGACGCGAATGTTGAACTCGGGGGTCCTGAACGTACGACACGATGGGTCTGGACGTACGACTCGCGGGATTGGGTCAGGTGGGGCGTAGGGCGCCGTTGATCAGGCGGGGGACGGCGGTGCTGACGTTCACCTGGGAGGCGAGGGCCACGTCGGCCGCGTGACCGGCGGCGATCAGTTCTCGGCCGGACACGCAGTCGGCGACGGCGTCGGCGATCGGGGTTCGGGTGTAGGTCTCCGCCGCGATCGTCGCCTCGACCGACGCGGGGGTGTGGTTGTTGGAGAGCAGGGCCGAGACTATGGCGCCTGCGCCCAGGAGGTCTTCCACCGCGGGGCGCAGGGGGCCGAAGGTCGCCGTCGCGCTGGGGGTGGTGATGTCGACGCCCCAGCGCTCGCCGCCCGGGATCACCCCGATCGGGCCGCCGGCCGCCAGTTCCGCCGCCGCGGCGGCCACCGCCTCCGCGTTGCGCAGACACCCCGCCAGCACGATCGCCCCGGACGCCTCGGCCGCGGCGCACAGCGTCGCCCCGTTCGGCGACGGCAGCTCCAGCTCGACCCCGGCGGGCACGTCCACCAGCGACGACGGCCGCAGCGACCACGACGGGTCCGCCGGTTTCGCCGCCCGCGCGCGGTCCGCCCACCGGATCGGCCGCACCGCGCCCCCGCGCGCCACCACCACGTCCACCGCCGTCGAGAACGACAGCACGTCCACGACCACGAGCACCGCGCACCGCGGCCCGAGCGCGGCCACCCCCTCGCCGCCCCACTCCAGCCTCAGCCGGCAGCCCTCTTGTCCGAACACCGGGCCCAGGATGGCAGACTGCCTGACGTGCGCGTTTATCTGGGATCGGACCACGCGGGCTTCGAGCTGAAGAACGCCCTCGCCAAGCACCTGTCCGACGCGGGCCACGACGTGGTCGACGTCGGTCCCGCGGTCTACGACGCGGAGGACGACTACCCGCCGTTCTGCATCGAGACGGCCCGCCGGGTCGTCGGCGAGCCCGGCAGCCTGGGCGTGGTGATCGGCGGCTCCGGCAACGGCGAGCAGATCGCCGCCAACAAGGTGCCCGGCGCCCGCGCCGCGCTCGCCTACAGCGTGGAGACCGCGACGCTGGCCCGCGAGCACAACGACGCCCAGCTCATCGGCCTCGGCGCGCGGATGCACACCACCGAGCAGGCGTTCGCGATCGTGGAGGCGTTCCTCGCCACCCCGTTCTCCGGGCAGGAGCGGCACGCCCGCCGCATCGACATCCTCGGCGAGTACGAGCGCACCGGCGAGGCCCCGCCCCTCCCGTGACGCCGACCGACCGGGAAGACCCCCGTGCCTGAGGGCCACGTGCTGCACCGCCTGGCGCGGCTGCACCACCGCCGTTACGCGGGCTCGACCGTGCGCGTGTCGAGCCCGCAGGGCAGGTTCTCCGCCGAACTCGTGGACGGCCGCCTGTTCCAGCGCGCCGAGGCCCACGGCAAGCACCTGCTGCACGTCTACGGGCCCGACGCGACCGTGCACGTCCACCTCGGCCTCTACGGCTCCTTCACCGAGTCGCCGCACCCGGTCACCGAACCGGTGGGGCAGGTCCGGATGCGCCTGGTCGGCCCCACGCACTGGACCGACCTGCGCGGACCCACCCGGTGCGAGGTGCTGACCGACGTCGAGGTCGACGCCCTGCACGCCCGCCTGGGCCCGGACCCGCTGCGCCGCGACGCCCGACCCGACCTCGCCCACGCGCGGCTGGCGAGGTCGAGGCAGTCGATCTCGGTGCTGCTGATGGACCAGTCCGTGCTGGCGGGCGTCGGCAACATCTACCGCGCCGAGATCCTGTTCCGGCACCGGATCCACCCGTACACGCCGGGCAACCGGATCGACCGGGCGCTGTGGGACGACCTGTGGCCGGACCTCGTCGTGCTCATGCGGGCGGGCGTGGCGGCGGGGCGCATCGACACCGTCCGGCCCGAGCACCTGCCCGAGGCCACCGGCCGCGCCCCGCGCCAGGACCGGCACGGCGGCGAGGTGTACGTGTACCGCCGCACCGGCCTGCCGTGCCTGGTCTGCGGCACGCCCGTGGTCGCCGCCGAACTGGCCGGGCGCAACCTCTACTGGTGCCCGACCTGCCAGGCGCCCTAGAAGTCGAACCCGCCGAAGTCGCCCCCGAAGTCGCCGCCCCCGAAGTCGCCGCCGGCGTCGCCGCCGCCGAAGTCGTCGCCACCGGCGTCGCCCGCGTCGCCGCCGTCGCCCGCGTCCGCGCCGTCGGCGAACCCGTCGGCGTAGGCGACACCGGCCATGCCCGAGAACATGGCGCTGAACAGCAGCATCGAGCCCAGGCCCCAGGCGCCCGCCACCAGCGCGGGCTTCCACCACGGCTCGGAGTACCAGCCCTGCGGCACGGGCCGCCCGGCCACCACACCGCCCGGGTAGTAGTGCGGCGTGCGCGAACCCGGCCGGGGCGAGGCCGCGTAGTGGTGGCCCTCCACCGTGACGTCGCGCTCCTCCGACACCTTGCCCGCGCGGCCCTGACCGCTGAGGTCCGGCAGCTCGGGGCCCGGGTCGAGGCCCATCGCGGTGCGCGCGGCCCGCACGTAGTACAGGCCCTCCATGGCCGTCTGGGCGACCAGCCGGCACTGCTCGGTCGTGCGCGCCTGCTCCATCTGCGACCCGGCGGCGGTGAACCGCTCGGACGCGTCCGCCATCGCCTGCTGGGAGGCGGTGTCGGTGCCGGTCAGGTTCATCACCTGGCCACCGAGCCGCTCCACCCAGCGCCGTGCCTCGGCCTGGGCGTCCTCCAGCTCGCGCTGCCGCTTCGCCGCGGAGTTCCTCGCGAGCAGCCAGCCGGCGCCCACGACGAGGACCAGCAGGACGACCAGCACGATCCCGGTGCTCATGACCGGACAACGTCCCCGCCCGGGTGCGGGTTCCCGCAGTGGGTCAGAACACCTCCGGGCAGTGCGGCTCGTGCTCGCCCAGGAACGCGTGCGACAGGGCGGCCACCGCGCCGGGCGTCACCTCGCGCACCCGCTGCGCCCGGGCCAGCGTCGCCAGCCGCGTGCCGCCCAGGTAGGCCGCGCCCAGCGACGCCACGTCCAGCTCGACGTCCGGGGCCTCGTCCACCCGCCGCACGCTCGCCTCACCGCCCCGCGCGGTCAGCCGCACGCGGCCCGCGTTCCACGGGCAGAAGTCGTCGGAGACCTCCAGCACCAGGTCCACGTCCGAGCCGTAGCGGCGCTGGGCGAGCGCGCGGTCCACGTCGGCCAGGCGCACCCACAGCGCGTCGGACCGGCTGCGCAGCGCCAGCCGGGGGTCGTCCAGCAGGAGCGTGATCGGGTCGTCGGCGGCGGTGAAGAACTTCAGCTCGCCGATCAGGTCCACGTCCAGCAGGTAGCGGTAGAGCGCCGCGTACGCCTCGGGGGTGAGCGCCGCGATCTCCCGCACGTGCAGCTCACCGCGCGGACCGCGTTCCTGCCAGTCCTGCTTCACCCGGTACACCGCGTACCCCTCGGGGTGCTTCACGTAGCGGTAGGCGCTCAGGCCGCCGCGGTCGCGCTCCTCGTCGGCGAACTGGTGCGCCCAGAACTGGTCCGCGCGGCTCAACCAGCCCGTGCGGTCCGGGCGCAGCGCCTCGTAGACGGCCCTCATGTGCGGCATCGCGTCGTCGCGGGAAACCTCGCGCACCGGGGCGTCCCCCATCGCCACACCCCGGCGGAACGCGGCGTTCTTCGGCACGGCCAGCCGGGTGAACTCGGCCGCGAGCCCGTAGCCGAAGCGCCCGTAGATCGCCGCCTCCGACGCCCACAGGGCGGCCACCGCCTCGCGCCCCTCGTCGTGCAGGCCGTGCAGCTGGGCGCGCATGACCCGGGTCAGCACGCCCCGCCTGCGGTGACCGGGTTTGACGCCGACCGAGGTGACGGCGGCGACCGGGTGCGGGCCGTTGCCGGGCACGGTGATCTCGCGGGTCTGGACGCCGCCGCCGCCGATCAGCTCGTCGCCCTCGAACACGCCGTGCGAGCGGTCGGGCTCGAACAGGTCGCGGTAGCGCTCCGCCCCGTCGTCGGGGGTGTCGCCGAGGAACGAGGCGTCGACGAGTCGTTGGAAGACCGGGAGGTCGTCCGGGGTCAGGGTGCGGAGGGTGAGCGCCATGACCAGTTCATACGCCGGTTGCGGTGGCGGCGCGATCCAATTCGGGCGTCGCCCGATCAGGGGTCGCCCGATCTTGTGGCGTTCCGGGATGCTGCGCTGGTGGACCCCCAAGAGTTCGCGAACGCCCTCCGCACCGAGGCGACGGCGTTGGCGGTGGCGGCCGACCTGGCGCCGCCCGACCGGCCGGTGCCGACGTGCCCCGGCATGACGGTCGCGGACCTGGTCGCGCACGTCGGGTCCGTGCACCGCCTGGTGACGCGGTGGATCACGCGCGGGTCGCGGCCCGCCGACTGGGAATCCGCGCCGGGCGACGCCGACCCGGTCGACTGGTACCGGATCGGCGCGGCCTCGCTGATCGGGGTGCTGAACCCGGTGCGGGCCTCCGCACCCGCGCCGACGTGGTGCCCGTGGGACGGCACGCTGGGGTTCTGGCTGCGGCGGATGGCGCACGAGACGGCCGTGCACCGGGTGGACGCGCAGGCGGCGGTCGGCGCGGTGGCGCCGCTGGACCCCGTGCTGGCGGTGGACGGGATCGACGAGGTGCTGCGGCTGTGGCTGGGGTGCCACCTGCCGCCGGCCGCGCACGCGTCCGGGAGGGCGGTGACGCTGCGGGTGCCCGGGAGGGAGTGGACCGTGGCGCTGCACGAGGGGGTCGTCGACCACTGCCCGGGCGCGCCGGCGGACGCGGTGGTGAGCGGGTCGTCGTCGGCGGTCGACCTGTGGCTGTGGGGGCGGGTGGGGGAGTCGCACCTCTCGGTCGAGGGCGACCTCGGGGTGGTCAGGGCCCTCCGGGCGGCGGTCGCCGGGGTGACCGCGTAGTCCACCGGCCGCCGTTCACCGCGAAGTGCGGTGAACGGCGGCGCGCGGGGAGCACACTGTGCCGATGGACAAGCTGCGCGTGGTCCTGAGGTGCCTGGTGTCCTTCACCATCGGCGTCCTCATGGTGCTGCTGGCGATCCGCTTCGGCGAGGCGCTGTGGCGCGCGGTCACGTCGTACGGGAGGTAGGCCGTTCGGCCGGGTGGTCGGCGTCCTCCCGGGTGCCACGCCGATCCTGCCGGTGCCGCGCGGTCGCGGGAGCCGGCGCGACGCGGCCGGGCCCGGGTGTCCGATGTGGACCGGAGCGGGCGTCCGTGCGGTGGGTCGCGGGGAACAGCGGGGAAGTCCTGGCGGGCTTGAACTGTTTCCCCGCGACGCACCTGACCGGTTCTTCGTGGGTAGTGTGGGTACTCCGGTGGGAACTGGTCGTGGTCGAGCGTAGGGGTTCGCGGGGGCCGCGCGTCAAGCTGCGGAATCGCCCCGTTCGTGTGGAAATTTTGTGTTGATCGCCCCGGTGGGGGTGTGGTTTGCGATGCCCGCCCTCACGGCTGTGAGCTGCGGGTTCGCCCGGGTGGAGCGGTTCCGGCGGGGGTGTCCGGTCGGCCTGGTTGTCCGAAGGGCGGGCCGGACCCGTTGCGCGCCAACGCCCCGTCGTCCACAAGGGATGCTCGGCAAGCGCTCGACCGGCGAGGAGGGGAAGAGCGGGTGACGGGAATCGAACCCGCATGACCAGCTTGGAAGGCTGGGGCTCTACCATTGAGCTACACCCGCACGCGCTCACCCGGGTGGGCGCGGGTTCAGCTTAGCCGGTCGCGATAGGCTTGGGTGGACCGGGGTGTGGCGCAGCTTGGTAGCGCACCCGCTTTGGGAGCGGGGGGTCGCAGGTTCAAATCCTGTCGCCCCGACGGTCGCCCTGGCCGACCCACCGGGTTGGTCAGGGCACTTCCGGGCGGTCCCCGCCCACGACGACTCCGTTCGAGCCCCACCCCGGGTTCGGCGAGCCCCGCATCGCGGCCGCGGACCCGGGGGCGACGACCGCTAGCCGCCCAGCTGGTTCACGGCGGTCGAGACCGCGGCGGCCTGCTGCTCCAGCACCTCGTCGGGGGAGTTCTCGTCGACGCCCCGGGCCAGCAGCTCCTGGCGGGACACCAGCAGCAGCGCGCCGCGGTAGGCGTCGGTGTCCAGGTCGTCCACCTGGACGATGTGCAGCCCACCCTCCACCAGGACCAGGGTGGGGTCGGGGGTGCTGGAGGCCAGCAGCTCGCGCAGGTCACTGCCCTTGACGGTCATGGCTCCGGCCTACCCCCGGCGGGGCCCGCGAAACGCAGCCGCCGTTCTTGAGCACACCCGCGCCCGGGTGCTCAAGAACGGCTCAACCGCTCCGGGATCAGGCCGGCGCCGCGACCTGTTCGCTCACCACCTGCGCCGCGGCCGACACGAGCGCCGTGACGGACGGGTTGGTGGAGTTGTCCTGCCGCCACGCGAACTGGGTGTACACCCGGAACGGCGGCACCCACGGCAGCCGGCACAGCCGGCCGTCGGCGAGTTCCGCGGCCACCGTCACCTCGGGGACCAGCGAGATGCCCAGGCCCGAGGCGACCGCGCGCTTCGCGGCGTCGATCGAGTCCAGCGCCAGCACCGGCGACCTCGACTCGGTGTCCTGCAACCCCAGCGCCTGCTCGAACTGCTCGTAGTAGCTCGCGCCGTTCTCCGCCCGGATGAGCGTGCTCCCGCGCAGCTCGTCCTCGGTGATCACCGAACGCCGGGTGAGGGCGTGCGTGGGCCCGGCCACCATGACCAGCGGCTCCGGGCACAGCACGGTCGTCTCCAGCCCCTCGCGGGGCTCGATGGAGCCGATGAAGAACGTGCAGTCCAGCCGACCCTCGCGCACCGAGGTCAGGTTGGCCTGGGTGTTCCGGGAGTGCAGCGAGATCTGGACGCTCGGGTACCGCCAGCACATGTACTCGATCAGTGGTAGCAGACGGTAGTCGGTCAGACTCTGTGCGCTGCCGATGACCAGCTTGCCGTGCGGCTCGCCGTTCATCGTGATCGCTTTCCTGGCTTTGTCGGTGAGGGTGATGATGTTCCGGGCGAAGGGCAGTAGTTCAACACCCGCCGAGGTCATTTGTATGCCGCGCGGGAGTCGCCGGAAGAGCGGCACGCCGAGAGTCTCTTCCAGGGCCTTGATCCGGGTCGTTATGGTTGGCTGCGAGCAATTCAGCGTAGCGGCTGCCTTGGTGAAGCTGCCCGTTTGAACCACAGTTGTGAACGCCAACAGCTGACGCGTCTCCATGGAGCTCCCCAACGGTGCGTGAAAGTGGTCCACGAGAGACCGGTGCGGGACGGCACCGCGATCTCCGTTTTGGTGGCGATGGCTGATCTGGCTGCACCTTCCGGCCCGCGGGGCCGGAGGTTGATCAACATCGCCGTGCTACCGCCGGGGGCTCCGCCCCGAGGGCGGGCGGTGTGCCCGGAATCTGTCCGACACCGAGGTGCCGGTCCGCTTTCACAGGTGGTCCTGGGCTGGTGTTCGGCAGCGGCGGAATAGATCTCATCGGGTCATCGGCACCTTGTCTGGTAGGTGGTTAAAGAGCTCGATGACATTGTCTCGCTCGTTCCTGTCGGTCCCTGTTGTCGGTAGGTCCGCCGCTGGCCCCCCAGAACGTTCCGACAACCCTGGAAACATTCCTTCCCACGTGCGGGTCCGGGCGTCACGGTACCTGAAACCCACACTAATGGACTACGGCGAGTGGAGTCATCTCGACAAGTGAAAGTTTTCGGTCGGGCGCTACTCCGAACGGCCTCCCTTCACCCCTTGTGGCGAACGCTTCTCACCCCCCGTAGCAGTAAGTACCTCGCTGCTGCGTCATCCGTGTTACACCGCCCCCCGGTGTCCTCCACCACCCCCTGACGCGCCTTCCTGGGCGAACGGCTCCCGAGGTCACTCGAACGGTCTAATCGGCAGGGTCCCCGCTGGGCTGTTCCGGGCAGCGGGCAGGGCCGTGCGGCGCTCTGTTGAGACGCCGGGGGTCACCGGCGCGGGTGGCGACGCGGCGTGTCGCGGCGGTCCGGCGCGGGGTGGCGGTGCTCGCGCCGAGGATTAGGAACCAGCGTTGTGATTTGGGCCGGCGGGGCTTCGGGGAGCCCGGCGGGGACGCCCCGGCGGTCCCGGCGGGAAGGGCGGGAGAACGGGTCCGGGCGCCGCGCCCCGCGAATTCACGGGACGACCACCGCAATTCGATTCCGGCGCGCCCGCGGATAACCGCACAATGCGCGCCCGACCCCGGCCGCACCGCCCCGTCGTGGGGTTGCAGGCCCCTGAGCCGGGGTGCTAGCGCCCCGGCGACCCCCGACCGCCTAGACTCAAGCGGAATCCCGGCGCGACGAACCGCGTCCCGGGATGCCCGCACGTCCCGTTACGAGGAGACCACGTTGAAGAGCACCGTCGAGCACCTGAGCCCGACGCGGGTCCGGATCAACGTCGAGGTGCCGTTCGACGAGCTCAAGTCGGACTTCGACCGCGCGTACCGCAAGCTGGCCAAGCAGGTCCGCATCCCCGGCTTCCGCCCCGGCAAGGCCCCGGCCCGCGTGCTGGAGAGCCGCATCGGCCGCGCGCCCGTCCTGGACGAGGTCGTCCAGGAGGCCATCCCGGCCAAGTACCTGGAGGCGGTCACCTCGGGTGAGATCCGCACCCTGGGCCGCCCGGACTTCGAGGTGACCAAGATCGAGGACGGCGAGTCGCTCGCGTTCACCGCCGAGGTCGACGTCCGCCCGGAGATCACGGTCCCGGCCTTCGGCGAGCTGTCCGTCAGCGTCGACGACCAGGAGGTCACCGACGAGGACGTGGACACCCAGCTGGACGAGCTGCGCGCCCGCTTCGCCACCCTGACCGGCGTCAAGCGCCCGGCGGAGACCGGCGACTTCGTCGTGGTCGACCTGTCGGCGACGGTGGACGGCGAGGAGGTCGAGGAGGCCAAGACGACCGGCCTGTCCTACGAGATCGGCTCCGGCCAGCTCGTCGAGGGCATCGACGACGCCCTGGTCGGCGCCTCCGAGGGCGAGACCAAGACCTTCACCACCACCCTGGTCGCCGGCGAGTACGCCGGTCGCGACGCCGAGGTCGCCGTCACGCTGAACTCCGTCAAGGAGCGCCAGCTGCCCGAGCTGGACGACGAGTTCGCCCAGCTGGCGAGCGAGTTCGACACCCTGGACGAGCTCAAGGGCGACCTGCGCACCCGCCTGGGCCGCGTGAAGAAGATGCAGCAGGGCGTCCAGGCCCGCGACAAGGTGCTGGAGGCGCTGCTGGCCAGCGTCGAGGTGCCGCTGCCCGAGGCCGTGGTCAAGAGCGAGATCGAGGCCCGCGAGCACGACGCCGTCCACGCCCTCGACCACGACGAGGCGCGCTTCGCCGAGTGGCTGGAGGAGCAGGGCCAGACCCGCGAGCAGTTCGACACCGAGGTGCGCGAGGCGTCCGAGCAGGCGGTCAAGACCCAGCTCGTGCTGGACGCCATCGCCGACGCCGAGCAGCTCAGCGTGACCGACCAGGAGCTCACCGAGCGGATCATCTACCAGGCCCAGCGCTTCGGCATCAGCCCCGACGAGTACGTCAAGCGGGCCCAGCAGTCGGGCCAGCTCGGCGCGATCTTCGCCGACGTGCGCCGGGGGAAGGCGCTGGCCTCGGTCGTGCGCCAGGCCACCGTGACCGACTCGTCCGGCAACGCCCTGGACCTCGACGAGCTCTTCGGCGAGACCCGGCCCGAGGCCGCGAACGGGGAGAAGTCCACTGAGGAGCACTCCCACGCGGAGTGAAGCCCTGAGCGAACGCGGGCGGTGTCGGGAAGTCGACGCCGCCCGCCTTCGTTAAGGTCGTCAGTTACGTGACTCTTTTCGGCACAGCTAGTCGGCAAAGTTAGGCAGGCAGACGTGACGCAGCACTCTCTCCCGGCCCCCGTGATGCGAGCGGCCTCGGGGATGAACCTCAACGACTCGGTCTATGAGCGCCTGCTCCGCGAGCGGATCATCGTGCTGGGCTCGCAGGTCGAAGAGAACATCGCCAACCAGATCGTGGCCCAGCTCCTCCTCCTGGCCGCCGAGGACCCGGAGAAGGACATCACCTTCTACATCAACTCGCCCGGCGGGTCGGTGACCGCGGGCATGGCGATCTTCGACACGATGCAGCTCATCGAGCCCGACGTGGCCACCTACGCGATGGGCCTCGCCGCCTCCATGGGCCAGTTCCTGCTGTCCGCGGGCGCCCGCGGCAAGCGGCACGCCCTCCCGCACGCCCGCATCCTCATGCACCAGCCGTCGGCCGGTGTCGGCGGCACCGCGGCGGACATCGCGATCCAGGCGGACATGCTCGTCCGGACCAAGCACGAGATGGCCGAGCTGATCGCGGAGCACACCGGTCAGCCCGTCGAGCGCATCATCGCCGACTCGGACCGCGACCGCTGGTTCACCGCCCAGGAAGCCCTGGAGTACGGCTTCGTGGACAAGGTGATCAGCCGGGCCAGCCAGGCCGCCTCGACCAACTGACCGCGAGCATCAGGAGACACCGAAGTGAGCCAGTTCCACGCGCCGCAGTCCCGGTACGTGCTCCCGTCGTTCGTCGAGCGCACCAGCTACGGCATCAAGGAGTCCAACCCGTACAACAAGCTGTTCGAGGAGCGCATCATCTTCCTCGGCGTGCAGGTGGACGACGCGTCGGCCAACGACGTGATGGCCCAGCTGCTGGTGCTGGAGTCGGAGGACCCCGACCGCGACATCCTGATGTACATCAACTCGCCGGGTGGCTCGTTCACCTCGCTGATGGCCATCTACGACACCATGCAGTTCGTCCGACCGGACATCCAGACGTACTGCCTGGGCCAGGCGGCCTCCGCCGCCGCGGTCCTGCTGGCGGCGGGCACGCCGGGCAAGCGGCACGCGCTGCCCAACTCCCGGATCCTGATCCACCAGCCGGCCACCGAGGGCGTCTACGGCCAGGTCTCCGACCTGGAGATCCAGTCGAACGAGATCCAGCGCGTGCGCCGCCTCATGGAGAGCACGCTGGCCAGGCACACGAGCCGCTCGCCGGAGCAGGTCCGCCTGGACATCGAGCGCGACAAGATCCTGACGGCCGAGGAGGCCAAGGACTACGGCATCGTGGACACCGTCCTGCCGTACCGGAAGCTCTCGGCGTCGAAGTAACACCGCGTGACCCCGACACGCCGAGCTGACCAGGGGTCCTGGTCGGTTCGGCGCGACGGGGGCACGCTGGTCCTCCCGCACAGGCGGGTGGGACGGGTACCGTCGAGGGGAACGGGCGGTCCCGCACCCAGCGGGCAATCGTCACACCAGCAGTCAGGCGCACCCGACCAGGTGGCGCGCCGGAGGGGACAGAGGTCAGCGGTCATGGCACGTATCGGTGACGGCGGCGACCTGCTGAAGTGCTCTTTCTGCGGTAAGAGCCAGAAGCAGGTGAAAAAACTCATCGCCGGGCCGGGTGTCTACATCTGCGATGAGTGCATCGACCTCTGCAACGAGATCATCGAGGAAGAGCTCGCGGAGGCAGGCGACGTCAAGCTCGACGAGCTGCCCAAGCCCGCCGAGATCCACGAGTTCCTCGACCAGTACGTGATCGGGCAGAGCGAGGCCAAGCGCACGCTCTCGGTGGCGGTGTACAACCACTACAAGCGCATCCAGGCGGGCGACCGCGGGCGCGAGGGGCGCGACGACGGCGTTGAGCTGGCCAAGTCGAACATCCTCATGCTCGGCCCGACGGGCTGCGGCAAGACCTACCTGGCCCAGACGCTCGCCAAGATGCTCAACGTGCCGTTCGCCATCGCGGACGCCACGGCGCTGACCGAGGCGGGCTACGTGGGCGAGGACGTCGAGAACATCCTGCTCAAGCTCATCCAGGCGGCGGACTACGACGTCAAGCGCGCCGAGACCGGCATCATCTACATCGACGAGGTCGACAAGATCGCCCGCAAGAGCGAGAACCCGTCGATCACGCGCGACGTGTCGGGCGAGGGCGTGCAGCAGGCGCTGCTGAAGATCCTGGAGGGGACCACCGCGTCGGTGCCGCCCCAGGGCGGGCGCAAGCACCCGCACCAGGAGTTCATCCAGATCGACACCACGAACGTGCTGTTCATCGTGGCGGGCGCGTTCGCGGGCCTGGAGAAGATCATCCAGGACCGGGTCGGCAAGCGCGGGCTCGGCTTCGGCGCCGAGGTGCGCACCAAGGCCGAGGTCGACGCGGCGGACTACTTCGCCGAGTCGATGCCGGAGGACCTGATCAAGTTCGGGCTCATCCCGGAGTTCATCGGCCGGTTGCCGATGGTCGCCAGCGTGACGAACCTGGACAAGGAATCCCTGGTCCGCATCCTCACCGAGCCGAAGAACGCGCTGGTCAAGCAGTACCAGAAGCTGTTCGAGATGGACGGCGTGGAGCTGGAGTTCACCCGGACCGCCATGGAGGCCGTCGCCGACCAGGCGATCCTGCGCGGCACGGGGGCGCGCGGCCTGCGGGCGATCATGGAGGAGGTCCTGCTGCCGGTGATGTACGACATCCCGAGCCGCACGGACGTCGCCAAGGTCGTCATCACCGAGCAGACGGTCAAGGAGAACGTGAACCCGACCATCGTGGCCCGGCAGCCCTCGCGCCGGGAGCGCCGCGAGAAGTCGGCCTGAGGTTGTCCCTCCCGCACGTGCTGGTCCTGCCGGGGCTCGGCGGTGCCGGGCCCGCGCACTGGCAGAACTGGCCGGCGGGCGAGCCGGCGCGCCACGGCGGGTCGGTCGACGTGCCGGAGTTCTCCGCGCCGGAGTTCTCCGCGCCGGACGCGCCGAGGCTGGACGTGTGGCTCGACGAGCTGCGCGGCCACCTCGCCGCCGCGCGGGTCTCCTCCGCGCACGAACGGGTGGTGGTCACGCACTCGCTCGCGTGCCTGCTCCGGCTGCACCACGCGGCGGGGGAGTTCGACGGGGCGGGCGGGTCGACCGGGTGCTCCTGGTCGACCCGGACCCCGCCGGCGAGCCCTTCGCCCGGGGGGTTCCCGCACCCGGTGCCGGACCCCGCTCACGCCGCGCCGACCCGGCGGTGCCGCGCTGACCCGGCGGTTCGGCAGGGTTCCGGGACCTCACCCGTCGGGGCGGGGACGGCCGCCGGTCAGCGGGGGACGCGCCGGCCCAGGAACCGGATGACGTCCGGGACGACCTTGCGGTAGTGGGTGTCGTCGTGGCCGCCGGGGGTGATCGAGGCGACGGCGGGCCGCGCGCCGGCGATGAACCGGCGGGTGCCCTCGATGAAGTGGTCGCGGTCGCCCGCCCACACGCCGACCGGGGCGTCGCCCAGCCGGTCGAGGTTGCGCAGCGGGTCCAGCGAGGCCCACTGCCGCTCGTCGCGGAACGCCCTGCGCTTGGCCATCTCGCGCCACGAGGTGATCAGGGCGGGCGCGATGGTCGCGACGGCCCGGAGGGGTTCGCGCCGCTCGTGCCTGCGGCGGGTGTAGAGCAGGGCGCCGAAGCCGCCCATGGAGACGCCGGTGCAGGCGAACGGCGCGCCGAAGCCGCGTTCGGCCAGCCACGCCGGCACCTCCTCCAGCAGCATCCCCAGGGGGTCGTCGCCGGGGACGTTCTCGTGCCAGTAGTGGTCGCCGCCGTCCACCGCGACGAACCCGAACGGCGGCACCGAGCCGCGGTGCACGGCCGTGACCAGCAGTTCCGGCATCCGGCCCACCGCCGCGGTCCGCGCCGTGCCGAAGCGGCCGTGCAGCAGGAGCGACATCGGCAGGCCCCCGGTCGGCACCCCCGGCGGGACCATGGTGAGCAGGTCGACGTCCTGCCCCCGGCAGCGGGAGCGGACGCGCTCCACCCGGATCACGGCCCGCTGCACGGCGGGCACCTGGCCGGCCACGCCCAGCGCGTGCCGGAGCCCCTCGCCGAACGGCGCGTTCGTGTGCAGCCCCGCGGTCACCCCCACCGCGGCCAGCGCTCCCCCGCCCAGGGCGGTGAGCACCGCACGCCTGCCGACCATGTGCCCTCCAGCCGTTCTCCTAGCGGATCGCCTGAGGTGGGGGCGGTGTTTCGCTCAACGGGCCGCGGTCGCCCGAAGGGCCCTCACCTCGTCCTCCGGGTAGCCGAGTTCTCGCAGGACGCGTTCGGTGTGCTCGCCGGGCGACGGCACGGGCGCGGGCTCCCACCCCCACGCGGTGGAGTCGACCGGCGGACGCAGCAGGGGTACCCCGCCACCGGGGACGGTCACCCGGGTCAGCCGATCGCGCGCGGTGAGCTGGGGGTGCTCGGGCAGCTCGGCCACGGTGCGGGTGCGGGCCGCGGGCACGTCCGCCCCGTCGAGCGCGGCCAGCAGGTCCGCGGCGGTCCAGGCGGAGAAGTCCAGGGCCGCGTGCAGGTCGGCGCGGTGGGCCACGCGGGAGCTGACCGTGCCGAAGCGCGGGTCGTCGGCCAGCGCGGGCCGGCTGAGGACCCGGCACAGCCGCCGCCACTGCGCGTCGTTCTGCACGGCCAGGTGCACGGTGCCGTCGGCGCACCGGAACGGCCCGTAGGGCGCGATGGTGGGGTGGTGCGCGCCGGTGCGCGGGGCGGCGGCGCCGGTGCCCGCCGCGTACAGCATCGGCTGGTGCATCCACTCGGCCAGCGCCTCGAACAGCGACAGGCGCAGGGTCGCGCCCTCGCCGGTGCGGGCGCGGTGCAGCAGGGCGGCCAGCACGGCGGAGTGCAGCTGCACGCCGGCGGCGATGTCGGCCACCGAGATCCCGGCGCGGGCGGTGACCTCGCCGTCGCCGGTCAGCTCGACCAGGCCGGTCTCGGACTGGACCAGCGCGTCGAACGCCTTGCGCCCCGCGTACGGCCCGTCCGCGCCGTACGCGGACAGCTCGCCCACCACCAGGTCGGGCCGGTCCCGGCGGAGGGAGTCGGCGTCCAGGCCCAGGCGGCGCGCGGCGTCCGGGGACAGGTTGCACAGGACCACGTCGGCGCCCGCGACCAGGCGGTCCAGCACCTCGCGGCCCGCCGGGTCCTTCAGGTCGAGCGCCACCGACTCCTTGCCGACGTTGGTCCAGGCGAAGTAGGAGGACACCGAGCCGCACGCGGTGTCGTAGTCGCGGGCGAAGTCACCCGCCCCGGGCCGCTCGACCTTGATCACCCGCGCGCCCAGGTCGGCCAGCAGCCGGGAGGCGTACGGCACGGCCACGGCCTGTTCGAGGCTGACCACGGTCACACCGTCGAGGGGTCTCACGCGGTCACCCGTTCGTGGCCGGTGTAGACGTTCATCGACTCGCCGCGCAGGAACCCGACCAGCGTCACGCCCTGCTCGTCGGCCAGCTCGACGGCCAGCGACGACGGCGCGGACACGGCCGCCAGCACCGGCACGCCCGCCATCGCGGCCTTCTGGACCAGCTCGAACGAGGCCCGCCCGGACACCACCAGCACGGTCCCGGTCAGCGGCACCCGGTCGTTCAGCACGGCCCAGCCCAGCACCTTGTCCACGGCGTTGTGCCTGCCCACGTCCTCGCGCACGACCAGCGCTTCCCCCGAGGCGGTGAACAGCCCGGCGGCGTGCAGGCCGCCGGTCGAGGCGAACACCTTCTGCCGCTCGCGCAGCGCGTCCGGCAGGCCGGCGAGCACGCCCACGTCGACCGACGCGGCGTCCCCGGCGGGGGAGTGGCGGGTCTTGAGCCGGACCGCGTCCAGCGCCGCCTTGCCGCACACCCCGCACGACGAGGTGGTGTAGAAGTTGCGCTCCACCCCCACCTCGGGCGGCGCCACGCCCTCGGCCAGCGCCAGGTCCAGCACGTTGTAGGTGTTCACCCCGTCGGGTCCGGCGCCCGCGCAGTACCGCGCCACGGCCACGTCGGCCAGGCCGCGGACCACGCCCTCGGACAGCAGGAACCCGTGCGCCAGCTCCACGTCGTGGCCGGGCGTGCGCATGGTGACGGCCAGTGCCCGGCCATCCACGCGCAGCTCCAACGGCTCCTCGACGGCCAACGAGTCGACCCGCTGGCGGGGCGTTCGTCGCAGGTAGCTGACCACTGGGCGACGCACGGTCACTCGGCCCATCGCGCGACTCCTTCACCAAGGCTAAGTTTTTCCGCAAGCCAATCACCAGGCTACGGAGGTGTCGGCCAATGGGTTTCCTGGACCGCTCCAGGACGATCGCCCCACCGGACTGGAACCGCTGGCTGGTGCCGCCCGCCGCGCTGTCGGTGCACCTGGCCATCGGCCAGGTGTACGCGTGGAGCGTGTTCAAACCGCCCCTGGAGGGTGCCCTGGGGCTCAGCGGCACGCAGAGCGCGCTGCCGTTCCAGCTCGGCATCGTCATGCTCGGCCTGTCGGCGGCGTTCGGCGGCACGCTGGTCGAGCGCAACGGCCCGCGGTGGGCGATGTTCGTCTCCGCCACGTGCTTCTCGTCCGGTTTCCTGATCTCCGCGCTGGGCGCGTGGACGCAGCAGTACTGGCTGGTGGTGCTCGGCTACGGGTTCGTCGGCGGCATCGGGCTCGGCATCGGCTACATCTCGCCGGTGTCCACGCTGATCAAGTGGTTCCCGGACCGGCCGGGCATGGCCACCGGCATCGCCATCATGGGCTTCGGCGGCGGCGCGCTGATCGCCTCGCCCTGGTCGGCGCAGATGCTGGAGTCCTTCGGGCGCGACAGCGGCGGCATCGCGCGGACCTTCCTCGTGCACGGCGTGGTCTACGCGGTGTTCATGTCGGTGGGCGTGCTGCTGGTGCGGGTGCCCGCCGCCGTCGAGGAGAGGGCGGCGGCGCGCTCGGCGGTCAACGTCTCCGCGCGCAACGCCCTGCGCACCCCGCAGTTCTGGCTGCTGTGGGTGGTGCTGTGCTTCAACGTGACCGCGGGCATCGGCATCCTGGAGAAGGCGTCGCCGATGATCCGGGACTTCTTCGCGGACACCTCCGCGCCGGTCGCCGCGGGCGCCGCCGCCGGGTTCGTGGCCCTGCTGTCGCTGGCCAACATGGTCGGCCGGATCGCCTGGTCGTCCACTTCGGACCTGGTCGGCCGCAAGAACGTCTACCGCCTCTACCTGGGCGCGGGCGCGCTGACCTACCTGGTGCTGGCGCTGGCCGGCGACGCGTCCAAGCCGCTGTTCGTGGTGTGCGCGATGCTGATCCTGTCGTTCTACGGCGGCGGGTTCGCCACCGTCCCGGCCTACCTGAAGGACCTGTTCGGCACCTACCAGGTCGGCGCGATCCACGGCCGGCTGCTCACCGCGTGGTCGCTGGCGGGCGTGCTCGGGCCGCTGATCGTCAACGCCATCGCCGACGGCAGGCTGGCCGACGGCAGGTCCGGGCCCGACCTCTACACGACCTCGCTGTTCATCATGATGGGCCTGCTGGTGGTCGGGTTCGCGGCCAACGAGCTGGTCCGGCCCGTCGACGCCAGGTACCACGAACCGGTCGAGGAGGTGGTCCGGTGAACCGGCGCGCGCTGGTCGTCCTGGCCTGGCTGTGGGTCGGGCTGCCGCTGGCCTACGGGCTGGTCGAGCTGATCCGCAAGGTCACCGCCCTGTTCACCGGTTAGGGTCGGCGGGTGGGCAACTACGACGTGGTGGTGGTCGGCGGCGGGCACAACGGGCTGGTGGCGGCGGCCTACCTGGCGCGGGCCGGTCGGCGCGTGCTGGTGCTGGAGAAGCAGGGGCACGTCGGCGGCGCGGCCGTGAGCGAACGGGCGTTCCCCGGCGTCGAGGCGCGGCTGTCGCGGTACTCGTACCTGGTCAGCCTGCTGCCCGACCGGGTCGTGGCCGACCTGGGGCTGCGCGTGCGGCTGCGGTCGCGGGCCGCGTCCTCGTACACCCCGGCGGGGGACCTGCTGGTCGAGCGGGACCCGGGCGCGGCCACCGCCGCCTCGTTCCGCGCGCTCACCGGCTCCGACGCCGAGTTCGAGCGCTGGCGGCGCTGGTACGCGGAGCTGGAGGGGTTCGCCGGGGCGCTCGCGCCGACCGCGCTGGAGCCGCTGGTGTCCCGGGAGCGCGCCCGTTCGCTGGTCGACCCGGCGGTCTGGGACCGGGTGGTGGAGCGGCCGCTCGGGGAGAGCCTGGAGGAGCTGTTCGCCGACGACGTGGTGCGCGGCGTGGTGGCCACGGACGGGCTGATCGGCACGCACGCGTCGCTGCACGACCTGGCGGCCAACCGGTGCTTCCTCTACCACGTGATCGGCAACGGCTCGGGGGAGTGGCTGGTGCCCGTCGGCGGCATGGGCGCGGTGACGGCCGAGCTGGAGCGGGTGGCGCGGGAGGCGGGCGCGGAGCTCGTGACCGGCGCCGAGGTGACCCGGGTGGACGCCGACGGCGTCACCGCCGAGGTCGAGCACGACGGGGGCGTGGTGGGCGCGCGGTTCGTGCTCTCCGGCGTCGCTCCGTCCACTTTGGACGCCCTGCGCGGGCGCCCGCGGCGCGCGGTGGCCGAGGGCTGCCAGGTGAAGGTCAACATGCTGCTGGAGCGGCTGCCCCGGTTCCGCTCGGGGGTGGACCCGCGGCTGGCGTTCGCGGGCACCCTGCACCTGGACGAGTCGTACGGGCAGCTGGAGACCGCCTACCGGGAGAGCGCGGCCGGGCGCGTGCCCTCCGTGCTGCCCGCGGAGATGTACTGCCACACGCTGACCGACCCGTCGATCCTCGCGCCGGACCTGGTCGGGCGCGGGTGGCACACGCTGACGCTGTTCGGCCTGCACACGCCGGCGGCGCTGTTCGAGGGCCGCGAGGGGCTGCGCGACGAGCTGGTCGGCCGCTACCTGGCCGCGCTGGACGAGCACCTGGTGGAGCCGATCGAGTCCTGCCTGGCGACCGACGCCGACGGCCGGCCGTGCCTGGAGGCGCGCTCGCCGCTCGACCTGGAGGCGGAGCTGGGCCTGCCGCGCGGCAACATCTTCCACGACGCGCTGGCGTGGCCGTTCGCCGAGGAGGAGGCCGAGGTGGGTCGCTGGGGCGTGGAGACCGACGTGGCCAACCTGCTCGTCTGCGGCGCGGGCGCGCGGCGCGGCGGCGGGGTCAGCGGCATCGGCGGGCACAACGCGGCGATGGCCGTGCTGACCCGCTAGAGGCGGGCGAACAGCTCCGCGACCAGCTGCTCGGCGTGCCGCGTGTTGGCGCCGGAGGACACCTCGATCTCGACCGTCCCGCGCCGGGCCACCACGACCGTCCGCACGACCTCGCCGGAGGTGGTCGTGGCGCGGTACGCCTCGTCCGGGAGGTCCGGCACGGCGACGGCGTCGCGGTGCTCCCCGCGGCGCGCCGCGAACGCCGCGGCGTCCGTGCCGGTGGTGAACCGGACCCGCGCGCCGCCGCCGTCGTAGGTGCAGGTCACCACGTTGTCGACGATCGACTGGCGCGAGTGGTTCAGGCGCAGCCGCAGGGCCGCCGCGACCACGTCCTGCGGCGCGTCCGCGCAGTTCACCCCCGCCGACTCGGTGGGGGTGGGCGTCGTCGTGGTGGTGGCGGGCGCGGCCGCCGGTTCGGCGGCGCACGCGGTCAGCGCCGACAGCGCCGCGGCGGCGAGCGCGGTCCTGGCGATCACAAGCCCTCCTCGGTCTCCCGTGTCGTCGCCCGGACGGCGGCGGGCGTTACGACGGCACCCCGGGGTTCGCGGGGGAGGGGCCCGATTTCCACCGGCGCGCGGTCCGCCGGCTAGTCCACCGCCTCCAGCCGCACCACGACCGACTTCGACGTGGGCGTGCCCGACACCTCGGCGGTCGAGTCGAGCGGCACCAGGGCGTTCGCCTCGGGGAAGTAGGCCGCCGCGCAGCCCCGCGCCGTCGGGTACGCCACCACGCGGAAGCGCGGCGCGCGGCGCTCGGTCACCCCGGTCGGGTCCTCCGGCCACTCGCCCACCAGGTCCACGTGCTGCCCGTCGCGCAGGCCCAGCTCGGCCAGGTCCTCCGGGCTGACGAACACCACCCGCCGGCCGTCCTTCACGCCCCGGTAGCGGTCGTCCAGGCCGTAGATCGTGGTGTTGTACTGGTCGTGGCTGCGCAGGGTCTGGAGCAGCAGCCGACCGGGCGGCACCTCCAGCACGGTCAGCGCGTTGGCCGAGAACTGCGCCTTGCCGGTGCGGGTCCCGGTGAACTCGCGGGCGTCGCGCGGGGCGTGCGGCAGCACGAAGCCGTCCGGGCGGCGCACCCGCTCGTTGTAGTCCGCGCACCCCGGCACGACCCGCGCGATCCGGTCCCGGATGAGGTCGTAGTCCCGCTCGAACTCCTCCCACGGCACGGGGTGCGCCGGTCCGAGCAGGGCGCGCGCCAGCCGGCACACGATCGACACCTCCGACAGCAGCCGGTCGCTCGCCGGCTCCAGGCGGCCGCGCGACCGGTGCACCACCGACATCGAGTCCTCGACCGTGACGAACTGCTCGCCGCCGTGCTGGAGGTCGCTCTCGGTGCGCCCCAGCGCGGGCAGGATCAGCGCGGTGCGCCCGTGCACCACGTGCGAGCGGTTGAGCTTGGTCGACACGTGCGCGGTCAGGTCCAGGCCCCGCATCGCGGCCTCGGTCACCGGGGTGTCCGGGGTGGCGGAGACGAAGTTGCCGCCGACGGCGAAGAACACCCTCGCCCGGCCGTCGCGCATGGCCCGGATCGAGGCCACCGTGTCGAGGCCGTGGGCGCGCGGCACCTCGATGCCGAACTCCGACTCCAGGTTGGCCAGGAACTTCTCCGGCATCTTCTCCCAGATGCCCATGGTCCGGTCGCCTTGCACGTTGGAGTGGCCGCGCACCGGGCACAGGCCCGCGCCCCGCTTGCCGATCATGCCGCGCAGCAGCGCCACGTTGGCGATCTCGCGGATCGTCGGCACGGCGTGCCGGTGCTGGGTCAGGCCCATGGCCCAGCAGAAGATCGTGCGCTCCGAGCCGGCCAGCAGCCGGGCGAACCGCTCCACCTGCGCGCGCGGCAGGCCCGTGGCGCGGTCGACCGCCGCCCAGTCCAGCTCCCGCACGTGCTCGGCGTACCCGGCGAACCCGTGCGTGCTGCGCTCGACGAACCCCTCGTCCACCGCGCCCCACGACAGCAGCAGGTTGCCCGCCGCCTGGAACAGCGCCTGGTCGCCGCCCAGCCGGATCTGGAGGAACTCGTCGGCCAGCGCCGTGCCCGGACCGACCAGGCCGCGCGCGTTCTGCGGGTTCTTGAACCGCAGCAACCCGGCCTCCGGCAACGGGTTCACCGCCACGACCCGCGCGCCCGCGCGCTTGGCCGCCTCCAGCGCGGACAGCATCCGGGGGTGGTTGGTGCCCGGGTTCTGGCCCACCACCACGATCAGGTCGGCGTGCTCGAAGTCGTCGATGCCGACCGAGCCCTTGCCGATGCCGGTGGTCTCCGACAGCGCCGCGCCCGACGACTCGTGGCACATGTTCGAGCAGTCCGGCAGGTTGTTCGTGCCGAAGGAGCGGACCAGCAGCTGGTACAGGAACGCGGCCTCGTTGCTGGTGCGGCCGGAGGTGTAGAACACCGCCTCGTCGGGGCTCGCCAGCCCGTTCAGCTTCTCCGCGACCAGCTCGAACGCGTCCGCCCAGGAGATCGGCTCGTAGTGCGTCGCGCCCTCGCGCAGCACCACCGGCTCGGTGATCCGGCCCTGCTGCCCCAGCCAGTAGTCGGTCTTCCCGGCCAGCTCGGCGACGGGGTGGCGCCGGAAGAACTCCGGGCCCACGCGCCGCCTGGTGGCCTCCTCGGCCACCGCCTTGGCGCCGTTCTCGCAGAACTCGGCCATCCTGCGGTGCCCCTGCGGCTCCGGCCACGCGCACCCCGGGCAGTCGAAGCCCTCCCGCTGGTTGAGCAGCCGCAGCGTGGTCGCGGTCCGCGCCACGCCCATCTGCTCCACCCCGCGCTTGAGCGACACCGCGACCCCCGGCAGGCCCGCCGCCCAGCGCTTGGGCTCCCCCACGTCCAACCGCGACTCGTCGACGTCCCGCTCCGGTGGCCTGCGCTCCATGGCGCCATTCTGCCCCCGGCCGGTGGCCGCCCCGGCGTGTCGTGCCGCCGGCGCACCCCGCGCGAGTACGCCGGCGGTCTCCCCGATCGACCGCTCGGGGCAGGCCGGCGCACGGCCGCTGCCCACGGGCCCCAAGGGGTTGTCCGGCCCGTGGATCCGGCGCCCTCACCTGCGACGAACTGCTGATCAACGTCAATTGTGAGCGGCGCCACTACCCGGCGAATCGGCCGAACGGGTGACCTCGCCGGACCCGCGCCGTCCCGCTTCGGCCACCCCGCTTCAGCCGCCCCTTCAATCTGGGCAGCCGTCGGTCGGGGACGAGGGCACCGCGACGTCGAAGTCCAGTCCCGGCGGGAGGTCCGGCTCCGCCAGGGCCGGGGCGAGGTAGCCGCGCTTCGCGGCCGAGCACGCGATCGAGTGCAGCGTGCCGGCGGAGTCGTCGGCCCACAGCCCCTCGACGCCGGGCGAGCCCGAGCGCACCGCGTACCGCACCCGGAACCGGGCCACGGCCACCGCGTCCAGCGGCCCGCGCACCGCCTCGGGGCGGTCGGTGTCGAACGCGTAGGCGATCGTGTAGTCGGTCCGCACCACCAGTTCGCCCGCCGGACCCGCCTCGGCGACCATCTCGCCGCGCACCTTCGGCTCGGCCCCCGACAGCCGCGCGCCCCGGTCCGCGCGCGTGGCCACCAGCGCCGCCTCGCCGTCGTTGCGCCCGTCGAACAGGGTGCGCAGCGAGTCCCTCAGGTCCGGCGCGAACAGCGCGAACAGCGGCTCCAGGTCGTGCTCGGCCACCACCCGCCGGTCCAGCCGCGCCGTCACCACCGCCTGCCGCACCCGCGCGTAGGCGTCGGCGACCTGCTCGGCGCCGAACCCGCCGACCGGTTCCGCCACCGGCGGCACGACCCCCTCCGCGCCGTCCGCCCAGGCCGTCGCGGTCGTGCCCGCGAACGGCTCGTCCGGGTCGAACGCGGCCGGCTCGTCGGACCGGGTGGCGAACACCGCCCACGCCAGCAGCACCGCCGCCACGACGATGGCCAGGCCGCCCAGGACCCTCGGCCGGGGGCGCCACGAGCGCACCCGCCGCAGCCGGGCACCCCGCTCCGCCCGCCGCACGGCGTCCCGCGCCCACCCGCCGTCCCGCAGGTCCGGGTGGTCCTCGATGCGGTACTCGTCCACTACGCCGATCTCCCGATCACCTCGACGCGCGCCCCTCGCCGGGCCGTCCCCGGGTCCACCGGACCCGGGACCGCCGGCGCCGGCCTCCTGCCGCACGACAGCATCACACGTCAGGGGCGCTACCAGGTATCTGGTTAGAAGTCGATACCCGTACCTCCGTAGACTTCGAGCGTGACCGAGACCCCCACCGCACCGCAGCGCTCAGAACTCCCGCCGGCGTGGAACCCGGCCGAGGTAGAGGCCGGCCTGTACGAGCGGTGGGTGGAGCGCGGCTACTTCACGGCGGACGCGAACAGCGACAAGCCGCCGTTCACCATCGTGCTGCCCCCGCCGAACGTCAACGGCAGCCTGCACATGGGCCACGCCCTCAACCACAGCGTCATGGACGCGCTGACCCGCCGCCGCCGGATGCAGGGCTACGAGGTGCTGTGGCTGCCCGGCACCGACCACGCGGGCATCGCGACCCAGACCGCGGTCGAGCGCGCCCTGGCGAGCGAGGGCAAGTCCCGCCACGACCTGGGCCGCGAGAAGTTCGTCGAGCGGGTCTGGGAGTGGCGCGAGGAGGTCGGCGGCACGATCCTGGGCCAGATGCGCCGCCTCGGCGACGGCGTCGACTGGTCGCGGCTGCGCTTCACCATGGACGAGGTGCTGTCCCAGGCCGTCCAGACGATCTTCAAGAAGCTCTTCGACGACGGCCTGATCTACCGCGCCGAGCGCATCATCAACTGGTGCCCGCGGTGCCAGACCGCGCTGTCGGACATCGAGGTCGACCACTCCGAGGACGACGGCGAGCTGGTCTCGATCCGCTACGGCTCGGGCGACCGCTCCATCGTGGTGGCCACCACCCGCGCCGAGACCATGCTGGGCGACACCGCGGTCGCGGTGCACCCGGAGGACCCGCGCTACCGGCACCTGATCGACACCGAGGTCGAGGTGCCGCTGACCGGCCGGTTCGTGCCGGTCGTGGCCGACGAGCACGTGGACCCGGAGTTCGGCACCGGCGCGGTCAAGGTGACCCCGGCGCACGACCCGAACGACTTCGAGATCGGCCGGCGCCACGACCTGCCCGCGCTGACCGTGATGGACGGCCGCGGCGTGATCACGGTCAAGGGCCCGTTCGAGGGCCTGGACCGGTTCGAGGCGCGCCCCGCGGTCGTCGCCGCGCTGCGCGAGCAGGGCCGGATCGTGTCCGAGAAGCGCCCCTACCGGCACGCCGTCGGCCACTGCTCCCGGTGCGACACGGTCATCGAGCCGCGCCTGTCCATGCAGTGGTGGGTCAAGGTCGCGCCGCTGGCCGAGGCGGCGTCCGCGGCCGTGCGCGACGGCCGCACCACGATCCACCCGCCGGAGCTGGCCAAGCGCTACTTCGACTGGGTCGACAACCTCAACGACTGGTGCATCTCGCGCCAGCTGTGGTGGGGCCACCGCATCCCGGTCTGGTACGGCCCGAACGACAAGGTGATGTGCGTCGGCCCGGACGACGAGCCGCCCGGCGAGGGCTGGGTGCAGGACGAGGACGTGCTGGACACGTGGTTCTCGTCCGGCCTGTGGCCGTTCTCCACGCTGGGCTGGCCCGCGCAGACCGCGGACCTGGCGAAGTTCTACCCGACCTCGGTGCTGTCCACCGGCTACGACATCCTGTTCTTCTGGGTCGTCCGGATGATGATGTTCGGCCTGTACGCGATGGACGGCAGGCAGCCGTTCGACCACGTGTACCTGCACGGACTCATCCGCGACCAGCACGGCAAGAAGATGTCGAAGTCGCGCGGCAACGGCATCGACCCGCTGGACTGGATGGACTCCTACGGCGCCGACGCCACCCGGTTCACGCTGCTGCGCGGCGCGAACCCCGGCTCGGACATGGCCATCGCCGAGGAGTGGGCGGCGGGTTCCCGCAACTTCACCACGAAGCTGTGGAACGCCGCCCGGTTCGCGATGGGCAACGGCGCGACGGTGGAGCGCCCGCTGCCCCCGCGCGAGGAGCTGACCGACGCCGACCGCTGGATCCTCGACCTGCTCGACCGGCTCACCTCCGACGTGGACCGGCACTTCGAGGGCTACCAGTTCGCCAAGCTCAGCGAGGCGCTCTACCACTTCACCTGGGACGAGTTCTGCGACTGGTACCTGGAGCTGGCCAAGGTCCAGCTGGGCGAGGGCGGCGACCGCGCCGAGTCCACCCGGGCGGTGCTCGGCCACGTGCTCGACGTGGTGCTGCGGCTGCTGCACCCGCTGACGCCGTTCATCACCGAGGTGCTCTGGACGACCCTGACCGGCCGTGAGTCGGTGGTGGTCGCGGCGTGGCCGCAGCCGACCGGCGCCGCGCCCGACGAGGTGGCCGCGCAGCGGGTCGAGAGCCTGAAGAAGCTGGTCACCGAGATCCGCCGGTTCCGCTCCGACCAGGGCCTCAAGCCCGGTCAGCGGGTCGAGGGCGAGGTGCGCGGCGCGTGCTGCGTGGACCTGGTCGACCAGGTGCCCGCGGTGCGGGCGCTGACCCGGATGACCGAGCCCGGCGAGGCGTTCGCGGCGTCGGTGTCGCTGGACGTGGGCCTGCCCAAGGGGACGGTGAAGGTCGAGCTGGACCTGTCCGGCGCGGTCGACGTGGTGGCCGAGCGCAAGCGCCTGGCCAAGGACCTCGCGGTGGCCGAGAAGGAACGCGCCCAGTGCGAGGGCAAGCTCGGCAACGAGTCGTTCCTGGCCAAGGCGCCCGCCGACGTGGTGGCCAAGATCCAGGGGCGGCTCGCCGCGGCCAACGCCGAGATCGACCGCATCCACGCCCGCCTCGACACGTTCCCCCAGAGCCCGGACGCGCGGTCGTGACCGGCTTCGGGACGGGGGACCTGGAGGAGCTGCGCCAGGTCGAGTCGGAGCTGAACACCCGCTGGCCGGAGACGAAGCTGGAGCCGAGCCTCACCCGGATCCGGCAGCTGGTCGACCTGCTCGGCGACCCCCAGGGCTCCTACCCGGTGCTGCACGTCGGCGGCACGAACGGCAAGACGTCCACCTCGCGCATGGTCGACGCGCTGCTCACGCGCATCGGCCTGCGCACCGGCCGGTACACCAGCCCGCACCTCCAGCTGGCCACCGAGCGGATCAGCGTGGACGGCGCGCCGATCACCCCCGGGCGCTACGCCGAGGTCTACCGGGACGTCGAGCCGTACGTGGCGATCGTGGACGGCCGCAACGAGGTGCCGATGAGCAAGTTCGAGGTGCTCACCGGCATGGCGTTCGCCGCGTTCGCGGACGCCCCGGTGGACGCGGCCGTGGTCGAGGTCGGCATGGGCGGCTCCTGGGACGCCACGAACGTCGCCGACGGCCGGATCGCGGTGATCACGCCCATCGGGCTCGACCACGTCGAGTACCTGGGCGGCGACCTCGCGGGCATCGCGGCGGAGAAGGCCGGGATCATCAAGCCCGGCGCGGTCGCCGTGCTCGCGCGGCAGGAGCCCGAGGTGGAGCAGGTCCTGCTGCGGCGCTGCGCCGAGGTGGACGCCGCGGTGGCGCGGCTGGGCGCGGAGTTCGGCGTGCTCCAGCGCGACGTCGCGGTGGGCGGGCAGGTGATGAGGCTCCAGGGCCTGGGCGGCGTCTACGACGACGTGTTCCTGCCGCTGCACGGCGCCCACCAGGCGGCGAACGCGGTGCTGGCGCTGGCCGCGGTGGAGGCGTTCTTCGGCGCCGGCGCCGATCGGCAGCTGGACGTGGAGGCGGTGCGCGAGGCGTTCGCCGGGGTGACCTCGCCGGGGCGGCTGGAGCGGGTGCGCTCGGCGCCGACCGTGCTGGTCGACGCGGCGCACAACCCGCACGGCGCGGAGGCGCTGGCCAAGGCGCTGGACGAGGAGTTCGGCTTCCGCAAGCTGGTCGCCGTGGTCGGCGTGATGGACGACAAGGACGCGGTCGGCATCCTGTCCGCGCTGGAGCCGGTGGTGCGGGAGGTCGTGCTGACCGCGAACTCCTCGCCCCGCGCGATGGACCCCGACCTGCTCGCGGGCGTGGCGATCCCGATCTTCGGCGAGGACCGGATGCTCGTGCAGCCGCACCTGCCCGACGCGCTGGAGGAGGCGATCCGGCTGGCCGAGGAGAACGACGACGGCGACGCGGTCTCCGGCGGCGGCGTGGTCGTGACCGGTTCGGTGGTGACCGCGGGCGAGGCGCGGGCCCTGTTCGGCAAGGAGCCCTCATGACCGAGTCCCAGCCCGTGGAGCCCCGGCCCGCGGAGCCACAGCCCGCGGAGCCACAGCCCGAGCCCCGGCCCGGGTCCCGGCCCGCCGGGTCCCCGTCGTCGGCGGGGTCCCTGCCCGCGGTGCCCAAGAAGGACCCGATGAAGGGCTTCCGGGGCATCATGGCGGGCACGCTGATCCTGGAGGCGATCGTGGTCGCCCTGGCGCTGCCGGTGGTGGCCAACCTGGGCGGCGGCATCGGCAGCGGCACCGGGTACCTGGTGCTCGGCCTGATCATCGCGTTCCTCGGCACGTGCGCGCTGCTGAAGCACTCGTGGAGCGCGTACGTGATCGTCGCGCTGCACGTGGTGATGGTCGCGGGGTGGTTCACGATGACGGCGCTGGGCATCATCGGCGTGGTGTTCAGCCTGGTGTGGGTGTACCTGTTCTGGCTGCGGCGGGACGTGGTGAAGCGGATGGCCGAGGGCCGTCTGCCCAGCCAGCAGCGGTAGGGCGCGCGGCGTCCGCGCCGGGTGCCTCAGGCACCGCCCGGCTCGGCGGCCCGGACCGGGGTCGTGGTCCCCGGCTGCCGCGCGTCGTGCGGTTGGACCCGGACGGTCCAGCCGTGCCCCAGCACGGCGGACAGGGCCTCGTCGAGCGTGGCCGCGCACCTGCCCTGCGCGAGCCTGCGGTTGAGCGGCGCGGAGGGGTGGCGCACCACCAGGGTGCGGTCGGCGACCAGGAGCGGTTCCGCGTTCGTCAGCATCGCCTCGGCGGACCGGCTGCGCCCGCGCACCTCCCCCAGGAACCGGGGCCACAGCTCGTGGATGGCGTGCAGGTCCGGGTTCCGCCCCGCCCCGCCGGTGGACGCCGCGGGGCGCGTCCCGCCCGGCACCGCGGACGCCATCTGCCGCAGCCGGTCCAGCACGGCCCGGCAGTCGCCCTCGGCGCGGTGCCCACCCTCCAGCCTGTGGTTGCGGTACCCGCTGCCCCGGCTGTTCGGCTCGCCGACCCAGGCGGCGTGCCGACGCATCGCGCACTCCCACCGCCGTTCCAACCACTTCGGCAGCGCCGCACCGCCCATGACCAGGTCGTGTTCGGCGCGCAGCCGCGCCTGGTCGAAAGGGGCGTTCCAGGCGATCACCGCCCGGTCCCGCAGGACCTCCTCCAGGCGCGGCCACACCCGGGCCATCGTCGGCGCACCGGCCAACACGGCTGCGGAGATGCCGTGCTGGCGCTGCGCGCGGGGGTTGATCGGCGCGCCCTCGGGGTCGACCAGGGTGCTCAGCAGCACGGTGCCGTCGACGGCCAGCACGGCGATTTCGATGACGCGGCCCGTGAAGTCGGTCAGCTCGGTGTCCAGCACCACCGCGTCAGGGGCGCGGAGGACCGCACGGGCCCAGTCGGCGGCGTCGGACGCGGCGTCGGACCGCGAGGGGTCGGCCCCCCGGACCGGCCTCGGCCGGGGCCTCACCGCCGGCCCGCGTAGGCGTCGGCCAGGCGTGACTCCCACCGGGGCGCCAGCACGGTGGGTTGCCCGAAGGTGGCGCGGAGGTAGGCGCGACCGAGTGCGACGGCGGTTTCCCGCCAGCGCTGCACCACCCACCCCCCCAACCGGCTGATGCGCAGCGCTTCGGTCGCCGCCTCGGTGGGGGCGACGAGCTCCCCGAACCCGGTGAGGCGCTCCAGCTGCTCGACCGTGGCCGGCAGCGGGTCCGGCAGGTCGATCGCCCACTCCAGTTCGACGATGCTCTTCTTGACCGCTTTCTCCTCGGCCACGCGTTTGGCGAACGCGGCCCGGATCCCGGCGATTTCCGCGAGCAGTTCGGGAATGGTGACGGCGCAGGCGCCCCGGTCGGTGTGGGCGACACCGGCCACCTCCTCCAGCGCCCGCAGCGCGGTGACCGCTCCGGTCGGGCCCCAGGCGAGGAGGGCCTTCCGCTCGCACAGGCCGAGCAGGCTCCGGGCGGTCCCGGCATCGGCCAGGGCCACCGCGGCGGGCTTCACCCACGCCCCGGTCCGCAGGCCCTCGGTGTCGAGGTGCCAGAGGGCGATGGTGTCGTCCTCACCGGACCCGGCTCGGCAGACGATCACGTGACCGACCATGGTCCGGCCGTCGCCGGTTCGGGTGGGGAGCAGACCGAGTGAGCCGAGCGAGCTGCGCTCCAGCGGTTCGGTGGTCATCATCTCTCCTGCGACTGGACGTGCTCGGGACACCGCCTGTGCGGATGACTTTCGCCCAGGACGGTGTTCATCGCCGTAGCGCGTCGTTCATTTCACGGAGTGTCGACAAGGCGCCTTTGATCATACCCGTGCCGCGGTGAAGACGAAATCGACCCGGATCGGGGGAATGTGATCCCTGTTCGGTTCTTCGTGATCGAATCCCCATGGGCAACTGCCGGGAACGGCCCGGCAGCCGATGGCCGAACGACAATGACCGGTATCCGGTTTTCCCCGGTCGCGGGCATTCCGGGCGTTCCGCGAGCGGCGGTCGACCGGCCCGCGCCGGGGGGAGTGTCACACCCGGCGCCGGGTGCGCGATGGTCCTCGTGTGCGACGAGCGCTGGTGGTGGTGGCCTGGGGCCTGGTGGTGGCGGGCCTGGGCTGGTGGGTCGTCACCGTGACCGCGCTGGACGGCGCGCCCCGGGCGGAGGCCAGTGGTTACGGGCAGTTCGTGCTGGCCGCGGTCGGGTTGGTGATCGTGGTGGGCGACCTGGTGCTCAGGTCGCTCGCGCCCACCCCGGAGCCGGACGTCGACGAGCTGACCGACAGGCTGGCGGTGGCCGTGCGCGTCCAGTGGGAGCAGGCGGCGGCCGACCGCGGTCTGCGGCAACCGGCCCCGCTGCCGATCCGGTGGCGGCGCAGCCGGGAACCGGTGGCCGGCCCGCCGTCCGCCGCCACGGCGTCGCGCTCGTTCGCCCCGCTGCCCGGCGTGGAGCGGGTCACCACGGCGCAGCTGCGGGAGGGCACGCACCGCACCCTGCACCGCGTCTACGGCGGCCTGGCCTCCGGGCGGCTCATCCTCGCCGGCGGACCGGGCAGCGGCAAGAGCTCGGCGGCGGTCCTGCTGCTGCTCGACGCGCTGGAGCACCGGCGGCAGGTGCCCGCCGAGCAGCGCGCGCGGGTGCCGGTGCCCGTGCTGTTCACCCTGCACGGGTGGGACCCCGAGACCACACCCGTGCGGGAGTGGCTGGCCGCGAAGCTGACGGAGATCCCCGTCCTGTCCGGGCGCGACGGTCGGCGCCGCGCCGCCGAACTGCTCGGCGCGGGCCGGATCGCGGTGTTCCTCGACGGCCTGGACGAGATCCCCGGGCACCACCGGCCCACGGCGCTGCGCGCGCTCGGCGACCAGGCCCTGTTCCGGCTGGTCCTGCTCACCCGCACGGCCGAACTCGTCGCCGCCGCCCGGGACGGCGTCCTCACCGGCGCGGTCGCCCTGGAGCTCCGACCCCTCACCCCCGCCGACGCGGCCACCTACCTGCGGCACGGCCTGCCCGATCCACCGGCCGAGCCGTGGCGGGCGGTGCTGGAGGCGCTGCACGGGAACGCCGACGTCCCCGTGGTCCGCGCGCTGGACAACCCGCTGGCCGTCACGCTGCTGCGCGACGCCCACCGACCGCCGGGCGCCGGCACCGTCGGCGAACTGCTCGACACCACCCGGTTCCCCACCCCCGGGCACGTCACCCACCACCTGCTGGACCAGGCGATCACCACCGCCTACGCGCCCCGGCCCGGGGAACCCCCGCCCCGCTACACCGCCGACGTCGCCCGCCACACCCTCACCCTCGTCGCGCTGAGGCTCCGCCACGAGGGAACGCGCGACTTCATCTGGTGGAACGTGCCCAACTGGATCTCCCGCGCTCACCGCGCCCGGTTCACCGCGGGGGTGAACGGGCTGGTGGGCGGGGTCGGGGGTGCGATCCTCGGCGGGGTGACGGGGGTGTTCTCCTCCGGGTTCCCGGAGGGGGCCCTGGCCGGGTTCACCTTCGGTTCCCTGGGCGGGCTGGCGGGCGGGTTCCTGTTCGGGCGCCTCGACGCCGACTCGCCCGTGCGCCTCGGCGGCTTCGCCCGGAGCCGGGCGCGGTGGGGGTGGAACCTCGCGTCCGGGCTCCTGCGGGGCGCCCTCTTCGGACTTCTCGTCGGTCTTCTCTTCGGGCCGACCTCCGGGGTCCTCCTCGGGCTGACCTTCGGGTTGGGCAGCGGTTTGGTGGGCGCGGTCATGCGCGGGTTCAGGTTCGAGGACACGTCGGCGGTCGCGCACCCGAGCGGGTCGTGGCGGGGGGACCTCGTCTACTGGCTCGTGCTCGGGTCGCTGGCGGGGCTCGTGGGGGTGGCGGGGCTCGGGCTCGTGCTGGGGGTCGACGTCGGCCCCGCGCTCGCACCTGTGCTCGTGCTGGGCCTCTCGGCGTCGAGGGCGTGGGTCACCGCCGTCAGCCAGCTCTACCTCCACGTCGGCCTCGGCACCCCGTTGCGGCTGGGCCGCTTCCTCGAAGACGCCCGCGCCCGCCACCTCCTGCGCACCGTCGGCCCGGTCTACCAGTTCCGCCACGCCACCCTCCAGGACCGGCTCGCCGAGACGGCCTCGAAGCCGGGCGCCTGAGCGGGCCCACCGCGGCGCCGCGGCCTCGTCGGGCGCCCGGACCCGGCCCCACCGGATGTGCCGCAAGGTCTTGCAAGGAGTTGCAGCCTTCTGGGCCTTGTTCCGCCCTTGTTGTCGTGATTTGGTGCACCTCGCCCCGGCGCTCGTCGGGGCGGGGTTTGCAAGATCTTGCGACAAGGAGGTCGCGATGCGTCGGGCCGTCGCCGCGCTCATCGCACTCGCCGTGGTGCCGTTCACACCACCGCCGATATCCGCCGCACCCGCCGGGCAGCGGCTCGCCGTGGGGGCGGTCACCGACCTCGCGCCCGGCGTGCGCGACGGGGACCGGCGGCTGGCCAAGGACGCCCTGCGCGACGACCTGACCGGTGAGCGGTTCTACTTCGTGATGCCCGACCGCTTCGCCAACGGCGACCGGGCCAACGACCGGGGCGGCACGACCGAGGCCGACCGGCTCAAGAGCGGCTTCGACCCCGCCGACAAGGGCTTCTACCACGGCGGCGACCTCAAGGGCCTCCAGGGCGAGCTCGACTACCTCGACGGCATGGGCGTCACCGCCATCTGGATGACCCCCATGTTCCGCAACCGCTGGGTGCAGGGCTCCGGCGACGACGTCTCGGCCGGCTACCACGGCTACTGGACCACCGACTTCACCCAGCTCGACCCGCACTTCGGCACCACCAACGACATGCGGCGGCTGATCCGGGACGCGCACCGGCGCGGCATCAAGGTCTTCTTCGACATCGTCGCCAACCACACCGCCGACCTGATCGACCACGCCGAGGGCGAGTACGGCTACGTCAGCACGGGCGCGGAGCCCTACCTCGACGAGCGGGGCAACCCGGTCGACATCGCCGAGATCGCCGGGCAGGAGGACTTCCCCCGGCTCACCGCGCCCTACACGCCGGTGGTCAAGGGCGAGAAGACCCCGGCCTGGCTCAACGACCCGCAGCTCTACCACAACCGGGGCGACTCGACGTTCAGCGGCGAGTCCGCCGAGTACGGCGACTTCCACGGCCTGGACGACCTCATGACCGAGCACCCGACCGTGGTCAGGGGCATGAAGCGGATCTTCACCAGCTGGATCGACACCCTGGGCATCGACGGCTACCGCGTGGACACCGTCAAGCACGTCAACATGGAGTTCTGGCAGGCGCTGGCCCCGCACGTGAAGCGGTACGCGGAGATGCGCGGCAAGCGGGACTTCTTCGTCTTCGGCGAGGTCTTCGACGCCGACCCCGCGTCCACCTCGCGCTACACCACCGAGGGCGGGATGCAGGCGGCGCTGGACTTCCCGTTCCAGAGCGGCGCGGCGACGTTCCTGTCCGGCGGCGGCGCGGACCGGCTCGGGCGGGTGCTGGTGGACGACGACCGGTACACCGACGCCGACTCCAACGCCTCCTCCCTGCCCACGTTCCTGGGCAACCACGACATGGGCCGCATCGCCTGGATGGTCCGGCAGGGCCGGCCCGGCGTCCCCGAGGCCGAGCTGCTGGAGCGGCTCAAGCTCGGCAACGCCCTGATGTACCTGTGGCGCGGCAACCCCGTCGTCTACTACGGCGACGAGCAGGGCTTCGCGGGTGGCGGCGGCGACAAGCTGGCCCGCCAGGACATGTTCGCCTCGAAGACCCCGGAGTACGCCGCCGAGGACCTGGTCGGCAGCGACCGGACCGGCGCGGTCGACAACTTCCGCACCGACCACCCGCTCTACCGGCAGCTGCGCGACCTGGCGCGGTTCGTCGACCGCGACCCCGTGTGGAAGGACGGCAACCAGGCGCTGCGGCTCGCGCAGGGCGACGTGATCGCGTTCAGCCGCACCGGCCGCGCCCAGCAGGTGGAGCACCTGGTGGTGGCCAACGCGGGCACCGCGCCCGCGACCGTCGAGGTGCCCGCCTCCGGCACCGGCTACCGACCCGTCTGGCCGGGCGCTGGCTCGCAGGTCAACGCCGTGGGCGGCCGGGTGCGGGTGACCGTGCCCGCGCTGTCGGCGCTGGTCCTGCGGGGCACCGGCACGCTGCGCGCCGCCGCGCCGGAGCCCACCCTGGTCGTCCCGTCGACCGGAACCGCGCTGGACGACCGGGTCGAGCTGCGCGCCGACGGCGTCACCTCGCCGTACGCGCAGGCCACGTTCGCCGCGCGGGTGGCGGGCGAGCGCGACTGGCAGGTGCTCGGCACCGACGACGCCGCGCCGTACCGGGTGTTCGCCGACCTGGCGTCCCTGCCGGGCGCGGCGGTCGGCCGGGAGGTCGAGGTCCGGGTGGTGGCGAAGGACGCCCGGGGCACCCTCGGCGCGGACGGCGCGAAGGTCGGCCTGGTCGCCGCGCCGCCGGTGGAGCCGCCCACCGCCTCCTCCTCGGACTGGCTGGTCGTGCACTACAACCGCCCGAACGGCGACTACGACGGGTGGGGCCTGCACGTGTGGGGCGACGTGGAGAGCGCGCCGACGTGGGACGCGCCGCTGCCGTTCGCCGGCGAGACCCCGTACGGGCGGTTCGCCTGGGTGAAGCTGAAGCCGGGCGCCCGCTCGGTCGGCCTCATCGCGCACCGCGGCGACGAGAAGGACACCGACGGGGACCGGTTCGTCGACCCGAGCGCGACGCCGCAGGTGTGGCTGGCGCAGGGGAACGCGGCCGTGCACCCCAGCGAGGTCGCCGCGACCGGCCGGGCCGTGGTGACGCACCTGGGCGACCCCGCCGGCGCGGTGGTCCGCGTCGGCACGACCGACCACCCGTTCACCGGGGGAGTGGCGAGCATCCCGACCACCTCGCCGGTGGAGTTCTCGGTGGTGCGCGGCGGGACCGTCGAGGCCACCGGCCGCACCGCCGGGCGGGCCTGGGTGAACGGCGGCGCGGTGCACGCGAGCCGGGCCGCGGCGGAGAACCGCGCGGTCATCCACTACCACCGCCCCGACGGCGACTACACCGACTGGACCCTCTACCACTGGACCGGCTCGCTGGAGCCCAGCCCCGGCTGGAACCAGTCGCGCGTGCCGGACGGCTCGGACGGGTTCGGCGCGTACTGGTCGGTGCCGCTGGAGCCCGGCGCGGCGGGGTTGAGCAACATCATCCACCGGGGTGACGCCAAGGACCCCGGTGCGGACCAGTTCCTGGACGTCACGGCCACCGGCCACGAGGTCTGGTACGTCTCCGGCTCGACCAAGCCGGACGGTTCGATCTCCTACGTGCTGCCGCCGTCCGGGGGAGAGGGCGTGGAGGACGACCTGAGCAGGGCCAAGGCCGTCTGGGTGACCAGGGACCTGGTCGTGTGGGACGTGCCCGTGGTGGCCTCCGACGGCTATCGCCTGGAGTACGACGGCAGGGTGCTGCGGCTGGAGCCGACCGAGGAGGCGGTGCCGGACGGGTTCCCGCACCTGCGCGGGATGCCGGTGTTCCGGGTGCGCGACACCGCGCGGGTCGACGAGGCGCTGCGCGGCAGGCTGTCCGCCGTGCACGTCGACCCGGGCGGTGGCCTGCGGCACCGCACGGGCGTGCAGATCGCCGGCGTGCTGGACGACCGGTACGCCGCCGAGGCCGCGAAGCTGACCTACGGGCCCGTGTTCGAGGGCGACCGGGTCACCGCGCGGCTGTGGGCGCCCACCGCGTCGTCGGTGCGGCTCCAGCTGTTCGACCGGCCGTCCGGCGACCCGGTCCGGGTCGTCGACCTGCGGCGGGACGACGCCTCGGGCGCCTGGTCGGCGTCCGGGAACTGGAAGGACCGCTACTACCGGTACGAGGTGACCGTCGCCGGGCGCGCGGTGACCGTCACCGACCCGTACTCGGTGGCGCTGTCGGTGGACTCCACCCACTCGCAGTTCGCCGACCTCGGCGACCCCCGCACCATGCCCGACGGCTGGGCCGGGGAGGTGGCGCGCGGGCTCGGCGGAGACCCGACCGAGCACGGCATCACCGAGCTGCACGTCCGCGACTTCTCCATCGGCGACGAGTCGGTGCCCGCCGCGGACCGGGGCACCTACAAGGCGTTCACGCACCGGTCGTCGACCGGCATGACGCACCTGCGGCAGCTCGCCGAGGCCGGGCTGGACACCGTGCACCTGCTGCCGACCTTCGACATCGCGACCATCCCCGAGAAGCGCTCCGACCAGCGGCAGCCGGCCTGCGACCTGGCCGCGCCGCCGCCGGACTCCCCGGCGCAGCAGGAGTGCGTGACCGCGGCGGCCGCGAAGGACGGCTTCAACTGGGGCTACGACCCGTTCCACTACGACGTGCCCGAGGGCTCCTACGCCACCGACGACGCGCAGGACGGCTGGGCCCGGTCGAGGCAGTACCGCGAGATGGTGCGGTCGCTGCACGCCAACGGCAACCGCGTGGTCGTGGACGTGGTCTACAACCACACGGCCGCGCACGGCGACGCGGCGACGTCCGTGCTGGACAAGGTGGTGCCCGGCTACTACCAGCGGCTCAACGCGGACGGCACGGTGGCCGACTCCACGTGCTGCTCGAACACCGCGACCGAGAACGCCATGATGGGCAAGCTCGTGGTGGACTCGGTGGTGCGCTGGGCCAGGACGTACAAGGTCGACGGGTTCCGGTTCGACCTGATGGGCCACCACCCGAAGGCGAACATCCTGGCCGTGCGGGCGGCGCTGGACGCGCTGACCGTCGAGCGCGACGGCGTGGACGGCCCGGCCATCCGCGTCTACGGCGAGGGCTGGGACTTCGGCGAGGTCGCCGGCAACGCCCGGTTCGAGCAGGCCACCCAGGCGAACCTGGCGGGCACCGGCATCGGCACGTTCAGCGACCGGCTGCGCGACGCGGTGCGCGGCGGCGGCCCGTTCGACGAGGACCCGGGGGTGCAGGGCCTGGCCTCCGGCCTGGCGGGCGACCCGAACGGCTCGCCGGCCAACGGCGACGTGGCCGCGCGGCTGGCCAACTACACCGACCTGGTGAAGCTGGGCATGGCGGGCAACATGGCGTCCTACCGGTTCGACTCGACCTCCGGCGGCGTCGTCAGCGGCCGGGACGTGCCGTACAACGGCTCGCCCGCCGGGTACGCGGGCTCGCCCGCCGACGTGATCACCTACGTGGACGCGCACGACAACGAGACGCTGTTCGACTCGCAGGTGTTCAAGCTGCCCGCCGGCACGTCCATGGCGGACCGGGTGCGGATGCAGAAGGTGGCGCTGGCCCCGGTGCTGCTGGGCCAGGGGCAGCCGTTCCTGCACGCGGGCGCGGAGTTCCTGCGCTCGAAGTCGCTGGACCGCAACAGCTACGACTCCGGCGACTGGTTCAACCGCTACGACCCGTCGCTGCGGGACAACGGGTTCGGGCGCGGCCTGCCGCCGGCGGCGGACAACGAGGACAAGTGGCCCTACGCGGCCCCGCTGCTGGCCGACGCCTCGCTGAAGCCGTCGTCGGCGGACATGCGGACGGCCGTGGACAACACGCTGGAGCTGCTGCGGATCCGCCGGTCCTCGCCGCTGTTCACGCTGGGCGACGCGGCCCTGGTGCAGCAGAAGCTGTCGTTCCCGGCGGCCGAGCCGGGCGTGGTGGCGGCGCTGCTCGACGACACCGCGGGCCCGGACGTCGACCCGGCCCTGGACGGGATCCTCGTGGTGGTGAACCCGTACCCGGTGGAGAAGTCGGTGACCGTCGCCGGGGCCTGGCGCAACCACGAGCTGAGCGGTGACCGGGCGACCGTGGCCGACGGCTCGGTGCGCGTGCCCGCCCGCTCGGTGGTGGTCCTCGTCCGCTAGCGATCGGCGCTCTCCCGGCGCCGGTCAGTGGTCGGCGAGCTCGACGCGTGACCGGACGTCCTCGGCGCGCAGGATGCGGAACCCCCGCTCCTGCGCGCCGAGCACTTTGAGGAACCCGGGACTGGTCTCCACCACGTAGGCCTCGAAGGTCCCGTCGGTGGTCTCCACGCGCTCGCGCGGCACCCACGGCGTCGCCACGACGGCCGCCACGACCAGCGCCACCGCCCCCACCACCCAGCCGAACCGCCGCAGCACGAACACCGCGCCCGACCACCGCCTGAGCAGCACCAGCACGACGGTCAGCACCACCGCGGCCACCGGCACCCACCAGCGGTGGTAGGTCAGCACGTGCGCGACCAGGAACGCCACCAGCACCGCCACCGCCAACGGCGCCGTGCGCGACTTCGTGCCGACGGCGTAGAAGACCGTCAACGGCAGCACCAGCACCAGCAGCGCGCTGCTGATGCGCGAGTCGGCCATGAACGTCCCCAGGAACAGCCCCGGCGCGTCCTCCAGGTCCAGCGTGTGCAGCAGCGCGAACGCCACGTGCCAGTCGTAGTGCGCCACCGCGAGCAGGCGCAGCAGCACGAACACCACGGCGCCCACCGTGACGGCGGGCGCCAGGTGGGGCTTCTCGGTGGTCACGGCGGACACTGTGGCAGCCCCGGCTACCCTTGGCCGCAGTTGCACGACCCCCCACGAAGGAGTATCGACCGCCGTGAGCGAGCGCACCCTGGTCCTGGTCAAGCCCGACGGCGTCAGCCGCGGCCTGGTCGGCGAGGTCATCTCCCGCATCGAGCGCAAGGGCCTCAAGCTGGCCGCCCTGGAGCTGCGCGTCGTGGACCGCGCGACGGCCGAGCAGCACTACGCCGAGCACGACGGCAAGCCGTTCTACAACGACCTGGTGGAGTTCATCACCGGCGGTCCGCTGGTCGCGCTGGTCGTCGAGGGCACGCGGGCGATCCCGGCGTTCCGCCAGCTGGCGGGCGGCACGGACCCGGTGGAGAAGGCCACGCCGGGCACCATCCGGGGCGACTTCGGGCTGGAGGTCCAGTTCAACCTGGTCCACGGCTCGGACTCGCCGGAGTCGGCCGAGCGCGAGGTCAAGCTCTGGTTCCCGAACCTCTGAGCCGCCTTTCCGACGGCCCGGGACCCCGAGGGGTCCCGGGCCGTCGGCGCACCTAGCCCATCTCCACCCGGATGTCGGCGCCGTCCTTCTGCACGAGGACGCGGCCCCGGCCCGGTTGCCACCCCGCCGGGACGAGCAACCACTCGCCGCGCCCGTTGCGCATGATCAATCGCAGTCCCGTGCACCGGTGGCGGAACTTCTCGTCCGCGTCGTCGATCCGCGCGCACGACACGCTCGGATCCTCGACGGCGAGCCGGTGGGCGCTCACCACGACGACGTTCGGCCACCGGTCGAGCCCGGCCGCCACCTCCTCGGCCGCTTGGCGGCCGACGAGGTCCGCGTACCAGGCCGCGGTGTTCACCGCGCCCGCGAAACAGATCCCGATGAGGGCGAACGACATCAACCGGTGACCGGTCGACGCGGCGGCGTGGTGCTCCGCCCAGACCGGGTCGAACCGGGGCAGCAGCGCGGAGGTGTAGGCGGCGGTCGCCGCGCACAGGAACAGCGCGGGTGAGAGGAATGGTTTCACCGCGTCGGCCAATTCGGCGTAACACAGCCAGCCGACCACCACGGCGGCCGTCGCGCACAACGCGGTCCGGCGAACAGCGACGAGTGCCCGCAGGGCGTTGTGCCGGGGCCTGCCGCGGAGCGCGTGAAGTCGTCGGACGAGTCTGTGGTGCGTGGTCAGGGCGGCCATGAGGAGCAATGCCATGACCAGCACGGCGGCGACCGCCGAGTTGGGGCTGCGCAGCAGGTAGTCCAGCGGCACGAAACCGACCACGCTGGGGTCCACGCCGAAGTACCAGGCGGTGGCGGCGGCGCGGGACCACCCCAGGTGGTAGAGCAGCACCGCGATGACACCGGTGTACGCCAGCACCGCGGCCACCAGGTGCCACGGGCCCTTCGGCGGCGGGCCTGGTTCGCTCACGCCGGCCGCCACGGGGTGCCGGTCGGCCGACCCGGCTCGGTGGTCGCCGTCGAGGTGGGCGAGGGTGCCGCAGGAGAATCGTCATTGGTCCAGAACGGTTCCCGCACCGGTCGCCGCGAGGGCTCCCAGCCGCCAGGGGCCGGGTGGGCCGGGTTCGGCGTCACCGGGGTGGCCGTGGTCGTGGCGGTCGGCGGAGGAGCGGTCGTGGTGGTGGGCGGGGTCGGAAGGGGCCGGTCGGCGGACGGCGCCGCGGACGGATGGCCCGGTGGCGGTTGAGGTGCCGCCGAGCGCTGTGCCGGGCCGGGCGTCGGCGAGAGCGCGGTCGGCGGGACCGGCGCGGAACCCGTCGCGGGAATCGTTCCGGGGACGGGGTGCGGGATGTCCTCGGTCCGCAGTGGCGAACAATTGGTCAAGACCACCACGGTCGCCATGAGCGCCATCGGCAACGCGATTCTCATCGATCTTCTCTTCTGCGCTTGAGGCTCGACAGAACTCGAAAGCAGGACTGTAGCCGAGTGGATTCCGTTCCGACTCCCGGTTCACCCCGGTCGGCGAAACCGCAGTTCTGCGGTATTTGTTCGAAGTAATTCCGGGGCCGGTCGCACCGACCTGCCCGCCACCACCCGCGCCAAAACGACTCGGTGCCTGTCGTACCCCGCCGCTACCGTGATCGCGTGACCACCACCCTCGTCGAGGCCAAGGCGCTGACCAAGCACTTCGGCACGTTCGAAGCCGTCCGCGGGATCGACGTGGAGGTGCGCAAGGGCGAGGCGTTCGGCTTCCTCGGCCCCAACGGCGCCGGCAAGTCCTCCACCATGCGCATGATCTCCTGCGTCTCCCCGCGCACCGGCGGCGAGCTGAGGGTCCTCGGCCTGGACCCGGACACCGACGGCCCGCGGATCCGCGCCCGCCTCGGCGTCGTGCCCCAGCAGGACAACCTCGACGCCGAGCTGACCGTCCGGCAGAACCTGGAGGTCTACGGCCGCTACTTCGGGCTCAGCCGCAGCGCGGTGCGCGAGAAGGCCGTGGAGCTGATGGGGTTCGCCCAGCTCACCGACCGCGCCGACGCCGAGGTGGAGCCGCTGTCCGGCGGTATGAAGCGGCGGCTGACGATCGCCCGCTCCCTGGTCAACGACCCGGAGCTGCTGCTGCTCGACGAACCCACCACGGGCCTCGACCCGCAGGCCCGCCACCTGCTGTGGGACCGGCTGTTCCGGCTCAAGCAGTCCGGCGTCACGCTGATCATCACCACCCACTACATGGACGAGGCCGAGCAGCTGTGCGACCGGCTGGTGGTGATGGACGGCGGCCGGATCGCGGACGAGGGGGCGCCCGCCGAGCTGATCCGGCGCCACTCCACCCGCGAGGTGCTGGAGCTGCGCTTCGCGCCGGGCGAGCAGAGCGCCACCGAGGTGCGCGACCTGGCCGAGCGGGTGGAGGTGCTGCCCGACCGCGTGCTGCTCTACACCGCCGACGGCGAGGCGGCGCTGGCCGCGGCCCACGCGCGGGGCGTGCGGCCGGTGTCGAGCCTGGTGCGCCGCAGCAGCCTGGAGGACGTGTTCCTGCGCCTCACCGGCCGGACGCTGGTGGACTGACCGGTGGAACCACGAGTGCTGGGCTTGTTCCGCGCCGCGCTGATCGCGGTGGAGAACCACTGGACCTGGTACCGCCGCAACTGGCGGGCCACGGCCGTCTCGAACTTCCTGCAACCGGTGCTGATGCTGCTCGCCATGGGCCTGGGCTTCGGCTCGCAGGTCCGGGTGGGCGAGGCCACCGGCGGCCACCCGTACGTCGTCTTCCTCGCGCCGGCGCTGCTCGTGCTCTCCGCCGCGCAGAGCGCCATGTTCGAGTCCACCTACGCGGTGCTGTCGTCGTTCAAGTGGCAGAAGACCTTCTTCGGCGTGGTCTCCACCCCGGTCACGCCCGCGCAGGTGCTCTACGGGCAGCTGCTGTGGATCGCGTTGCGCCTGGCCGCCGGCACCGCCGTGTTCCTCGGCGTCGCCGCCGCGCTGGGCGCGGTCACCAGCCCCTCCGCCGTGCTCGCGGTGCCGTTCGCGGTGCTGGCGGGCATGGCGTTCAGCGCGCCCGTGGTCGCCTTCACCGCGACCCGGGAGAAGCCGGACTCGTTCAACGCCCTCTTCCGGTTCGTGCTGATGCCGATGACCCTGTTCACCGGCGCGTTCTTCCCGCTGGACCAGCTGCCCGCCTGGCTGCACCCGCTCGCCTGGGTCACCCCGGTGTGGCACGGCATCGAACTGGCCCGCGGCGCCGCGTTCGGCACCCTCGGCGCGCTGCCCGCCCTCGGCCACGTCGCCTACCTGGTCGCGCTGGTGGTCGCGGGCGTCGTCCTGGGCCGTCACCTCTTCCACCGGAGGCTCACCGCATGACCCGCACCCTCGACCCCGTCGAGCCGCGGGCCCGCGGCGGCCTGCTGCTCCGCGTCGTCCCGCCCGGCCTGTACGCGGGGCGCCCGCACGCCCTGGTCGAGCGCTCCTACCTGGTCAACCGGCGGGCGTGGCTGGCGGTGGTCTCCGGCTTCTTCGAGCCGCTGTTCTTCCTGCTGTCCCTCGGCTTCGGCTTCGGGCAGCTCGTGGCCACCGTCCAGGGCCCGGCCGGGCCGGTCGACTACGCCGCGTTCGTCGCGCCAGCCCTGCTCGCGGCCTCGGCGATGAACGGCGCGGTGTACGACGCCACGTTCGGCCTGTTCTTCAAGTTCAAGTACGCGAAGGTCTACGACGCGGTGCTGGCCACCCCGATGGGCCCGGTCGACATCGCGGTCGGCGAGGCCCTGTGGTGCCTGCTGCGCGGCGGCCTGTACTCGGCGGGCTTCCTCGGTGTGATGCTCGCGTTCGGCCTGGTCGACTCGCCGTGGGCGCTGCTCGCGCTGCCGGTGTGCCTGCTGGTCGCGCTGGCGTTCGCCGCCGTGGGCATGGCCGCGGCCACCTTCATGCGCTCCTGGCAGGACTTCGACCTGGTCCAGCTGGCCGTGCTGCCGCTGTTCCTGTTCTCGACCACGTTCTACCCCCTGTCGGTGTACCCGGGCTGGTTGCAGGCCGTGGTCCGGTGCACGCCGCTCTACCACGCGATCGAGCTGCTCAGGGGCCTGACCACCGGTTATGTCGGCTGGGACGACCTGGGCCACGCCGCCTACTTCGTGGTGATGGCCATCGTCGGGGTGGCCGTGGCGGCGCGCCGGCTGGGGAGGCTGCTGCTGACCTGAGCGGGGCGGCCGAGGGCGCCGGGGCCACCGGTTACCCTGGACGGCGTGAGCGTCGAGTCGGTCTTCCCCGCCCTGGAACCGCTGCTGCCCAGGGTGTCCAAGCCGGTGCAGTACGTCGGCGGGGAGCTCAACGCGACCGTCAAGGACTGGGACGCCGCCGCCGTGCGGTGGACCCTGATGTACCCCGACGCCTACGAGGTCGGGCTGCCCAACCAGGGCGTCATGATCCTGTACGAGGTGCTCAACGAGCAGCCGGACGTGCTGGCCGAGCGGACCTACGCGGTCTGGCCCGACCTGGAAGCGCTGATGCGCGAGCACGGCGTGCCGCAGTTCACCGTGGACGGGCACCGCCCGGTCGGCGCGTTCGACCTGTTCGGCGTCAGCTTCTCCACCGAGCTGGGCTACACGAACCTGCTCAACGCCCTCGACCTCGCGGGCATCCCGCTCCACGCCGCCGACCGCACCGAAGACCACCCGATCGTGGTGGCCGGCGGGCACGCCGCGTTCAACCCGGAGCCCATCTCCGCGTTCGTGGACGCGGCCGTGCTCGGCGACGGCGAGGAAGCCGTCCTGGAGATCACCGACATCGTCCGGCGCTGGAAGGCCGAGGGGCGCCCCGGCGGGCGCGACGAGGTCCTGACCAGGCTCGCCGAGACCGGCGGCGTGTACGTGCCCCGGTTCTACGACGTGGAGTACCTGCCTGACGGCCGCATCCAGCGCGTGGTGCCCAACCGCGAGCGCGTGCCCTACCGGGTGTTCAAGCGCACCACGATGGACCTCGACGCGTGGCCGTACCCGAAGCAGCCGCTGGTGCCGCTGGCGGAGAGCGTCCACGAGCGGATGAGCGTGGAGATCTTCCGCGGCTGCACCCGCGGCTGCCGGTTCTGCCAGGCGGGCATGATCACCCGACCGGTGCGGGAGCGCTCCATCGAGGGCATCGGCGCGATGGTGCAGCGCGGCCTGGAGGCGACCGGCTTCGAGGAGGTCGGCCTGCTGTCGCTGTCCAGCGCGGACCACTCGGAGATCGCCGAGGTCACCAAGGCCCTGGCCGACCGCTACGAGGGCACCAACACCAGCCTGTCGCTGCCGTCGACGCGCGTGGACGCGTTCAACATCGACCTGGCCAACGAGCTGTCCCGCAACGGCCGCCGCTCGGGCCTGACCTTCGCCCCCGAGGGCGGCAGCGAGCGCATCCGGCGCGTGATCAACAAGATGGTGTCCGAGGAGGACCTGATCCGCACGGTCAGCGCCGCGTTCGGGGCCGGCTGGCGGCAGGTGAAGCTGTACTTCATGTGCGGCCTGCCCACCGAGACCGACGACGACGTGCTCCAGATCGCGGAGATGGCGAAGAACGTCATCCGCGCGGGGCGCGAGGTGTCCGGCCGCAAGGACGTCCGCTGCACGATCTCCATCGGCGGGTTCGTGCCCAAGCCGCACACCCCGTTCCAGTGGGCGTCCCAGTGCGACCCCGACACGGTGGACGACCGCCTGCGCAAGCTGCGCGAGGCGGTGAACTCGGACCGCTCGCTGGGCCGCAACATCGGTATGCGCTACCACGACGGCAAGCCGTCGCTGATCGAGGGCCTGCTCTCGCGCGGCGACCGGCGCATCGGCCACGTCATCGAGCGGGTGTGGCGCGAGGGCGGCCGGTTCGACGGCTGGTCCGAGCACTTCTCCTACCAGCGGTGGGTGGACGCGGCGGCGGCCGAGCTGGAGCCGCTGGGCGTGGACCTGGCCTGGTTCACCACCCGGGAGCGCGAGGAGCTGGAGGTCCTGCCCTGGGACCACCTCGACTCCGGCCTGGACAAGGAGTGGCTCTGGGCCGACTGGCAGGACGCGCTGGACGAGCGGGAGCAGGACGACTGCCGCTGGACGCCGTGCTTCGACTGCGGCGTGTGCCCGGCCATGGGCACCGACATCGAGGTGGGCCCGACCGGCCGCGCGCTGCTGCCGATCTCGCCGGTGGGCAAGGGCTCGCCGGTGCGCAACCCGGCGCTGTCCAAGCACTGACCCCGTCCCGGGGCTCCCTCGGGGGCCCCGGGACCGCGGAGAACTACCCCTGGACCGCCGCCAGCGCGTCCACCATGCCGTGGCCGTAGAAGCCGTTGTACTCGGAGTAGCCGGTGCAGTAGGCGTCCTGCGCGCCGGTGCCGTTGAGGTCGTAGTCGGCCGGGCACGGCAGCGTCTCCGCCTGCTGGTTGAGCATCCGGTTCAGCTCCGGCACGTCGGCCCGGGGGTGCTTGGACGCCAGCAGCGCGGCCACCCCGGACACGTGCGGCGCGGCCATCGACGTGCCGCACGAGTAGTCGTAGCCCGCGGGCACGGTCGACAGCACGCACCCGTTCCGGCCGTCGTCGGGCGGCTGCCTGCGGTCGCCGCCCGGCGCGGTCACGTCCACCGCGCCCAGGCCGTAGGAGCTGTACCCGGCCTTGACCTGGTCCGCGCCCACCGAGGACACCGCCACCACGTTGCGCAGCTGCGCGGGCAGCACCAGGCAGGAGCTGTCCACCGGCCGCGGCTTGACGTCCTCGGTCGCCGCGTTGGTGGGGCTCTGGGCGTCCAGGGAGGGTTTGGTCAGGTCGGCCGCCGAGTTGCCCGCCGCCGCCACGGTCAGCACGCCGCGCGCGGTGGCGTGCTCGACCGCGCGCCGCACCGCCTCGTAGACCACCGCCTGGCCCGCCTTGTCCTGGCAGGTGAACACCCAGGGGTCGATGAAGTAGCTGTTGTTGGTGATGGTCATGCCCCGCTCGGCGGCCCACATGAACCCGCACACCGCGTACTCGGGGTAGATGAACCCGTCATCGTCCACGACCTTCACCGACGCGATCCGCACGCCCGGCGCCACGCCCGTGGTGCCCAGGCCGTCGTCGGCCGCCGCGATGACGCCCGCCACGTGCGTGCCGTGCGCGGACGTCGTGGGCGACCAGGACGCCCGCGCCGGGTCGGCCGCGCCCGTGGTGCAGCCCGCGGACAGCTCCGGGTCCAGCGCGCCGACCAGGTCCGGGTGGGTCGGGTCGATGCCCGAGTCGAGCACGCCGACCACCACGTCCCGGCTGCCGGTGCTCACCGCGTGCGCCTCGGCGGCCCGGATGAGGTCCATGTCCCACTGCTCGGCCGTGCGGTCCACCGCGCCCTCGGCCGTGCGCGGGCCCGTGACCTCGTCGTCCTTCTTGCGGGCGGGCGCGCCGGTCCGCTTGGACAGGCCGTCGAGCTGCGCGCTGTAGGCCCGGCCGGGGCCGACCCGGTCGCCGAAGCCGGGATCGGGCGAGACCGCCACCGCGACCGCGATCTCCGGGTAGTAGGCGGTGGCCGCGCCGCACGCGCCGCCGATCCGGGCCTCGGCCAGCGGCGCGCTGGTGCCGGGCTCGAAGACGACCAGGTAGCGGAGCGGGGAGCCGTGCTCGACGCAGTCGACGGGCGGCGGCGCCCCCTCGGGGGCGGCCTGGGCGCTCGCGGTGACCGCGAGGCTGCCCGTCGCGAGCAGCGCCGCGCTGATCGCGACCGCTCGGACGCGGCGGAGCAGAGGCACTGTGGACCTCCATGACTCGGACCGGCTCGACCGGCCGGCCGGTGTGACCGCTGTCGCCGGACGGTAGTCAGGCTGCGCGGGGCAGACAAGGTCAACGGTGTCGAACGCGTCCAAGGTACCGTCCTCGTGGAGCAGGAACGTGGACCGTTGGGGTGCTCACCCCCGAACGGGCACCACCCGGGTACCCAGGAGGAGTCGCACTGAGCCGCCAGCAGCAGCCCAACCCGTCGGCCGCGCCCGTGCAGAGGCTCCGGCTGCGCTACGCCAAGCGCGGCCGGTTGCGGTTCACCTCGCACCGCGACATCGCCCGCACCTTCGAGCGGGCCCTGCGCCGGGCCGGCGTGCCCATGGCGTACTCCCAGGGCTTCAGCCCTCACCCGAAGGTGTCCTGGGTGGGCGCGGCGCCGACCGGCGTGGCCAGCGAGGCCGAGTACGTCGAGGTCCAGGTCGTGGAGCGGTTGGACCCCGACGCGCTGCGCGACGTGCTCGACGCCGTGCTGCCGCCGGGGCTGGACGTGCTGGAGGTGGTCGAGTCGGCGGGCGGCAACCTGCCCGAGCGCATCGACGCCGGCGCCTGGCGGCTGGAGCTGCCCGGCGTGTCGCCCGAACGGTTGACCGAAGCGGTGGCCGCGCTGCTCGCCGCGCCGTCCGTCGAGGTCGAGCGGTTGACCAAGGACGGGCGCCGGGTCCTCGACGTGCGGCCCGCCCTCGTGTCGGCCCAGGTAGAGGTGCATTCGAGCGACGCGGGACACGATGCCGGGGATTTGTCACAACCGTGTGGGATACTCATGACGGTCGTACGGCAGACAACGCCTACCGTCCGACCCGATGACGTGCTGAGCGCGCTCAGAGTCGTCGCCGACCTGGTTCCGCCGGTGCCCGCGAAGGCGACCCGGATGGCGCAGGGGCGGCTCGACGATGAAGGCGGCCTGGTCGACCCGCTGGCCCTGGACAGGGTGGCGGAGGAGGTCTGACCGGGCAGCCGGAGCGGCGCTGACTGCGTCGTCGAGGAAGAGTCGCAGTCGACCTGCTGTGCCCGCGCGCCCCACAGCGAGCGCCACAGCGCGAGGCAAGGATTCCCGCCGCCAGCCGCGGCGGTGAGTGACGAGAGAGGCCCCTGCGCGGCCGCGTCGGTCGAGACGCGCCCGGGGGCGGAGGAGCTGCTTTGTCGAACACGGAAAAGCCCGCCGGCGGCGCCGGCGGGGGTAACGCCACACCTGTGCGCCCCGACCTGTCGGAACTCCCGGCCAAGCTCCGGGTGCACGCGCTGGCGAAGCTGCTCAACGCGAGCAGCAAGGACGTCCTGGCGGCCTTGGCCGACCTCGGCGAACCGGTGCGCAGTCCCCAGTCGAGCGTGGGCCGGGACCTGGCGCTCAAGGTGGCCGAGAGCCTGCTGAACTGGGACGACATCGTCACCGGCGAGGTCGACGAACAGACCGAGGAACCGGTGGTGATCGCCCGCGAGGTGGCGCCGCTGGCCCCGCTGTTCGCGCCACCGTCGGCGGTGTTCCTGCCGCCGGCGCCCCCGGTGGTCGAGCCGCCCGCGGTCGAGGAGGACGACGCCGAGCACGACGTCGACGAGCACGACGACGACGCCGGTGACGAGGGCGAGGGCCGTCGCCGCCGCCGTCGTGGCCGTCGTGGTCGTGGCCGCGGCAAGGGCGTGGGCGACGAGCACGACGACGAGCCGGGCTCGGAGGAGGCCGCCGAGGCCCCCGAGGTCGAGGCCGAGGCCGAGGAGCCCGCCGCCGACGACGACGAGGGCGGTTCCAGCCGCCGGCGCCGCCGCCGCCGTCGCCGCAAGACCGGTGTGGAGGACGAGGCCGCGCCGGGCGAGGACGACCCGCCGAACACGGTCGTGCACGTCCGCGAGACGCGGGACGCCCGCGACGACAAGGCCGACTCCGAGGCCGCGCAGAGCGAGGTGCGCAGCGTCCGCGGCTCCACCCGGCTGGAGGCCAAGCGCCAGCGCCGCCGGGACGGCCGCGAGGCCGGCCGCCGCCGCGCCCCGGTGCTGTCCGAGGCCGAGTTCCTGGCCCGCCGCGAGGCCGTGGAGCGCACGATGGTGGTGCGCGAGCGCGGCGACCGCACGCAGATCGGCGTGCTGGAGGACGGCGTCCTGGTCGAGCACTTCGTCACCTCGGCGGGCTCCGGCTCGCTGGTCGGCAACGTCTACCTCGGCCGGGTGCAGAACGTGCTGCCCTCGATGGAGGCGGCGTTCATCGACATCGGCCGGGGCCGCAACGCGGTGCTCTACGCGGGCGAGGTCGACTGGGACGCGGCCGGCCTGGAGGGCAAGGCCCGCAAGATCGAGCAGGCCCTGTCCACCGGCGACAGCGTGCTGGTGCAGGTCACCAAGGACCCGGTCGGCCACAAGGGCGCCCGGCTGACCACGCAGATCAGCCTGCCCGGCCGCTTCCTGGTGTACGTGCCCGGCGGCGGCGCCACCGGCATCAGCCGCAAGCTGCCCGACAACGAGCGCAAGCGCCTCAAGGACATCCTCAAGCGCGTCGTCCCCGAGGACGCCGGTGTCATCATCCGCACCGCCTCGGAGGGCATCGCCGAGGAGGAGCTGGGCCGCGACGTGACCCGCCTCCAGGCCCAGTGGCAGGTCATCAAGGACAAGGCGGGCACGCCCAAGGCCCAGGCGCCGCAGCTGCTCTACGAGGAGCCGGACCTGCTGGTCAAGGTCGTGCGCGACCTGTTCACCGAGGACTTCTCCACGCTCGTGGTCCAGGGCTCGGACGCCTGGGACACCATCGACGGCTACGTGCGCCACGTCGCCCCCGACCTGCAGGAACGGTTGCGCCGGCACGTGGGCAACAACGACGCGTTCGTCGAGTACCGCATCGACGAGCAGCTGCTCAAGGCCCTGGACCGCAAGGTCTGGCTGCCCTCGGGCGGCTACCTGGTCATCGACCGCACCGAGGCGATGACGGTCATCGACGTGAACACCGGCAAGTTCACCGGATCGGGTGGAAATCTCGAAGAGACGGTGACGCGCAACAACCTGGAGGCGGCCGAGGAAATCGTCCGCCAGCTCCGGCTGCGCGACGTCGGCGGCATCATCGTCATCGACTTCATCGACATGGTGCTGGAGTCGAACCGCGACCTGGTGCTGCGCCGGCTGACCGAGTGCCTGGGCCGCGACCGGACCCGCCACCAGGTGGCCGAGGTGACGTCGCTGGGCCTGGTGCAGATGACCAGGAAGCGGGTCGGCACGGGCCTGCTGGAGGCGTTCTCGGCGACCTGCGAGCACTGCCGCGGGCGTGGCGTGATCGTGACGACCGACCAGGTCCACTCCCACGGCGGTGGTGGCGGCGGTGGCGGTGGCAACAGCGGTGGCAACGGCAACGGTGGTAGCGGCAACAGCGGTGGTAACGGCGGTGGTCAGGCCCAGCAGCAGGGCGGTGGCCGCAAGTCGCGCCGCGGCAAGTCCGCCGAGGTCGTCGAGCCGGTGGCCGAGCCCGTGGTCGAGGTCCCGCAGCCGGTGACCGAGCCCACCCCGGCCCCCGTCGGGGAGCCGCAGGCGACGGAGCCGTCCACCTCGGACGAGCCCCTGGCCGCCGTGATCGAGGAGGAGTCCGCCCCCGAGGCGCCCAAGCGCGAGCGCCGCCAGCGCCGCCGGGCCCGCCGGGAGGCCGGTGCCGTGGTCAAGCACGGTTCGGAGCACGCCGCCGAGACCGATCAGGCCGCTGACCAGGTTCCCGCCGGTCAGGTTCCTGCCGGTCAGGCCCCCGCTGTGCAGGCTCCTGCCGACCGAGCTCCCGCTGGTCAGGTTTCTGCGGACCAGGCGCCTGCCGTGCAGGCTCCCGCCGCGCAGGCCCCGGCTGTCCAGGCTCCTGCCGACCCGGTCTCCGAGGACCAGGCGCAGCCCACGACCGGGAGGTCGTCGCGGTCCGGGCGGTCGTCGCGGAAGCGGGCCACCGAGGCCCCCGCCGTCGAGCAGCCCAAGGCCGTCGAGCAGCCCAAGGCCGTCGAGCAGCCCAAGGCGGCTGAGCAGCCCAGGGCGATCGAGGAGCGGCCCGCCGGGACCACCCCGGAGGTCCAGGTCCCGGAGCAGCCGCTCAACGGCCACGCCCCGGACGCCGCGCCCCCCGTGACGGCCGGTCGTCGACGCGCCCCGCGGCGTGCCGCCTCCCGTCCGGCCGGTCCGCCGCTGGGTGGGGTCAAGGAAGCCTGAGCGTTCCGCCTCGGGGGGCCACCGCGTACGCGGTGGCCCCCCGAGGCAGCTCCGGCGCAACGGACCCCGTCCCTGCGGTGCTCCCGGGCAGCTCCGGCGCAACGCTCTGAGCAGGGAAAACCCGGTCTACCCACCCCGGTTTGACCCCGCTCACCACCGCCACGTAACCTGATACGCGGCCCGCCATCCGGTGGGCCCTGTCGCGTGAAGCCCAGCCCGCTCGCTCAGTGCGGCTCAGGCGCGCGCGTCCCGTCCCGTCGAGTAGCAGGAGACTTCCGTCCCGATGTACGCGATCGTCAAGACCGGCGGCAAGCAGTACAAGGTGGCTGTCGGCGACGTCATCGAGGTCGAGAAGCTCGAAGGCGAGCCCGACTCCGAGATCACCTTCGCGGCGCCGCTCCTCGTTGTGGACGGTTCCGACGTCACTTCCGACGCCGACGCCCTGGCGAAGTTCTCGGTGACCGGCAAGGTCGTCGAGCAGACCAAGGGTCCCAAGATCCGCATCCACAAGTTCAAGAACAAGACCGGCTACCACAAGCGCCAGGGTCACCGCCAGAAGCTGACCCGCGTCGAGGTCACCGGCATCACCGGTAAGTGAGGATCTGACTAGCCATGGCACACAAGAAGGGCGCATCCAGCTCCCGCAACGGCCGTGACTCGAACCCCCAGTACCTCGGGGTCAAGCGGTTCGGTGGTCAGGTCGTCAAGGCCGGCGAGATCCTGATCCGCCAGCGCGGCACCAAGTTCCACCCCGGCGTGAACGTCGGCCGCGGCAAGGACGACACGCTGTTCGCCCTGACCCCCGGTGCGGTCGAGTTCGGCGTCAAGCGCGGTCGCAAGACCGTCAACATCGTTCCGGCCGGGGTCGCCTGACCTCCACGGCCGCACGAGCCTCGACGAGGGGCGGGACCGGTGCACTCCGGCTCCCGCCCCTCGTTTCGTTTGCTTTCAGCTGAAAGGAAGTACCCGTGTCCCGCTTCGTCGACCGGGTCGTCATCCACGCCGCCGCAGGTGACGGGGGCGACGGCGTCGCCTCCGTGCACCGCGAGAAGTTCAAGCCGCTGGGCGGTCCGGACGGGGGCAACGGCGGCAGGGGCGGCGACGTCGTGCTGGTCGTCGACTCGCAGGTGCACACGCTGCTCGACTTCCACTTCCGCCCCAACGCCTCGGCCGGCAGCGGCAAGGGCGGGCAGGGCGCCAACCGCGACGGCGCGAACGGCGCCGACCTCGAACTGCGCGTGCCCGACGGCACGGTGGTGCTCACGCCCGAGGGCGAGCTGGTCGCGGACCTCGTCGGCGAGGGCACCCGGCTGATCGCCGCCCAGGGTGGTCGCGGTGGTCTCGGCAACGCCTCGCTGGCGTCCAAGGCCCGCAAGGCCCCCGGTTTCGCCCTCCTGGGTGAACCGGGCGAGGCGCGCGACCTGGTGCTGGAGCTGAAGTCCGTCGCGGACGTGGGCCTGCTGGGCTTCCCGTCGGCGGGCAAGTCGTCGCTGATCTCGGTGCTGTCCGCGGCCAAGCCGAAGATCGCCGACTACCCGTTCACCACGCTGGTGCCGAACCTCGGCGTGATCACCGGCGGCGAGACCGTGTTCACCATGGCCGACGTGCCCGGCCTGATCCCCGGCGCGGCCGAGGGCAAGGGCCTGGGCCTGGACTTCCTGCGCCACATCGAGCGCTGCGCCGTGCTGGTGCACGTGGTGGACTGCGCGACCTACGAGCCGGACCGCGACCCGCTGTCGGACATCGACGCGCTGGAGTCCGAGTTGGCCCAGTACACGCCGTCGCTGGCCGACGACCTGGCCGACCGGCCGCGCGTCGTGGTGCTGAACAAGATCGACGTGCCGGAGGCCAAGGAACTGGCCGAGCTGGTGCGCCCGGACGTCGAGGCGCGCGGCCTGCCGGTGTTCGAGGTGTCCACGGCCAGCCGCGAGGGCCTGCGCGAGCTGACGTTCGCGCTGGCGCGGATCGTGGAGGAGTACCGGGCGTCGCGCCCGAAGCAGGAGTCGACGCGGATCGTGCTGCGCCCCAAGGCCCTGGACGACGCGGGCTTCACCGTGGTGGAGGACCCGACCACGCCGGGCGGCTTCATCGTGCGCGGCGAGCGGCCCGAGCGCTGGATCCGGCAGACCGACTTCAACAACGACGAGGCCGTCGGCTACCTCGCCGACCGGCTGGCCCGCCTCGGTGTCGAGGAGGTGCTGGTCAAGATGGGCGCCGAACCGGGCTGCCAGGTCACCATCGGCGACCTGGTGTTCGACTGGGAGCCGACCACGCCCGCCGGCATCGCCATGACCATGACCGGCCGCGGCACCGACGCGCGGCTGGAGCAGAACACGCGCGTCGGCGCGTCCGAGCGGTTGGCGGCGAAGAAGGCCCGCCGCCTGCCCGGCGTCTACGACGAGTTCGACGACGAAGACGAACAGGAAGAGGACGACGAGTGATCGCCTCGACGACGTCGTCACCCGCCAGGCAGGCCGTCTCGGCGGCGGCCCGGGTCGTGGTGAAGGTCGGGTCGTCGTCGCTGACCACCGCCGAGGGCGGCCTGGACCGGTCGCGGCTGGACGCGCTGGTAGACGCCGTGGCGGCTCGCCGCGCGGCGGGCAGCCAGGTGGTGCTGGTGTCCTCCGGCGCCATCGCGGCGGGCCTGGCCCCCCTGGGCGTCACCCGGCGGCCCCGTGACCTGGCCACGCAGCAGGCGGCGGCGAGCGTCGGCCAGCTCGCGCTGGCGCACGCGTACGCGAACTCGTTCGGGCGCTACTCGCTGACCGTCGGCCAGGTCCTGCTGACCGCGGACGACGTGGTGCGGCGGGCGCACTACCGCAACGCCCAGCGCACGTTCTCCCGGCTGCTGGCGCTGGGCGCGGTGCCGGTGGTCAACGAGAACGACACCGTCGCCACCGAGGAGATCCGGTTCGGCGACAACGACCGGCTGGCCGCCCTGGTGGCCCACCTGGTGGGCGCGGACGCCCTGTACCTCCTCTCCGACGTCGACGCCCTCTACGACGGCGACCCGCGCCGGCCGGGCGCCCAGCGCGTCACCGAGGTGACCGGCCCGGCCGACGTGGACGGCGTCCGGGCAGGTTCGGCCGGCGCCTCCGGCCTGGGCACCGGCGGGATGGCGTCCAAGCTCGCGGCAGCCCGCCTGGCGGCCTCGGCGGGCATCCCCGTGCTGCTGGCGGGCGCGACCGACGCCACACGGGCGCTGAGCGCCGCGGACGTCGGCACGGCGTTCGCGGTGACCGGCCCCCGGCTGTCCGCGCGCCGCTTCTGGCTGGGGCACGCGGCCGACGCCACCGGCAGGCTGCGGCTGGACGACGGCGCGGTGGCCGCGGTCGTCGGCCGCCGGCGGTCGCTGCTCGCGGCGGGCATCACCGACGTGGACGGCGCGTTCGAGGCCGGTGACGTGGTCGAGCTGGTCGACCCGTCGGGGCACGTGGTGGCACGCGGCGTGGTGGCCTTCGACGCCGCGGAACTGCCCGGCCTGATCGGTCGCAAGAGCGCCGACCTGCCCGCGGAGCAGCGCCGCGAGGTCGTGCACGCGGACGACCTGGTTCCGCTGCGGTCGTAGGCCCCCGGCAGAGGTCATAGGCCCCGGCAGACCCTGGGCCCTGGCAAGCCGGCAAGCCCTGCCAGGCCCCCGTCGGTTCCGGGGCGCACCAGCATCCGGGTGGTGCCCATGTCCCGACTGATCAGATCAGCCCGGACCGATCAGCCCGAATCGTGGCACCAGCACCAGCACCAGCACCAGCACCAGCACCCGCACCCGTACCAGCACCGGCGCTGGCGCTGGCACCGGCGCCGCCGTGCCGGCTCGCCCCGATCCCGACCGCCACCGATCCCACCCGCCACCCGCCACCGGTCACGCGGTCACGCGGTCACGCGGTCACGCGGTCAGATCATGTGCTCCCTCCACTCCTCGGCCAGCAACCCGAACAGCAGGTCGTCGGTCCACTCGCCCTTCGCCCACGTGCTCCGCACCCGGTGCCCCTCCTGGCGGAACCCGAGCCGGGTCAGCAGCCGGGCGGACGGCCCGTTGCGCGCGTCGCACTCGGCGGCCACCCGGTGCAGCCCGCGCTCGTCGAACAGGTGCTCCAGCAGTCGCCGCACGGCTTCCGTCGCGTACCCGAGCCCTTGGTGCGCGGCCGCCAACGTGTAGCCGATCTCCGCCTGCATCCGGTTGTGGTGCAGGTTCACCCCGACGTCGCCGACCAGCTTCCCGCTCACCTCGACGGCGAACTGGAACCACCCCGGCTCGGCCGGGTCGAGACCCGCGACCTCCCGCACGAACTCCTCGGCCTGCACCAGGGAGAACGGCACGTCCCACCCCTGGTAGCGGGCCACGTGCGGATCGGACCGGTACGCGGCGACCGCCGGCGCGTCAGTCGCCGCGAACGGCCGCAGCAGCACTCGTTCCGCCATCAACCTCACCCCGTCACCACCGGCCCACCCCCTGCTCCTGTCCGCCACACCGCCCGTCGGGGGTCGGTCTCCCCGCCGTCGATCTCACGCCGTCACCGCCAGGGCGAACGGCAGCACCGCCGTCGCGCCCGCCCGCCGCAGCTCCCGCGCCGCCACCGTCATCGTCCAGCCGGTGTCGACCCGGTCGTCCACCAACAGCACCGGTCCGTCCACACCGGACAGATCGGGTCCGCTCACCTCCCGCACCAGCCCCGCCAACCGCTGCGCGCTGTTGGCCCGGTGCGTCGACTCGCCCAGCCACACCTGCCCCAGCAGCGGCAACCGCCCCACCGACGAGATCCGCCGCCCGAAGCTGCCCACCAGCTCCGGCTTCGCCCGCGACCCCACCGTCACCACACCCACCGGCCGCTCGGCCCAACCCCACGCGGCCAGCACCTTCACGCACGCGGCGAACACGTCGTCCGGGATCTCCCGGTCCGCCTCGGCGAACAGCGACCGCAACCGGTTGCCCCAGCCGATGTCGGTCAACCGCCCCAGCGCCCGGCCCGTCGTCGCCGCCTCGCCCGCCGGGATCTTCCCGGACAGCGCCACCCCGGCCGCCGCCATCCCCGTGGGCCACATCTTGCGCGGCTCGACCTCCAGACCCGGGCGCAACAACCGCTCCCGCGCCGCCGAGGCCGCCGTGTCCGACACCTCCGCCGAGGGCCGCACACCCGTGCAGTTGTCGCACCGCCCGCACGGCGCCGCGTGCGGGTCGTCCAGCTGCCGCAACAGGAACTCCATGCGGCAGCCGTCGGTGGCCAGGTAGTCGAGCACCGCCCGCTGCTCGACCTGCCGGGCCGCCTCGATCCGCCCGTACCGCTCGGCGTCGTAGGTCCACGGCCGCCCCGTCGACACCCACCCGCCGCGAACCCGCCGCACCGCCCCGTCCACGTCCAGCACCTTCAGCACGACTTCGAGGCGGGTGCGCGACAATTCCACTATGGGCTCCAGGGCGGCTGTTGACATCGCTCGATCCGGTGAGAGTGCGTCGAGCACCTGCCGCACCACTCGTTCGGGTGGGAAGGCGAGCGAGGCGAAGTACGCCCAGATGTCCCGGTCCTCCGGGCCGGGCAGCAACAGCACCTCGGCCCGCTCCACGCCGCGCCCCGCCCGGCCGATCTGCTGGTAGTAGGCGATGGGGGAGGCGGGCGCGCCGAGGTGCACCACGAACCCCAGGTCCGGCTTGTCGAAGCCCATGCCCAGCGCCGAGGTCGCCACCAGCGCCTTGACCCGGTTGGCCAGCAGGTCCGCCTCGGCCCGCTGCCGCTCCGCCGGGTCGGTGCGCCCCGAGTACGCCACCACCTCGTACCCGCGCGAGCGCAGGAACGCCGCCACGTCGTCCGCCGCCGCCACGGTCAGCGCGTAGACGATCCCCGAGCCGGGCAGCTCGCCCAACCGCTCGGCCAGCCACCCCAGCCGGGCCTCGGCGGTCGGCAGCCGCACCACCGACAGCCGCAGGCTCTCGCGGTCCAGCGGTCCGCGCAGCACCAGCGCGTCGGCGTCCGCGCCGAGCCCCAGCTGCTCGGTCACGTCCCGCACCACCCGGTCGTTCGCCGTGGCCGTGGTGGCGAGCACCGGCACCCCGGCGGGCAGCTCGGTCAGCAGCGTCCGCAGCCGCCGGTAGTCCGGCCGGAAGTCGTGGCCCCAGTCGGAGATGCAGTGCGCCTCGTCCACCACCAGCAGCCCCGCCGACGCGGTCAACGAGGGCAGCACCGAGTCCCGGAAGTCCGGGTTGTTCAGCCGTTCGGGCGACACCAGCAGCACGTCGACCTCGCCGGCCGCCACCCGGTCCTGCACGTCCTGCCACTCGTCGGTGTTGGCGGAGTTGATCGTCGCCGCGTGCACGCCCGCCCGCGCCGCCGCCTCGACCTGGTTGCGCATCAGCGCCAGCAGCGGCGACACGATCACCGTCGGCCCCTCGCCCAGGGACCGCAGCAGCGCCGTGGCGATGAAGTACACCGCGGACTTGCCCCACCCGGTCCGCTGCACCACCAGCGCCCGCCGCCGGTCGGCCACGAGCGCGTGGATCGCCGTCCACTGGTCGTCGCGCAGCACGGCGGAGGGGCCGGCCAGGGCCCTCAGGCGTTCTTCGGCCAGTTCGCGGAGCGCACCGTCGTCCATGGTCGAACACCTTGGCAGACGTCCCCGACAGTTCCGATCCGCGAGAACCTCGAAGACAGCCACGTCCGGGTGACCGTAGGCTGAGCCGCGTGATTGACGACCTGCGCGAACAGGTGCACGCCGCGGCCCGGCGCGCCCGTGTCGCCGCCAACGAGCTGGCCCTCGCCACCCGCGAGCGCAAGGACGCCGCCCTGCACGAGATGGCCGCCGCGCTGCGCACCCGGTGCGCCGAGGTGCTGGAGGCCAACGCCAAGGACCTCGAAGCGGGCCGCGCGGCCGGCCTGAACCAGGGCCTGCTGGACCGCCTGGCGCTCACCGAGGCGCGCGTCGGGGGCGTGGCCGCCGGCCTGGAGACGGTGGCCGGCCTGGCTGACCCGGTGGGCGAGGTGCTGCGCGGCTCGATCCTGCCCAACGGCCTGGAGCTGCGGCAGGTCCGCGTCCCGATGGGCGTGGTCGGCATGGTCTACGAGGCCCGGCCGAACGTCACCGTGGACGCCGCCGGCCTGGCGCTGAAGTCCGGCAACGCGGCGCTGCTGCGCGGCTCGTCGACCGCGGAGCACTCCAACACCGCGCTGGTCGCGATCCTGCGCGACGCCCTGGAGGCGGCCGGCCTGCCCGCGGACGCCGTGCAGCTGCTGCCGTGCCACGACCGCGCGTCGGTCACCCACCTGATCACCGCGCGCGGCCTGGTGGACCTGGTCATCCCGCGCGGCGGCGCGGGCCTGATCAACGCGGTCGTGCAGCAGGCCACCGTGCCCGCCATCGAGACCGGCGTGGGCAACGTGCACGTGTACGTGGACGCCTCCGCCGACCTCGACATGGCCGAGCGCATCGTGCTCAACTCCAAGATCCGCCGCCCCAGCGTGTGCAACGCGGCCGAGTCGCTGCTGGTGCACGCCGCCGTCGCGGACGAGTTCGTGCCCCGCATCACCCAGGCGCTGCTGGCCAGGGACGTCGTGGTGCACGGCGACGAGCGGTTCGCCCGCGACCAGCGCGTGGTGGCCGCCACCGACGAGGACTGGGGCACCGAGTACCTGTCGCTGGACATCGCCGCGCGCGTGGTCGACTCGCTCGACGAGGCCGTGGAGCACATCGCCGCGCACGGCTCCGGCCACACCGAGGCCATCGTGACCAGCGACCTCAACGCGGCCCGCCGCTTCACCACCCGGGTCGACGCCGCGGCGGTCGTGGTCAACGCCTCCACCGGGTTCACCGACGGCGGCGAGTTCGGCATGGGCGCGGAGATCGGCATCTCCACCCAGAAGCTGCACGCGCGCGGTCCCATGGGCCTGGCCGAGCTGACCTCGACCAAGTGGGTCGTCTGGGGCGAGGGACAGGTCCGGCCGACGTCGTGAGCTGACCCCGGGACGTCGCCGCGACCAGGGCGGTCCGGCGGCAGCGGGGAGGGAGTACGCGCACCCTGGTGTCCCTCATCGGGGCCGAGGACGCGGAGCTGCGCGCGGGACCTCACCCACATCGCGGCCCAGGGCGTCCTCCGTCCTGCTGGAGCGCACCGAAAGCGGTTGACGGTCAGTAACTGTCTCCCTACTGTCGGGTGTAAGCGGATGCTTGCGCGGGGGTGCCGATGGAGAGCAGGTCCTACCCGTTCACCGAACCCGACGACCTGGTGCTCGACCCCGGGCTGCTGGAGCTCCAGCGCGACGAGCCGGTGGCCAGGGTGCGCCTGCCCTTCGGCGGCGAGGCGTGGCTGGCGACCCGGTACGAGGACGTCAAGACGGTGCTCGCCGACCCGGCGTTCAGCCGCGCCGCGGTGCTGGCGCCGGGCGCGGACGTGCCGCGCTCGCTGCCGGACATGCCGACCGAGGCGAACATCCTCAGCATGGACCCGCCGGACCACACGCGGCTGCGCAAGCTGGTGGCCAAGGGGTTCACGCTGCGCCGCACCGAGCGGCTGCGCGAACGCGCCCAGGAGGTCGTGGACGGCCTGCTGGACGCGGTGGAGCAGCAGGGCCCGCCCGCCGACCTCGTCGAGGCGCTGGCGATGCCGCTGCCCATCACGATCATCTGCGAGATGCTGGGCGTGCCGTTCGAGGACCGAGGGCGGTTCCGGGCCTGGTCGGACGCCGCCATGGCGATCACCGCGTTCCGGCCCGAGGAGATCGTCGCGGCGAACGACGCGCTGCGCGACTACATCGCCGGGCTGGTCGTGGCCAAGCGCGCCGACCCCGCCGACGACGTGCTGTCCGAACTGGTCGCGGCGCACGACGACGAGGACCGGCTCACCGAGCGGGAGCTGGTGTCGTTCGGGGTGGCGCTGCTGGTCGCGGGCCACGAGACCACGGCCAACCAGATCGGCAACTTCACCTACCTGCTGCTGCGCGCTCCCGACCGGCTCGCGGAGCTGCGCGACGACCCGTCGCTGGTGCCCGCCGCGGTGGAGGAGCTGCTGCGGTTCACCCCGCTGGGCAGCTCGGCGGGCTTCCCCCGGATCGCCACGGCCGACGTGGAGCTGTCCGGCGTGAGGATCGCCGCCGGCGAGGCGGTGTTCGTCAACAACCTCGCGGCCAACCGCGACCCGTCGGTGTTCGACCGCCCGGACGAGGTGGACTTCCACCGCGAGCACAACCCGCACCTCACGTTCGGCCACGGCGCGCACCACTGCGTCGGCGCGTCCCTGGCCCGGATGGAGCTCCAGGTGGCCATCGGCACCCTGCTCAAGAGGTTCCCGTCGCTCCGGCTGGACGGTGACGTCGCGTTCAAGAAGGGCAGGCTGATCCGGGGCCCGCAGGCCCTCCCGGTCAGGTGGTGAGCCCGTGACGCGCTGGACCGTGGCGGTCGACCGGAGCAGGTGCATGGGCACGGGCATGTGCTCGTCCATCGCGCCGGACCACTTCCGGCTCGAAGACGGCACCGCGACCCCGGTCAACCCCTCCGTCGAGCCCGCCGACGCGGTCGTGGACGCGGCCGAGTCGTGCCCGGTGGAGGCGATCCTGGTGCGCGACGCCGACGGCACGGTGCTCGCCCCGCAGGAGTAGCCGACCGCCGGAGGACCGCGCCGATCGCGTCACGGCGACCCGCGGACGCGGTCCACTCCCCGGGACGCCACCGGCCGCCCGCGCGCCAACCGAACTAGGCTCACCTCCCATGTCCAACCGCCGGATCGGCGTCATGGGTGGCACCTTCGACCCGGTGCACCACGGCCACCTCGTCGCGGCCAGCGAGGTCCAGGCCCGCTTCGACCTCGACGAGGTCGTCTTCGTGCCCACCGGGCAGCCCTGGCAGAAGGTCGAACGCCAGGTCAGCGCGGCCGAGGACCGCTACCTGATGACGGTCGTCGCCACGGCGTCCAACCCCCGCTTCTCGGTGTCCAGGGTCGACATCGACCGGGACGGGCCCACCTACACCGTCGACACGCTCAGCGACCTCGGCGCCGCGCACCCCGGCGCGGACCTGTTCTTCATCACCGGCGCGGACGCGCTGGAGCAGATCCTGTCCTGGCGGCGCGCGGACGACGTGTTCGACCTGGCGCACTTCATCGGCGTCACGCGGCCCGGGTACGAGCTGGACGACACCCACCTGCCGCCCGGCGCGGTGTCCCTGGTCGAGGTGCCCGCGCTGGCCATCTCGTCCACCGACGTGCGCGCCCGCACGGCCGCCGGCCTGCCGGTGTGGTACCTGGTGCCCGACGGCGTGGTCCAGTACATATCGAAGCGCCGGCTCTACTCGGTGCCGGACTGATACCGGGCGCCGGTACCCTCGGTAACTCGTGCGGGCCTATCGGCGCCCGCCGAGGCGATGAGGAGAGAAGTGGCAGCCACGGACGAGGCACGACGGTTGGCGCTGGTCGCCGCGAACGCGGCGGCCGACAAGAAGGCGCACGACGTGATCGTGCTCGACGTGTCCGACCAGCTGGTGATCACCGACGCGTTCGTGATCGCCTCCGCGCCCAACGAGCGGCAGGTCGGCGCGATCGTGGACAACGTCGAGGAGAAGCTGCGCGAGGCCGGTCGCAAGCCGGTCCGCCGTGAGGGCGCGCGCGAGGGCCGCTGGGTCCTGCTGGACTTCGTGGACGTCGTGGTGCACGTCCAGCACGTGGAGGAGCGGAGCTTCTACGGCCTGGAGCGGCTGTGGAAGGACTGCCCGCGCATCGAGTTCGACGCCGGGCCCGTGACCGACGAGGTCGCCGACGCATGACCCTCACCCGGCTCGTGCTGTGGCGGCACGGTGAGACCGACTACAACGCGACCAGCCGGATGCAGGGCCACCTGGACTCGGCGTTGACCGAGACCGGGTGGAACCAGGCTCGGTTCGCGGTGCCGGTGCTCGCCGGGTTCGCGCCCGAGCTGGTGGTCGCCTCGGACCTGCACCGCGCGCGGGACACCGCGTCGGTGTTCACCGAGGCGACGGGGGTCCCGCTGCGGATCGACGAGCGGTTGCGCGAGACGCACCTGGGCAAGTGGCAGGGCCTCACCACCACGGAGATCGAGGTGGAGTGGCCCGGGATGCTGGAGCTGTGGCGCGGCGACGGCACCCTGTCGCCGCCCGAGGGCGAGACGCGCGTGGAGGTCTCCGAGCGCGCCCTCGCCGTGGTCGACGAGGTGGACCGGGAGTTCTCCGGGACGGTCATGCTGTGCGCGCACGGCGGGCTGATCAGCGCGTTGACCGGGCGGTTGCTGGAGCTGCCGGTGGACCGCTGGGGTCTGCTCGGCGGCATCGGCAACTGCCACTGGACGGTGTTCGCGCGGCGTCCGGGCGGTGACGGCCGGTGGCGGCTGTCGTCGTACAACGCCGGAACCACCAGGTGAGACTGCTCGTCCTCGGCGACTCGCTGACGTTCCACGGCCCGGAGGGGCCGCTGCCCGCGGACCACCCGCGGTTGTGGCCGAACGTCTGCGCGGCGGCCCTGGGCGGGCACGCGGAGCTGGCGGCGGGGTTCGGCTGGACGGCCCGGGACGCCTGGTGGTCGCTGACCGGCGACCCGAGGGTGTGGTCGCTGCTGCCGCGCACGGACGTGCTGGTGCTGGCCGTGGGGCACATGGACACGCTGCCCTCGCCGCTGCCCACGTTCTGGCGGCAGGGGCTGCGCTACCTGCGGCCGGACCGGGTGCGGCGGCGGGCGCGGGCGGCGTACCTGGCGCTCCAACCGGCGCTGTCGAGGCTGTCGCGCGGGCGCCCGGTGGCGTTGCCGCCGCACCTGACCGTGCGGTACCTGGACGACTCGGTGCGCGCGGTGCACGCCCTCGAACCGGGGATCCGGGTGGTGGGCATGACGCCGTCGGTGCACCGGTCCCCGGCGTACGGCGGGGTGCACACCGGGCGCGAGGCGGCGGAGCGCGCGGTGCGCGGGTGGGCCGAGCGGGTCGGCGTGCCGCTGCTGGACGTGCCCGCGCTGGTGGGCGGGCACGTGCGGTCACGGCTCGGCAACCCGGACGGGATGCACTGGGGCTGGGAGGCGCACGAGCTGGTCGGCGCCGCGATGGCCGAACTGGTCCGCACCGTGGCGGTCGGTCACCCGGGAGGGGCGGAGCCGTAGTCTCGGCACTCGTGTCCACCACGATCGTCACCGACTCCACGGCGTACCTGCCCGAGGGGTTCGCCGAGCGGCACGGCATCCGGGTCGTCCCGCTGCACGTGGCGGTGGACGGTCGCGGCAGGCTGGACGTGGTGGACTTCGGTCCGGCGGAGCTGGCCGCGGCGCTGGGGGAGCACCGCCGGGTGACCACGTCCCGGCCCACGCCGGGGGAGCTGGCCGAGGTGTACCGGTCGGCGCTCGACGAGGGCGCCGGGTCCATCGTGTCGGTGCACCTGTCCCGGGAGCTGTCGGGCACGTGGGAGGCCGCGCGGCTGGCCGCCGAGGAGGTCGACCCGACCCGGATCAGGGTGGTCGACTCGCGCGCCACGGGCATGGGGCTGGGCTTCGCCGTGCTGGCCGCCTGCGCCGCGGCCGAGGACGGTGCGGACGCCGAGCGGGCGGCGGCCGACGCGGCGGCGCGCGTCAAGATGTTCTTCTGCGTGGAAACCCTGGACCACCTGCGGCGGGGCGGGCGCATCAGCCCCACGGCTGCCCTGCTCGGCACGGCCCTGGCGGTCAAGCCCCTGCTGCACGTCGACGACGGCCGCATCGTGCCGTTGGAGAAGGTCCGCACGATGGGGCGCGCGATCGGCCGCCTGGTCGACCTGGCCGCGACGGCGGCCGGTCCCGGTCGGGTCGGGCTGGCCGTCCACCACCTGGCCGCCCCGCAGCGCGCCGCGGAACTCGCGACGCTGCTCGACGAGCGCGTCCCCGGCTCGACCGGCTGCCTGATCTCCGAGGTGGGAGCCGTGATCGGGGCGCACACGGGTCCCGGGGTGCTGGGTGTCGTGGTGCTGCCGGGCGGGGTTTCCTAGCCCGCTTTATCCATCACCGGGAAGTTGTCCACAGATCCCGGATCGCCCCTCCCGCGACTGCTCCAACCGGCCTAGCGTCGATCACATGTTCGACACGAACCCGGAAACCACGAAAGCCCGCCTGCGAGCGCTGATCTCCCAGGAACGGGGCAGGCACCGAGCGGCCGAGGCCGACGAGAAGCTGGTCTTCGTCCAGACCGAGGGCGAGGGCGCGCAGCCACCCGGCAAGCTCGGGCGCCTGCTGCGCCGCTGGCTGCCCGAACCGGCCCTCCCGCGCCGCCGCACGGTCCTGTTCGCGAGCGTCATGGTGGGCGTGGGGCTCGCGGTCGCCCTGGCCCTGTGGTGGCAGCGGCCGGTGCCCGAGAGCCCGCCCGACCTCAGGGTGGCCGAACCCGCCGCCGTCGCGCAGGCCGAGCAGCAGCTCGTCGTCAACGTCGTCGGCCAGGTGCCGACACCGGGCCTGGTGACGGTGCCCAGCGGCGCCAGGGTGGCCGATGCCGTGCGCGCCGCAGGCGGCCCCAACCCGGGCGCCGACCTGACCGCGCTCAACCTGGCCCGCAGGGTCACCGACGGCGAGCAGATCGCCGTGGGCGTTCCCGTGCCGCAGCCGGCCGACGCGGCGAGCCAACCGCTGAACCTCAACGCCGCGACGAAGGAACAGCTCGACACCCTGCCCGGGGTCGGCCCGGTGACCGCCCAGCGCATCGTCGACCGCCGCCAGAAGCAGGGCCCGTTCACCTCGCTCGAACAGCTGGGCGAGATCGAGGGCATCGGCGACGCGAAGTTGGCCAAGCTCGGCGAGCTGGTCCGCCTCTAGCCCTTCACGACCACTCAACCCCTCACGACCACCAGGAGCCCTCTGATGAGCCCCGCCTGTCCCTGTCCGAACAAACCCACCTCCGCCGCGACCGCCCGCGCCCGGTTCAAGGCGCCCACACCGGAAACCGCCACCTGCTCGAAGTTCCCCAGGTGCCGCGCGTCCACCTGGGACGTCGACCGCCGCGCACCCGAACCGCCCACCCGCCGCCTGGCCGCCCGCCGCCCCACTGCCCGTCGCCCAACCGCCCCTGGCCCCACCGTCCACCCGGCCATCCACGAGCCGACTGCCCATGACGCCGCCCACGACCCGGCCACCCACGACGCCGCCCACGACCCGGCTGCCCACCCGACCACCCACGACCCGGCTCACGACCGCTCGACCACCCGCCGATCAACCAACCACCAACCGGGGACCCGCCGAACCCCCACCACGGGCAGCCGCCCCTGCCCCCGCCTGCACGCCCGCCTCCGTCAAACGCTCGACCACCTCGTCCTCCGCCCCGCCCGGCCCGTCCGCCCCGCCCGTCCAGCCCACCCGGTCCGCTCCACCCCGGCTCCGCACCGCCTCCTCCTGACCATCGCCTCCCACCACCACCTCCGCCGCCGGCTGCGACGACTGCTCGACCGCTTGCCCCGCCGCACGTTCGGTGACCGCCTCACCGACGAGCACCGCCCCACCGGCAACCACCGCCCACGCCTCGCGGTCACCAGCCTCGGGTGGGTGTGGTCGTGAACCCCCGCGCGCATCTCGTCCCGGCCGCCCTCACCGTCTGGGCCACCGCCCTCGCCGGTCTCCTGTGGACCTGGTGGGCCGCTCCCGTGGTCGGCCTGACCCTGACGCTCATCGGTGGCCTGGCGCTGCGGCCCTGGCGCCCGGCGGCGGTCGCCATCGCGGTCGCGGGACCGGTGGCGGCGTGCTGGATCGGCGCCCAAGCCCACGCGTCGGCCCACCACCCGCTGCGCGCCGCCGCCGAACGAGGGATGCCCACCACCCTCCACCTCGAACTCGACAGCCGACCGCACGGCTTGCGCACCAGCGGCTTCGGGTCACGAGCGGGCGGTGTCGACCTGGTCCTGGTCCGCGCGACCCTCGACGACGGCGGCCGGGTGGTGGTCCTGGCCCCGGCCACCGGGTGGTTGGAGCTGCTGCCGGGCCGGCGGGTCGAGGCGAAGGGCACGCTCGCCCCACCCCGGGGCGGTGAGCTGACGGTCGCCGTCCTCCGGGTCCGCGGACCGCCGCGCGTGGAGACCGAGGCACCGGTGTGGCAGCGGGTGGCCGAGGACCTGCGGGCCGGACTCCGGGACGCGAGCACCGCTCTCGACCCGGAACCCGCCGGGCTGCTGCCGGCCCTGGTGGTCGGTGACACCTCGCGCCTCGCGCCCAGGGTGGTGGAGGAGTTCCGCACCGCGGGGCTCGCCCACGTCCTGGCGGTCAGCGGGGCGAACCTGGCGATCCTGTGCGGCGCGGTGCTGTTGGTGCTGCGGCTGTTCCGCCTCGGTCCTCGCGGGTGCGCGGCGGGTGCGATGGCCGCGCTGGTCGGGTTCGTCGTGCTCGCCGGGCCGGAGCCGAGCGTGCTGCGGGCCGCGGTGATGGGTGCGGTGGCGTTGCTCGCGCTGGTGCTGGGACGGGAGCGGTCGGCGGTGCCGGCGCTCGCGGCCGCGGTGGTGGTCCTGGTCCTCTACGACCCGGAATTGGCCACCGACTCGGGGTTCGGCCTGTCGGTGGTGGCCACCGCGGCACTGGTGCTGCTCGCGCCGAGGTGGTCCGCCGCGATGAGGGAACGCGGTGTGCCGGTCGGGCTCGCGGAGGCGCTGGCGGTGCCGGTGGCCGCGAACCTGGCGACCGCACCACTGGTCGCGGGCATCTCGGGGCAGGTCAGCTTGGTCGCGGTGGTGGCGAACCTGCTGGTCGGGCCGGTGGTGGCGCCGGCCACGGTGCTCGGTGTGTCGGCCGCGGTGCTGGCACCGGTCCACGAGCCGGTGGCGCGCCTGGTCGTCGAGGTGGCCGGACCGGCGGTGAGCTGGCTGATCACCGTGGGGCGGCACGCGGCGGCGGTGCCGGGTGCGGCGGTCGGGTGGCCCGAGGGCTGGCTCGGCGGGGTGCTGCTGGCCGGGGTGCTGGTGCTCGGCTGGGTGGTTCTCCGGCTGCGGCGGTTGCGGGTGCTGGTCGTGGCCGCGGCGGCCGGGGCGGTGGTGGTCCTCGTGCCGCTGGAGGTGGTCTCGCCGCGCTGGCCCGTCCAGGGCTGGTCGGTGGTGGCGTGCGACGTGGGTCAGGGGGACGCGGTCGTCCTGGCCACCGCCGAGCGCGACCGGGCGGTGCTGGTCGACACCGGGCCCGACCCGGTGCCGGTGCTGTCGTGCCTGCGGCGGTTGGGGGTGCGGCGCATCCCGCTGGTGGTGCTGAGCCACCTGCACGCCGACCACGTCGGCGGACTGGCCGCCGTGCTGGCGGAACGAGAGGTGGGCGCGGTGGCCGTGGGGCCCGCGCGCCGGCCGGGGTGGGCGTGGGAGGAGGTGCGCGAACGGGCGCGGGCGGCAGGGGTCCGCGTGGTCGAGCTGAGTGCCGGGCAGCGGTTGGGTTGGCCGGGGCTGGGACTCGACGTGCTGGGTCCGCGTGCGGGCCCGGTGGGTGAGACGAACACGGCGGTCAACGACGCGTCGCTGGTGCTGCGGGCATCGACCGCGGCCGGGCGGGTGTTGTTGACCGGCGACGTCGAGCTGGCCGGACAGGCCGACCTGCTCGACGGGCACGTCGACCTGCGGGCCGACGTGCTCAAGGTGCCGCACCACGGGTCGCGGTACTCGTCACCGGCGTTCCTCGCGGCCGTGCGGCCGCGGATCGCGCTGGTGAGCGTCGGCGCGGGCAACCGCTACGGCCACCCCAGCGGGGTGGTGGTCGACGCGCTGGTGAAGCAGGGCGCGCTGGTGCTGCGCACCGACCGGGACGGCGACACCGCCGTCCTCACCGGCCCGGAAGGGCCGCGGATCGTCCGCCGGGGCGGTCCGCTCGACGAGGCGAAGGGGAACGAAGATGAGGAACGACAGGTGGATCAGGCTCAACGCGGGGTGGCAGCGGCCCGGCGACCACCGGGCCCTGGGGTGGGCGTTGTGGCAGCCGGGCTACACCGCTCGGCCCTGGCCGCGCGACGAACTGCGGGCGAGCTTCACCTACTACGTGTGCGAGGACCGGCTCGGCGGGGAACGCGGCATCGTCGCGCGGGCCACCGCCACCGGGGTGGTGCACACGGCCGAGGTGGCTTCCGCCGACGCCGCGTACCGCCTGGTCGCCGACACCCTGTTCGACGACGACCTCGCGATACCGCCGGAGGAGTGGCACGCCGAGCGCTACAACCAGGAAAAGGCGAAACGGCCGTGGCCGCAGCTGCTGACCGCGTGGCGCGTGGTCACCGAACCGGTGGAGCCGCGCGTGCTCCCCGAGCTGGCCGCCTTCCCGCGCACGGGTTGGCTGCGCACCTCGGGGGTCGCGCTGTGACCGCCGCACCGGGTTTGGTGGGCACCGCACCGGGTTCGGTGGGCACCGAACCCGGCCCGGTTGGTGGCTCCGGCTCGGCCGATGCCTCCGGTGTTGCCGGTGGCTCCGGAGCGGCCGGTGGCGCCGGTACGGCTTGTGGCTCCGATGTGTCCGGTGGTCCGGGTGGCGGTGTCAGTTCTGGAGGGCCTTCAGCACGGCCTCCGCCGACGGCGGCACGTTCGCCCGGGGGCCGATGCGGTCGCTGAGGGCGTCGAGGGTCTTGAGGCCGTCGCCGGTGATGAGCAGGACGGTTTCGCCGTCCGGGTCGAGCTGTCCGGACTCGATGAGCTTCTTCGCGGTGGCGACGGTCACGCCGCCGGCGGTCTCCGCGAAGATGCCCTCGGTGCGGGCCAGCAGCCGGATGCCCTCGATGACCTCCTCGTCGGTGACGTCCTCGATCGCGCCGTTGGTGCGGCGCACGGCGTCCAGCACGTAGGGACCGTCGGCGGGGGCGCCGATCGCCAGTGAGCGGGCGATGGTGTCCGGGCGCACCGGGGAGACCACGTCGTGGCCGGCCTTGAAGGCGGCGGAGACGGGGGAGCAGCCGGTGGCCTGGGCGCCGAACACCCGGTACGGGGTCTGCTCGACCAGGTCGAGTTCGCCCAGCTCGCGGAAGGCTTTGTCGACCTTGGTCAACTGGGAGCCGGACGCGATGGGCACCACGATCTGGTCGGGCAGGCGCCAGCCGAGCTGTTCGGCGACCTCGTAGCCCAGCGTCTTGGAGCCCTCGGCGTAGTAGGGGCGGACGTTGACGTTGACGAACGCCCAGTCCTCGTGCTCGGCGGCCAGTTCCTGGGCCAGCCGGTTCACGTCGTCGTAGTTGCCGTCGACGGTGATCAGGTTGCCGCCGTAGACGGCGGTCATGAGGATCTTCGCCTGCTCCAGGGTGGAGGGCACCAGGACCACCGACTGCCAGCCGGCGCGGGCCGCGGCGGCGGCGACGGCGTTGGCGAGGTTGCCGGTGGACGGGCAGGCCAGGACCTTGAAGCCCAGCTCGCGGGCCGCGGCGAGGGCGACGCCGACGACGCGGTCCTTGAAGGAGTGGGTGGGGTTGCCGGTGTCGTCCTTGACCCAGACCTTGCGGACGCCCAGGGCCTTGGCGAGGCGGTCGGCCTCCACCAGGCGGGTGCCGCCGGGGTTGGTGTTGGGGTGCGACTCGACCGTGGAGGGCACGGGGAGCAGGCCGCGGTAGCGCCAGATCGACCGGGGGCCGGCTTCGATGTCCTCACGGCGGACCCGGCCGAAGTCGTAGGCCACTTCCAGCGGCCCGAAACACTCCAGGCAGGCGTATTCCGGTGCGAGCGGCGTCTCGTGCCCGCACTCCCGACAGGACAGGGCACGAGCCGGACCGAGGTCGAAGGAGGTGGTGGTCGCCGAGGGCGCACTGACAGCAGTCATCGCGAGGTGTCTCCTCATCTTTCCCGCGTCGCGGGTCGGAATTGGCACCGTGATCGCCGGCGGGCGCTGGACGCGCACGCTGAACGACGGGTTGCCGGGGCTTCTTCGGGCCGATCCCTCTGCCCCTCTGGATGAGCGGTATTCAGTTGTGGTGACGTCAACCTACGACACGATCCCGACCCGTAGCCAGTGACGTCCACCATCCGGACGGCGAACGGGGCGTGGGAGGATCGCGCGCGTGAGTGCGCCCGCTGACACGCCCGATGCCGTCCACCTGGTCATCGGCGAGGAGGAGTTGCTGGTCGAACGCGCGGTGCGCGGCGCGCTGGACCTCGCGCGGAAGATCGACCCGCAGGCCGACTTGACGCGCGTCCGGGTGACCGAGCTCACCCCTCCCGAGCTGGCTGAACTGGTGAGCCCGTCGCTGTTCGCTGAGGGTCGCGTGATCGCGCTCGAAGCCGCGCAGGAGGTGGGCAAGGAGATCGCCGACGCCGTGATCGCCTACGCCAAGGCGCCCGCCGACGGGGTGACGCTGGTCGTCGTGCACAGCGGTGGCGGACGCAGCAAGGCGGCCAAGGAGCTGCCCGCCGCGCTGCGCAAGGCGGGCGCCGGGGTGACCGAGTGCCCCAAGGTCACCAAGGCCACGGACCGCGAGGCGTTCGTGCGCAACGAGATCCGGGCGGCCGGCGGCGGCAAGGCGGACCCGGAGGCCGTGGCCGCGCTGATCGACGCGGTCGGCTCCGACCTGCGGGAGTTGGCCGCGGCGGCGTCGCAACTGGTCGCCGACACCGGTGGGAAGGTCGACGCCGAGGCGGTCCGCCGCTACCACCGCGGGCGGGCGGAGGTGACCGGGTTCGCGGTCGCGGAGAAGGCCGTGATGGGTGACCGGGCCGGTGCGCTGGAGGCGCTGCGCTGGGCGATCCAGCTCGGTGTGCCGCACGTGCTGGTGGCCGACGCGCTGGCGGACGCGGTGCGCACGGTCGCGCGCGTGTCGGCGGTCGGTCGGGGGGACCCGTTCAAGCTGGCGGGTGAGCTGGGTATGCCGCCGTGGAAGGTGAAGAAGGCCCAGGGGCAGTCGCGTGGGTGGGAGGAGTGGGGGTTGGCGTCGGCCATGTCGGTGGTCGCCGACCTCAACGCGGATGTGAAGGGCGCCGCCGCCGACTCCGGGTACGCCTTGGAGCGAGCGGTCTTGAAGATCGTCGCCGCCCGCGGTCGGCGGTGAAGGCCAGGCTGGTTGAACGCCGGGCTGGTTGAACCCGGGCTGCTGAATGCCGGGCTGCTGAATGCCGAGACGCCGCCGGTCGGCGTGCGACGGGTGCCCGGCGGCCGGCGGCGGGAAAGCTGGGGATGAGTGCCCGATGGCCGGAAAGCAGGGATGACTGCTCGGCGGCCGGAAAAGCTCGAAACAAGTGCCCGGCGGCCGGAAAAGCAGGAGCGCCGCCCGCCCCGCGAGGGGAGAGCGGCGCTCCGGTGCTGTGGTGCTGGGTGCTGTGCTGCTGGGTGCCGTGGACCAGGGTCAGACCTGGTTGGCGCGCCTGGCCAGCGCCGACTTCTTGTTGGCGGCCTGGTTGGCGTGGATCACGCCCTTGGTGACGGCCTTGTCGAGCTTGCGGGAAGCCTCCTGCGCCAGCGCGACGGCCTTCTCCTTGTCACCGGCCTCGGCGGCCTCACGGAACTTGCGGATCGCGGTCTTCAGCGACGACTTGACGGCCTTGTTGCGCAGGCGCGCCTTCTCGTTCGTCTTGATCCGCTTCAGCTGGGACTTGATGTTCGCCACGCGAAAGCCACCCTTTTCCTCGGTCTCGGAGTCGTACCGCGCTCGTCGATCGGCTCCACCCCGAACCCAGGGCGGTCTTCCTCCACTGCGGAATGCCGCGCGGTACGACCAACCACGATATCAGGGCTGCTCACCGCACCGTGAACCCCACCCTCCCCTCGCCGACCAGCACCTCGTACCGGCCCTTCGCCACCTCGGGCCTGCCGGTGGCGTCCATGTCGCCCGCGGTCGTGGCCAGGCGGGTCGCGTCGAAGGTCACCCGGACCGCGCGCTGCTCGCCCGCCTTCAGCTCCACCCGGGTGAAGGCCACCAGGCGGCGGTCCGGGGTCAGGACCCTGCTGACCGGCTGGTGCACGTACACCGGCACCACCAGGGCGCCGTCGCGGCCGCCGGTGTTGGCGACCGTGACCGAGACCTCGACCTTGCCGTCGCGGCGGACCTCGGCGGACTTCAGGACCGGCGCGGACGTGGTGAAGCTGGTGTAGGACAGGCCGTGGCCGAAGGCGAACTGCGGGTCGTAGTTCGAGCTCTCGCCCGTGTTCGCGCCGCGCGGCTGGTCGTAGGAGAACGGCTGGTCACCGATGGTCTTGGGCCACGACACCGGCAGCTTCCCGCTGGGGTTGACCGCGCCGAACAGCACGTCGGCGACGGCGGCGCCGCCCTCGGAGCCCGGCAGCCAGCCGGCCAGCAGCGCGGGCGCCCCGGCGACCGTGCCCAGCACCTGCGGCCGCCCGGTCAGCAGGACCACGACCACCGGTTTTCCGGTCGCGCGCACGGCGTCGACCAGGCCCTGCTGCTCGGCGGTGAGCGCGGGGGACTCGGTGTCGGCCTCGCCCTCGGCGCCCGGGTCCTCGCCGAGCACGACCACCACGGCGTCGGCATCAGCCGACTGGGCCACGGCGTCGGCCCGGGTGGTGGCGCCGACCACGTCCGCCCCCGGCGCGGCGGCCCGGATGCCCTGGAGCACGGTGGTGGTCGGGGGCAGCGGCGAGCCCGCCGGCACGCCCTGCCAGCCGACGGTCCAGCCGCCGAGCTGGCGGGCCACCGAGTCGGCCGCGTCGCCGGTCACCACGAGCTTGCGGGCCCCGGTGGACAGCGGCAGCACGCCCTCGTTGCGCAGCAGCACCACGCCCTCGGCGGCGGCCCGCCGCGCCAGCGGCCGGTCGGCGTCGTTGACGACCCCGTCGGCCGCGGCCGGGTCCACGAACGGCTTCTCGAACAGGCCCAGCTCGAACTTGAGCGTCAGCACGCGCCGCACGGCCTGGTCGATCCGCTTGCCGCTGATGGCGCCGCCGCGCACGCCCGCCAGCAGGCCCTTGGTGAACTCGGCCGCGTTCGACGGCTCCATCGCCATGTCCACCCCGGCGTTCACCGCCATCGCGATGGCCTCCGGGTAGTCCGCCGCCACGTGGTAGCGGTCCACCAGGTACCGGATGTCCTCCCAGTCGCTGATCGCCACCCCGCGGAAGCCCATCCGGTCGCGCAGCTGCTCGGTGAGCAGGTACTTCGACGCGTGCGCCGGCACGCCGTTCACCGCGCCCGAGTTGATCATCACGGTCCGCACGCCGGCGTCGAACTGCGCCTGGAACGGCGGCAGCACGGTGTCCTGGAGGTGCCGGATCGGCAGCTGCGCGGGCGCGCGGTCGTGGCCGTTGAACGGCTCCGAGTACCCGGCGAAGTGCTTGGCGGTGGCGGCCAGCGACGCGGTGCCGTCGGCCTCGCGCTGCTGACCGCGCACGTTCGCCGCGGCCAGCGAGCCCGCCAGCACCGGGTCCTCGCCGTAGGTCTCGTAGTAGCGGCCCCACCGGGTGTCGCGGGCCAGGTCGGAGACCGGCGCGAAGTTCCAGAACACGCCGGTGGCGCGCATGGCCCGACCGGTGGACTCGCCCAGGTCCTCCACCAGATCGGGGTTCCACGTCGCGCCCAGGCCCACCTGGTGCGGGAACATGGTGGCGGAGAGCACGTTCGAGTGGCCGTGCACGCCGTCCGCGCCGTAGATCAGCGGGATGCGCAGGCGGCTGTGGTCCAGCGCGTACCGCTGGATCTCGTTGGTCATCTCGGCCCACGCCCGCGGCGTGTTCGGGTTCGGCGCGTCACCGCCGCCGGACAGGACCGAGCCGACCTTCGCGTCCTCCAGCACCGCCTTCAGGCAGTCCTCGCGCAGCGGGCCGGCGTTCCACTCGCAGTTGCCGCGCAGCTTCCCCAGCCGGATCTGGGTCATCTGGCCGACCTTCTCCTCCAGCGTCATGCGCCGCAGGAGGTCGTCGACGCGGCGCTCGACCGGCGCGCGGGCGTCCTGGTAGTGCGGTCCGCGCGGTTCCCCGGCGCCGGTGGCCTGCGATCCGCCGACGAGGACGGCGAACGCGGTGAGCACGCCGGCCGCGGCGCGCTTTCGGGATCTCCGCATCGAGAACCTCCTGGTTGATCAGGTCGCCCCGACCAACCCTGGCTGGGCGACCGGGCCCGGGACAGAGCTGAACGGGCGCATTGGGAACGCTCCCAGGTAGGAAGAACAAGCAGTACGCCTGTCCGGTTAAGCTGATCGGGTGACCGCCGCACTCGACTGGCCCGGCTTCGGGCAGATCTCGCTCGCCGCCCTGCTGTTCCTCTGCGCGGCCGCCGCCCTCGCGGGCGCGGTCGACGCCGTGGTCGGCGGTGGCGGGCTGGTCCAGCTGCCCGCGCTGCTGCTGATCGCCCCCGGCGGGCAGCCGCTGTACGCGCTGGCCACCAACAAGATCGCCTCCGTGGTCGGGACGGCCGCCGCGATGCGCACCTACGCCCGGGAGACCACGATCGACTGGTGGACGGCGCTGCCCATGGCGCTGGCCGCGTTCGGCGGCGCGGTGGGCGGCGCGGCGTTCGCGGGCGCGCTGGCCCCCGGCGTGCTCAACGGCGTGGTGCTCGTCGCGCTGGTCGGCGTCGGCCTCTACACGTGGCGCAAGCCCGAGCTGGGCGCGGCGGAGACGCCGCGGTTCGCGCGCGCCGCCCAGGTCGGCGTGATGGCGGTCGGCGGCGCGCTGATCGGCTTCTACGACGGCCTGGCCGGGCCGGGCACCGGCGCGTTCCTGGTGTTCCTGCTGGTGGGCCTGGTGGGCTTCGCGTTCCTGCGTGCCTCGGCCACGGCGAAGGTCGTCAACGTGGCCACCAACCTGGGCGCCCTGCTGTACTTCATCCCGGCCGGGAAGGTGCTGTGGGGCCTGGGCCTGGTGCTCGCGGTGTGCAACGTCACCGGCGCGGTGCTCGGGGCGAAGCTCGCCGTCCGGCGCGGGTCGTCGTTCGTGCGCCGGGTGTTCCTCACCGTCGTGGTGGCGCTGGTGGTCAGTCTGGGGTGGAAGGCGGCGGTTGGATGACCCGGAACGTCGCGCCCATCGGGTCGCCGACCGTGGTGAACCGGCCGAACCGCGTGTCGACCACGTCGCCGACCACCACACCGCCCAGCTCGCGCGCCCGCCGGGCCGCCAGCTCCGCGTCGGACACCGCGAAGTAGGTCATCCAGTGCGCGGGGATCTCGGCCGGGATCTCGTTGGCCATCCCGAACAGCCCGGCCACCACGCGCCCCTCCACCCGCAGTTGCGTGTACGGGAAGTCGGGCAGCGGGTCGAGGCCCACGCCGAACACCCGCTGGTAGAACTCGGCCGCGCCGAACGGGTCGCGGGTGGCCAGCTCGTTCCACACCACCGCGCCCGGCTCGCCCACCGCGTACGCGCCGATGTGCGTGCCCGCCTCCCACAGCCCGAACGCCGCGCCGGTCGGGTCCACCGCGACCGCGCCGCGCCCCGGCCCGCCGGTGTCGAACACCGGCACGAGCACCTTGCCGCCGGCCGCGACCACGGCCTCCAGCGACTCGTCGAGGTCGTCGGTGGCCAGGTAGGTCGTCCACACCACGGGGAACATCACGTCCGGCGGCATCTCGCCGAACCCGGCCACGGGCCGCCCGCGCACCAGGGCGTTGGTGTAGTGGCCGGTCTCCGGTCCGCCGACCTCGAACTCCCAGCCGAACAGCCCGCCGTAGAACTCCGCCGTGGCGTCCCGGTCGGTGGTCATCATGTCCACCCACGCGGGTGTGCCCGGTGCGTACGGGGCGTTGACGTCGGTCACGCGCTCCACGTTCGCACCGGGCCGGGTCACCCGCGAGTCGATCAACGCGGGCGTCGCGGGCGCTCCCCGCGCCGGCGACGCCCACCGGTCAGCCGTCGTCCTCCTCGGACTTGCGCGGCCGACCGCGTCGGGGTTGGGCCGCCGTCCCGGAGGGCAGGCGGCCGGCTTCGGCGAGCGCGCGGCGCAGCAGGAACTCGATCTGCGCGTTGGTGCTGCGCAACTCGTCGTTCGCCCACCTGACCAGGGCGTCGTGCACCGCCGGGTCAAGGCGCAGCAGGACGCTCTTGCGCTCGGCCAACTCAGTGGTACAGCGATCCGGCGTTGACGATCGGTTGCGTTGACCGTTCGCCGCACAGCACGACCAGCAGGTTCGACACCATCGCCGCCTTGCGCTCCTCGTCCAGTTCCACCACGTTCTGCTCGGCGAGCTTGGCCAGCGCCAGCTCGACCATGCCGACCGCCCCCTCCACGATCCGCGTCCGCGCCGCGACCACCGCGCCCGCCTGCTGGCGCTGGAGCATCGCCTGCGCGATCTCCGGAGCGTAGGCCAGGTGCGTCAGGCGCGACTCGATCACCTTCACCCCGGCCGACTGCACGCGCGCCGCGATCTCCAGCGACAGCGTCTCGGTGATCTCGTCGGCGTTCTCCCGCAGCGACAGCCCGGACTCCTCGTGGTTGTCGTACGGGTAGCTGGTGGCGATGTGCCGCACCGCGGTCTCGGTCTGGATGCCCACGAACCGGACGAAGTCGTCGACCTCGAACATGGCCCGCGCGGTGTCCTCGACCTGCCACACCACCACGGCGGCGATGTCGATCGGGTTGCCGTCGGCGTCGTTGACCTTGAGCGCCGCGGTCTCGTGGTTGCGGATCCTGGTCGACACCTTCACCTTGGTGGCGAACGGGTTGGCCCAGCGCAGGCCGTCCCGCCGCACCGTGCCGATGTAGCTGCCGGCGAACTGGAGCACCCGCACCTCGCCCGGCGCGACGGTGAACAGGCCGCCGCCCGCGATGCCGCCGACCGTGACGAGCAGCGAGCCCCCCACGATCGCGGGCACGCTCGGCCCGTCGTCCCCCGGGATCGCGCCCAGCACGACCAGCGCCGTGCCCGCCGCGATCAGCACCACCGCGACGGCCAGCACCCCCCACCCCGACACGTGCTTCGCCTCGCGCTCCCGCACGACGGGACTCGGCATCCGCACCGCGACGTCAGCAGCTGTGTCCATGTGCACCCCTCAGGTCATATCTCTTGCTTAGCAAAGTGATATCACTTTTCCTGGTGGGCGCGCAACGAGGGCGGAAGTTGTCCGCGATGTCGATCGCACGGGCGCGGGACGCCGTGCCCCGGCAACCCGACCGGCCGCCGCGCGTCAGTGACCACATGGGGACCATCACGGTGCGACCGCCGCGCGCGGAGGACAGGTGGCCGCTGGTCGACGTCCACGTCAGGGCCCGGCGCAGCTACTACGAGGGGCACCTGCCGGAGAGCGAGCTGGCCGAGTGGGAGCGGGGTGCGCGAGCGAACGGCTACGACCTCACCCGACCGGGCCGGGTGTGGCTGTGCGCCGAGCTGGACAACACGTTCGCCGGGTTCGCCCTGGTCCAGCCGGACGGCGAGCTGAAGCAGCTCCAGGTCGACCCGGCGCACTGGGGCCGGGGCGTGGGCCACGCGCTGCACGAGGCGGCGCTCGCCGAGCTGCGCGCCGCCGGGGTGGGGACCGCGCACCTGGACGTGTTCGCGGAGAACCGGCGCGCCCGGCGCTTCTACCTCGCGCACGGCTGGCGCGAGGTCGGCCACGACGGGGACGCGCACGTGCGGATGGCGCGCGACCTGGACCTGTGATGCCCTGGACGGCGTGGAGATCCTGAGCAGCCGCGTCCTGATCCGGTCCGCGGACCCCGAGCGGGCCCGCGCGTTCTACCGGGACGTCCTCGGCCTGGCCGTGCACCGGGAGTTCCCCGGCGGCACGGTGTTCTTCCTCGGCGGCGGGTTCCTGGAGGTGTCCGGCACCGCGGCGGAGGAGCCCACCGGGGCCACCCGGCTGTGGCTCCAGGTGCGCGACCTCGACGACGCCGCCGCGCGGCTGGCCGAGCACGTCGTCCGGCCCCCGCGGCGGGAACCGTGGGGCCTGGACGAGATGTGGGTGGCGGACCCGGACGGCCGGCTGATCGCGTTCGTCGAGATCCCGGCCGAGCACCCGCTACGCCGGGACGTCCGCCAGTAGCTGCACGGCGGGCGGCACCACGCCGCCGTACTGGTGCAGCGACGTGCGCACCCCGGCGAACCCGGCCTGCTCCGCCTCCCGGATCAGGTCGTACTCGGAGGTGTCCAGCGCCATCCGGTGCACCGACACCACCAGCCGCCCGCCCGGCCGCAGCACCCGCCGCAGCTCGTGGAACGCGGCCGGCCGGTTGTCCCACAGCTGGAGGTTGTTCACCGAGATCACCACGTCCACGGACGCCCCGGGCTGCCCGGTGCGGGTGGCCGCGCCCTCGCGCAGCTCCACCCGGCCGGCCACGATCAGCTCCGCGCACCGGTTGCGCGCCTCGTCCAGCATGACCTGCGAGGGGTCGACGCCGATCGCCTTGAGCGCGCGCTCGCCGACCAGCCTCAGACCCACGCCCGGACCGGGGCCGAGCACCAGGACGACCTCGTCGGCCGCGGGGCGCGCCAACTCGACGACGTGCTCCTCGACCTTCGCGTTCACCCTGGCCATCACCCGGCCGCCCAGCTCGCCCACCTTGCCCCGGGGGTGGCCGAACGCCGCGTCCAACGCCTTCATCAGGTTGCTCGCCATGGACCCCAGGGTTCCCGGCGGGCGCCGGCGCGGCATCGGGGATCGCCCTGAGCGGGCCCGGGACGTCCCCCCGACCCCGGTCGGGGGTCTAGCGCCAGCCCAGCCGCCGCAGCGCGTCCACCACCAGCGAGAACCGCTCCGGCTCCAGCACCGAGCCCTCGCGCCGGATGTCGTCCTCGGCCAGCTCGAACACCCGGTCCAGGCGCAGGTAGGAGCGCCTGCCGTCGCGGTCCCAGCGGCCCACGCCCAGGTCGAGGCAGTCGTCCTGCCCGGGTCCGCCCGGCGGCCGGCTGGTCAGCATCAGCGCCAGCAGGGCCCGCCGCCGGCGCCCCACGACCAGCAGCGGCCGGTCCTTGCCCCGGCTCGCGTCCTCCTCGAAGGGCACCCACGCCCACACGACCTCGCCCGGGTCGGCCAGGCCGTCCAGGTCGGGGGAGTACTCCAGGGTCGCCGCCGCGGCGGCCGGGTGGACCTCCCGCACCGCGCCCTTCACCGGGCGCGGGTCCTCACCGTTCGCGTACACGACCGGGGAGCCTATGTCCCCGGTCGCGCCCGCGCGGGTCGGGGCGACGTCGTGGCATGAGAGAATGGGGTGATCCCCTCCGTCTTTCACGTGCGAGGACCCTGAGTGACCACGTTCGCCGACCAGACGTTCACGCCTCCGGAGCTGATCCGGAACTTCTGCATCATCGCGCACATCGACCACGGCAAGTCGACCCTGGCCGACCGCATGTTGCAGCTCACCGGCGTGGTCGACGCCCGTGCGATGCGAGCGCAGTACCTCGACCGCATGGACATCGAGCGCGAACGCGGCATCACGATCAAGGCCCAGAACGTCCGGCTGCCCTGGCAGGTCGCCGGGCAGGACCACGTGCTGCACATGATCGACACCCCGGGCCACGTCGACTTCACCTACGAGGTGTCCCGCGCGCTGGAGGCGTGCGAGGGGACGGTCCTGCTGGTCGACGCCGCGCAGGGCATCGAGGCGCAGACGCTGGCCAACCTGTACCTGGCGATGGAGAACGACCTCACCATCATCCCGGTGCTCAACAAGATCGACCTGCCCGCCGCGGACCCCGACAAGTACGCCAAGGAGCTCGCCCACATCGTCGGCTGCGAGCCCGAGGAGGTGCTGCGCGTCTCGGCCAAGACCGGCCTGGGCGTCGGGGCGCTGCTGGACGAGGTCGTGAAGCGGGTGCCGGCCCCGGTCGGCGACGCGGACGCCCCGCCCCGCGCGATGATCTTCGACTCGGTCTACGACACCTACCGCGGCGTGGTCACCTACATCCGCGTGGTCGACGGCAAGATCACCCCGCGCCAGCGCATCCGGATGATGTCGACCAACGCGACCCACGAGCTGCTGGAGGTCGGCATCATCTCGCCCGAGCCGAAGCCGAGCGTCGGCCTGGGCGTCGGCGAGGTGGGCTACCTGATCACCGGCGTGAAGGACGTGCGCCAGTCGAAGGTCGGCGACACCGTGACGGCGGAGAAGAAGGGCGCCACCGAGCCGCTGGCGGGCTACCGCGAGCCGCGGCCGATGGTGTACTCCGGCCTCTACCCGGTCGACGGCTCGGACTACCCCATCCTGCGCGAGGCGCTGGAGAAGCTCCAGCTCAACGACGCCGCGCTGACGTTCGAGCCGGAGACCTCGGCGGCCCTGGGCTTCGGCTTCCGCTGCGGCTTCCTCGGCCTGCTGCACCTGGAGATCACCCGCGACCGGTTGGAGCGCGAGTTCGGGCTCGACCTGATCTCCACCGCGCCGAACGTGGTCTACCGCGTGGTCATGGAGGACGGCGCAGAGCACGTGGTGACCAACCCGTCCGACTGGCCCGACGGCAAGCGGGCCGAGGTGTACGAGCCCGTCACCAGGTGCACGATCATCGCGCCCAGCGACTACATCGGCGCGATCATGGAGCTGTGCCAGGCCAAGCGCGGCCAGCTGGGCGGCATGGACTACCTGTCCGAGGACCGCGTCGAGCTGCGCTACACGATGCCGCTCGGCGAGATCATCTTCGACTTCTTCGACGCGCTGAAGTCGCGCACGCGCGGGTACGCCTCGCTGGACTACGAGGAGTCGGGCGAGCAGGACGCCGAGCTGGTCAAGGTGGACATCCTGCTCCAGGGCGAGCCGGTGGACGCGTTCAGCGCGATCGTGCACAAGGACCACGCCTACGGCTACGGCACCAGGATGGCCACGAAGCTGCGCGAGCTGATCCCGCGCCAGCAGTTCGAGGTGCCGATCCAGGCGGCCATCGGGTCGCGGGTGATCGCCCGCGAGACGATCCGCGCGATCCGCAAGGACGTGCTCGCCAAGTGCTACGGCGGTGACATCACCCGCAAGCGCAAGCTGCTGGAGAAGCAGAAGGAGGGCAAGAAGCGGATGAAGATGGTGGGGCGGGTCGAGGTGCCCCAGGAAGCCTTCGTCGCCGCGCTGTCCACCGACGACTCCGGCGGCAAGGACAAGGGCAAGAAGTAGGACCGGCGGTCACGTCCCCGCTGATCAGGGCACCTTCGGGTGACCGGTCGGCGGGGATCGTCGTTTTCGGTGGGTTCCTCCGGCATGGTTGGCGCATCAACTGGAAGGAGGGGACCATAACCGCTATGACGCATAAGGCATACGGACGTCCCTACACGGTCGAAGACCTGGAGGGCATGCCTGATGACGGTCACCGGTACGAGCTCATCGACGGGGTGCTGATCGTGGGCCCGGCACCCGGCTTCCGGCACCAGAAGGTCGTCGTCAAGCTCGTGGGTCAACTCGACGCGGCGTGCCCGGAGACCATGCACGTGCTCATGGCGCCGTTCGCCCTCCGGCCCTCGCCCTCCACGGAGTTGCAGCCCGACGTCCTGGTGGCCCGCGACGAGGACCTGACCGAGAAGGACCTGCCCGTGGCCCCGCTGTTGGCCGTCGAGGTGCTGTCGCCGAGCACGGCGTTGAACGACCTCAACAACAAGAAGGCCGCTTACGAGCGGATGGGTGTGCCCGGCTACTGGGTCGTCGACCCGCACGAGCTGAAGCTGATCGTGTTCGAACTCGACGTCCGCGGGTGCTACGAGCTGGTGGCCGAGGTCAAGGGCGAGGACGCGTTCGAGGCGACGCTGCCGTTCCCGGTGCGGATCGTACCCGCGACGCTCCTCGGCACCTGGTTGGGCCGGGCCTGAAGATGACGAAAGGACCTCCAGGACGTCCCTGTCCTGAAGGCCCTCGAAAGGAACGCGGTCGCTCAGCCGTGGTAGCGGAGCACACCGGCCGGGATGTGGCGGCGGAGGATCTCCTCCAGCTCCCTGGCCTCGTGGGTGGAGTGGCGGGCGAGGATCGCCTCCAGGTCCATCCGGGCGCTGGGGGTGTTGTAGGCGGCCATCTCGCGCTCGATCCGGGCTTCCCGCTCCCGGATCGCGCGCCGCGTGGCGAAGTACGTGCGAACGGTACTCAGGGGGTTCGTCATGTCACCTTTCAGGTCGATCTATCTGTATCGGTTCACCTCTATGATGCCGCACGTCAGGGCCTCGCGCAGCGAATTTTGACGTGACCTCCGCCGCAACTGTTACCGGCAGGGGGTTGATTCCGGAGCGCAGGTGACCACCAGGTTGAATCGGGGTCACCCGTCCCGGTCCAGGATCTCCAGCGCCCTGGCGTACTTGGCCCGCAGGCGGTCCTGGGTGGCCCGGTCGAGCGCCGCCAGCCGGTGCGGCGAGGTGTTGTCGGCGATGTCCGCGCGCTTGACCGCGACCGCCACCGGGTCGGTCAGCACCCGCGCCAGGTACTGCTCCTGGGGTTCGCCCTCCTCGTGGGTCAGCGCCAGCACGGTCCGCACCACCTCGGGCGGGCACCCGGCGGCCAGCAGGTCGTCCGCCGTGACGGAAGTGTCCTCGACGACGTCGTGCAGGACGGCCGCCACGCGCGCGTGCTCGCCGGACACCCGGCCCATCACGCGCAGCGGGTGGCCGATGTAGGGGTGGCCCGATTTGTCGACCTGACCCTCGTGGGCGGTGCGGGCGAGGTGGATCGCGTCGTCGACGGTGAAACTCATCCGACCATCGTCACACCCTTGACAAGAACCAATGGTCTAGTCCATTTTCGAGTGGCCCGCGTCACCTGGCTGGGCAAGGCCGCCGGAGAGAACGTGGAGGTGGACGTGGCTTCGAGGACGAGACGCGCGCTGGGCGCGGTGCTGGCGGGCGTGCTGGCGGTCGCCGGCCTGACCCTGGTGGTCGCGGGCAGCGCGTCGGCGGCCAACCTGGTCGCCAACCCCGGCTTCGACAGCGGCGACAAGAGCGGCTGGACGTGCAGTAGCGCGACGAGCGTGGTGTCCACGACCAAGCGCAGCGGGTCGCACGCGCTCGCGGGGAGCCCGGCGGGCACGGACCAGGCCCGCTGCTCGCAGACGATCACCGTGCGGGCCAACACCGCCTACAAGCTGAGCGCGTGGGTGCAGGGCAGCTACGTCTACCTCGGCGTGACCGGCACCGGCAGCGGCGACAAGAGCACCTGGACCCCCGGCTCGACCGGCTTCGGCCAGCTGAGCCTGGACTTCACCACCGGCGCGAGCACCAGCGTCACCATCTACGTGCACGGCTGGTACGGCCAGCCGACCTTCTACGCCGACGACATCAGCCTGGACGGGCCGGGCACCCCGCCGACCAGCACCACCACCAGCACCACGACGACGACCACGACCACCACGACGACCACCACCACGACGCCCGGCAACCCGGACCCGTCGCTGCCCAAGCACATCCTCACCGGGTACTGGCACAACTTCGACAACGGCTCGCGGCTGCTCAAGCTGGCCGACGTGCCCCGCACCTACGACGTGGTGGCCGTCGCGTTCGCCGACGCCGTGCCCGCGACGCGCGGCGCGGTCGACTTCACCCTGGACCCGACCCTGTCGAGCAAGCTCGGCGGCTACACCGACGCCCAGTTCAAGGCCGACGTCCGCACCCTCCAGTCCCGCGGCCAGAAGGTGATCATCTCCGTCGGCGGCGAGAAGGGCAGCATCTGGGTCGGCGACTCCGCCGCGTCCAACGCCTTCGCCACCAGCGTCAGGTCGCTGATCTCCGAGTACGGGTTCGACGGCGTGGACATCGACCTGGAGAACGGCGTCAACGCCACCTACATGGCCCCGGCGCTGCGCAGCATCCACGCGGCCGGCGGCAAGGTCATCGCGATGGCGCCGCAGACCATCGACATGCAGTCCACCGGCCAGGAGTACTTCAAGCTGGCGCTGGCCGTGAAGGACATCCTCACGGTGGTCAACATGCAGTTCTACAACTCCGGCAGCATGCTCGGCTGCGACCAGAAGGTCTACGCCCAGGGCACGGTGGACTTCCTGGTCGCGCTGGCCTGCGTCCAGCTCCAGAACGGCCTGCGGCCCGACCAGGTCGGCCTGGGCCTGCCCGCCTCGCCGTCGGGCGCGGGCGGCGGGTACCAGTCGCCGGCCAACGTCAACGCGGCGCTCAACTGCCTGGCCAAGGGCACGAACTGCGGTTCGTTCAAGCCCTCGCAGACGTGGCCCGGCATCCGCGGCGCGATGACCTGGTCGATCAACTGGGACGCCTCCAACAACTGGCAGTTCGCCAACACGGTGGCCCCGCACCTGGACACCCTGCCCTGACGCGGGGGTCGCCCCTCCCGCCGCACCGCGGGAGGGGCGACCGTCCGGCGGGGCCCCGGTCCTGCCGGGCCACCCGGCGCGACCGGGGTTAGGGTGGCTCATGTTCGACCGACTGGAAGTCCCCGTCATCGCCGCGCCGATGGCCGGCGGGGCGTCCACACCGCGGCTCGTGGCCGAGGTCGGCCGCGCGGGCGGGATGGGGTTCCTGGCCGCCGGCTACCAGTCCGTCGAGGCGGTCGCCGAGCAGGTCGACGCCACCACCGCGCTCACCGACCGGCCCTTCGGCGTCAACCTGTTCGTCCCCGGGCCGCGGGCCAAGGTCGACCTCGCCGGCTACCGCGAGCGGGTCCGCGCGCAGTCGCCGACCGAGCCGGGCGAACCCCGCTGGGACGACGACTCCTACGCCGCCAAGCTCGAACTGCTGATGGCGCTGCGGGTGCCGGCCGTCTCGTTCACCTTCGGCCTGCCCACCGCCGCCGACGTCCACCGCCTGCACGCCGCGGGCACCACCGTCGTGGTCACCGTCACCACGCCCCGGGAAGCCGAGCAGGCCGCCCGGATCGGCGCCGACGCCCTGTGCGTGCAGGGCAGCGACGCGGGCGGCCACCGCGGCACGTTCGCCGACGACGGCGTCTCGCCCGGCGGCGGCGAGCTGTTCGGCGTGCTGGCCGCGCTGCGCCTGGTCCGCGACCGGGTGAACCTCCCGCTGATCGCCACCGGCGGCCTGGTGCACGGCGCGGACGTGGCCGCGGTGATCACCGCGGGCGCGGTGGCCGCCCAGCTCGGCACCGCGTTCCTGCCCACCCCGGAGGCGGGCACCTCGCCCGCCCACCGCCAGGCCCTCGCCGAGGGCACCCGGCGCACCGCGTTGACCAGGGCCTTCAGCGGCCGCCCGGCACGCGGTCTGGTCAACCGCTTCCTCACCGAGAACTCCGGCCACGCGCCCGCCGCCTACCCGGAGGTCCACCACCTGACCAGGCCCGTCCGGGCGTCCGGCGACCCGGAGCTGATGTCGCTGTGGGCCGGGCAGACCTACCCCCTCGTCCGGCCCGCGCCGGCCGCCGAGGTCGTGGCCCGGCTGCTCGCCGAGGCGCGCCAGGCCCTTTCCGCCGCGAACGCGCGCATCCCGCCGGGGTAGCACCGGAGAATGTCCGGCGTGAACACCGCGCGCGAACTCGCCGACGAGCTGCTGACCCTGGTGCTGGACGCCGATCCCGTGACGGCGACCCTGCGCGGCCTGCCCGGCTGGGACGACCGGCTGCCGGACCCGAGCGCCGAGGGCGAGCGCGCGCTGCGCGACCGCGCCGAGGCCATCGCCCGCCGCGCGGACACCGCCGGCGACGACCCGGTGACCCGGGCGGTGGTCGCGCAGCAGGCGTGGAGCCTGGTGCACCTCCTCGACGCGAACCTGGTCGAGCACACCCACGCCGAGGGCCTCAACGCCCCGGTGGTGCTGCTGCTCGGCGCGTTACCCCTGGTCCTGCCCGGCGACGATGCCGCCCGCCGCGCCTACCTGGCCCGGCTGGCCGCGCTGCCCGGCTACCTCGACGCCCTGGCCCACCGGCAGCGCGGGTCCGCCCGCCGCCCGGTCCGGCACCTGGTGGCCTCCGCCATCGCCCGCGTCGACCGCTACCTGGCCGAGCGCGTCGACCCGCTGGGCGCGCCGGTGGCGGGCACGCCGCTGGCCGACGAGTGCGCCGAGCTGCTCGCGGGCGCCGTGCGCCCCGCCTTCGCCCGCTACCGCGACTTCCTGGCCGCCGAGGTCCTCGGCCGGGGCCGCGACGAGGACCGGCCCGGCCTGTGCTGGCTGCCCGACGGCGACCGCCTCTACCCGAACCTGGTCCGCGCCTGCACCACGACCGACCACACCCCCGAGGAGCTGCACCGGATCGGCCGGGAGCTGATCGAGGCGCTGGACCGGGAGTACGAGGAGATCGGCGCGCGCGTGTTCGGCCCGGTGAGCGCCGCCGAGGTGCGGGCCCGCCTGCTCGCGGACCCGGACCTGCGCTGGCGCAGCGCCGCGGACATGCTCACCCTGGCCAGGCGGACCATCGCCCGCGCCGAGGAGGTCGCCGCCGACTGGTTCGGCACGCTGCCCGGCACGCGGTGCGAGGTGGAGGAGGTCCCGGAGGCCGAGGCGCCCAACGCGCCGCTGGCCTACTACATGGACCCGGCGCTGGACGGCTCCCGGCCGGGCACCTACTTCGTCAACACCCACCTCGCCGAGCAGCGCGACCGGTTCAGCGCCGAGTCCACCGCGTTCCACGAGGGCGTGCCCGGCCACCACTTCCAGATCGCGCTGGCGCAGCAGCTGGAGGACCTGCCGCTGCTGCGCCGCTTCGCGTCCATCGAGGCGTACCTGGAGGGCTGGGCGCTCTACACCGAGCGCCTGGCCGACGAGATGGGCCTCTACAGCGACGACGTGGCCCGGCTGGGGATGCTGTCGGGCGACTCGCTGCGCGCCGCCCGCCTGGTGGTGGACACCGGCCTGCACGCGCTGGGCTGGTCCCGGCAGCAGGCCGTGGACTACCTGCGCGCCAACGCGGTCATGCCGGACGTCGACATCTTCTCCGAGGTCGACCGGTACACCGAGAACCCCGCGCAGGCGCTGTCCTACATGGTGGGGCGGCTGGAGATCCAGCGCCTGCGCGGTGAGGCCGAGCGGCGCCTGGGCGACCGCTTCGACATCCGGGCCTTCCACGACCAGGTGCTGCGGGGCGGCCCGCTGCCGATGGCCGTGCTCGCCGACGTGGTCGACTCGTGGTGCGCGTCAGTCCTGTCGGTTCAGGACTGACTTCCGCCTGCTGTAGGCGAAGTAGACGACCAGGCCGATCGCGAACCAGATCCCGAACCGCAGCCACGTCTCCGGCGCCAGGAAGGTGATCAGCCACAGCGAGAACACCACGCCGACGATCGGCACGACCGGCATCCCGGGCGTCTTGAACGTGCGCGGCAGGTCGGGCTGCCGGTACCGCAGCACGACCACCGCGACGCACACCACCACGAACGCCAGCAGGATGCCGATGTTGGTCAGCTCCGCGGCCTCGCCGATGGGCAGGAAGCCGGCGATGGCCGCGGACGCGATGCCCAGCACCCACGTGACCCGCGTCGGCACGTGCTTGACCGGGTGGGTCTTGGCGAACCACCCGGGCAGCAGTCCGTCGCGGGACATCGAGTAGCCCACGCGCGCCGCGCCCATCAGGAAGGTGAACAGCACGGTGGTGATGCCCAGCACCGCGCCGACGGAGATGACGATGCCCAGCGCGGGCAGGCCGATGTCGGCGAACGCGGAGGCGAACGCGCTCTCGGCGTCGACGTCCTTGAAGTTCACCATGCCGGTCAGCACCAGGCACGCCAGCACGTAGAGCACCATGGAGATGGCCAGCGAGTAGATGATGGCCCTGGGCATGTGCCGCTGCGAGTCCTTGGACTCCTCGGCGGCCGTGCTCATCGCGTCGTAGCCGAACACGGCGAAGAACACGGTGGCCGCGCCGGTGAACGCGCCGGACAGGCCGAAGGGGAAGAACGGGTTGTAGTTGTCGGTGTTGATGTGGAACGCGCCGACCACGATCACCAGCAGCACCACGGCGACCTTCAGGTACACCAGGGTGGTCTCGAAGCGGGCCGCGTTCTTCATGCCGGTGTTCAGCACGAACGCGATCAGCAGGCACAGCAGCACGGCGAACAGGTTGACCTGGTAGCTGCCGGCCGCCACGCCGTCGGGCTCCGTGCCCGGCGCGCCGAGCAGCCACACCGGCAGGTCGACGCCGAGCAGGTCCAGCAGCTCGTTGAAGTAGCCGCTGATGCCGATCGCCACCACGGCCACGATCGCGGTGTACTCCAGCAGCAGGTCCCAGCCGATGAACCAGCCCACGATCTCGCCGAGCACGGCGTAGCCGTAGGTGTAGGCGGAACCGGCCCGGGGGATCAGGCCCGCGAACTCGGCGTAGGAGAACGCGGCGGCGGCGCTCGCGATGCCCGCGACGAGGAACGAGACCAGCACGGCGGGTCCCGCCGTCTGGTTGGCCACGGCGCCGGCGAGCGAGAAGATGCCCGCCCCGATGATGCCGCCGATGCCGATCGCGGTGAGCTGCCACAGACCCAGCGTGCGGGTCAGGCCGGTCTTCTCCTCGCCTATCTGCTCGATGGGCTTGCGGCGGAACACGCCGCTGCCCCGCCCGAAGCCTTCCCTGCCCTGCGGCACCGTCATTACCAGCTCCCTCGGTGGTCGTGTGCGAGCGGAACCGTACGCGCGTCGACTGTCCTCGGGTTTGTTCGATCGCACTACCGGAAGGCGGGTTGCTTGTTCGGGTGGATGGTTGAACCGGGAAAAGCGATGTTTCGCTCGTATTGTCCGATTCATGTAACTCGGTGTGTGGTTGGCCGGCTCAACCGCACGGCGGCTACGTCGTTCCACGCATGGGCGTGTGCTTACCGCGTCGATGATCCTTCGGGATTTCGTCCGTGAAGCCGACGCCCTGCATGGTGATGTGCACGCCAGTACCAGTGGTCGACGAGCTGTTCGGCGTATTGGGGCATTACCGCCTTCCGGTTCACAGCTCACCGGCTGCGGTGGGCTGCTCCGGTTCCTGCTCGACGGGGCAGTCGTCGATCACGATCACACGGTCGGCCGGCCAGATCGACTCCGAGACCTCCAGCACGTCGCCGTCTTCATCGCGGGCCACGTGGACCACGTGCATGACCGGGGCGCCGGTCGGCAGTTCGAGGGTGCCGCTCTCCTCGCCGGTGGGCATGCGCGCGATCCACTGGTCCCGGGCACGGGTGTAGTGGCGGCCGGTGAGGTCCTCGACGCAGAGGAACAGGGCTTTGGGCACCAGTTCGGGTTGTTCGAGGAAGCTCCCGCCGGCCACGTCGACCGGGAGGTAGCTGGCACCGATCTCCTCGGGGCGGTCGGTGTCCTTGTCGAACAGGTGCCGCCTGCGGATGACGACCTCGGTGCCGGGGTCGATGCCCCTGGCCTCCGCGATGTGGGAGGGGACCGGGCCGCGTCCGGCGAACACGATCTCGTGGCGCAGGTGGTGGGTCAGGAGCTGCTGGTGCCCACGGGCGCTGCCGTAGCGGCCGCGGGACCGTCGTTGCAGGCGGCGCTGTTGCTCTGGTTGACCGACACCGGCAAGGCCGGCGTTCGGGTCATCGGTCAGGACGCGAAGGCGGGTCCTTGGGAGGACACCGCGTTCACGTTGATGACCTCGCCGAATTTCCGGCCGGTGGCGCACGTGGAGACCCGGCTTACAGCCTGCTCCTCGACGATCCGAGGGAAACCGACGTCTTTCAGGAGATGGCACGGCGGCTGCTGGAGAACGCGATGGACGCCCCTAGGGGTCTCGGATGGTGCTCGGGTGCTTGGCGGGGCAGATGCGCGAATTCGCGGAAGCCGGTAGCCGATGAGCCGCCGCCGGTCGGCTTGGCCCCGGTCCGTTCGTCGAGGACCGGAATAGGGGAGCGTTCGGCCGGGTTGGGAGGGGGCGTGCAACTCGACGTGTGGTCGGACGTGGTGTGTCCCTGGTGCTACATCGGCAAGCGCAAGCTGGAACGCGCGCTGGAGGCGTGGGACGGCGAGCCGGTGACCGTGGTGTGGCGGCCGTTCCAGCTCCAGCCGGACGCCACGAGCAGCGGCCGGCCGATGGTCGAGGTGCTGGCCGGGAAGCTGGGCGAGCAGGGCGCGCGGGAGGCGCAGCGCCGGGTGACGGCGGTGGCCGCCGCCGTGGGGCTCGACTACGAGCTGGACCGGCAGGTCGAGGCGAACACGTTCGACGCCCACCGGCTCCTGCTCGCGGCGCGCGACCAGGGGGTGCAGGCCGCGGTGGGCGAGCGGTTCTTCCGCGCCCACTTCACCGAGGGCGCGGACGTCGGCGACCGCGGGGTGCTGGTGGCGCTGGCCGGTGAGGCGGGTCTGACCGGCGCCGAGGACCTGCTCGCCGACGACGCCCTGGCCGAGCGCCTGAACGAGGAGCTGGCCGAGGGCGTCGCGATCGGCGTGCGGTCGGTGCCCACGTTCGTGGTGGGCCGGCGCGGGGTCGCCGGCGCGCAGGACCCCGAGGTGCTGCTGGACCTGCTGCGGTCTAGCGGCTGAACACGATCTTGCCCGCGGTCTCGCCGTCGAGCATGGCGCGGAAGCCCTCCTCGGCGCGTTCGAACGGCAGCTCCGCGCCGATCTGCGGTCGCAGGCCGTTCAACTCGCAGAACGCCAGCAGGTCGGCCAGCTCCTCCCGGGTGCCCATGGTCGAGCCGACCACGCGCAGCTGGAGGAAGAACAGCCGCTGGAGTTCGGCGGCCGTGGCGTCGCCACTGGTCGCGCCCGAGATGACGATGATCCCGCCGGGCTTGAGCGACTTCATCGAGTGCGACCAGGTGGCCTTGCCGACGGTCTCGAACACGGCGTCCACCCGCTCGGGCAGGCGGGCGCCGGACTCGAAGGTCGCGTGCGCGCCCAGGCTCTCGGCCAGCGCCCGCTTCTCCTCGGTGCGGCCGGTCACCCACACCCGGAAGCCCGCCGCGCGGCCGAGCTGGACCAGCGCCGTGGACACGCCGCCCGAGGCGCCCTGCACGAGCATGGTCTGACCGGGGCGCAGGCCGGACTTCACGAACAGCATCCGGTACGCGGTCAGCCACGCCGTGCCCATGCACGCGGCCTCGGCGAAGCTCAGCCCGGCCGGCTTGGGCAGGGCGTTGCGGGCCGGGACGACGACGTGGTCGGCGAAGGTGCCCTGGTGCTTCTCGGTCAGCAGGGTGCGGCCGGGGTCGAGGGTCTCGTCGCCGGACCAGGCCGGGTCGCCGATCACCGAGTGCAGCACGACCTCGGAGCCGTCCTCCAGCACGCCCGCGCCGTCGCAGCCCAGGGTCATCGGGAACCGGTCGGCCTTGATGCCGACGCCGCGCAGCGTCCACAGGTCGTGCATGTTCAGGCTGGCCGCCCTGACCGCCACCTTCACCCAGCCCGGCGGGACCTCCGGCTCCGGCCGTTCGCCCACGCGCAGGGCGGCGATCGGGTCTTGCGGGCTCGGCTCGGCTGCGTAGACGGCGAACATGCGGGCAACTTACCGACTGGTAGCGATCCGCGTGCGGTGAAGCGCGTCACCCGACTAGGCTCGGTGCCGTGGTGGACGCCTTCCAGCAGTGGTGGGACGGGGTCGAGCTGTGGATGGCGCAGCTGGCCTTCCCGTTCCAGTTCGCGCTGCTCATGGGTGTGCTGCTGCCGCTGTGCCTGGGCGCGGCCCGGCTGATCGACCGGGTCGTGGACAACGCCTCGACCAGGTTCAACCCGGTGCCCAAGGTGCCGCCCGCCCAGCCCGGCGAGACGGACGCGGGCAGCGGTTCGTAGGCTCGCGGACGTGACTCCCGCTCGCCGCCTGACCGTCGCACTGCTGGGCCTGATCGCGCTGGTCGTGGTCGGCTACTTCGCCAAGGACGTGACCGGCACGGCCCAGGGGCCGACCTCGGCGCCGGTGCCGGGCGCGTCCTCGGGGCTGCCGGTGGAGGAGCTGTCGGACCTGCCCGAGCAGGTCCGCGAGACCTGGGAGCTGATCGGGCGCGGCGGGCCGTTCCCGTACCCGCGCAACGACGGCGTGACGTTCCAGAACCGCGAGAAGCGGCTGCCCCAGCAGGCCCGCGACCACTACCGGGAGTACACCGTGCCCACCCCCGGCAGCGACGACCGCGGCGCGCGTCGCCTGGTGACGGGCGCGGCCGACGAGGTGTTCTACACCGGTGACCACTACGCGTCGTTCGTCGTGGTGGACGTGACCCGGTGAGCACCCACCGGCACCGGGTCCGTGCGGGCGCCCGCACGCGGGCGGAGGTCCTCGCCGCCGTCGCGGACGCGCTGGACTTCCCCGACTGGTTCGGCCACAACCTCGACGCCCTCTACGACTGCCTCACCGACCTGTCCTGGCTGCCGCCCGGCGAGCACGTGCTGGTGTGGGAGGGCGGTGACGCGGCGGTCGAGGCGGTGCTGGCCGACGCCGAGGCGCGGACCCGGGAGGTCGGCGACCGCAGGCTGACCGTCGTCCGCGATCGCCGACCGGGTGGTGGCCGACCCGCGTCCTAGTCGCCCGACGGCACCCAGGACGGCGGGCGCTTGGCCACGAACGCGGCGATGCCCTCCTGCCCCTCGGGACCGCCGAAGTGCCGCGCGGACAGCTCCAGCATGTCGGCGAACGCCACGCCCAGGTCCTCCGCCCGCGGCTCGCGCAGCACCCGCTTGGTGGCGGCCAGGGCGCCGGGCGCGCCCAGCGCGAGCATGTCGGTGTAGCGGGTCACCTCGTCGTCCAGCCCCTCCGCCGGCACCGCCGAGTTGATCAGCCCGATGGCCGCGGCGCGCGGGGCGGCGAACGTCTCGCCGGTCAGGAACAGCTCGTGCGCGGCGCGGGGGAGCAGGCGGGGGAGCACGGTCACCGAGATGACCGCGGGCACCACGCCGATGCGGACCTCGCTGAACGCGAAGGTGGCGGTGTCCACCGCGATCGCGATGTCGCACGCGGCCACGAGGCCGACGCCGCCGGCGCGGGCCGGGCCCGCCAGGCGGGCGACCACGGGCTTGGGGCTGGTCCACAGCCGTTCCAGGATCGCGGGGAACTCGTTGACCCCCTGCTGGTCGGCGCTCGCGCCGCCCGCCTCCCTGAGGTCCATGCCCGAGCAGAACACCGGTCCGGTGTGGCTCAGCACGACCACCCGCACGGCGTCGTCGGCCGTCGCGGTGTCCAGGTGCGCGGTCAGCTCGGCGCGCAGCTGCCGGGACAGGGCGTTGCGGTTGCGGGGGGAGTCCAGCGTGATCGTCGCGATGCCGCGCCGCACCTCGTAGTGGACCAGCTCGTCTGCCATGGGCCGCACTCTACGACGGCGATTTCTTGACAGTGTGCTGTCAACTTGACAGGATGCTGTCATGAAGACGATCCACCTCGCGGTGTACGACGGCCTGGCCGACTGGGAGTTCGGGTACGTGGCGGCCGGGGTCAACAACCCGGCGTTCCAGCGGGAGCCCGGCCGCTTCCGGGTGCGGGCGGTCGGGGCCGGGCCCGAGCCGGTGACCACGATCGGCGGGCTGCGGATCGTGCCGGACCTCGTGCTGGCCGACGCCGACCCGGCCGACAGCGCCATGCTGGTCCTGCCCGGCGCGGACGCCTGGTCGACCGGGGAGCTGGTCCCGTTCGGCGCGGCCGCCCGGCGCTGGGTCGGGGCGGGCGTGCCGGTGGCCGGCATCTGCGGCGCGGTCGCCGGCCTGGCGGCCGAAGGTCTGCTGGACGACCGGCGGCACACCGGCAACGCGGTGGAGGAGCTGGGCGGCTACGCCGGGGCCGACCGGTTCGGGGCTGAGCGGGCGGTGCGGGACCGGGGCGTGATCACCGCGGGTGGCGCGTCGCCGCTGGAGTTCGCCCGCGAGGTCTTCGCCGAGCTGGACCTCTACCCGGACGAGGTGCTGGAGGCGTGGTACGGCCTGCACCGCACGGGCGACCCGGCCTGGTTCGGCAGGCTGGTGGGAGCGTGACCGAGCCGCGCACCGAGGCCGGGGACGTGCTGACCGAGGTCATCATGCGCACGTTCCGCCTCTACGGCGGCTTCCTCGCGGCCGCCGAGGTGATGACCGCGCCGGTCGGCCTGACCGCGGCGTGGTGGCAGGTGCTCGGCGCGGTGCTGCGGGAGCCGCTGCCGGTGTCCGGCATCGCCCGGGAGATGAGCCTGACCAGGCAGAGCGTGCAGCGCATCGCCGACCTGCTGGTGGACAGGGGGTTGGCCGAGTACCTGCCGAACCCGGCGCACAAGCGCGCCAAGCTGCTGCGGCCGACCGCGGCGGGGTACGCGGCGGTGCGCGGGCTGACCGCGGCGCAGCACGCGTTCACCAACCGCATCTCGGCCCGGGTGGACCTGGCCGACCTGCGCACGGCGCTGGGTGTGATGGAGCGGCTGGTGGAGGCGCTGGAGGAGGACGAGCGGGACCGGGGGTGACCCTCGGCCCGTCGTCGCCGGCCCGGTCTCGGCCGGTCCGCTCCCCAGCCGGTCCGCTCTCCAGCCGGCCTGGGTCTCAGCCCCGGTCCGGGTCTCGGCCGGCCCGCTCCTCAGGCGGTCCGGGCCAGCGGGACCAGCGCGCTCGCGTAGCGGTGCAGCACCAGCTCCGCCACCTCCGGGTCCGACCCCAGCGGCGGGGCGATCAGCGCGTCCTCCCCGGCCAGCCGCGCCACCCGGTCCGGCAGCAGGCCCGGCGCGAGGAACCACGACGCCACGGCGACGCGCCGCGCCCCCCGCGCCCGCAGCCGCCCCACCGCGGTCGGCACGTCCGGCGCCGCGGACGCGGCGAAGGCCGGCTCCACCCCCGCCCACCCCGAGCCCGCCGCCCACCGGGCCGCGATCGACGAGACCAGCGCGTTGGCCGGGGCGTGCGAGGAACCCGCGCCCGCCAGGACCACGCCCAGCGACCGGTCGCCCGAGCGCACGCCCACCGATGCCAGCCGCCGCAGGGCGGCCGACTCCAGCCGCGGGTCCGGGCCGAGCACGTCGGCGATCGCCACGTCCAGGCCGGGCGCGCGGGCCTCGGCCACCGCGCCCGGCACGTCGACCCGCGCGTGGAACGCCTTGCCCAGCAGCAGCGGCACCACCACGGCCGAGCGGTGGCCGTCGGCGCGGACCGCGCGCAGCACGTCGCCCAGCAGCGGCGCCGACAGGTCCAGGAACGAGGCCCGCACGTCCAGCGACGGCCGCAGCGCCCGGACCACGTCCAGCAGTTCGCGCACGGTCGCCGCCGACCGGGGGTCCCGGCTGCCGTGCGCCACGGCCACCAGCGCGGTCACAGCGCGCCCGCCAGCCCGCGCGACCGCAGCACGGCCCGCTCCAGCGGTCGGAACACCAGCAGTTCGATCCCCACGCCGACCAGCAGGATCAGGAAGATCGCCGCGATCACCACCGAGATGTCGTTGAGCGACGAGCCGTTGTGCAGGTACTGCCCCAGGCCCTCGCCCAGCTGCGGCGAGGTGGCGATGATCTCCGCCGCCATCAGCGACCGCCACGAGAACGCCCAGCCCTGCTTGAGCCCCGCCAGGTAGCCGGGCAGCGCGGCGGGCAGCAGGATGTGGCGGGCCGACGCCAGGCGACCGGCGCCCAGGGCCTGCCCGACCCGCGGCAGCAGCGGCGGGACCTGGTCCACCCCGGACACCAGCCCGTTGGCGATCGAGGGCACCGAGCCCATCAGCACCACGAAGAAGATGGTGGTCGGGGTGGCGCCGAACCACAGGATGCCCGCGGGCACCCACGCCACCGACGGCAGCGACTGGAGCCCCGTCAGCAGCGAGCCGATGGCCGCCCGCACCACGCGCACCTTGGCGATGAGCAGGCCCAGCGGCGTGGCGATCACCACGGCGGTGAGGAAGCCGAGCACCGCCCGGTGCACCGAGGTCCACAGCACCTCGACCGCGCGGCCGGTCTCGACCGCCTCGACCACCTCGCCCCACACCGCGCCGGGCGACGGGAGCTGGTACTCCGGCCAGAGCGCCAGCGCCCACAGCGCCTGCCACGCGGTGATCAGCAGGCCGAACGCGATCAGCGGCGGCAGGGTGGTGCGGACGAACCGCCTGCCCAGCGAGGGCCGCCGCTCCCGCGCCGGCGCGTCGAGCGCGTCCAGGCCGGCGCCGACGGCCGAGAGGTCCGCGTCAAGCCGCGGCATGACCGCTGATCACCTCGCGCAGCCTGCCGGTGATGTCCCCGATCAGGTCGGCCTCGTCGGCGCCGGTGGTGTCCCACTCGCGCACCACGCGGCCCGGCCGCGAGGACAGCAGCACCACCCGCCGGCCCAGGCGCACGGCCTCGCGCACGTCGTGGGTGACGAACAGGACCGCCGTGCCGGTCTCCCGCCACACCCGCACCAGCTCGGCCTGGAGCACGTCGCGGGTGATGGCGTCCAGCGCCGCGAACGGCTCGTCCATCAGCAGCAGGCCGCCCCGGTCGTCCCGGGCGCCGCCCAGGGTGGAGGCCAGGGCGCGGGCCAGGGCCACGCGCTGCCGCATCCCGCCGGACAGCTCGTGGGGCCGCTTGTGCCCGGCGCCGGCGAGCCGCACCAGCGACAGCAGCTCGTCGGCCTTCTCGCGGCGCGGGCCGCGCTTGACGCCCGCCAGCCGCAGCGGCAGCTCCACGTTGCGCGCCGCGGTCAGCCACGGCATCAGCGCGGCCTCCTGGAACATCACCGCGGGCCGCGAGGTGGTCAGCTCGATGCTGCCCGCGGAGGGCGCGTCGAGCCCGGCGACCAGGTTCAGCAGGGTCGACTTGCCGCAGCCGGACGCGCCCAGCAGGCACACGAACTCGCCCGGCGCGACCCGCAGGTCGACGCCGTCGAGCGCGACGACGGTCGAGGAGCCGTGCCCGAAGGTCTTGCGCACCCCGGTCAGGGTCACCGCGGCGTCCACATCGGACGCCGCCGGCGGGTTCTCCAGCGTGGCGGTCATGGTGGTGCCTGCCTTCCCTCGGGTCACTTCTCGTCCAGCCCGGCGGTGTCCACGGTCGGTTCGCCCGCTTCCGCGAGCACCTCGTTCAGCAGCGTCAGGTCGGCGAGCCCGGCCACGTCCGCGGCCCGCTTCGCCACCCCCGCGGTGACGGCGTCCCGCGCCAGCCGCGGGAAGGTCCCGGCCAGCGGGTCCGGGGTCAGCTCGACGTGGTCGAACGCGCGGTCGAGCACCGGCCCGCTCAGCGCCTTGCCGGTGAGGCGCTCCAGCGCGGCGTTGACGACCCGCTTCGCCGCGGGCCCGTCGGTCCGCGCGAGCCCGGTGGCCGCCAGGTGGCCGCGCAGCAGCGCCCGGACGGTCGCCGGGTGCTCCCGGAGGAACCTGGTCCGCACCAGCACCACCGTGGTCGGGAACCGGCCGCCCTCCCACAGCCGCGCCTCGTCCAGCAGCACCTCCGCGCCCGCCTCCAGCACCAGCCGCGACGACCACGGCTCCGGCGCCCACGCGGCGTGCACGTCGCCCCGCCGGAACAGGTCCAGCGCTTTCGGGTTCTCCGCGTTGGTCACCACGACCTGGCCGGGGTCCACGCCGACGGGCAGGCCCTGGTCGACCAGCCACCTCTTGAGCGCCACGTCCTGGGTGTTGCCCAGCTGGGGGCTCGCGACGACCCTGCCCCGCAGGTCCCCGGGCGCGTCGATGCCGGGCCGGACCACGAGCTGGGCGCCGCCGGACACGGCGCCCGCGACCAGCCGGACCGCCTCGCCGCCGGACTTCGCGTAGGCGTTGATCGCGGGGCCGGAGCCGAGGTAGGCCACGTCCAGCGAGCTGCCCAGCAGCGCGTTGACCGCGTCGGGCCCCGCGTTGAAGGTCTGGGTGGTGAGCGCGGTGCCGCCGAGTTCCCGGGCGAAGAGGCCCTGGTCCACGCCGATCAGCGCGGGGGCGTGGGTGAGGTTGGGGAAGTAGCCGAGGCGGACCTCGGCCGCGGGCCCCAGGTCCCGCGCCGGCGCGCCCTCGCCGCGGTCGATCCGGGAACACCCGGTCGGCGCGGTGAGGGCGACGAGCGCCGCCAGCGACGTGCCCAGGAACCGGCGTCGTGTGCTCACGGTCGCGGACCCCTCAGGGGCCGGGGGAGACGAGGGCGCGGCTGTCCCGCTCCACGGCGTCGTCGCCCAGCTCCGGCAGCGGCGCGCCCACCAGCCCGGCGGCCAGCGTGCTGCCGTCGGCGGCGTCGATGACCAGGAACGAGCCGGTGCGGCGGTGGCGCGCGTAGTCGTCGACCGGGATGGGCTCGGCCGTGCGCAGGTCGATCTGGCCGATCTCGTTGAGCTCCAGCGAGTCGGGCCCGTCGGTGCGGGCGAGCCGCTGCTCGTCGAACCGGGTGCGCAGCCGCGTGACGATCGCCTGGACGGTGCGCGTGCCGTGCTTGACCAGCACGCGCGCGCCGGGCACCAGCGGCTTCTCCGACAGCCAGCACACGGTGGCGTCCAGCTCGTCGGTCACGGTCGGCGGCACGGCCGCGGCCGAGATCAGGTCGCCCCGCGAGATGTCCAGGTCGTGCTCCAGCAGCAGGGTCACCGACCGGCCGGCGGCGGCCTGCTCCAGCGGGCCGTCGGCGGTGTCGATGCCGGTGACGGTCGTGCGCAGCCCGTTCGGCAGCACGGCCACCTCGTCGCCCACCCGCACGGTGCCCGCCGCGACCAGGCCCGCGTAGCCGCGGTAGTCGGGGTGCTCGGCGGTGCGCGGCCGGATGACGTACTGCACCGGGAAGCGGAACGGCGCGTCGTGCGGGTCCGGCTCGACCGGCACGGTCTCCAGGTGCTCCAGCAGCGTGGGGCCGCCGTACCAGGGGGTGCGCGCGGAGCGCTCCACCACGTTGTCGCCCGCCAGCGCCGAGACCGGGATGCCGACCACGGCGTCCTCGGGGAAGCCCAGCGCGGTGGCGTGCGCGGTGAACTCCTTGGCGATGCGCGAGAAGGTCACCTCGTCGAAGTCGACCAGGTCGATCTTGTTCACCGCGAGCACCAGGCGCGGCACGCCCAGCAGCGCGAGCACGGCCGCGTGCCGGCGGGTCTGCTCGATCACGCCCTTGCGCGCGTCGACCAGCAGCACGCCGAGCTGCGCGGTGGACGCGCCGGTCACCGTGTTGCGGGTGTACTGCACGTGGCCCGGGGTGTCGGCCAGCACGAACGAGCGCGCCGGCGTGGCGAAGTAGCGGTAGGCGACGTCGATGGTGATGCCCTGCTCGCGCTCCGAGCGCAGGCCGTCGACCAGCAGGGACAGGTCGGGCGTGGTCAGGCCGCGGTCGGCGCTGGCGCGGTGCACCGCGTCCAGGGTGTCGGCCAGCACGGACTTGGTGTCGTACAGCAGCCGCCCGACCAGGGTGGACTTGCCGTCGTCGACGCTGCCCGCCGTGGCGAGCCTCAACAGGTCGCTCATCAGAAGTAGCCCTCCCGCTTGCGGTCCTCCATGGCGGCCTCGGACAGCCGGTCGTCCGCGCGCGTCGCGCCGCGCTCGGTGAGCCGCGAGGCGGCCACCTCGGCGATGACGGCCTCGATGTCCGCGGCGTCGGACTCGACCGCGCCGGTGCACGACCCGTCGCCGACCGTCCGGTAGCGGACGGTCTTGCCGACCAGCCGCTCACCCTCGCGCGGACCGCCCCACGGGCCCTCGGCCAGCCACATCCCGTCCCGCAGGTACACCTCGCGGTGGTGGGCGTAGTAGATCGACGGCAGCTCGATGCCCTCGCGGGCGATGTAGCGCCACACGTCCAGCTCGGTCCAGTTGGACAGCGGGAACACGCGCACGTGCTCGCCGGGGCGGTGGCGGCCGTTGTAGAGGTTCCACAGCTCCGGGCGCTGGCGGCGCGGCTCCCACTGGCCGAACGCGTTGCGCAGGCTGAAGATCCGCTCCTTGGCGCGGGCCCGCTCCTCGTCCCGGCGCCCGCCGCCGAACACGGCGTCGAACCGGTGGGTGGTGATGGCGTCGAGCAGCGGCACGGTCTGGAGCGGGTTGCGCGTGCCGTCCGGGCGCTCGGTGAGCCGGCCGTCGTCCAGGAAGTCCTGGACCTTCGCCACCTCCAGGCGCAGCCCGTGCCGGGCCACCACGCGGTCGCGGAACTCGATGACCTCGTCGAAGTTGTGCCCGGTGTCCACGTGCAGCAGCGGGAACGGCACCGGGGCGGGCCAGAACGCCTTGACCGCCAGGTGCAGCAGGAGCGTGGAGTCCTTGCCGCCGGAGAACAGGATCACCGGCCGGTCGAACTCGCCCGCGACCTCGCGGAAGATGTGGATCGCCTCGGACTCCAGGCGGTCCAGCGTGTCCAGGGCTGTCGTCATCCGTGCAACCCGCATTCCGTCTTGGCGAGCCCGGCCCACCGGCCGCTGCGCGCGTCCTGACCCGGCAGCGGCTTCGCCGTGCACGGGGCGCAGCCGATCGACGGGTACCCCTGCTGGACCAGCAGGTTCTCCAGGATCCCGTGCCGGTGGAGGTAGTCGTTGAACTCGTCGTCGGACCACGGCGCGATCGGGTTGACCTTCACCAGGCCGTTGCGCTCGTCCCACTGGACGACCGGGGTGTCCGCGCGCGTCGGCGCGTCGACCCGGCGCACGCCGGTCACCCACGCGTCGTACTTGGCCAGTTCGCGCCGCAGCGGCACCACCTTGCGCAGGTGGCAGCACCGGGCGGGGTCCGTCCGGTGCAGCAGGCCGAACTCCGCCTCCTGGTCGGCCACCGACTGCTCGGCGGCGGCGTTGACCATCCGCACCTCCGGGTAGACCAGCTCGACCGCGTCGCGCACGCCGGTGGTCTCGGCGAAGTGGTAGCCGGTCTCCAGGAACAGCACGGAGACGTCCGGCTTGACCCTGGTGGCCAGGTCGATCAGCACGGCGTCCTGCATGTTCGACGCGACGATGAAGCTGTCGCCGAACGTGCGGGCGGTCCAGGCCAACGCCTCCTCGGCACTGGCGTCCGCCAGTTCGACCGAGGCGGCCTCGGCGATCACCTTCAACTCGTCGAGCCTGGTGGGGGCGGTCACCGCTGCACCTCCTTCTGTGGAAGGTTGAGACCCACGAACTTGACCGTGAACACGCGGCGGCAGGAGGCGCACAGCCACGAGTGGGCCGGCTCCTCCTCGGGGCGGAGGTCCTCGTCCCCGCAGTAGGGGCAGTAGAACGGGGTGGCGCGCTCGCTCATCGGAGGGCGTCCTCGTCGGCGCGGGCGACCCACTGCGCGAACCGCTCGTCGGGCTCCCGCTGGGCGACGAAGTGGCGCACCACCCGCTCGACGTAGTCCGACAGCTCGGCGGCGGTGACCTTGTGCCCGCGCAGCTTGCGGCCGAACCCGGCGTCCAGGCCCAGGCCGCCGCCCAGGTGCACCTGGAAGCCCTCGACCTGGTTGCCGTCGGCGTCGGTGACGATCTGGCCCTTGAGCCCGATGTCCGCGGTCTGGATGCGGGCGCAGGAGTTGGGGCAGCCGTTGATGTGCACCGAGACGGGCGCGGTGACCCCGGCCACGACGTCGGCCAGCCGCGCCTCCAGCGCGGTCACCAGCTCCACCGCGCGGGCCTTGGTCTCGACGATGGCGAGCTTGCAGAACTCGATGCCGGTGCACGCCATCACGCCCCGCCGCCACGGCGACGGCTCGGTCTGGAGGCCCAGCTTGGCCAGGTCGGACTGGAGGGCCTTGACCTCGGCCTCCGGCACGTCGAGCACGACCAGCTTCTGCTGCGGGGTCAGGCGCACCCGGCCGGACCCGGCCCGCTCGACCACCTTGGCGACCTCGACCAGCGTCGACCCGGACACCCGGCCGGCGATGGGGGCGGCGCCGACGTAGAACAGGCCGTCCCGCTGCCGGTGCACGCCGATGTGGTCGCGCGGCACGTCGGGCACCTCGGGCGCGGGGCCGTCGACCAGCTTCCGCTCCAGGTACTCGGTCTCCAGGACCTCGCGGAACTTCTCCGGGCCCCAGTCGGCGACCAGGAACTTGATCCGCGCCCGGTGCCGCAGCCGGCGGTAGCCGTAGTCGCGGAAGACCGCGATCACGCCCTCCCACACGTCCGGCACCTCGTCCGGCGGCACCCACGCGCCCAGCCGCTTGCCGATCATCGGGTTGGTGGACAGGCCGCCGCCGACCCACAGGTCGAAGCCGGGGCCGTGCTCGGGGTGGACCACGCCGACGAACGCCACGTCGTGGATCTCGTGCGCCACGTCCGGCAGGCCCGAGATCGCGGTCTTGAACTTGCGCGGCAGGTTCGAGTAGCGCGGGTCGCCGATGTAGCGGCGCAGGATCTCCTCGATCGCCGGGGTGCCGTCGACCACCTCGTCCTCGGCGATGCCCGCGACCGGGGAGCCGAGGATCACGCGCGGGCTGTCGCCGCACGCCTCCATCGTGGTCAGCCCCGCGGCCTCCAGCTTCTGCCAGATCGTCGGGACGTCCTCGACGCGGATCCAGTGGTACTGGACGTTCTGCCGGTCGGTGATGTCGGCGGTGTCGCGCGCGTAGGTCTGGGACAGCTCCCCGATCAGCGCGAGCTGCTGCGTGGTGAGCCGGCCGCCGTCGATGCGGACGCGCAGCATGAAGTACTCGTCGTCCAGCTCCTCCGGCTCCAGGGTGGCGGTGCGGCCGCCGTCGATGCCGGGCTTGCGCTGGGTGTAGAGGCCGTACCAGCGGAACCGGCCGCGCAGGTCGGCCGGGTCGATGGAGTCGAAGCCGCCGTGGGCGTAGATGTTCTCGATCCGCGCGCGCACGTTGAGCGGGTTGTCGTCCTTCTTGCTCCGCTCGTTCGGGTTCAGCGGCTCGCGGTAGCCCAGCGCCCACTGCCCCTCGCCTCGGCGCTGCTTGGCGCGGGGCGTCGTGCTCGCCGAGGTCGTCGGGGGGACCATCCTCGTCCTCCGGGGATTCGGGGCGCTGGGCGCGTGCGAAGTCCCGGGGCGAGCCGCGGTGGGATCCTCGTCAGCGCAGCCCGGCGCCGACGGAACTACAGGTCAGCGCGGGTCAGGCCGAACGACGGCACATCGCGCTGGAGACGCGCCGGAAGTCGACGTGGCGGCGGACCACCAGGCGGATTCCGGTCGAAGTCATGACCTCAGCGTGCCACGCGTCCATGTTGTGGTCCACCTCCATCCGCATGGTGGGACGGGGTCCACAGGACTGGTAAGGGCTGGTAGATGGGACACTGGAGGCCATGCCCTCCGCCCTGCCCGCCGGTGATCCCGCGCCCCCCGACGGCTCGCTGCCCGCCACCGCCCTCGCCGGGCTGGGCTCCCGGCCGTTCGGCGTCTACGTCCACGTGCCCTTCTGCGCGACCCGGTGCGGCTACTGCGACTTCAACACCTACACAGCCGGTGAGCTGGGCAGTTCCGCCTCGCCCGAGTCGTGGCTGGAGGGCCTTCGGCGCGAGCTGGACCTCGCCGCGCGGGTCCTGGGCGCGCCGCCGGCGGCCGAGACGGTGTTCGTGGGCGGCGGCACGCCGTCCCTGCTCGGACCCGACGGGCTGGCCGCCGTGCTGGACGCGGTGCGCGCCTCGGTGGGCCTGGCGCCGGGCGCGGAGGTGACCACCGAGGCCAACCCGGAGTCGACCTCGCCCGCGTTCTTCGGGGCCATCCGTGACGCGGGTTACACCCGGGTGTCGCTGGGGATGCAGTCCGCGGCCCGGCACGTGCTCGCCGTGCTCGACCGGTCCCACACGCCGGGCCGGCCGGTCGCGGCGGCGCGGGAGGCGCGGGAGGCGGGCTTCGACCACGTCAACCTGGACCTGATCTACGGCACGCCGGGGGAGACCGCCGACGACCTGCGGGCCTCCCTGGACGCGGTGCGCGGTGCGGGCGTGGACCACGTCTCGGCGTACGCGCTGATCGTGGAGGAGGGCACCGCGCTGGCCCGCCGGGTGCGGCGCGGCGAACTGCCGATGCCCGACGACGACGTGCTGGCCGACAAGTACGAGCAGGTCGACCGGGCCCTGACCGAACAGGGGCTGACCTGGTACGAGGTGTCGAACTGGGCGGCGGACGCGGCGGCGGGGTGCCGGCACAACCTGCTGTACTGGCGGGGCGCCGACTGGTGGGGCGCGGGCCCCGGCGCGCATAGCCACGTCGGCGGCCTGCGCTGGTGGAACGTCAAGCACCCGGCGAAGTACGCGGGGCTGCTCGCGGCGGGCACGTCCCCGGCCGCCGGGCGCGAGGAGCTGTCGGGGGACGACCGGCGCGTGGAGCGGGTGCTGCTGGAGCTGCGCCTGGCCGCCGGGCTGCCGCTGGACGTGCTCGACGCGGAGGGGCGGGCGGAGGCGGAGGTGGCCGCGGCGGACGGCCTGCTCGACCCGGCGGCGCTGGCCGCGGGGCGGTGCGTGCTCACCGACCGGGGCCGGCTGCTGGCCGACGCGGTGGTGCGCAGGCTCACCTGAGCAGGCCGCCGCCGAGTCGCCATCGTGCGATGACGGCCGTTCGGCGTCACCGGGCCGGACCGGCGGTTCTCCGCTGACGTGGCGCCCGGGACCTCGCCCGTTGCTGCCGTTCCCGCCGGGACTCATCGGTCTGATCTTTGGCGAAGACCACGGAGTGGTGGTCTTCGAGTGACTGCGCCGCCAAGTTCTCGACGTCCTCGACCGAGATGCCGGAGGTACCGATCCATCCCTCCTTGGCCAAGTCGAGGAACATCGTGTTGTGCAACCAGCGGTCGAGGTTGTCGTACCCGAGTGAAACGCCGGTCTGATCTTTCGGTGTCAATTCGCCGAGCACCCTCTGCGCGTATGAAGCCGGCAGGTACAGGCCGTCGACCAGTTTGTCCGAGAACGGGTCCATGTCCGTGGCCTTGGCCAGCTTGAAGAAACACGCGTCCGAGCCGAAACGCCAATCAGCCGATTTTTTCGAAGAGCTGCTCAGGCTGTTGACCCGGAGCATGCGCAGGAGCTGTGACCGGAAGCGCTCGTCCGCGTAAACCCGTCGTTTTTCGTTCAGTCTCTTGTACTGCACCATGATCATGCTGCGGGTGTTCACGTGATAATAGATCAAATCGACGCCCAGGAGGCTTTCAACGGGGTCGGCGTTGACGTTCATCACCTCCATCCGTCGGTGACCGTCGATGAAGGTCCGGATGTGCTGCTGGTACTGCCCTCCCTCCTGCCAGTCCGGGAACAAGCTGGCGTCGTGCTCGATGAGGTGTGACTCGTTGGACTTCCTCTTGAGCCTCGCCAAGGCCGGTTCGGCACCTTCAACACCGGCGAAGAACGGCTTGTCGTGCTCTGGCTGGTGCCAATTTTCGGCGAAGCTGAATTCGATCCCCGCTATGGCCAGGCCGAGGTTCGCCGCCTCGCGCTCGTACTGCCAGATGGCAGCCCGGTTCGAGCGGATCAGCCGCCTGTCGTCCTGGGCCGAGCGGAACCATTCGACCACCCTCGCCGAGGACGGGCTCGCTTTGACCAGCGCGTCCAGCAGCGCGGTGGCGGTGCTCTGGGGGAGCACCGCTTCCCGGGCGTCCAACGCTTCCGCGACCCGGGTGGCAGTCGCTTTCTCCAAGAACGGGATCAAGCTTCGCGGTGGCACTGCCTCGGCCAACGCGCGAACGTGGTGGACCGATAACCGTCGTTCGTAGTCGCTGGTGCCCTCGCCCATGCGGAACACGAGTCCCAGGTGCGAAAAATCGGGTTCTCGTCCGCTGGTCGAGGGGCTGAATACGGCGCAGAGGTGCGGGTAGCGCTGTTCCGGCCGACCGAGCTGCTTCGACACGTTCTTGGTGAACGAGTTCAGCGCACCCGGTGAATGGGGCAGGACGATGACGTAGGCCACGAAGCGCGACCCTAATCACCGCACGGGGAGGTGCGGGTGGCGGTTCCCGTCCGGCGAGCCTGGGCCGTCACCCGCAGCCGGTCACCCGCAGCCGGTCACCTCAGCGAGATCGACGCCGACTCCCCGATCGTCCGGTACCCCAGCGGCCCGTACAGGCGGGTCACCTTGCCGTCCGGCTCGGTCTCCAGGAACGGCCGCAGCCCCGCCGCCAGCACCCGCGCGGTGAGCTCCGCGCACACCACCGACGCGATACCCCGCCCCCGGAACGCCGGCAGCACCGCGATGCCCGCCACCTGCGCCAGGCCGTCCCGCGGCGCCGTGTGCGAGCCCGCGCCCACCGGCTCGCCGCCCAGCCGGGCCAGCACCACCACGCCGCCCTCGCGCAGCAGCTCCCGCTGCCGCGCCACGTCCGGCTCGCCCGCCGTCCCCTCGACCCCGAACGCCGTGTTCTGCACCACGCACGCCGCCAGCAGGTCCTCGTCCGAGGTCGCCGGACCCAGCACCAGCCCGGTCGGCGCCTCGGGCACCCGCAGCTCGTCGAGCGCCATCATCGGCAGCAGCTGGTCCACCTCGAACCCGGCCGCCGCCAGCGCCGCGTCCACCGGGGGTGCGGGCCGCAGGTACTCCAGCCGGGGCGTGCGCGAACGCTTGCGGAAGGCCGTGACCAGGGCTTCCACCTCGGCGGCGGTCGGTTCGGCGCCGTCGTCGGGCACCGCGTAGTTCATGAAGGGGTTGTCGCTGTGGGCGTCGAAGTGGGCGAGGAACGGCCCGACGCGCACCGCGCCCGCCCGAATCGACTCGCGCAGGTTGTCCTGGATCCGGGGAAGCACACCGCAGGTTGTCCCACACCCGGCGACCCGGGGCGAACGACTTTTACGAAGATGGCCGCCACCTCCGTAAACTCTGGGTGCAGGGTCCGGCCGGGTGTGGAGGTGACGCGTGGTGAACGCCGATGAGCGCAGGTTCGAGGTGCTGCGCGCGATCGTCGCCGACTACGTGTCGAACCAGGAGCCGGTCGGTTCCAAGGCGCTCGTCGAACGGCACAACCTGGGCGTCTCCAGCGCCACCGTGCGCAACGACATGGCCGCGCTGGAGGAGGACGGCTACATCACCCAGCCGCACACCAGCGCCGGCCGGGTGCCCACGGACAAGGGCTACCGCCTGTTCGTGGACCGGTTGAGCGAGGTCAAGCCGCTGTCGACGGCGGAGCGCAAGGCCATCCACAACTTCCTGGAAGGCGCCTACGACCTCGACGACGTGCTGCGCCGCAGCGTCCGGCTGCTCGCCCAGCTGACCCGCCAGGTCGCGGTGGTGCAGTACCCGACGCTCAGCCGCTCCACCGTCCGCCACCTGGAGGTGCTGGCCATCACACCGGCGCGGCTGGTGCTGGTGCTGATCACCGACACCGGCCGGGTGGACCAGCGCTCGGTCGACCTCGGCGACGTGATCACCGAGGAGAACGTCGCCCGGATGCGCTCGGTGCTCAACTCGGCCATGGTCGGCAAGCGGCTGGCCGACGCCTCCGCGGAGGTCGCCGAACTGCCCGACCAGGCCCCCGCTGAGCTGCGCGACGCCATGACGCGGGTCAGCACCGTGCTCATCGAATCGCTGGTCGAGCACCCCGAGGAGCGCCTGGTGCTGGGTGGCACGGCGAACCTCACCCGGAACGTGGCAGACTTCCCCGGTTCGCTGCGCCAGGTGCTGGAGGCGCTGGAGGAGCAGGTCGTGGTGCTCAAGCTGCTGGCCGCCGCCAGCGACCCCGGCACGATCCTGGTGCGCATCGGCGAGGAGAACGAAGCGGCGGAGATGCGCAGCACCTCCGTCGTGTCCATCGGCTACGGAAGCCGGGACAACCTGCTCGGCGGCATGGGAGTGGTGGGACCTACCAGGATGGACTACCCGGGCACGATGGCGGCCGTGCGAGCGGTCGCCACCTACGTCGGTGAGATCCTGACCGGGCGGTGACGACGGGGGAACACCGCGGTCCCGCAGGACGTTTCGCAAGCGAGCGAGCGCGTGCCCGAACGCGCCCGCAGGAGGAAACACGGTGGCGAGGGACTACTACGGCACGCTCGGTGTCTCCAAGAACGCGACACCCGAGGAGATCAAGCGCGCCTACCGCAAGCTCGCGCGGCAGCTGCACCCGGACGTCAACCCCAACGAGGAAGCGCGCTTCAAGGAGGTGACCGCCGCCTATGAGGTCCTATCGGACCCCAAGAAGCGGCAGGTCGTCGACCTGGGCGGCGACCCGTTGGAACCGGGTGGCGGCGGAGCCGGGATGCGCGACCCGTTCGCGGGCTTCGGGCTGGGCGACATCATGGACGCGTTCTTCGGCGCGGGCGGCGGCAGCGGCCGCGGGCCGCGCAGCCGCGTGCAGCCAGGCTCCGACGCCCTCATCCGGCTGTCGATGACGCTGGAGGAGTGCGCCGCGGGCGCCTCGCGGGAACTGACCGTGGACACCGCGATCCTGTGCGACCGGTGCGTGGGCAGCGGCACCGCCGAGGGCTCGTCCCCGGTGCGCTGCGACACCTGCGGCGGCCGCGGCGAGGTGCAGTCGGTGCAGCGGTCCTTCCTGGGCCAGGTCGTCACCGCGCGCCCGTGCCCGGTGTGCCGGGGCTTCGGCGAGGTCATCCCCGACCCGTGCCAGCAGTGCGCGGGCGAGGGCCGGGTGCGCTCGCGGCGCACCATCGCGGTGCAGATCCCGGCCGGCGTGGCCGAGGGGATGCGCGTGCGGCTCGCGGGCCAGGGCGAGGTCGGACCCGGCGGCGGACCGGCCGGCGACCTGTACGTGGAGGTCGAGGAGGTGCCGCACGAGGTCTTCGAGCGCGACGGCGCCGACCTGCACTGCTCGGTGCGCGTCCCGATGACCACCGCCGCCCTGGGCGCGGTGCTGCCGCTCCAGACCCTGGACGGCGAGGAGGAGCTGGAGATCGAGCCGGGCACCCAGCCGAACACCGAGCTGGTGCTCACCGGGCGCGGTATGCCCCGGCTGCGCTCCAGCGGCCGCATCGACGGCCACGGCGACCTCCACGTCCACCTGGAGGTCGTGGTGCCCACCAAGCTCGACACCCGGCAGGCCGAGCTGCTGCGCGAGCTGGCCGTGGTGCGCGGCGAGGACGAGCCGACCCTGGCGCACAACGGCAAGGGCGGCGGCGGGCTGTTCTCCCGGCTGCGCTCCGGTCGCAACCACCGGTGACCCCGCCGGTCTTCCTCGTGACCGCACTGCCTCCCGGCCCGTCAGCGCTGCTCGACGGGCCGGAGGGGCGGCACGCGGCCACCGTGCGCCGGTTGCGCGCGGGTGAGGAGCTGGTGCTCTCCGACGGCTCGGGGGAGCAGGCGCGGTGCGTGGTCACCGAGGTGCTGAGGGACGCCCTCGCGCTGGAGGTCGTCGAGCGCCGGACCGTGCCCGAGCCCGCCGTGCGCGTGGTCCTGGCGCAGGCCCTGGTCAAGGGCGACCGCGGCGAACTGGCCGTGGAGCTGGCCACCGAGGCGGGCGTGGACGCCGTCGTGCCGTGGCGGGCCTCGCGCTGCGTGACCAAGTGGGACGACGGGCCGCGCGGCGCCAAGGCCCTCGAACGCTGGCGCGCCACCGCGCGCGAGGCCGCCAAGCAGTCCCGGCGCGCCCGCGTGCCGTCCGTCGCCGCGCCCGCCTCCACCGCCGAACTCGCCCGGCTGGCCGCCTCGTCCGCGGTCGCATTGGTTTTGCACGAATCCTCTTCGTCGGCCCTCGGATCGGTTCCGCTGCCCGCTTCGGGGGACGTGCTGCTGGTGGTCGGACCCGAAGGCGGGATCACCGACGAGGAATTGTCCGCGTTGACCGCCGCGGGCGCGCACGCGGTGCGACTGGGCCCTGACGTCCTGCGCGCGTCGACCGCCGCGGCGGTGGCCCTGGGTGCGCTGGGTGTGCTGACCGATCGCTGGCGGTAATGGTTCCCGCCTCTTCTGGCGAATGGCCGACACAGGGGTTACGCTTCTGGCCAGAGGGGTCGCCCTGGTCCGACCGGGAGCGGTCCCCGAACCCCGGACACGCCGGACACCTCCCCCCTCGGTCCGGCGCCGCCGCGTCGTGGTGGGACGACCCCCAGGTCCCACCACGACGCGGCCTCTTTTTGCGTTCCTCCGATAACGAGGTTTTCCTTGCGCATCACCTACGGGGCGCACCCCAGCCAGTTCGCGGAGTTTTCCACCCCGCCCGGTGAATCGTTTTCGGTGATCGTGGTAATCCACGGTGGTTTCTGGCACCAGCGTTATGGGCTCGAACTCGGCCGCCCCCTGGCCGCCGACCTCGTCGCCCACGGCGCCGCCGCCCACAACGTCGAGTACCGACGGGTAACAGGCGGTGGCGGCTGGCCCGCCACCGGTGACGACGTCCTCGCCGCGATCGACGCCCTCGACCCCGCCCTCGGCCCCGTGGTCACTCTCGGTCACTCCGCGGGCGGGCACCTCGCCGTGTGGGCCGCCGCCCGCCACCCCCGCGTCGTCGGCGCCGTCGCCCAGGCCGGTGTACTGGATCTCCTCGGCCACCCCGCCATCACCCGGCGCGCCGCCGAACTGCTCGGCGGCACACCCGACGAGGTGCCCGAGCGCTACGCCGACGCCTCGCCCACCGCCCTGCTGCCCATCGACAAGCCGATCGTGCTGGTCCACGGCACCGCCGACGAGGACGTGCCCTTCGAGCAGAGCGCCGCGTTCGCCCGCGCCTCCGGCGCCGAGCTGGTCGAGCTGCCCGGCGCCGGGCACCTGGACGTGATCACCGTCGGGACCGGGGCGTGGGCCGCCTGCCGCGACGCCGCCCTGCGCCTGGCCCGATAACCTGCCGCGCATGTCCAGCCTGCCGCGCACGTCCGACTGCCTGTTCTGCCGCATCGTCGCCCGCGAGGTCCCGGGCACCGTGGTGCACGAGACCGACACCACCCTGGCCTTCCGCGACATCACCCCGCAGGCGCCCACGCACGTCGTGCTGGTGCCCAAGGTCCACGTGGAGAACGCCGCCGCCCTCGCCGCCGCCGCGCCCGGCGTCCTCGACGACCTGTTCCTGGCCGCGGGCGAGGTCGCCAAGACCGAGGGCATCGCCGACAGCGGCTACCGGCTGCTGTTCAACACCGGTCGCGACGCCGGGCAGACCGTGTTCCACGCCCACCTGCACGTCCTCGGCGGCCGCGCCCTGGGCCCCCTGGCCTGATCCCCGAGCTTGACCTCCGGGCCTGGGTCCCTGGCCTGACCTTCGGGCCTGGTCCCGGGCCTGGTCCCCCGGACCTGACCCCCTGGGCGCCCGCACCCCTCCTGCCCAGCGGCTTCCCAACTGCGGTGCGCACTGTCGGTACGGGCGGCTAGCATCGACGCAGCAGCCGAGCCCACCCCCGGGCGAGGACGAACGCGCAGGAAGAGGGCCCGAGGCCACGTGGCCGGTACCGCTGACAACACGCCGCAGGCAGGCCGGGACGCGGCCGATGCCCAGTCCAAGTTCGCCGTGCCCGACGGGGCGGTGCTCGCCCTGCTCGGCTCGCGCGACGAGAACCTGCGCCTGGTCGAGGAGCTGCTCGACGCCGACGTGCACGTGCGCGGCAACGAGATCACCCTCTCCGGCCAACCCGCCGACGTGGCCTTCGCCGAACGCGTCTTCACCGAGCTGGTCACCCTGGCCAGCCGCGGCCAGCAGGTCGGCCCGGACACGGTCCGCCGCACCGTCGCGATGCTGTCCGCGGGCACCAGCGAGTCGCCCGCCGAGGTGCTCAGCCTCGACATCATCTCCCGGCGCGGCCGCACCATCCGGCCCAAGACGCTCAACCAGAAGCACTACGTCGACGCGATCGACAAGAACACCGTCGTGTTCGGCATCGGCCCCGCCGGCACCGGCAAGACCTACCTGGCCATGGCCAAGGCCGTGCAGGCGCTCCAGGCCAAGCAGGTCAACCGCATCGTCCTGACCCGCCCGGCGGTCGAGGCTGGCGAGCGGCTCGGCTACCTGCCCGGCACGCTGTACGAGAAGATCGACCCGTACCTGCGCCCCCTGTACGACGCCCTGCACGACATGGTGGACCCCGAGTCCATCCCGCGGCTGACCCAGGCGGGCACGATCGAGGTCGCCCCGCTGGCCTACATGCGGGGTCGGGCGCAGCCGGTGTTCACCGAGGTGCTCACGCCGGGGGGCTTCCGCCCGATCGGCAGCCTCCGGGTCGGGGACCTGGTCATCGGCTCGAACGGCGAGCCCACGCCGGTGCTCGGCGTGTACCCGCAGGGTGAGAAGGACATCTACCGCGTCACCGCCCAGGACGGGGCCTCGACGCTGTGCTGCGGCGACCACCTCTGGACGGTCAGGACCGCGTCCGACCGACGCCGGGACAAGCCGTGGCGGGTGCTGGAGACCAAGGAGATGATCGGCAACCTCCGGGCGGCCCACGCCCGGCGGTACGAGCTCCCCCTGCTCAGCGCGCCTGCCTGCCACCCGGCGCAGGAGGTCCCGATGGACCCCTACGCCCTGGGCCTGCTGCTGGGCGACGGCTGCCTGACGGGCTCCACCACGCCGTCCTTCGCCACCGCCGACCCCGAGTTGGCGGTGGCCCTGGAGGCGGCCCTTCCCGGCGTGGTGGCGCGGCGGAAGAGCCGGGTGGACTACGTCCTGAACCGGGTGAGGTCCCGGGGCGACGTCGTCACGTTGGAGAACCCGGTGACCGGGGCGCTGCGGGCGCTGGACCTGCTGGGCACCCGTTCGGGCACGAAGTTCATCCCGGACGCCTACCTGCTCAACACGTCCGAGGTCCGGCTGGCGCTGCTCCAGGGGTTGTTGGACTCCGACGGGGGACCGGTCGTCCAGGCCGGGCGGACCTGCCGCATCCAGTACGCGACCACCTCGGCCCGGCTCCGGGACGAGGTGATCGGACTGGTCCGGTCGCTGGGCGGGATCGCCTACACCCGCACCCGTCCCGCCGAGGGACGGACCCCGGGGTGGGCCGGCGGCCGCGAGGTCGGCCACCGCAACGACGCACACGTCGTCGACATCCGCCTCCCCGAGGGCGTCGAGCCCTTCCGGCTCGCCCGCAAGCGGGACAGGTACCGGGCGGCCGGCGGTGGCGGTCGGCCGATGCGGTTCATCGACAGCATCGAGCCCGCGGGTCGGGCGGAGGCCGTGTGCATCCAGGTGGCGGCGGCCGACTCGCTGTACGTCACCGAGGACCACCTGCTGACGCACAACACGCTCAACGACGCCTTCATCATCCTCGACGAGGCGCAGAACACCACGCCCGAGCAGATGAAGATGTTCCTCACCCGCCTCGGCTTCGGCTCGAAGGTCGTGGTGACCGGCGACATCACCCAGGTCGACCTGCCCGGTGGGCAGCGCAGCGGCCTGAGGGTGGTCAGGGACATCCTCGACGGCGTGGAGGACGTCCACTTCTCGATCCTGACCAGCAGCGACGTGGTCCGCCACCGCCTGGTCGCGGACATCGTGGACGCCTACGAGAAGTGGCAGGTCGAGCAGGACGAGGACGATACCCGCGACCGTGGCGGGCACCACGCCGGACCCGGTGCGAGGTCGCGCGGGCAGCGCCGGGGACGATAGGCGTCGTGAGCATCGAGATCGCGAACGAGTCGGGCGTCGGCGTGGACGAGCCGTCCATCGTGGCCGCCGCCCGGTTCGCCCTGGACCGGATGGGCGTGAGCCCGTTGGCCGAGCTGTCCGTCCTGCTGGTGGAGCTGGACGTGATGGCGGACCTGCACCAGCGCTGGATGGACCTGCCGGGTCCGACGGACGTGATGGCGTTCCCGATGGACGAGCTGGACTCGGCCCGGCGGCCGGACGCGGCGGGGTTGGGGCCGGCGCTGCTGGGCGACATCGTGCTGTGCCCGGACTTCGCCAACGACCAGGCCAAGAAGGCCGGGCACAGCCTGCTGGACGAGCTGCACCTGCTGACCGTGCACGGCGTGCTGCACCTGCTCGGCTACGACCACGCCGAGCCCGCCGAGGAGCGGGAGATGTTCACGTTGCAGAACCGCATCCTGGGTGACTTCCGCACCGCGACGGCCGAGGCGGCGCGCCAGTCGGCCCAGCGGGAAGCGGACTCGAAGCTGCTCGGGGCGGTGGGGCTGGAGGACTCGGACCGGCCCGGCCCGACGGCCTGAGGCGGATCCGGGATGGGGATGGCGGGGTCGACCAGCCTGCTGGTGCTGGCCGTGGTGCTGGTGCTGGGCGCGGGTGTGTTCGCCGCGGCGGACGCGGCGCTGGGCACGGTGTCGAGGGCGCGGGTGGAGGCGTTGCAGCGGCAGGGCCGGTCGGGCACCGGGCCCCTGATCGCGCTGCTGGCCGACCGGCCGCGGCACGTCAACCTGCTGCTGTTGCTGCGGCTGGGCTGCGAGTTGGCGGCGACGGTGCTGGTGACCGTGGTGTGCTTCCGGCTGGTGGACACCGGCTGGGTGGCGGTGCTGGTGGCCGGGCTGAGCATGCTGGTGGTGTCGTACGTGCTGGTGGGCGTGGGTCCGCGCACGATCGGCCGGCAGCACCCGTACGCGGTGAGCCTGGTCGCGGCGGGGCCGATCCGGGTGCTGGGCCGGGTGCTGGGGCCGCTGAGCAGGCTGCTGATCCTGGTCGGCAACGCGATCACGCCGGGCAAGGGCTTCCGGGAGGGTCCGTTCTCCTCGGAGGTGGAGCTGCGCGAGCTGGTCGACATGGCCCAGGAGCGCGGGGTCGTGGACGAGGGCGAGCGGGAGATGATCCACTCGGTCTTCGAGCTGGGCGACACCATCGCGCGCGAGGTGATGGTGCCGCGCACGGAGATCGTGTGGATCGAGTCGGTCAAGTCGATCCGGCAGGCGCTGGCGCTGTCGCTGCGCACGGGGTACACGCGGGTGCCGGTGATCGGGGAGAGCGTCGACGACATCGTGGGCGTGGTGAACCTCAAGGACCTGGTGCGGCTGACGCTGGCGGAGGACCCGAACGGCACGCTGGTGTCGGACGTGATGAAGCCCGCCTCGTTCATCCCGGACTCGAAGCCGATCGCGGACCTGCTGCGGGAGATGCAGCTGTCGCGCAACCACCTGGCGGTGGTGGTGGACGAGTACGGCGGCACGGCGGGCCTGCTGACGATCGAGGACATCCTGGAGGAGATCGTCGGGGAGATCACCGACGAGTCCGACACGGAGGACCGGCCGCCGGTGGAGCACCTGGCGGACGGGTCGGTGCGGGTGAGCGCGCGGCTGCCGGTGGACGACCTGGACGCGCTGTTCGGCACGGAGCTGGACGACCACGAGGTGGAGACGGTCGGCGGGCTGCTGGCGCAGCGGCTGGGGCGGGTGCCGCTGCCGGGCACGGAGGCGGAGATCGCGGGCCTGCGGATGCGGGCCGAGGGCGGCAAGGACGAGCGCGGGCGGATGCGCATCACGACGGTGCTGGTGCGGCAGGGGCGCGAGGACGAAGGCGACGAGGAGACCCCCGGTGAGTGAGCTCGACCCCGAGGACCTGAAGATCATCACGCTGGCGCGGTCGGCGCGGGCGCGGACGGGCGCGGCCGAGGGCGCGGCGGTGCGCGACACCGACGGGCGGACGTACGCGGCGACCACGGTGGCGCTGCCGTCGCTGGCGCTGACCGCGTTGCAGGCGGCGGTGGCGGCGGCGGTGTCCAGCGGCGCCGAGGGCCTGGAGGCGGCGGCCGTGGTGACGGAGGCGGGCGCGGTGGACGCGGACTCGGTGGCGGCGGTGCGGGACCTGGCGGCCGGTGCGCCCGTCCTGCGGGCGGACGCCTCCGGCGCGCTGGTGGAGACCGTCTAGAGCAGCACCCCGGCCCGGCCGAGGTCGTGGTCGTAGTAGGCCGAGAGGGTGGCGGCGGAGGCGCGGTAGACGATCGCCTGGGACGCCGGGTCGAGCACGAGGTAGGCGCCGTCGTAGCCGGCCACGGTCAGGAAGTGCGGCACGTTGCGCCCGGACCAGGGCAGGCTGACCATGTTGCCGGCGAGGACGACGGGCCGGCCGCCGCGCACGTGGGCGAGGGTCCGGTTGAGGTCGTTGAAGACCACGGTGGCGGTGACGCCGTTGCGGGCGAGGGCGCGCTTGACGTCGCCCTCGTTGGTGCCGAACTTGTTCGGGTCGTTCCACGACGGGTCGTAGCCCATGTCGGCGCGGGCCTGGTTGATCGCGGTCACGGGGCGGGAGGCGTTCCAGCCGCGCGGGGTCACACCCGCGGCGAGCAGGGCGGACACCACGCTGGCGGGACCGCAGTCCTCGCCCTGGTTGGGCTGGCCGTGGAACTGGGAGACGGGCACCGGCGAGCCGCCCTGGCCGCCGCAGTCGGGTACGCCGGGGATGCGGTAGTCGTGGCCGGTGGACATGTAGGCGTCGGCGAGGTAGCCGCCGAGGGCGGGCACGTGGTCCCACAGGTCGCTGGTGAAGCCGCGGGTGTTGGTCACCGACTGGCCGCGGACCTGGCAGGAGATGTCGACGCGCCGCCCGTCGAACACCAGGCCGAGCGAGGTGCTCGCGCTGGTGGGGCGGGAGCGGACGGTGAGGCCGTCGCCGTCGGTGTTGCCGACGGTGGCGGGCGCGGCGGTGGCCGTGGTCGCGCCGCCGAGCAGGGCGGAGGTGACGAGCACGGGTAACAGCAGCGAGCGGAGCAGGCGTTTCACGGGGATGCCTCCGGGGTGGTGGTTGGTTCACCACCTCGGAGTCGGCGGGGCGGGGAGCGGTTCCCGGCCCGCCGGGACGCTTCGTGGTGGCGAAGCGCGCGGGAGCGGGAGGGCGGGCACGGCGCTGTCGGCGGGACCGGGGACAATGGGGGGATGGATGGTTACCGCTCCGGGTTCGCGTGCTTCGTCGGCCGCCCCAACGCAGGCAAGTCGACGTTGACCAACGCGCTGGTCGGCACCAAGGTCGCGATCACGTCCAGCAAGCCGCAGACCACCCGGCACACCATCCGGGGCATCGTGCACCGCGAGGACGGCCAGCTGATCCTCGTGGACACGCCCGGCCTGCACCGCCCGCGCACCCTGCTCGGCCAGCGCCTCAACGACCTGGTCCGGGAGACCTGGTCGGAGGTGGACGTAGTCGGGTTCTGCGTGCCGGCGGACCAGAAGGTCGGTCCCGGCGACCGGTTCATCGCCGCCGAGCTGGAGAAGATCGCCAAGCGCACCCCGGTGTTCGGCATCGTCACCAAGACGGACCTGGTGGGTCAGCAGCAGGTGGCCGAGCAGCTGCTCGCGCTCCAGGCCGTGATGGGTTTCGCCGAGCTGATCCCGGTGTCGGCGGTGGACGGCTACCAGGTGGACACCCTGGCCGGGCTGCTGCTGGGCAAGCTGCCCGAGGGGCCCCCGCTGTACCCGGACGGCGAGCTGACCGACGAGCCGGAGCAGACCCTGGTCGCGGAGCTGATCCGGGAGGCCGCGCTGGAGGGCGTGCGCGACGAGCTGCCGCACTCGATCGCGGTCGTGGTGGAGGAGATGCTGCCGCGCGAGGGCCGCGACGACCTGGTGGACATCCACGCCAACGTGTTCGTGGAGCGCCCCAGCCAGAAGGCGATCATCCTGGGGCACCGGGGCGAGCGGCTCAAGCAGGTCGGCATCAACTCCCGCCGCCAGATCGAGAAGCTGCTCGGCACGCGCGTCTACCTGGACCTGCACATCAAGATCGCCAAGGACTGGCAGCGCGACCCGAAGCAGTTGCGCCGACTGGGGTTCTAGGTGGCCAACCTCTACCGGGACACCGGCGTGGTGCTGCGGGTGCAGAAGCTCGGCGAGGCCGACCGCATCATCACCCTGCTCACCCAGCGGCACGGCAAGGTGCGCGCGGTCGCCAAGGGCGTGCGGCGCACCTCGTCCCGGTTCGGCGCGCGGCTGGAGCCGTTCGCGCACGTGGACGCGCAGTTCTACCCCGGCCGGTCGCTGGACGTGGTGACCCAGGTGCAGACGGTGGACGCTTTCGGCGTCGTCCTGGTGGACGACTACCCGCGCTACACGGCGGGGTGCGCGGTGCTGGAGACCGCGGACCGGCTCACCGCCGAGGAGGGCGAACCGGCCCTGCGGCTGTACCTGCTGGTCACGGGCGCGCTGCGGGCGCTGGCGGCCAGGGAGCGGGACGCCGCGCTGGTGCTCGACGCGTTCCTGCTGCGGGCGATGGCGTTCGCGGGCTGGGCGCCCGCCGTGGACGAGTGCGCCCGCTGCGGCGACCCCGGTCCGCACAAGGCGTTCAACGTGCACGCCGGCGGCATGGTGTGCGCGCGGTGCCGCCCACCGGGCAGCGCCACCCCGTCGGGTGACACGCTGCGCCTGCTCTCGGCGCTCCTGCACGGCCGCTGGGACGCGGTGGACGAGATCCCGGCCGTCGCCCGCCGCGACGCGGGCGGTCTGGTCGCCGCGCACCTCCAGTGGCACCTGGAGCGGCAGCTGCGCTCATTGCCCTTGGTCGAGCGCAAGGCCCGGCCGGTGGAGGGTTAGGCTCGCCCGTCCCCACCTGAGCACCCCGAGAGGACAGCCATGCTTCGCCGACGGCGGGCGGATCGCGTCGAGCGCGTCGCCCGACCCCCGGAACCGCACCCCACCGGCGCGACGCCGCCCGACATCCCGGCCGACCTGGTGCCCCGGCACATCGCGATCGTGATGGACGGCAACGGCCGCTGGGCCAACCAGCGCGGGCTGTCCCGGATCGAGGGGCACAAGCGCGGCGAGGCCGTGGTGGTCGAGGTGGCCAAGGGCGCCATCGCGCTGGGCGTGAAGTGGATATCGCTGTACGCGTTCTCCACCGAGAACTGGCGGCGCAGCCCCGAGGAGGTGCGCTTCCTCATGGGTTTCAGCCGCGACGTGATCCGCCACCGCACCGACGAGCTGGACGAGCTGGGCGTGCGGGTGCGCTGGGCGGGCCGCCGGCCGAGGTTGTGGCGCAGCGTGATCAAGGAGCTGGAGGTCGCCGAGGAGCGCACGAAGGGCAACGACGTGCTGAACCTGGCGATGTGCATCAACTACGGCGGGCGCGCCGAGGTCGGCGACGCGGCCCGGGAGATCGCCCGGTTGGCCGCGGCCGGCAAGATCAACCCGGAGAAGGTCGACGAGCGCACGCTGTCCCGGCACATGTACCAGCCGGACATGCCGGACGTGGACCTGTTCATCCGGCCGTCGGGGGAGCAGCGCACGTCGAACTTCCTGCTGTGGCAGTCGGCGTACGCGGAGCTGGTGTTCCAGGACATCCTGTGGCCCGACTTCGACCGGCTGGACCTGTGGCGCGCCTGCGAGGCGTACGCCAGGCGGGACCGCCGCTTCGGCGGCGCCGTGGACAGGCCGGATGTGGAGGGTCCCGAGGTGGAGGGTGTCGACGTGGAGGGTGCGCGGTGAGTGACGACGCGGTGAGCGACGACGCGGTGGGTGACGTGGTGGGCGACGACGCGGTGAGCGACGACGCCGAGGTGACCGGCGGGCTGCTGACCGCGGCCCGCGAGGCGCTGGAGATGTTCCACGAGGTGCACGTGGACGACGACGGCGCGCTGAGCTTCCGGCACGGCGAGGTGCCGTGCGCGGTGCAGGCGATGCGGCTGGCCGAGGGCCTGACCGTGCTGAGCCTGACCTGCGTGGTGGCGTGGGACCTGCCCAGCGACCCGAGCCTGGCGGTGTCGGCGGCCGAGCGCGCCGGCCAGGGCCTGTTCGGCACGCTGGGCGTGGTCCACACCGAGCGGGGGATGGACGTGACGCTGCGGTACGCGTTCCCCGCCGAGGGGTTGAAGCCCGAGCCCCTGAGCACGTTGTTGATGTTGGTCGTGTCCACCGCCTCGCAGCTGCGCAACGAGCTGCTGGCGAGCGCTGGGGAGGGTGCCTGATGGCCGGTGTGGTGGTGTACGAGCCGGACGACGAGGACGAGGTCGACGGCCTGCCGTGGGCGGTGACGTTCGAGGCGTCCGCGGGTGAGGACTGGGCCTCGTTCGTGTGCGGGCCGTACGAGCGCGAGGAAGCGGTGAAGCTGGCCGAGGAGGTGCTGGCGGGCAGTCGCGGCGTGACGGCCGTGGTGGAGCCGCTGCTGCCGGTGGAGGAGGCGGCGGACGTGCTGGCCACCATCGAGGAGCTGCGCTCGGAGGACTGACCGGGGCGGTTCCCCCGATCGGGGAGCCTTGCCGAGCGGCCCGGCCGCGGTATCGGTGCGGGGGTGTCGGGGCGGGCGGCGTCAGCACTCCCGCAGGTCGTGCCGGTCGCGGTCCGCCGGGACCAGCCAGACGACCGAGATGTAGCCCCGCGCGCCGGCGGGGGACCGCACCTCGTACCAGACCTCGCTGACCACGCGCCCGGGGTTGGTGTCGTCCGCCGGGTCCTGGTCGTTGCCGTTGGTCAGCTCCTCGCCGGTGGTGCGGCACAGGGCCACGAGTCGGGCACCGCGGCCGACCTCGGTGTTCTCGACCACGCAACCGTGCCTGCGGCACGACCCGCGCTTCTCCGTCGACAGGTAGGCGGGTGTGTCGTCCTCCATCCGCGTCGGACCGTCGGTGACCTGGTTCAACACGGTGACCACCACATCCGGCTCCACCGGCGGCGGCGTCGGGTCGGGCGTCGTCGGGGCGGGCGGCTCGGCCCGCACCGGGTTGCCGACCACGAAGTGCACGTCGCGCACCTCGCGGGCGGTGGCCTCGTCGCGGATCACCGCCGTGTAGACGCCCGGTCGGTCGCCGCGGCAGTCCCAGGCGAAGTCGACCGAGCCGTCGTCGCCGACGGGCGGCCGGTCGCTCACCGGCACCGGTGCGCCGTCGGGACCGGCGACGCGCAGGGAGTAGGGCTTCCCGGCGGAGAAGTGCGCGGACCTGGCCCGCAACACCCCACCGTCGCTGGTGCAGGAACCCACCACGGCGAACTCCAGGTCGAGGTGCGCGTTCGGGTCCCCGATCTCGTACCCGAGGTGCGCGTCGTCGCACACGGGGGTGCGCACCTGCTGGTCGACCGGGATGTTGCCGGAGTAGACGTACCCGTGCCGGCCGGGATGACGGCCTCCGCGGGAGGTGACGAGGAACCAGCGGGGCGAGTCCCAGCCCGGCAGCGTGAAGGGGGACCCGTCCTCACGTCGGGGCACGGTGCCGTCCTCGTAGCACCGCATGGTCACCATCGTGCCGTCCGGCAGTTCGTCCAGGACCCCGCAGGTGATGACCGAACCGTCGCCGGCGCCGGAGGGGAGCTGACGCGCGCACGACCGGAGCGCGGCCGCGGGGGCGGTGACCTCGGGTGACTTCGGGATCACCACGCGGCTGTCCCCCGACGTGCGGGTCACCCCGGTCCGGTCCGTCGGGGCGGGCGCGCCCGCGTGGAGCGCGAGTTCCCCGGGATCGGTTGCCGGCGGCGAGGCGCACGCCGTCGACAGCGCGGCGATCGCGATCAAGAGCGCGCGGACCGTGACGAGTGGTCCTCGCGCGGCGGTGCGTCCTGTCATTCCTGTCCCTTGTTCGTCGGGCGGAACGGGTGGGCGGTCCGCGTTCAGGCGCAGGGCGGCACGGCCTCGTTGATGTCGTGCGTGCCGGGCTGCCCCGGTTCGTCGCCGTTGAGGAACGTGTTCGCGGGGGAGAACTGCCCCTGCCAAGGAGCCGTCTCGATGCGGTAGAACGCGTTGACGCTGGTCATCGCGGAGAGGTTGGGCGTCACGCAGGAGACCTCCACCTCGGTGCCGTAGGGGATGTCGCCGACTGTGGACGCCTTCCCCAGGTTGTCGGCGAACGTGGGGCTGCCGTTGCGGTTGGCCGCCGTCTCGACGATCCGTTCCCGGTCCGGGGGCCGCTCCCCGCTCGTGGTGACCGACGTGCCCGTCGTCCCCCCGGACGCGGGGTCTCCGTGCCCGACCATCAGCGCCACGACCAGGACGACCGCGGCCACCAGCGCCAGACCCACGACGGTCAGCGCGACGACACCCCCGCGGTCGTGGCCGCCCGTGTTGACCTGTTCCACTTTCCCGGCCAGCACGTTCGCCTGGCCGTTGATGTGGCCGTGCATCCTGTTGCCGGTTCGCTCGTCGTTTTCGATGCAGGCATCCTGCCCCGGCGGTGCGGCCGGCCATACGCAGATCTGCGGTCGCCGGGTGCGGCACGTCCGCGGCGGGCTTGTCCCCCGATCGGAACTGACGGTCGGGCGCGGCGCGGGGCTACGGTGCCCGGACCGCCGTCGAGAGGAGCCCGTCGTGAGAGCCGGAGCCCGCGCCGCCCTGTGCGCGACCATGATCGCCGCCGCCACCTTCGTCGTCACCCCCACTGCCCTGGCGGCGGCGAGCATCACCGTCTCCGGCGTCCAGACCGCCGGCTACCCCTACGGCGAGCTCCAGGTCTTCGGCACCGCGACCTGCGCCACCACCACCGGCACGGCCACCATCGACGTCTCCGCCTTCCAGCTCGTGCTCCACCACGCCAACGCCTGGGGCAGCACCACCATCTCGTGCGCCGCCCAGCCCGCCCACTGGTCCGCGCAGCTGGGCCAGCCGGCCATCGGGACCTGCTCCCCGCCCCCGCCCATGATGCTCGGGCAGCGCTGCTTCATGGCCGGGTCGGTCGCCACCGTCATGGCGAACGTGCTGGTGGGCGGCGTGTCCCAGGCGTCCGTGCTCGGGCCGTTCCCGACCTGATCCGCCCGGCCGGGGGAACCACGACGGGAACCGGGCCCGCACGCCTCCACTCGTGGTGAGCGGCGTGACCGAGGCGGCGCGGTTCCCCTCTGGCCGGGCGGAGGCGGTGATGCGCCGAGGGGGCCTTCTGGCATCATTTCGAAAGTGACAATCACTGGCGAAATCCGGGGGCCGCGCCCGCGCCGCACCCCGCCCCGGTGGCGGGTCACCTCCCTGGAGGTGCTGTGCGGGCTGCTGGTCCTGGCGCTGCTGCTCCAGGACTGGCTGGTCGGCGTGCTCGACGTGCCGGTGCTGCGGACCGCCTCCACCGTGTTCGTCGCGGTCTGCGTGCAGGCCATGCCGTTCCTGGTGCTCGGGGTGCTGATCAGCGGCGTGATCGCGGCGTTCGTGCCGGCGAGCGCGCTGCGGCGGCTGCTGCCCCGTCGCACGGCGCTGGCCGTGCCCGTCGCGGGCATCGCGGGCGTGGCGCTGCCGGGCTGCGAGTGCGCCTCGGTGCCGGTCTCGCGGCGGCTGATGCAGCAGGGCGTGCCGCCGGCCGTGGCGCTGACGTTCCTGCTGGCCGCGCCCGCGGTGAACCCCATCGTGCTGGTGTCCACGGCGGTGGCGTTCCGGGACGCGCCGGCGATGGTGCCCGCCCGGTTCGCCGGGTCCCTGCTGACCGCGGTGGTCATGGGCTGGCTCTGGACGCGGTTCGGCAAGGCCGGGTGGATCGCCGAACGCGCGCTGCGCCGCCTGCCCGACCGCGACGGCAGGTCCCGGTGGGCGGTGTTCGCCGAGACCGCGCGGCACGACCTGGTCGACGCGGGCGGGTTCCTGGTGCTCGGCGGCGTGTTCGCGGCGGCGTTCAACGTGCTGGTGCCGCAGTCCTGGCTGGAGGCGCTGGGCGGGCAGCTGGTGCTGGCCGTGCTGGTGATGGCGCTGCTGGCGGTCGTGCTGGCGCTGTGCAGCGAGGCCGACGCGTTCGTGGCGGTCTCGATGACCGCGCTGCCGCTGCTGCCGCGGCTGGTGTTCCTGGTGGTCGGCCCGGCGGTCGACGTCAAGCTCATCGCGCTCCAGGCGGGCGCGTTCGGCAAGTCCTTCGCGGCGCGCTTCGCCCCGGCCACGTTCGTGGTGGCGATCGTGTGCGCCCTGGCGGCGGGAGCGGTGTTCCTGTGAGGCGCGAGACCCAGAACATCCTGCTGGTGCTGCTCGGCGGCGCGCTGCTCAAGCTCGCGCTGACCGGCACCTACCTGCGCTACGTCAAGGAGTCGCTCCAGCCGTGGCTGGTCGCCACCGGCGCGGTCATGGTCGGGTTGGCGGCGGTCTCGATCGTCCGGGACATCCGCGGCGCGCGGCAACCCGACGAGGAGCACGAGACGCACGAGGGGCACGAGACGCACGAGGGGCACGAGACGCACGAGGGGCACGACCACGGCTCGTCGCGCAGCCCCTGGATGCTGCTGCTGCCCGTGCTCGCGGTGTTCCTGATCAGCCCGCCCGCGCTGGGCGCGGACACGGTGAACCGCTCCAGCGTCAACGCGGCGCAGGAGGCCGCGGCGTCCGACGGGTTCGCCCCGCTGCCGCCCGACGAGGTCGTCCCGCTGACCATCGGCGAGTTCGTCACCCGCACCGCGTGGGACGACTCCGGCTCGCTGGACGACCGCACGGTCCGGCTGACCGGGTTCGTGGTCCGCCAGGACCCGGACGTGTTCATCGCCCGCCTGATGATCGGCTGCTGCGCCGCGGACGCCCGCCCGGTCAAGGCGCGGATGGCGGGCCTTGACCTCCGCACGCTGCCCGACGACCAGTGGATCGAGGCCGTCGGGCGCGTGGTGCCCGGCTCGGCGAACCAGGAGAGCCGGTTCGTGCCCACGTTCACCGTGACGCGGGTCGTGCCGATCGCCGCGCCGGAGGACCCCTACGAGGGCTGAGCCGGGGGACGCCTAGGAGGACCGGTCGGCCTTCTCCTTGCACCCCCGGCAGGTGCCGAAGATCTCCACGGTGTGGCTGACCTCGACGAACCCGTTCTCGGCGGCGACCCGGTCGGCCCACTTCTCCACGGCCGGGCCCTCCACCTCGACGGTGCGGCCGCAGTTGCGGCACACCAGGTGATGGTGGTGGTGGGCCGAGCAGCGGCGGTAGATCGCCTCGCCCGAGTCGGTGCGCAGCACGTCCACCTCGCCGGCGTCGGCCAGCGACTGGAGCGTGCGGTAGACCGTGGTCAGACCGATGCCCTCGCCGCGCTTGCGCAGCTCTTCGTGCAGCTCCTGGGCCGAGCGGAACTCGCCGAGCGAGTCCAGCAGCTTGGACACGGCGGTCCGCTGCTTGGTGGAACGCAGCCCCGGCACCGAGGTCGGGCGCTCGCTAGTGGTCACATCTCCTCCGTCCGGGTGGTCCGGTCGGTCTCGTTGATACCACGCGGACCCTCGTCGACATGGGTCACCGCGTCCACCACTATGTGCGCGAGGTGCTCGTCGACGAGCCGGTAGACGACCTCGCGCCCGTGCCGCTCGCCGTGCACCACGCCCGCCGCCTTGAGCACCCGCAGGTGCTGGCTGATCAACGGTTGGGCCACGCCCAGCGCCTCCACCAGCTCGTGGACGCACCGGTCGGCCTCCCGCAGCTGGAGCACGATCGCGATGCGCACCGGCGCGGCCAGCGCGCGCAGCAGCTCGCCCGCGGCGGCCAGGGTGCGCGCGGGCAGGGCTGGGGCGGGGGCCGGGACGACGCGCTCCGGGGAGTGCACGTGCTCGCCCCGCACTCCGACGGCCACGGTGCCTCCCGGTGGTATGGATTTTCAGCACCAATAGTACGGCGCTAGAGCACGGACACCGCGATGAGCACCACGACCCCGAGGACCAGGACCCTCAGCACGCGGCCGCGCGGGTCCAGGAACCGCCAGGCCGTCGCCAGCAGGACCCCTCCGCCCAGCGCCAGCACGCCCAGCAGCGCGGCGCCGACCGTGCCCCGGAGCCACACCCCGAGCCCGAAAAGCACGAGGACCAGCAGGAACACCGCCGGGGCGGGCACCCGGGCGAGCGGCCCGGAGCCGGGGATCAGGGTCCGCTTGGAGTCACCAGCCACCGTGGCATCCTTGCACCGTGCTGCTCGTGTGCCGCTTCACCGTCCCCGAAGCCTCCGCCGAGGCGTTCACCGGGCGCGTCGACCGGGCCCTGGCGCTGCTGACCGCCCAGCCCGGCTGCCGGCGGGCCCAGCTGTCCCGCTCGACCGACGAGGCCGACCGGTACGTGCTGACCGCCGAGTTCGACTCCGTGGTGGCCTACCGCCGCGCCCTGTCGCCGTTCGAGGTGCGCGAGCACGTGGTGCCGCTGCTGTCGGAGGCGATCGCCGACGAACCGGCCGCCTACGAGCCGCTGCTGGTCGCGGACGGCGGCGCGGTGCGCCGGGAGACCAGCCTGCTGGCCCGGGACGCGGGCACCGTGCGCCTGGGCGAGGCCGCCGGTCCCGCCACCCCGCGCTGAACCTGCTCGGCGCTGGACCCGCGCTGAACCCGTGCGGTGCCGGACCCATGCCGGCGAACCAGCGCGCCGAACCGACCCCGCGCCGAACAGCCCGCACCGAACAGCCCGCGCCGAGCCGCGTCGAACCGACCCCGCGCCGAGGTGATCCCCGCCCCGGTCCCCCGATGGGGGCGAGGTGACGAGGGCTACCCTGACGACCCCGTATCCGCATCCCTTCCTGCATTCCCGATGGAGTGTCCGTGGCAGCCGATCGCATCGAGACCGTCGTCAGCCTCTGCAAGCGCCGGGGGTTCGTCTACCCGTGCGGCGAGATCTACGGCGGCACCAGGTCGGCGTGGGACTACGGCCCGCTCGGCGTGGAGCTGAAGGACAACATCAAGCGCCAGTGGTGGAACGCCGTGGTGCGCGGCCGCGACGACGTCGTCGGCCTGGACTCGTCGGTGATCCTGCCGCGCGAGGTGTGGGTCGCGTCCGGCCACGTCGAGGCGTTCGTCGACCCGCTGGTCGAGTGCAACTCCTGCCACAAGCGGTTCCGCCAGGACACCCTCGTCGAGGAGTACGCCGAGCGCACCGGCAAGCAGGTCGCCGAGGGCGAGGTCGGCGACGTCCCGTGCCCGAACTGCGGCACCCGCGGCCAGTACACCGAGCCGAAGATGTTCAACGGCCTGCTCAAGACCCACCTCGGCCCGGTGGAGACCGACGAGGGCCTGCACTACCTGCGCCCGGAGACCGCGCAGGGCATCTTCACCAACTTCCTGAACGTGCAGACCACCTCGCGCCGCAAGCCGCCGTTCGGCATCGGCCAGATCGGCAAGAGCTTCCGCAACGAGATCACACCGGGCAACTTCATCTTCCGGACCCGCGAGTTCGAGCAGATGGAGATGGAGTTCTTCGTCGAGCCGGGCACCGACGAGGAGTGGCACCAGTACTGGATCGACGAGCGCACCCGCTGGTACACCGACCTGGGCGTGTCCAAGGAGAACCTGCGGCAGTACGAGCACCCGGCGGAGAAGCTGTCGCACTACTCGAAGCGCACCGTCGACATCGAGTACCGCTTCCGGTTCGGCGGGCAGGAGTGGGGCGAGCTGGAGGGCATCGCCAACCGCGCCGACTTCGACCTGAACACGCACTCCAACCACTCGGGCGTGGACCTGTCCTACTTCGACCAGGCCACCAACTCGCGCTACCGCCCGTTCGTGATCGAGCCCGCGGCCGGTGTCGGCCGGCCGATGATGGCGTTCCTGCTGGAGGCGTACACCGAGGACGAGGCGCCCAACGCCAAGGGCGGCGTGGACAAGCGCGTCGTGCTGCGCCTGGACCGCCGGCTGGCCCCGGTGAAGGCGGCCGTGCTGCCGCTGTCGCGCAACGCCGACCTCTCTCCCAAGGCGCGCGACCTGGCCACCGCGCTGCGCCGGAACTGGAACGTCGAGTTCGACGACGCGGGCGCGATCGGCCGCCGCTACCGGCGCCAGGACGAGATCGGCACGCCGTTCTGCGTGACGGTGGACTTCGACACCCTGACCGACCACGCCGTGACGGTCCGGGAGCGCGACACCATGTCCCAGGAGCGCGTGGCCATGGACCAGTTGGAGTCCTACCTGGCCGCCCGCCTCATCGGCGCCTGAACGCGCTGGGGCGCTCGCCCCGGACCCGCTTGAACGCCGAGCTGAGCGCGAAGGCGCTGCCGTAGCCGACCCGGCGGGCCACCGCCTCCAGCGTGGTGCCGGGCTCGCGCAGCAGGTCGGCGGCCAGCGACAGCCGCCACGAGGTCAGGTGGGCCATCGGCGGTTCGCCGACGAGTTCGGTGAACCGCCTGGCCAGCGCCGCCCGGGACACGCCCACCTCCCCGGCCAGGGCCGCGATGGTCCAGGGCCGCGCGGGCGCCTCGTGCAGCAGCCGCAGCGCCCGCCCGACCGCGGGGTCCAGGTGCGCCCGGTACCAGGAGGTCTCCCGCGCCAGGAGGGCGCGCAGCGCGGAGATCAGCAGCAGGTCCAGCAGCCGGTCGAGCACCGCCTGCTGGCCCGGCAGGTCCTTGGCGACCTCCGTGGCCAGCAGCGGCACCAGCGCGTCCCCGGACACCACGGCCACGTGCGGCAGCGCGCTCAGCAGCCGGCCGCCCACCTCGCCGTCGAACCGGTACGTGCCGCTGATCATCACCACGGCGCCGTCGGGGTTCGCGCCCCACGTGCGCACGCCCTGGTCCCACGCCTCGCACAGCTCGTCGCCCTCCGGCGTGGTCGAGCGCTCCTCGGGGTGGATCACGGCCAGCGGCGCGGTGCCCGGGTCGTCCGCGACGGTGTAGTGCCCGGGACCGCGCACCACCACGACGTCGCCCTCGTGGAAGGGGACCGGCGCGCCGGAGTCGGGCACCACCCAGCCGTCGCCGCGCACCATCACGATCACCGACAGCGGGGCCCGGTCCTCCACCCGCACCGACCACGGCGGGTCGAGCACGGAGCGGATCACGAACGCGCCGCGCGCCCGCGGGCCGTCCAGCAGCGCCGCCAACTCGTCCACGCGGTCCAGCGTAGGCGGCGCGGTGGTGCGCGACGGCGCTCACCGCCGCGGTCGACCCGGCCACCGGGGCGGGCCCACCGGGGCGGGTTGCGTGGACGGCCGCGTATGCGCCCGAGCGCGCGAGCCATGGAGAACGCCCCGCCGGGTGGCTTGACTGTGGCCATGTTCCCCACGGTGACGATCCTCGCGGCCCTGGGCTGCGGCGTGGTGGCGGGCGTCTTCTTCGCGTTCTCCGCCCTGGTCCTGCCCGGCCTGCGCCGGACCACCCCGGCCGAGGGCATCGCCGCCATGCGCGCCGTCAACGCCGCCGCGCTCACCCCCGCGTTCCTCGGCGTCTTCCTCGGCACCGCGCTCCTCTCGGGGTTCGCCGCCCTCGGGGGCGACCCGTGGGCGTGGGCGGGCGCGGCGCTGTACCTCCTGGGCGGCCTCGGGCTCACGATCGCCTTCCACGTCCCGCGCAACGACGAGCTGGAGCGGGTGGCCACGCCGGACTACTGGGCCCGGTACCTGCGCGAGTGGGCGCCCGCGAACCACGTCCGCGCCCTGGCCTCGCTCGCCGCGAGCGCGGCGTTCCTCCTGTCGGCCCTCCGCTGGTGATTACCCTCGGTTATATATCACCCTTTGGATGACCTGGATCACAGACGTTCGGGTGAACGTGTCTTAAAACTTTCCCAAGAAGGTTCATCATTAACCAGTGCGTCACCCCGTTTTGTGACACTTGATCCAGGGCCGACTTCATCAGGGGGTGTCATGGCGCGCGTTGTCACCGCACTGGTCGCATTGCTGCTCGTCGCCGTCTTCACCCCCTCCCCGACCGGTTCCGCCCCCCTCGTCGCCGCGGTCCCGGTCGGTCACGGCACGGTCGCGGTGACCGAGGAGGAGCCCCCGCGCGAGCAGCGCCAGTCGGTCGAGACGCGATCTTGGTCGACCCGGTTTGCGCCGGCCAGGAACATGAAACCGCCTTCATGTAGGGGCGGTTCACCGATCACCCGCCGGCCCGCCCCGCCCGGCTCCCCGCGCGTCGAGCGCGGCCGCGCCGAGCACCTCAGGAGTTGGACCAGACCCGCCGCGCTCCAGGTGTTCCGGAACTGATCGGCGGCTTTCCGCCGCCGATCGCAGTCCCGCCGACCGACGAGTGGGGAAATTCCGTGGAATTCCGACACCTGGAACAGCAAGCACGCACGCATTCACTGCGCAGACCCCCGGAAACGGGTCGCAGGCTCGCCGGCGGTCAATCGCCGACCGCGCTGTTCATCACGTGTGCCGACTCACGCATCGTGACCACCGCCATCACGGGCGCCGAGCCAGGCAGCCTCTTCGAGCTGCGCACCGCGGGCAACGTCATCCCCGCCTACGACCAGGGCTCCGCCTCCGGCGAGATCGCGACCATCGAGTTCGCGGTCGTCCAGCTGGGCGTGGCGGAGGTCGTGGTCTGCGGCCACTCGCACTGCGGGGCCGTCCGGGCCCTGAACTCGGACCGCGCCGCGCTCGACCACCTGCCCAACATGAGGCGCTGGCTGAGCTCCCACGCCCGCTTCCGCCCGTACGCCGAGCCCGACGCGGCCCTGCGCGCCGAGGGGCAGGGGCACGTCCTGGCCCAGCTGGCCGCGCTGCGCGACTACCCGTTCGTGCGCGAACGCGTCGAGTCCGGGGCCCTGCGCCTGCACGGCTGGTTCTACGACATCGAGACCGGCGAGGTCCTCACCCACCGCGCCGACCTCTTCCAGCCGCTGTGAGCGGCCCGAACGACTTCGGAGTCTTCGCGTGAGCACCCACATCGCACGATCCGCCCCACCGGGGTGGAGAACGACCTTCTGGCCCGACGTCGGCGCCTCGCTGGTGGTGTTCCTGGTGGCGCTCCCGCTGTGCGTGGGCATCGCCGTCGCCTCCGGCGTCCCCGCCGAGCTGGGCATCATCACCGGCGTGGTGGGCGGCCTCGTGGTCGGCCTGCTGCCCGGCAGCACCATGCAGGTCAGCGGCCCGGCGGCGGGTCTGACCGTGCTGGTCGCCGACACCGTCGCGGCGCACGGCCCGCGCGCGCTGGGCCTCATCGTCCTGGGCGCCGGCCTGCTCCAGGTCGCCCTGGGCCTGCTGCGCCTGGGCCGCTGGTTCCGCGCCATCTCGCCCGCCGTGGTGCAGGGGATGCTCGCCGGCATCGGCCTGGTGCTGGTGCTCGGCCAGCTCTACCCGTTCGCCGGGCAGGACCAGCCCGCGACCACCGGCGAGAAGATCTCCGGCCTGCCCGACCTGCTGGTGGCCGCGCTGACCACCCCGGCCGGCCTGGGCGGCGTGGCCGTCGGCGTGCTCACGCTCGTCGTCGCCTCGCTGTGGAAGCGGACCCGGTTCAGGGCGGTGCCCGGGATGCTGGTGGCCGCCGTGGTCGCCAGCGCGGTCGGGCTGCTGTTCCCGCTGCCGCGCATCTCGGTCGGCTCCCTGGGCGACGTGGTCGCGCTGGTGGACTTCTCGCTGTTCGACGCCGGTGTGCTGGGCGCGATGCTGACGTTCGCCCTCGTGGCGTCGGCGGAGAGCCTGTTCAGCGCGGCGGCGGTGGACCGGATGCACGACGGGCCGCGGACCAGGTACGACACCGAGCTGGTGGCGCAGGGCGTCGGCAACACCCTGTGCGGCGCGCTCGGCGCGCTGCCGATGACGGCGGTGATCGTGCGCAGCTCGGCCAACGTGGAGGCGGGCGCCCGCACCCGCCTGTCCCGCGTCCTGCACGGCGCGTGGCTGCTCCTGTTCGTCGTACTGCTGCCGGGGGTGCTGGCCTACGTGCCGCTGGCCGTGCTGGCGGCGCTGCTGGTGCAGGCGGGCTGGAAGCTCCTCGCGCCCGACCGGGTGCTGGCGCTGGCCCGCACCGACCGCGCGGAGGCCGCCGTGCTGGTGCTCACCGCGGGCCTGATCGTGCTCACGGACCTGCTGACCGGCACGCTCGTCGGCCTGCTGGCGGCGGTGGTGAAGACGGCGTGGGACATGTCCCGCCTGTCGGTCACCGTCACCCAGCACGGCGAGGACCACCACCACGTCGCGGTGCGCGGCAACGCCACGTTCCTCAAGCTGCCCAGGCTGCTGGAGACCCTGGAGGCCCTGCCGGACGGGGAGGGGCGGCACGTGCGCGTGGACCTCAGCGGTGTCCGCCACCTCGACCAGGCGTGCGGTCAGGCGATCGACCAGTGGGCCGCCCGGCGCGACGGCGTGGAGCTGATCCAACCGGTGGCCGCGGACTGAGCGGCCGCCTTCCCGGCCTGACCGCCTTCCCGTCCTTGACCGTCTTCCCGCTTTGACCACCCTCCCGTCCTGATCACCTTCCGCTCGACCACCCTCCCGGCGCGGGCCCGCCCCTCGCGCCGGGGAGTGGCGCGGCGCGTGCCGCCGCCTCACCCGGCCCGCGACAGCGCCGACAGCAGCGCGCCCGTCACCCCGGTCAGCCGGTCCTTCGCCTCCCGCTCGGCCACCCCGGACTGGCGCGACAGCGCCACCACCACGTACCGGCCCCCCGCCACCCCCGCGGTGTGCAGGTACAGGTCCGCCGGCAGGTACCACATCCAGCCCTGCTTGGCGTAGGCGTCGGTGCCTGGCGCCATCAGGCCGTACGCCTGGTCGAAGCCGTCCGCGGCGATCTCCCCCGCCCCGGACAGCGCGTCCACGACGAAGTCCCGGTCGTCCGCGGGCAGTTCGGTCAGCACGAACCGGTAGAGCCGCGCGACGTCGGCGGCCGACATCTCCACGTCGCCCCACTGGGTGGCGTCCGCGGGCGCGCCCGTGGCGGTCAGGCCGACCCGCTCGACCACCCGCCGGATCGCGCCGACGCCGTCGTGCAGGGTCCACAGGGCGTTCATGGCCTCGTCGTCGCTGAGGCCGAGCGCGCGCTCCAGCCGCCGCACGTCCTCCTGCGGCACCTCGCCCGACAGCAGCAGGTCGACGGCCACCAGCAGCTTGCTCAGCGACGCCGAGCGGAACGGCACGTCGGCGTCGTGGCCCGCCCCGGCCCCGGTGTCGAGGTCCACCGCGGTCAGCCCGAGGTCGATCCCGCCCGCGGCCTCGACCGCCCGCGCCACCGCCCCCGGGAGGTCCGGGAGGTCCGGGGCGGTGGCCCGCGGCGCGGCCGGGTGCGGGGTCTCGACAGCCGAGGGGGTCGACGGCGGCGAGGTGGCCGGCGTCCCCGTGCCGCAGCCCACCACCACGCCCACCAGCGCCGACACGACCACCCACCGACGTCTTCCCACACGTCAAAGGTCCGTTTCACAACCGCCTGATGTCGAGAGGTTCCTCCTGTGGGGTTCCTGAAGACTCGTCACGCACCACCACGTAGGCCCCGCCCGAGGCCCGCTCGGACACCGCCTCCGCCAACTCCGTCCCGAGGTAGACGAGCCCCGCGCCGTCGTCGGTGCAGTGCGTCTCCGGCAGCACGCCCGACGCGACCGCCGCGTGGATCGTCGGCCGCCGCAGGGCCTCGCTGTCGTAGTGCACGCCGTTGCCGTAGGGCAGGAACGCCAGGCCGTTGGTCACCACGCGCAGCTCCGGGCCGAACGAGTCCGTGGCGCCGCCGACGAACCAGCAGATCGACCCCGCCGACACCCCGCCCAGCACGACCCCGTCGCGCCACGCCGCCCGCAGCGCGCCACCCAGGTCGTGCACCTCCCACACGGCCAGCAGGTTCGCCACCGAGCCGCCGCCCACCCACACCACGTCGTGCTCGCCGACCCAGCCCGCGAGGTCGTCGGTCGGCGGCATGGTGAACAGGTTGAGCTGCGACACCTCCCACCCGGCCAGCCGGCCGGCCTCGTCGACGTCCGCGTGCCACCACCGCTGGTCGCCCGACGCGGTGCCGACGTAGCAGAGCCGGGGCTTGCGGCCGTGCGCGCCGGACAGGTCGACGGCGTGGTGGACGAGCCGGTGGAACTCCAGGTGCGTGCGGCGACCCGCGCGGAAACCGCCGGACGTGGCCACGATCGTGGGCTGGTCTGCTGCCATGGGCGCGATCCTGGCAGCGGGGGCCGGGGAGCGCGTGTGGAATCATCGACCACGTGACGTTCCTGCCGTGGCTCCGCCGGCTGGCGACCCGCATCGTCCTCGGCACCCTGGTCGTCGGGTTCCTCGTCGTCGGCGGCACCGCCTTCCGCGTGTGGCAGGTGGCCCGCGACGACGACCGCACCCACGCCGACATGGCCGTGGTGCTCGGCGCCGCCCAGTACAACGGGGTGCCCTCCGACGTCCTGGAGGCGCGCCTGGAGCACGCCCGGCGCCTGTACGCCCAGGGCGTGGTCGGCTACATCGCCACCACGGGCGGGCGGCAGCCGGGCGACAACTACACCGAGGGCGAGGCGGGCCGGCTCTGGCTGGAGGCCCACGACGTCCCGACCGACCGCATCCTGGAGGTCGGGGAGGGCACGGACACGCTGGGCAGCATCCGCGCCGTGGCCGCCGCCGCGCGGGAGAAGTCGCTGCGCACCGCCGTGATCGTGAGCGACCCGTGGCACTCGCTGCGCGCCCGCACCATGGCCGAGGACGAGGGGCTGGACGCCTGGACCTCGCCCACCCGCAGCGGCCCGAACGTGCAGACCCGCGCCACCCAGCTCTACTACATCCGCCGCGAGACCGGCGGCCTGCTGTACTACCACCTGATGAAGGCGCCGGCGGGCGCGTTCGACGGCATCTCGCTCTGACCGCTCCGACCGCTCCGCCCACCCGGCCCGGCGCACCCGGGCACCTGCTCGCCCGCCGGGCGCTCACCTAGGCTGGACGGATGCGCCAGGGCTACACCGGACACGACGCGGCGAGGCTGGTCGAGGAGGAGCCCAAGCAGGCCGTGCTGCCGGGCGCCCGCCCGGAGCGCCGCTCGCCGTTCTCCCGGGACCGGGCGCGGGTGCTGCACTCGGCGGCCCTGCGGCGGCTGGCGGGCAAGACGCAGGTCGTCGGCCCCGGCGAGGGCGCCGAGGTGACCGGCGTGCCGCGCACCCGGCTCACCCACTCGCTGGAGGTGGCCCAGATCGGGCGCGGCATCGGCGAGGAGCTGGGCTGCGACCCCGACGTGGTGGACACCGCGGGCCTCGCGCACGACATCGGCCACCCGCCCTTCGGGCACAACGGGGAACGCGCGCTCAACGAGCTGGCCGGCCCGTGCGGCGGTTTCGAGGGCAACGCCCAGACCCTGCGCATCCTGACCCGGCTGGAGCCCAAGACCGAGCACGGCCTCAACCTGACCCGCGCGTGCCTGGACGCCGCCACCAAGTACCCGTGGCCGCGGCGCCCCGGCGTGGCGAAGTTCGGCGCCTACGCGGACGACCTGCCGGTGTTCGGCTGGCTCCGCGAGGGCGCGCCCGACCACCGGCGGTGCCTGGAGGCCCAGGTCATGGACTGGGCCGACGACGTGGCCTACTCCGTGCACGACGTGGAGGACGGCGTGCTGGCCCACCGCATCCGGCTGGCCGCGCTGGGCGACCCGACCGAGCGGGCCGCGATCGCCGGGCTGGCCGCCAAGCACTTCTGCGCCGAGCCGGTCTCCACCCTGGAGGCCGCCGCGACCGAGCTGATCCGGCTGCCGGTCATCGCCGAGCTGGCCGAGTACGACGGCTCGCTGCGCGCCCAGGTCGCCCTCAAGCGCCTGACCAGCGAGCTGGTCGGCCGGTTCGCCTCGGCCGCGGTCGGCGGCACCCGCCGCGAGCACGGCGACGGCCCGCTGTCCCGCTACCGGGCCGACCTGGTGGTGCCGCCGCGCGCGCAGGCCGAGGTGGCGCTGCTCAAGGCGGTCGCGGTGCGGTACGTGATGAGCGACCCGGCCCGGCTGGCGATGCAGGCCCGCCAGCGCGAGCTGGTCGCCGAGCTGGTGGACCTGCTGCTGCGCCGCGCGCCGGACTCGCTCGACCCCGCGTTCCACCCCGCGTGGGCCGCCGCGGCCGACGACGCGCGACGGCTGCGGGTGGTGATCGACCAGGTCGCCACCCTGACCGACGCCCAGGCGGTGGCGTGGCGCCGGGCGCTGGCGAACCCCGGACCGCGCTGATCGGTGGCACACTCGGACCCATGAGCGGACGACGGTCGCGCACAGCGGTGCGCGTCGCCCGGAGCGGGGCCCGCGGCGGGTCGGACGGGCCGGACGACGGCCTCGACGACGGCTCCGCCGGGGTGCGCGAACCACGCCGGCCCCGGCCGCTCGGACCGAACGGCGGCGCGGGGGAGCGACCGCTCCCGCAGGACCCGACCCCGATCGAGGAGACCCAGTGCCGGATCGAGCGCACCTGACGTTCGCCCTCACCCTGCACGACGCCGTAGCGCCCGATCGCACGCAGAACGCCTGCTGGTCCCCGTACTCGGTGGCCAGTGCCCTCGGCCTGACCGCGCGGGCCGCCCGCGGCGACACCCGGGCCGAGCTGCTGGACCTGCTCGGCGAGGACCACGCCGAGCTGGTGAGGACCTCGCTGGTCGACGGCGAGGCCGAGTTCGCCGTGGCCAACACCCTGTGGGCCGCCGACGAGCTGCCGCTGGAGGACGGTTTCCTGGCCGGGCTGGCGGACTGGCCCGGCGCCAAGGCCCGCTCCGCGCCGTTCAGCCGCGACCCGGAGGGCGCGCGCGAGCTGATCAACGCCGACGTGGCCGACACGACCCACCGGCTGATCCCCGAGCTGCTCGCCCCCGGCACGATCAAGCCCGACACCGCGGCCACCCTGGTCAACGCGCTGTACCTGAGGTGCGCCTGGACCGAGGAGTTCCCCGGGCACGACACCTCCGACCAGCCGTTCCGGGGCGCGGGCGAGGTGCCGACCATGCGCCGCACGGGCGGGATGCGCTACGCCCGGCGCGCCGGGTGGGAGGCCGTGGGCGTGCCCGCGCGCGGCGGCGTGGAGGCGGTCGTGCTGCTGCCCGACGACGAGCTGGGCGCCACGGACGGCGTGCCCGAGGTGCTGGAGGCCCTGGACCACGACCGCGTCGAGCTGCACCTGCCCAGGCTCGACCTGGACGTGAACACCTCCCTGGCCGACGCGCTGCGCGCGGTGGGCGTGCGCACGATGTTCACCCGAGAGGCCGACCTGAGCGGCCTGAGCCCCGACCCGCGGCTGCGGGTGGACGACGTGGTCCACGAGGCCGTGCTGCGGCTGGACGAGCAGGGCTTCGAGGGCGCCGCGGCGACCGCCGTGGTCATGCGGATGACCTCGTTCATCCCGGACGAGCCCGCCCGCGTGGTCCGCGTCGACCGCCCGTACCTGCTGCTGGTCCGGCACGCGGTGACCGGCGCGGTCTACTTCCTCGCCCAGGTGGCCAGGCCGTAGCCGGCACGTTCCCCCGCGCCGGGGTGGTCGAGCCGACCTAGCCGAGGTCGAAGGGCACGTGGCGCAGCTTGTCGGGGTTGGCGATGTCGTAGACCCCGACGACCAGCCCGTCGCGCACCGCGAACGCGGCCACGTGCGGGTCCAGGTCCGCGTCCGCGTCCGGCGGCGCGGTGATCAGCAGCCCGGGGTCGCCGTTCACCAGCACCGGCCGGCCCCACGACAGGTGCCCGCCGTACTTGCGCAGCAGGCCGAGCAGGAGGCGCGCCACCTTCTCGCGGCCGCCGACGACGTTGAGCACGGTCCGCGCCTTGCCGCCGCCGTCGCCCACGACCACCGCGTCCGGGTGCAGCAGGCCGATGACCGCGTTCACGTCGCCGGCGGCCAGCGCCGCGAGGAACCGCTCCAGCACCTCGCGCTGCTCCTCCAGGGCCACCCGGGGCGGCGGCTCGGCCGCGGCCGCCGCCCGCCTGCCGCGCGAGGCGTGCTGGCGGGCCGTGTCGACCGTGACGCCGAGCACCTCGCCGATCTCCGCGAACGGCACGCCGAACGCGTCGTGCAGCACCAGCGCCACCCGCTGCTCGGGCGTGAGACGGTCCAGCACCACCAGCGCCGCCATCCGCACGCCGTCGTCGCGCACCACCGCGTCCAGCGGGTCGTCCGCGCCGGAGGTGACCAGCGGCTCGGGCAGCCACTGCCCCACGTACCGCTCGCGCCGCACGGCCGCCGACCGCAGCCGGTCCAGGCAGATCCGGCCCACCACCGTGGTCAGCCAGGCCCGCAGGTCCCGGATACCGGCGCGGGCCCCCTCGTCGAGCCCGGTCAGCCGCAGCCACGCCTCCTGCACCGCGTCCTCGGCGTCCGCGACGCTGCCGGTGAGCCGGTAGGCGACCCCGACCAGGTGCGAGCGGTGACCGGTGAACGTGGCGGCCAGGGTCTGCTCGGCGGCGGTCATGGCCTCCAGTCAACCAGCACTAGACTCGGCTGCTGTGGCAGGACGCATCCGGGAGAGCGACATCGCGCTGGTCCGTGACCGGAGCCGGATCGACGACGTCGTGGGCGACCACGTGTCGCTGCGCGGGGCCGGCGGCGGCGCGCTGAAGGGCCTGTGCCCGTTCCACGACGAGAAGTCGCCGTCGTTCAACGTCCGACCCTCGCACGGCACCTTCCACTGCTTCGGCTGCGGCGAGGGCGGCGACGTCATCGCGTTCGTGATGAAGATCGAGCACCTCGGGTTCGTCGAGGCGGTCGAGCGGCTGGCCGACCGGGCGGGCATCCAGCTCACCTACGAGGGCGGCGGCGCGACGGTCCAGCGCGACCGCGGCACCCGCAGCAGGCTCATCGAGGCCCACCGGGCCGCCGCCGAGTTCTACGCCGAGCAGCTCGCCACCCCGGACGCCATGCCCGCGCGCGAGTTCCTGGCGCAGCGCGGCTTCGACGAGAACGCCGCCCGCCAGTTCGGCTGCGGCTTCGCGCCCGCCGGCTGGGACCGCCTCACCAAGCACCTGCTCGGCCGCGGGTTCGAGCTGACCGAGCTGATCAAGGCCCAGCTGAGCAAGGAGGGCCGCCAGGGGCCGATCGACCGGTTCCACCGGCGGCTGCTGTGGCCGATCCGGGACCTCGGCGGCGACGTGGTCGGGTTCGGCGCGCGCCGGATCTTCGAGGACGACCAGATCCAGGCCAAGTACCTGAACACCAGCGAGAGCATGATCTACAAGAAGTCGCACGTGCTGTTCGGGCTGGACCAGGCCAAGCGGGAGATCGCCAAGCGGCGGCAGGCCGTGGTGGTCGAGGGCTACACCGACGTGATGGCCATGCACCTGGCGGGCGTGCCCACCGCGGTCGCGTCCTGCGGCACGGCGTTCGGCGCCGACCACATGAACGTGCTGCGGCGGCTGCTCATCGACGACTCGCTCAACGGCGAGGTGATCTTCACCTTCGACGGCGACTCGGCGGGGCAGAAGGCGGCGCTCAAGGCGTTCGAGGGCGAGCAGCAGTTCACCGCGCAGACCTACATCGCCGTCGCGCCGGACGGCATGGACCCGTGCGAGCTGCGGCAGGCCAAGGGCGACGTGGCGGTGCGCGACCTGGTGGCCCGGCGCACGCCGCTGTTCGAGTTCGCCATCCGCACCCGGCTCAAGGACTACGACCTGGACTCGGTGGACGGCCGGGCCGAGGCGCTCAGGACCATGGTCCCGTTCGTGGCCCAGATCAAGGACCGGGCCAAGCGCGACGGCTACGCCACGCGCCTGGCGTGGTGGGTGGGCTGGGACGACGAGGCCGCCGTGGTCCGGCGGGTCCGGGAGACCGCCGGCGGCAAGGCCCCCGCGCCCGCGCGCCGCCGCCCGGTCGACCCGGACCAGGGCGCGCTGGCGGTCGACGTGGACGGCCCGGTCCGGCCCAACCCGCGCGACCCGGCGCTGCTGATGGAGCGGGAGGCGGTGAAGGCGGCCCTCCAGCTGCCGGAGATGGCCGGCCCGTACTACGACTCGGTGCCCGACGAGGCGTTCACCAACCCGGCGTACCTGGAGGTCCACCAGGGCATCCGCAAGGCGGGCGGCGCGGCCGCGGGGCTGGCCGGTCCGCAGTACTACGAGGCGGTGGCGCAGGGCTGCCCGCACCAGGCGGTGCGGTCGCTGCTGACGGAGCTGTCCGTCGAGCCGCTGCGGGTGAAGACCAACGACGAGTACCGGTACGTGCAGGGCGTGCTCGCGGGCTTGCAGAAGTCGCTGGTGGCCAAGCAGATCGCGGACATCAAGTCGCGGCTGCGGCGGGTCTCGCCGCTGGAGGAGCCCGACGAGTACCGGCACCTGTTCGGCGACCTCGTCGCGCTGGAGGAGTACCACAAGGCGTTGGGCGAACAGGCGGTGGGCGGACTGTGAGGGCACTGCTGCGGAGGTTGTTCGGCTCGGGCGCGCCCGAGGGGTTCACCGGCGAGCTGGTGGCGGACGAGCACGTGCTGGCGTCCGCGGCGCTGGGGTCGTCGTGGCTGGTCGCGACCTCGCACGGGCTGTGGCTGCCGGGAGCGCAGGGTGCCGGACCGCGGCGGGTCGGGTGGCACCTGGTCAGCAAGGCGACCTGGAGCGGGAACGTGCTGTCGGTGGTGGAGTCGGTCGAGGACGGCGCGGCGGGGGAGGCGGTCGTGCTGCGCGACCTCGTGCCGCAGCGGTTCCCGCTGGAGTCGCCGGGCAAGGTGCCGCAGGTCGTGCACGAGCGGGTGACGGGGTCGATCAGGTCGAGGCACCGGCACGAGTCGCCGGGGGCCTGGTTCCTCCAGCGCAAGGTCGCCGGGCGCGACGGCGTGGTGCTCCAGGTGCGGCCGGACCCGGACTCGGACGTGGAGCAGCTGCGGGGGATCGCGGCGTCGGTGGCGGCCAAGATCGCCGCGCTGCGCGAAGAGCCCTAGCGGCGTAGGCTAGCAGTACGTCCGTACTGCTCGGGGGTGCGCATGTGGGACCCGGCCCGGTACCTGGCGTTCGCCGACCACCGGTCGCGACCGTTCCGCGAGCTGGTGGCGCGCGTGGGCGCGACCTCGCCGCGCCGGGTGGTCGACCTGGGCTGCGGGCCCGGCAACCTGACCCTGGAGCTGGCCGAGCGCTGGCCGTCGGCGGTGGTGGAGGCGCTGGACTCGTCGCCGGAGATGGTCGCGGAGGCGCGGGCGCGCGGCGTGGACGCGCGGGTGGCCGACGTCGCCTCGTGGGAGCCGGGGCCCGACGTCGACGTGGTGGTGACCAACGCGGTGCTCCAGTGGGTGCCGGGGCACGAGGAGCTGCTGCGCGGGTGGGTGCGCGCGCTGCCGTCGGGCGCGTGGCTGGCGGTGCAGGTGCCGGGGAACTTCGCCGGACCGTCGCACCGGCTCGTCCGGGAACTGGTGGAGCGGCGCCGGCCCGCGCTGAGGGGGCTGCTGCGGGAGTCGCCGGTGCTGGACCCCGCCGGGTACGCGGAGGTGCTGTCCGGGGCGGCGGTGGACGCGTGGGAGACGACGTACCTCCAGCGGTTGGAGGGGGAGGACGCCGTGCTGGAGTGGATCACCGGGACGGCGCTGCGCCCCGTCCGGGCCGCGCTGGACGACGCGGGGTGGGCGGAGTTCCGGGCGCTGCTGGCACCCCGCCTGCGGGAGGTCTACCCGCCTCGGGCGGACGGCACGACGTGGTTCCCGTTCCGCCGGGTGTTCGCGGTGGCGCGGGTGCTCTGAGCGGTGCTGCCCGGCGGTCCGCGGTGGGCGCTGCCGACCGCCGCGGCCGTTTTGGGCGCCGTGACCGTCCCCGCCCGCCGCGACGATTCCCGCCCGCCGGCTGCCGTTCCCGGCTGCCGCAACCGTCGCCGAACGCCGCGGCCGCCCCCTCGCCGTCGACTCGCTGTCGATCCGAGGGGGCGGCCGCGGCGTTCTTCCGACTTCCGGTCGGTGCCTCAGTTGGTGCGCGGGATGACCGGGTCGCGGTGGTAACCGTTGGCGTTCGGGTTCGTCGTCGGTGTCGTCCGCGCCGTCCGCGTCACCCGGCGACCGAAACCGGTCTTCTCGCCCACCTTGGCCCGCACCACCCCGGCCGCGCCCTGCACCGCCGGGTGCTCGGCCAGGGAGCGGTAGACCCGCGCGATCTGGTCGTACCGGTGACGGCCGGCGCGCGCGCCGAGCACGTAGCCGACCGCCGCGCCCAACAGAATGCCCTTCATCAGGTCTTCTCCTCCCATCGTGCCTGGTCACGCCCCTCTTGATCCCGTTGGGAGGGGGGTGTGCGCCGGCACTGTTCCGGATGCGCTAGAGTTGTGTCCCGTCAGGCCGCAGAGGCCAGGCGCACAACAGAACAATCCCCCATAGCTCAACGGCAGAGCATTCGACTGTTAATCGAAGGGTTACTGGTTCGAATCCAGTTGGGGGAGCGCGATGGCAGCCCCAGGTCCGGCGGACCTGGGGCTTTGTCGTCTCATGGGGCCGGGGTACCCCCAACCGGCCCGTTCGTCACCCCTTCGGGGCAGGTTTCTTCCGGCAAGCTGATCCCATGCCCTCCGCCTCGCCCCCGGACAGGACGTACCGCCCGGACCGCTGGGACCGCTTCGCCCTCCGCCGCCGCATCACGTCGCTGGACCCCGAGCGCGACCACGTGGAGATCCTGCGCATCTCGTCGGGCCAGGAGTTCCCCTGGGACTACGTGCGGGCGCTGGAGTTCGCCCTGTTCCGGACGTACTGCGTGCCGTCGATCTCGGCGCTGCTCGCCCGCACCGGAGAGTTCGAGCGGCGGCCCCAGCAGCGCTACGACGACACCGCGCTGCTCATGGCGGAGCTGGTCGAGCACGGGTACGACTCGCCGCGGGGCCGGGAGGCGCTGCGCGTGGTCAACCGCCTGCACGGGCGCCACCCGATCTCCGACGACGACATGAGGTACGTGCTGTCCACGTTCGTGTTCGACCCGATCGAGTGGATCACCCGCTACGGCTGGCGGCCGCTGACCGACCACGAGCGCCTGGCCGCGTTCCACTTCTACCGGGCCGTGGGGGCGCGGATGGGGATCAGGGAGGTGCCGGGGACCTACGAGGCGTTCCGGGAGTTCAAGCGGGACTACGAGGCCGAGCACTTCGCCTACAGCGACAGCAACCGCCGCATCGGCCGGTACACGCTCGACCTGTTCTGCTCCTGGTACCACCCGATCCCGAGGTCCCTGACGACCCGCGCGGTCCTGGCCATGCTGGACGACCGGATGCTGTCGGCCTTCGGCTTCCCGCGCCAACCGCCCTGGCTGGCCGCCTCCGCGCGTCAGGCCCTGCGCCTGCGGGCACACGCCGTCCGCCTCCTCCCGCCACGCCGGGAACCCAGCCTGACCAGCCGCCCGAACCGCACGTACCCGAACTACCCGACCGGCTACCGACCGTCCGACATCGGGGCCCCGTAGGTCGCAGTGCACAGCTTGGTCACGCCGTGCCGGGTTGCCGAGACGCGCCGGAAGCTGATCTGTACCCTCCAGAACCGCACGTCAGGGGGCGGTAGCTCAGCCGGTCAGAGCAGCGGACTCATAATCCGTCAGGTCGTGGGTTCGAACCCCACCCGCCCTACTCGCTCTACCAGGCGGAACAGGGCTTAGCAAGATCCACTGAGGATCGTCTGTCCATGCCTCTGCCCGTCAACGGAACGGCGGCGGAGCGCCGCAAGCGGGGCGGTGTCCGCGAGCACGACAGCCGATCAAGTTCGCGTACGGCGTCCACGTGACCGGTCGCGTCTAATGGATCTTCAGCTTCCCGCTGCCCGGTTGACGGCCGGGGAAGGCCGCCCGTGCTCTGCGTCATGAGCCAGGACGGTTTCGCGGTGGTTGAGGCAAGGAGTTGGCGGTTCGTTCGCCTGCGAGGTGGTGCTAAAGTCCCAAGGCCTTTCGTACCGTTGCGACCTTGATGACCAGTCGTCGTGAGTTTCCGATTACCGGCTTGAAATCATATTTGCGGTAGAAGGCTGCGGCCTTGTCGTCGATGGCATCCACCACGATCAGTCGTCCGGATGCGACTTCTGCTGCCTCGACCAGTCTGGTGAGGGCATCGTGGAGCAACTCCGCGCCGCGTCCCCCGCCGTGCAGGGAGCGATCCAGTGCCAGCTTCCCCAAGAGATATGCGGGTACCGGGCCGGTCAGTCCTCCTGCGAGGCTGGACGACACCTCTTCTCTCGCGACCTGGTGGGGTGTGATCGCGTAGTACGCGACAACGCGATCACCTCCGATCGACGTCCAAACATATGTTTTCGCGGTTCCGCGCTTGGCGGCGTTGACCGCTTGATTCCTCAGCCAATCGTCCAGTACGGGCACGCCGCAATCAAAATTGGCGAGTTCGTGCTGTTCGTCCAGCGCGGAAGAGGCCCAGTCCGTCACTTGCGCACATACCCCCGATGAGCTGATTTGAGCTTTGCCAAGCCGGGAGCTTCGTCTGCCGCGTCAAGGGCGGACATGAGTGCGTCGAACTGCTCCGCCGGCATGATCGTTACATCCGCACGGGCGAGTACCTTGTCTGCGGCGTCTACGGCCGCCTCCACGACGAATGAACTGGTCGACTTCTTGCTCAGTTCTGCGGCTCTCTCGATCCGTCCCTTCTGGGCCTGGTCGAGCCGAAAGTCCAAGCGAGCTTGCTTGATCGACATGTCCCCACCTCTCCGTCGGTCTTCCCCGCCGACGAGTCCAGCGTACGGCGTTTGTACGGAGAAGGCGAGGGAAGGCTCATGATCGTGGACTTCGACCGCCGCGAAGCATGATCCACAGCGGTCGTTCGCGGATGCCGAGGCGCAGGTCTACTCGCCGATCTTCTTCGCCGACAGGACGATCCTGGTGGCGCAGTCGACCACCTCGCCCGCCGCGACGCTCTGGGCCGTGGTGGTCCAGTTGCGGTCCACCACGAGCAGTCGGCCCTGGCCCGTGGCGTCTTCCTCGTGGAGGAAGAAGAGGCCGGCGGCCTGCATGGTGTCCTGCGCGGTCTGGTGGACCAGGCCGACCACGTTCGGGACGGTGCACGTCTTCGGGGTGGCCGGTGCGGCTTCCGCTGTGGTGACCGGCGGGGGCGTGGTGGTCAGGGGTGCGGCGGTTAAAGCCGGGGTCGGTTCGGGGACGAGTGCGGTCGGGGCGCCGGGTTCGGGCGAGCAGGAGACGAGCAGGGCCGCGCCGGCTAACAGGGCGGTTGAGCGGATCTTCACGTGGGTCCTCCCGGTGGCTGCCTTCACCTCGACGCCTCTCGTACTACCCCACACCGCCGCCCGCCGCCGGCACCTGCGTCCGGTCGGGGCCGTGTTCGGGCGGTAGGAACGTGGGTAGCATCAGGGGTGTGAAAATCAGTGTGAGCCTCCCCGAGGAGGACGTAGAGTTCGTTGATCGCTACCTGCGGCAACACCGCAGCGCCTCGCGGTCCTCGGTGATCCACCAGGCGATCACCCTGTTGCGCGAGGCCGGGCTGGAGAACGCCTACGCCGGCGCGTGGGAGGAGTGGGAAGCGGAGGGTGAAGCCGACATGTGGGACGTGACCGCGCCGGACGGTGTCCTCGATGCGGCGAGGTGACATCTACTGGGTGGACCTGGAGCCCGTGCGGGGCGCCGAGGCCAACAAGGTCCGCCCGGCCGTGGTCGTGAGCAACGACGCGGCGAACCGGGCCGCCGGGCGGGGCGGCCGAGGGGTCGTGACGATCGTGCCGATCACCTCGAACACCGCGAAGGTGTACCCGTTCCAGGTCCTGCTGCCCGCCAGGGACTGCGGGCTGGGCACGGACTCCAAGGCGCAGGCCGAGCAGGTGCGCACGGTCGCCGCGGCCAGGCTCCGCGCCCGCATCGGCGGTCTGCCGCCCACCGTGCTCAAGCAGCTGGACGAGGCGCTGCGGCTGCACCTCGCGCTCTGAGGGGAGCCACCGCGCCCCAAGCCGTGCAGGGCTGCGCCGCCGGGGCGCGTGGCCCCGGCGGCTCCCGTCATCCGACGACCCTGATCGCCCCCGCCGGGCACAGGTGCTCGGCCTCCCGCGCCGCCTTCGCGTGCGCGCCGGTCGGCGACGGCTCCAGCAGCAGCACCGTCCCGTCGGTCTCGTCCTGGTCGAACACGACCGGGTCGGTCAGCGCGCACATGCCCGACCCCACGCACCGCTCCTGATCGACCTCGACCCTCACGAGAACGCCACCGGCAGCTCGTGCACACCGTAGATCGCCATGTCCGTCCGCATCCTCACCTCCGCCGCGGGCACCGCCAGCCGCAGGTCCGGGAACTCCCGGAACAGGGCCGCGTACCCCACCCTCATCTCGATCCGCGCCAACTGCTGCCCGAGGCACTGGTGCACCCCGTGCCCGAACCCGAGGTGCCCCGAGGCGGACCGCGTCACGTCGAACTCGTCGGGCCGCTCGAAGCGCTCGGGGTCGCGGTTCGCGGCGGTCACCGAGATCGACACCGTCTCACCCGCGCGGACCACCACGCCGCCGATCCCCACGTCCTCCAGCGCCGTGCGCGTGGTGCCGAAGTGGATGATCGACAGGTACCTCATCAGCTCCTCGACCGCGTTGTCCACCAACGCCGGGTCGTCGCGCAGCAGCCGGAGCTGGTCGGGCCTGGTCAGCAGCAGGAACGTGCCCAGGCCCAGCATGTTCGCGGTCGTCTCGTGCCCGGCGACGAGGAGGAGCAGGCCCATGTTGGCCACCTCCTCGTCGTCGAGTTCGCCGGTGGCGATCAGGCCGCTGAGCATGTCGTCGCCGGGCTCGGCGCGCTTGCGCGCCACCAGGTCCGCGACGAACTCCAGCACCCGGTCGAACGCCGCCCTGATCTCCTCGAACGGCCTGTTCAGGCTCAGCGCCGCGCCCGTGTCGCGCTGGAACCCCTCCCGCTCCTCGTAGGGCACCCCCAGCAGCTCGCAGATCACCATCGACGGCACCGGCAGCGCGAAGTGCTCCACCAGGTCCACCGGCGAGCCGTGCGCCCGCAGCCCCGCCAGGTGCTCGGCCACGATCTGCTCGACGCGCGGCATCAGCTGGTTCATCCGCCGCACGGTGAACTGGCCGGTCAGCAGCTTGCGGTAGCGGGTGTGGTCGGGCGCGTCCTGCCCGATGAACATGCCCGGCTGGGCGGGCGGCTGCTGCGGCACGGCCTGGCCGCCCACCTCCCGCAGGATGTGGTGCAGCTCGCTGCGGCTGCTGAACCGCAGGTCCGCGTGCACCTCCCGGGCCAGCGCGTAGTTCGTCACGAGCCACCCGAGGTGGCCGTCCGGGAACCGGAGCCTGCTGATCGGCTCCGTCTCGCGGAGGATCCCCAGCTCCGCGGGCGGGTTGAACGGGTCGGGCCTCTCGACGGGCAGGCCGGTCGTCAGGGTTTCGGTCATTCCGCACACCTCCCAGTGCGTTCACGAACCTCCTTCGCAAGCTACAGAAAATTCACGAACCCGTGAAGTAAATAAGCCGTAAGGAGATATCCGTAGTACGGGTGATAGCAGGTGTGCTACAAAGCGCGGGAGAACTCTGACGAGGGGGAGGTGAGGGTCCTTGGTCATCGAGGTGCGTGATCTGCGGATGCGCTACGGCACGACGGACGTGCTGCGCGGCGTCGCCTTCAGCGCGGCGCCCGGCGAGGTGGTGGCCCTGCTCGGGCCCAACGGGGCGGGCAAGACCACCACGATCGAAATCCTGGAGGGCTTCCGGCTGCCGTCGGCGGGGCACGTCCGGGTCCTGGGGGAGGAGCCCGGCCGGGGCGACGAGATGTGGCGCGCCAAGCTCGGCGTGGTGCTCCAGTCGTGGCGCGACCACTCGCGCTGGCGCGTCCGCGAACTGCTGGACCACGTCGGCCGCTACTACCGGCCCTACGGCACGCCGGACCGGCCGCGCCCGTTCGACACCGACGAGCTGATCGGGACCGTCGGCCTGGCCGAGCACGCGCACAAGAAGGTCGCCAAGCTGTCCGGCGGCCAGCGCCGCAGGCTGGACGTGGCGATCGGCATCGTCGGCCGGCCCGAGCTGCTGTTCCTCGACGAGCCGACCGCGGGCTTCGACCCGCACGCGCGCCGCGACTTCCACGACCTGGTGCACCGGCTGTCGGACCTGGAGGGCATGACGATCCTGCTCACCACGCACGACCTGGCCGAGGCGGAGCGGCTCGCGGACCGCATCCTCGTGCTCGCGGGCGGTCGGATCATCGCCAACGGCAGCCCCGACCAGCTCAGCCGCCACGTCGCGGGCAAGTCCGAGGTGATCTGGACCCACGACGGCCACCGGCACGTGCACACCACCGACGACGCGACCGCGTTCGTCCGCGACCTGTTCCGCCGGCACGAGAGCGGCATCTCCGAGCTGGAGGTGCGGCGCAGCACCCTGGAGGACACCTACATGGCCCTCGTGCAGCGGCACGAGGGCGGCCGGGCGGAGCAGGAGGAGGAGGTGGCCGCGCTGTGAACGCCACGCTGTACGGGGCCCGACTGGGCCTGGACCGGGGGTGGCGCGAGTTCAAGCACAGCCTGCGCAGCGCCGACCAGGGGTTCAACCTCTTCTCCGCGATCGCCTTCCTGACCGTGCTGTGGTTCCAGCGGGACTCGCAGGTGGAGGGCACGGGCATGTCGCTCGCCTCGCTGACGCTGCCGGGCATGATCGGCATGTCGGTGGCCTTCAGCGGCCTGGTGGGACCCGCGGGCTCGCTGTCGATGAACCGCGAGGACGGCACGCTGCTGCGCGCCAAGGCCGTGCCCAACGGGATGGTCGGCTACCTGGTGGGCCGGGTCGTGCAGACCTCGCTGGACACCGTGTTCAGCCTGGCGGTGGTCGTCCTGCCGGCGCTGTTCCTGGTGGACGTGATCGCCGACGCGGGGATCGGCGGCCTGCTGTCCATGGCGGGGGTGCTGGCGCTGGGCATGGCCGCCACGCTGCCGTGGGGCGCGGTCGCCGGCTCGATCGCCAAGAGCCCCGGCGGCGCCATGGGGATCACCATGCTGCCGATCATGGGCATCACGGCGATCTCGGGCATCTTCTACCCGATCACCGCCCTGCCCGGGTGGCTCCAGGGGGTCGCGCAGGTGTTCCCCGTGTACTGGGTGGGGCACGGCACGAGGTGGGCGCTGCTGCCCGACGCCGCCGCGGCCGCGGAGGTGGGCGGGACCTGGCGGCTGCCGCTGATGGCGCTGGTGCTGGCGACGTGGGCGGTGGTCGGGTTCCTGCTTGCGCCTACGATCCTGCGGCGGATGGCCCGCCGGGAGTCGGGCACGGACATGGAGCAGCGCCGCCAGGCGGCGTTGCAGAGGGGCTCCTGAGCCGGGGGGTTTGGTGTGAGCGAGAGCGTCTACAACCGGATCGCGATGCTGCGCGCGGAACGCGGGGTGTCACGCCGGCAGCTCTCCGAGGCCCTCGGCATCCACTACCAGACGGTGGGTTACCTGGAGCGCGGCGAGTACAGCCCGAGCCTGTACCTGGCGCTGCGCCTCGCCCAGTACTTCGAGGTGCCGGTGGAGGTGGTGTTCTCCACCGACCCGTTCCCCCGGCTGGGCAGCTCGGAGCGGTCCGCGTAGGCGGGGGTGGCGCCGCGCCACCCCCGCCCCGGGCTTCAACGCCTGAGCTTCAACGCCCGAGCTTGGGCACCCGGGCTTCAGCGCCCGAGGACGGCCCGCAGCGCCGAGCGCACCGCCTGCGTCAGCTCGGCCCGGCTCTCCGGCGTCCCCGGATCGGGCGCGTGCAGGGCGCCCGCGCCCACCAGCCGGTCGAACAGCAGGCCGTCGAGGAAGGCCACCAGCTCCCGGCTCTGCCGCTCGGGCTCGGGCGCGCCCCACGCGGTGAGCACCGCCCGCGCCTGGGCGCGCGACACCTCGCCGTGGGCCAGCACGTCGCGCAGCTCGGGGTGGTGGGTGGCCTCCAGCAGGCAGGCGTAGCGGGCCAGGGTGCGTTCGCGGGTGGCGCTCATCCACCGGTCCAGGACGTGCGCGGCGCCCTCGGCCAGCTCGTCGGGGTCCCGGGGCGCGGTCAGGCCCGCCGCCTCCACCTCCGCCGCATCCAGCTCCGCCAGCCGCCGCACCACGCCCTCCACCAGGGCTTTCCGCGTGCGGAAGTACGCGGACGTCGAGCCGAGCGGCACGCCGGCCTCCGCGTCCACCGCGCGGTGGGTCAGGCCGCGCATCCCCCGGGTCGCCACGAGGTGGATGGCGGCGTCGGCCAGTGCCGCCGTGCGGTCCGTCACGGTGCGTCTCCCTTCTACACCTGTAGAGTACCGCTATCTACAGGTGTAGAAGGGGTAGGCGATGAAGGCGGTCGTGGTGGGTGGCGGTCTCGGCGGGATCACCGCCGCGGTGGCGTTGCGCGCGGTCGGGTGGGAGGTGACCGTGCTGGAGCGGGCGCCCGAGTTCGGCGAGGTCGGCGCGGGGGTGGGGGTGATGCCGAACGCCCTGCGCGCCCTGGCGCGACTGGGGCTGGCCGACGAGGTGCGGCGGATCGGCACCCCGCGCGTGGCGGGCCTGATCCGCGACCCGAGGGGGCGGGCGCTGGTGCGCGTCGCCGAGGCGGGGTCCGACCGCGTGGTGGCCGTGCACCGGGCCGACCTGCACCGGGTGCTGCGCTCCGCGCTGCCGGAGAAGTGCCTGGTCACCGCGACCGAGGTGCGGTCGGTCGAGGAGGTGGACGCGGACCTGGTGGTGGCCGCCGACGGCCTGCGCAGCGGGATCCGGCGCGAGCTGTTCCCCGACCACCCGGGACCGGTCTACGCGGGCACGACGGGGTGGCGCGGCGTGACCGGGGCGGGGTTCCCGCGCGACCTGGAGATCGGGCAGACGCTGGGGCCGGGCGCGGAGTTCGGCGTGCTGCCGCTGGGCGACGGCCGGGTGTGCTGGTACGCGGCGACCACCGCGCCGGAGGGCGCCCGCGCCGCCGACGAGCTGGCGGAGGTCCGGCGGCTGGTCGGAGGGTGGCACGACCCGGTCGCGGCGCTGCTGGACGCGACCCCGCCAGGGACCGTGCTGCGGCACGACATCCACGAGCTGGCCACGCCGCTGCCGACCTACGTGCGCGGGCGGGTGGCCCTGCTGGGCGACGCCGCGCACGCGATGACGCCCTACCTGGGCCAGGGCGCGTGCACCGCGGTGGAGGACGGGGTGGTGCTGGCCGCGATGTGCGCGCGGCACGACCTGCCGACCGCGCTGGCCGAGTACGACCGGCAGCGCCGGCCGCGCACGCAGGCCGTCGCTCGGGCCTCCCGACTGTTGGGCCGGGTGGGGCACCGGGTCCGTCACCCGTTGGTGGTGAAGGCGCGGAACGCGGTCATGCGCGCCGTGCCCGCCGGGGTCGGGCTGCGGGGCATGAACCGGTTCACCGGCTGGACCCCGCCCGAGCTGTCACCCGATAGGGGGCACATCGCCGGTGACGTACATCACAAGTAACTGCCGAGCCTCGCTCGGATAACAATCAAATATCACTCGTTTTCCCAGGATGGGTCACTCTTTCGCGCGATCAAGCACGCACCGTGTATCCCTCGACGCGGGGGGTGCCCACCCCCGGTGCCGAACACCGCGGTGCACGGTGCGTGCAGGGGCAACTACGGTGTCCCGCCATGGCCCCCGTCCCCTCGTGCCCGGCTGAAGCCATGTCCCCGCACGCCCCGTCCGCCGCCCCGTCCGTCGACCTGGCCGAGGCGGAGGACTTCGTCCGCCTGCACCACGGCGAGCACCCGGAGCTCGGCCCCGTCGAGCACCGCCTCGCGGAGGTGCACGCCGAGGTCGCCGCCACCGGCACGTACCGCCACACGGCGGACGAGCTGGTGTTCGGCGCGCGCGTCGCGTGGCGCAACAGCGCCCGCTGCATCGGCCGGCTGTACTGGCGCAGCCTGAGGGTCCGCGACCTGCGGGACCTGCGCGACCCCAAGGAGGTGGCCGACGAGTGCGTCGAGCACCTCAAGCTCGCCGGCAACGGCGGCAAGGTGCGCCCGGTGATCAGCGTGTTCGCCCCGGACGAGCCGGGCCGGCCGGGACCGCGCATCCGCAACGAGCAGCTGATCCGCTACGCCGGCTACCTCGGCTCGGACGGCGGCGTGCTGGGCGACCGGCGCAACCTGGGCCTGACGGAGGAGGCGCTGGAGCTGGGGTGGCGGCCGCCGGCCCGGCGCGGCCCGTTCGACGTGCTGCCGCTGGTCGTGACGCGCGAGGGCGCCGAGTCCTGCCTGGTCGAGCTGCCCGGCGAGGCCGTGCTGGAGGTGCCGATCGAGCACCCCGAGCTGCCGTGGCTGGCCCGGCTGGGGCTGCGCTGGCACGCGGTGCCCGTGATCAGCAACATGCGCCTGCGCATCGGCGGGGTCGACTACCCGGCCGCGCCGTTCAACGGCTGGTACATGGGCACCGAGATCGGCGCGCGCAACCTCGCCGACGCCGACCGGTACGACCTGCTGCCGTACCTGGGCAGGCGGATGGGGCTGGACACCTCCAGCGTGCGGACGCTGTGGAAGGACCGGGTCCTGGTCGAGCTGAACCGGGCGGTGCTGCACTCGTTCGCGCGGGCGGGCGTCACCATCACCGACCACCACACCGAGTCCGACCGGTTCCTCGCGCACCTGGAGAAGGAGGAGGCGGCGGGCCGGTCGTGCCCGGCCGACTGGACCTGGATCGTGCCGCCGATGTCCAGCGGCATCACCGGCGTCTTCCACCGCTACTACGACCGGCGCGAGCTGGTGCCGAACTTCTTCCCCGGCGACACCACGGGCGTCTGCCCGGTCATCCACTGACCGTTCGGCGCAACAAGACGTACATACGGTTGAAGTGAAGGGTCAACTGTGGCGTAGATCACCTCGAGCGGTCTACCGTGATCACCGTGAGAGTGGGTGTACCCGCGGAGTCGCGGCCCGCCGAGCGCCGCGTAGCCGGTCTGCCGGAAACGGTGACCACGCTGATCGGTGCCGGACTCACGGTGGACGTGCAAGCCGGAGCGGGCAGACACGCCCACGCCTCGGACGCCGCCTACCGCGCAGCCGGTGCGAACGTCGTCCCAGACCACCCCGCCGGGCGGTGCGAGGTCCTGGTCTCCGTCCAACCACCGACCCCCGAGCAGGCCGCCCGCCTGCGCGAGGGCGACATCACGATCAGCTTCCTCCAGCCCAACGCCGAGCCGGAGCTGGTCGAGGTCCTCCGGGCCAACGGGGTCACCTCCTTCAGCCTCGACCTGCTGCCCCGGGTGACCAGGGCCCAGTCGGCCGACGCCCTGTCGTCGCAGGCCCTGGTGGCGGGCTACCGCGCCGTGGTCGAGGCGACCCGGCGGCTGCCGAAGTTCCTGCCCATGTTCACCACCGCCGCGGGCACGGTCCCGCCCGCCAAGGTGCTCATCCTCGGCGCGGGCGTGGCCGGCCTCCAGGCCATCGCCACCGCCCGCCGCCTCGGCGCGGTGGTCGAGGCGTACGACGTGCGCGCCGCGGCCAAGGAGGAGGTCCGCAGCCTCGGCGCGAAGTTCCTCGAACTGGACCTGGAGACCCAGGGCGGCGTCTACGCGCAGGCCCAGTCCGAGGAGTTCCTGGAACGCCAGCGGCAGCTGATCGCCGAGCGCGTCGCGGCCTCCGACATCGTCATCACCACCGCCGCCGTGCCCGGCCGGACGGCCCCGGTGCTGGTCACCAACGACATGCTCAAGGCGATGACCCCCGGCTCGGTGGTGGTCGACCTGGCGGCCGAGTCCGGCGGCAACGTCGCCGCGTCCCAGCCGGGCGAGGACACCTGGCTCGGCGAGGTGCTCGTCGTCGGCGCCCGGAACATGCCCAGCACCATGCCGGTGCACGCCAGCCGCCTCTACGCCCGCAACGTGGCCAACCTCCTGGTGATGATGACCGCCGACGGCCGGGTGGCGCCGGACCTCGACGACGAGGTGCTGGCCGGCTGCTGCCTGACCCACCGGGGCGAGCTGAGGAGGGAGCTGTCGTGATCGACCTGCTGACGATCTTCGTGCTCGCCGTGTTCGTGGGCTTCGAGGTCGTGTCGAAGGTGTCCACCATCCTGCACACCCCGCTGATGTCCGGCGCGAACGCCATCCACGGCGTGATCCTGGTCGGCGCGATCCTCATCACCGGCCGCGCCGAGCACGCACTGGAGGTCGCCCTCGGCCTGGCGGCGGTCTTCCTGGCCACGGTCAACGTGGTGGGCGGGTTCGTGGTCACCGACCGGATGCTGGAGATGTTCAAGGGGCACCGGCGGTGAGCCCGACCTGGGTCCAGCTCGCCTACCTGGCCGCCGCCCTGTGCTTCGTGCTGGCGCTCAAGGGCCTGAGCACGCCGAGGTACGCCCGCGCGGGCAACCTGGTCGGCGCGGCGGGCATGGCGCTGGCCGTGGTCACCGCCTACGTCCACGGCGCGGTCCACAACGGACTGCTCATCCTGGTCGCGATCGCCGCCGGCGTCGCGGTCGGCATCCCGGCGGCGCGGTCGGTGAAGATGACCGCCATCCCGCAGATGGTGGCGCTGTTCAACGGCGTCGGCGGCGCGGCGGCGGCGCTGGTGGCGCTCACCGAGTTCCTGGAGGTCGCCGAGGGCTCGGTGCTGTTCCAGGTCGCCACCGTGCTCACCGTGCTGATCGGCTCGGTCAGCTTCTCCGGCAGCGTGGTCACCTTCCTCAAGCTCCAGGAGGTCATGACCACGCGGCCCGTGCTGCTGCCCGCCGGCCAGGTGGTCGGCGTCGCGGCGGCGGTGGCGAGCGCGCTGCTGGCGCTGGGTGTCGTACTCACCGGCAGCGGCACGCTCCTGGTGCTGCTCGCGGTGGCCGGGCTCGCGCTGGGCGTGCTGTTCGTGCTGCCGGTCGGCGGCGCGGACGTGCCGATCGCGATCTCGCTGCTCAACGCGTTCACCGGCCTGGCCGTGGCCGCGTCGGGCTACGTGCTGGCCAACACGCTGCTGATCGTCGCCGGCACGCTCGTCGGCGCGTCCGGCACGATCCTGACCCGGCTGATGGCGCAGGCCATGGGCCGCCCGCTGACCAACATCCTGTTCGGCGCCTTCAAGACCACCGCCACCGCGGCGGCGACCGGCGAGCAGCGCACCGTCCGGTCGGGCACCGTCGAGGACGTCGCGATCCTGCTCGGCTACGCCCACTCGGTGCTGGTGGTCCCCGGCTACGGCCTGGCCGTGGCGCAGGCCCAGCACGCCGCGCGGGAGCTGGCGCAGCTGCTGGAGCAGCGCGGCATCGACGTGGCGTACGGCATCCACCCCGTCGCGGGCCGGATGCCGGGGCACATGAACGTGCTGCTCGCCGAGGCCGACGTGCCCTACGAGCACCTCAAGGAGCTCGACGACGTCAACCCCGGCATCGGCAGCGTCGACGTGGTGCTGGTGGTGGGGGCGAACGACGTGGTCAACCCCGGCGCGCGGGACGAGCCGAGCAGCCCGATCTACGGGATGCCCATCTTCGACGTGGACCGGGCCAAGGCCGTGGTGTTCATGAAGCGGTCGATGCGGCCGGGCTTCGCCGGGGTGGACAACACCCTGCTCTACAACCCGAAGACGACCCTGCTGTTCGGTGACGCGAAGGACTCGCTGACCAAGCTGCTGGCGGCGGTGAAGCAGGTGTAGCGCGGTCGTTTCCCGGCCGGGGCGGTTCCCGGCCGGGAAACGACCGCGCTACAGCTCGTAGCCCGGCACGGCCGGTCCGAAGTGGTCGCCGAACGCGGCGTCCGCCTCGACCCGCGCCCACCAGTCGGCCCGCTCCCGGTCGCGCACGTCCGGCACGAGCACGGCCACGCCGGACCGCCGCACCAGCTCCACCATGCGGGTGATCGCGTCGTGCAGGAAGCCCCGCGGCAGGTCCGCCAGCCTGGTCACCACCGACGGGTCGAGCACCAGCGAGCCCACCGGCAGCTCGGCCAGCAGCGACAGCTCGGCCTGCCCGCCGTTGAAGCGGCTCAGGCCGGTGGTGATGCCGCTGTCGCGCAGCACCCGCGCGTTGTCCTGCCCCGTCTCGGTGAACATCGACCTGGTGTCCAGGAAGATCCGCAGCCGCGACGCGGGCAGGCCGGTCTCGTCCAGGGTCCGCTTCACCGCGCGGACCAGGTCCTCGTCGCGCGACTGCATGGGCGACAGCTCGAAGAACAGCACGCCGGTCACCTCGCCCGCCGCCTCGCGCAGCGCCCACTGGCCGAGCGCGAGCGACAACCCGTTGGCCTCGGCCAGCTCCACGCACTCGTCGTGGTCCAGGTCGTCCCACCGCAGGCGCGCCACGTGCCCGAGCGCCCGCCCGGTCGCCAGGTCCACCACCGGCTGGTGCTCGACCTCCAGCTCACCGTCGGCCAGCGCGCCGGGCATCCGCGCCGCCCGCGCCATCCGGGTCCGCGACCGCTGGTCCTCGTGCCGGTCGTAGGGCAGCCACTGCCGCTTGCCCGCCTCCTTGGCCCGGCGCAGCGTGGCGTTCGCGGCGCGCAGCAGCTCGGCCACGTCCCAGCCGGCCGGGGGCCGGTCCACCACGCCGATGCCGCACGACAGCGCCACGCCGCCGTCCATCGGCCGCTCCAGCGCCTCGTTGATCCGCTCCACCAGGTCGGGCACGGTCGGCGTGGTGGGCGAGTCGACCACCACCACGGCGAACTCGTCGCCGCCCATCCGCGCGACCAGCGCCTCCTCGCCGACGACCACCGCCTCCAACCGGTGGGCCACCTCCTTGAGCAGCCGGTCGCCCACCTCGTGGCCCAGGCCGTTGTTGACCACCGAGAAACCGTCCAGGTCCAGGTGGTAGAGGGTGATCCCGCCGCGCGAGTGCAGCGCCTCCAACCGGCTGATGAAGCTCGGCCGGTTCGCCAGGCCGGTCAGCGAGTCGTGCACCAGCTGGAAGTCCAGGTTCTTCTGGAGCAGGTGCAGCTCGCTGACGTCCTCCACCATCGTCACCTGGTAGGCGGGCGCGCCGGCGTCGTCGCGCAGCAGCGACACGGCCAGGTGCGCCCACACCGGCTCGCCGTCCGCGCGCAGCAGCCGCCGCTGCTCCCGGAACCGCTCCACCCGGCCCTCGCCCACCGACCGGTACGCGACGGTCAGGTGCTCCGCGTCCCGGGGGTGGAACAGCTCGGCCAGCCGCCGCCCGGCGAACCAGCCCGGGTCCCGGTCGACCATCTCGGCCATCGACTCGTTGACCTCCACGCACGTGCCGCGCGCGTCGGTGATCACCATGCCGAACCCGGACGAGTCGAACACCTCGCGGAACCGCGCCTCGCTGACCCGCAGCCCGCGCTCGGCCCGGCGCTTGGCCAGCAGCAGCGCCTGCTTGACCTCCTCCTGCTGGTCGAACGCGTCCAGCCGCATCGCGGTGGCGAAGCCGGCGCCCACCGCGCCCAGGATCGCGACCGCCCGCTCCACCAGCCCCGGCACGTCGTCGAACTCCGGGCTGAACAGCAGGGCGTGCCCGAGCACCTCCGTGGTCCGCCGCAACGTGTCCGGCCCGGTGAAGTGCGCCTCGACCAGCCCGCGGCCGACGGCGACGACCGGTTCGGGCGTGAACGGCTCGGCCCGCACCGCGTCCACGACCACGTCCACCAGGTCGAGCAGGTACAGCTCGATCTCGACCGGCGACCGGGGCACGTACGCGGTCGGGTAGATCGCGCGCATCCACGCGCGGGCCAGTTCCCTGCGACGGGTCCTAGCGGGTGGTGGCACGGGCGCTCACCCCTTGCGGCCCACCCCGGCGAAGATCCCGGCCCGCTCGGCGTCCTCCTCGGCGGCGCCCTCCTCCGGGCGCCACCGCGGCAGCGGCACCACCCCGGGCTCGACCAGGTCGAAGCCCGCGAACAGCGCGGTGATCTCGGCGTGGGTGCGCGGGTACATCGGGTTCGCGCTCTTCTTCATCACCTCGACCACCCGGGCCATCTCCTCCGGCTGGAGGTCCGAGGTGAACTGGGAGAGCGCCAGGTGGCTGCCGGGCGCCACCGCGTCGCGGTAGGCGGCGACCACGGCGGCCGGGTCCGCCTCCGGCGGCACGAAGTGGAACACGCCCACGGCCAGCACGCCGACCGGCTCGGCGAAGTCCAGCAGGCCGGTGCCGCGGGCGGCGGCCAGCACCGCCTCCGGGTCGGTCATGTCCTCCTGGAGGATCGTGGCCGACTCCTCGCGCTCCAGCATCATCCGGCTGTGCGCGACGGCGACGTCCTCGAAGTCCACGTAGACCACGCGCGACCCGGGCGCGGCCCGGCCGGCGACCTCGTGCACGTTGCCGACGGTCGGGATGCCGGACCCCAGGTCCAGGAACTGCCGCACGCCGGCGTCGACCAGGTGCAGCACCGCGCGCCGGAGGAAGGACCGGTTGAGCCGGGCGATCGTGCGCGCGTTGGGCTGGGCCAGGATGAACTTCTCCGCCAACGCCCGGTCGGCGGCGAAGTTGTGGCCGCCGCCCAGCAGGTAGTCGTAGAGCCGGGCGGCGCTGGGCAGCCCCGTGTCGACGTCGTCAGGGACCCAGCTCAGCCGATCCGCCACCGCACCTCACCCATCCGCCTCGCCCCCGCGGGGCGACAGTACTGACATGATCCGTGCGTTGGCAGGGGGTGAGCCCGCTTGTCCCCGATCGGCCTAGACACCACTCGTCGGTGTGGCCGTCGGAGTGACGAGGACCACGACCGGTGCCCGGGAGACGTGCCGTCCGGCGAGCCGTCCCACATGCCGGGCACCGGGGCGCCGCGAGCGTCGCGACCACCCGCCGGGGGGTCGCCGGCCAGTACCCTTCGCCCATGTCAGACGAGGCCCGCACGCTCACCGACGTGGTCACCAGGCTCCGCCGGGCGCTGCGCACCAGCATCCGCTCCGAATGGCCGTGGGACGCGCTGCCGATGGCCCGGGTCGAACTCCTCCAGACCCTCGCCGAGCGGCCCCCGATGCGCGTGGGCGACCTGGCCTCGGAGCTGCGCCTCGCGCCCAACACGGTCAGCGGGCTGGTCGGCCAGCTCATCGAGAGCGGCCTCGTCGAGCGGGGCGGCGACCCGGCGGACCGCCGCGTCGCGCGCCTGTCGGTCACGCCCCGGGGGCACGAGCAGCTGGCCGTGTGGCAGGCCGCGCACGAGAAGCGCATCGGCTCGGCGCTGGACAAGCTCGAACCGGGGGAGCGGGCCGACGTGGTGCGCGCCCTGGCCGCCCTGGACCGGCTGGTGGACCACCTGCGTGACCACTGAGAACCGCGTGGTCGCCGCCGTGGCCCTGGGCGGCGGGCTGGGCGGCGCGGCGCGCTACGGGGTGGGGCCGGCGGTGCCGGGTGTCGCGGGCGTGCTCCTGGTCAACGTGGTCGGGTGCGCGCTGATCGGGGCGCTGCTGGTGGTGGCGCCCCGGCTGCACCCGCTGGCCCGGCCGTTCCTCGGCGTGGGCGTGCTGGGCGGCTTCACGACGTTCTCGGCCTGCGCGCTGGACGCGGTGGAGCTGGGGGACTGGCGGGCCGCGGCGTACCTCGTGGCGTCGGTCCTGCTGGGCCTGTCCGCGACCGCCGGGGCCGCCGCGCTCACCCGCCGGGTCGTGCCGTGACGCCGGTGCTGGTGTTCGCCGGGGCGGCGGTCGGGGCGGTGCTGCGGTACCTGGTCGGTCGCGCGCTGCGGCGCTCGTTCCCGTGGGCGACGCTGCTGGTGAACGTGGTGGGGTCGTTCGTGCTGGGCCTGGTGGCCGGGTCCGCCCCCGCGGTGGCGGCGCTGGTCGGCACCGGCTTCTGCGGCGGGTTGACCACGTTCAGCACGTTCAGCTGGGAGACCGTGGCGCTGGTCGAGGAGGGCCGCGCGGGGCGGGCGCTGGCGAACGTCGCGATCAGCGTGGTCGTCGGCGTCGCGGCGGCGGGGCTGGGGTACCGGCTCGGCCGGTGACGCCCGCGCGCCGGTCCGGGCGCGACCCCGCCGCCGCCCGCGCGCCGGTCACCCGGTGGTCAGCCTCCCCAGCACTTCCGGCAGCTCACCGGTGTGCACCACGCCCAGCCGCTGCGTGGCCCGGGTCAGCGCCACGTACAGGTCGCTCGCCCCGCGCGGCGACTCGGCCAGGATCCCCGCCGGCTCCACGACCAGCACCGAGTCGAACTCCAGCCCCTTCGCGTCGACCACCCCCAGCACCACCACCTGCGCGTCCAGGTCGTCGGACGCGCCCGGCACGACCGCGCGCAGCTCCGCCACCGACGCCGCGGGCACGATCACCGCCACCTTGCCGTCGCCGACGCCGGCGACCTCCTTCTCCACCAGCGCCGGCAGGGTCTCGGCCACCGAGTCCACCCCGAGCGCCCACGGCGGGAAACCGCTGTCCCGCACCGAGGTCGGCGGCTTCAGCGCCGGGTCGACCGACGCCAGCACGTCCGCCGCCACGGCCATGATCTCCGACGGCGTCCGGTAGTTCACGGTCAGCTCGGTGAGCTTCCACCGGTCCATCACGTACGGCGAGAGCACCTGGTCCCACGACGACGCGCCCGCGATGTCGCCGGTCTGCGCGATGTCGCCCACCACGGTCATCGACTTGGACGGGCAGCGCCGCATCAGCGTGCGCCACGCCATCGCCGACAGCTCCTGCGCCTCGTCCACGATGACGTGCCCGAACGTCCACGTCCGGTCCGCCGCGGCGCGCTCGGCCGCGGTCTCGTAGCGCTCGGCGCCGTGCCGCTCGGCCAGCCGGTAGGCGTCGACCAGGTCGGTCGCCATGAGGATGTCCGGGTCGGCGTCGTCCTCCAGGTCCAGGATGTCCAGCACGCCCTGCGCGTAGTCGATCGCCTGCCGCCGCCGGCGCTCGGTCCGCGCCTTGGCCTCGGTGTCGTCCTCGCCCAGCAGCTCGGCCGCCTCGTCGAGCAGCGGCACGTCGGCCGGCGTCCACTCCGCCCCGCGCGGCCGGCGCAGCAGCTCGCGCTCGGCGGGCGAGAGCTTGGGCGTGGCCTTGGCGATCAGCTTCGGCGACGCGTACAGGTCCTCCAGCAGCCGCTGCGGGGTCAGCGTCGGCCACAGCCGCTCGACGACCCGCTGCACGGACGGCTCCTCGCGCAGCTCCCGCCGGATGTCGTCGATGTCGGCCTGGTCCAGCAGGTGGCGCCCCAGCCGGGACACCGCCTGCGCGGCCAGCGTCGAGATGATCTCGCGCTGGAACGTGCGCCGCGCCTCGTTGTGGGGCCGCCGGGTGCGGCGGGCCCGGCCGCGGGCGTCGCTGATGGCCCGCCGGTCCAGCCGCAGCACGTCCTGGTCGAACGGGACCTCGACCAGGCCCGGCGCCTCCTGCCGGTCCTTGATCGCCCGCGCCACCACGTCCGCCATCTCGGCGCGGCCCTTGAGCGCCGCGGCCGCGGCGGGCTCGCGGCCCACCGCGGTCAGGCCCGGGAACAGCTCGCCCACGGTCGACAGCAGCACGCCCGTCTCGCCCAGCGAGGGCAGCACCTGCCCGATGTAGCGCAGGAACGTCGCGTTCGGCCCGACCACCAGCACGCCGCGCTTGGCCAGCTGCCGCCGGTGCGTGTAGAGCAGGTAGGCGGCGCGGTGCAGGGCCACCGCGGTCTTGCCCGTGCCCGGACCGCCCTGCACGACCACGACGCCGTTCAGCTCGGTGCGGATGATCCGGTCCTGCTCGGCCTGGATGGTGGCGACGATGTCGCCCATCTGCCCGGTGCGGCTCGCGTTGACCGCGGCCAGCAGGGTCGCCTCACCGGTCAGGCCCTCCGAGGACCGGTGGGGGTCGACCGAGTTGATGTCGAGCACCTCGTCGTCCATGCCGACGACCTTGCGCTGCTTGGTCCGCAGGTGGCGGCGCCTGCGCACGCCCTCCGGGGCGGCGGCGGTGGCGAGGTAGAACGGGCGGGCGGCGGGCGCGCGCCAGTCCATCAGCAGCGGTTCGTACTCCTTGTCCTCGTCGAACAAGCCGATCCGGCCGATGTAGAAACGGCCGTCGGTGTGGAAGTCCAGCCGACCGAAGCACAGCCCGTTCTCCACGGCGCTGTACTGGGCGAGCTGATCGGAGTACAGCGCCACCGCGGTGTCCCGCTCGGAGCGCATCTGGTGCGTCCCCCCGGTTTGCCTCAGCGCGCCGGCCAGGCGCTTCGAGCTCTGCTCGCGGAGGTCGTCCAGCCTGCCGTACAGCATCGACACGTATTCCTGCTCCGCCTCGGTTTCCGCGAGCCGGAGGTCATCGGAGGGGCTTGACAACGTGCCTCTTTTCTGGATAGCGTGGATTATCAGCCTGCGTGGCATTGCGGCTGACAGTTGTTTGCGCCCTGCGCCCTTCCCTGCTGCGCAGAACGTCCAATCTACTACACGCGCCCGCTCGTGGTGCCGCCCCGACTTCGTCAACGGTGGGGTTGCCGCGTCCGTTCGGCCGAGTGCCCGAACCCGTTGAGCGGTGGGGCTTGCGCTGAGGTGCGTCGGGGTGGTGGGGCGGCGATCCGCTGTCGCGCAACCGGTTCCGCGGCCGCGCGCCCGGTGCCGCCGTGGCCCAACCGGGTGCCGGCCACCCGCGACCAGTGCTGCCACCCCCGAACCGGTGCCGGTGCGCGGCCGGTGCCGCCTCGCCACCGCCGCCCCGCCACCGCCGAGCGGCCAGCGCCGGTGCCGCCCCGCCACCGCTCACCGCCCCCGAGCGGCCGCCCGCGCGCCCCCACTGTCTTCCCGCCCACCGGGTACACCTGCCGCACCCGCCCACCACACCACGTGAGTACCCCGGGAGGACTCGACCACCAGACGAGCGGCCCTCCCGGGCAGCCGGGTGAAACCGGACAGCGGTGACCAACCGCCCCGGCAGGCTGGCGGGTGTGAGGGAACATCGCCGGGAACTGTCCAGGCTCTGCCGCCTCGCGGTGGACCGGCCGAGGTGGGAGCTCGCGTTCGCGGTCGTCGTCTCCGCCTGGTCCCTGGCCTGGGTGCTGGGGCAGGCGTTCGGCGCGCCCGGTCCGCTGGACGTGCTGCCCGCGCGCTGGGCCGGCCTGCCGACCGGCCTGCCGGACGCCGCCGGCGCGTGGGCGGTCGACCGCACCGGGCCCCTGGCGTTCGCCGGCGGCCTGCTGTGGGCGATGACGGGCCCCGGCAGGCAGCTGCCCGCGCTGCTCGGGTGGCTGGCGGTGATGGCGGCGGCCGAGGACGTCGGCTACGTCGCGGTCAAGTGGGCGCTGTCGGCGTTCGCGGCCTTCCTCGTCGTGATGGGGCTGGTGTCGCTCACCGGGCGCCGGGCCTTCGTGGTGGACCGGGTCGCGGTCATCCCCCGGGACGTGGCGCGGGCGGGCGCGACGGCGGCCGCGCTGTCGGCGGTCGTGCCCCTCCTGGCGCCCGGTCTGGTGCTCGCCCGATTGGTCTCCCCCTACCTCACCCGACCGCCCCGACCGGCTTCGGACCCGATCGTCCGCCCCCGGTCGGCCGAACGGCCGCCATCACCCGAGGGGGTGAACCCGGTGCCCGCCCAGCGGGTCGCGCGGTGACGCCGACGGGTTTTTCGTGGTCAGGGCGTTTTCGGCGGGAATAGTTTTGCTCGCCAACAATCCCGACGCGGTAACCGAGCAGACCTCACATCACATTCCGGAATCGTCTGGTTGGGCTTACCGGTCCGTATCCATCAAGATGAGCGCGTGCATGAAAATCCCGCTGAAAACCGCTTAGCCAAGGTGATGCGGCGTCAGCCCGTTCAGCAGCGCGGTGCCGCCACGGTGACCGCCATTGTCGATGCCTGCGCGACGCTGCTCAACGAGTACGACTACGACGACATCACCACCGCCCGGATCGTCGAGCTCGCAGGCGTGCCAATTGGATCGTTCTACCAATACTTCCCGGACAAGCGTTCTGTTGTGCACGCCTTGGCGCTGCGCGGCATGGAGGAGTACCTCGGACGGGTGGAATCCCTGTTCACAGAGGGTCGCCTGGCCGGGGACTGGCGGGGAGCGGTCCAGCAGGTCGTCGCCGTCTACCTGAAGATGCTGTCCGACCTCCCGGGCTTCGGCCGGGTCCGGTTCAGCGACCTGCTCGACGGGCACCGCCTCGACTCGTCGGTCGACCAGTACGAGCTCATGGCCGAGCGGCTGCGCGACCTGTTCGTGCGCCGCTTCGAGGTGCGGGGCGACGCCCCCGTCACCCTGACCTTCCGGATGGCCGCCCAGACCGCCGACGCGATGTACAAGCTGGCCGAGAGGGTCGAGGAGGAGGAACGCCCGGTCGTGCTCCGCACCGCGGACAACGTGATCCTGGAGATGCTGGCGGGCGTGTTCGACCCGGCGTGACTTGCCGGGTCGGTCCGGGTGGTGTGGGGTGGACCGGTGAGCGACGACTTCGACGTGATCGTGATCGGCGGCGGGCCGGTGGGTGAGAACGCCGCCGCGCGGACCGCCGCCGGCGGTCTGCGGACCGCCCTGGTGGAGTTCGAGCGGGTCGGCGGCGAGTGCTCGTACTGGGCGTGCATGCCGAGCAAGGCTCTGCTGCGCCCCGGTCACGCGCTCGCCGCCGCTCGTCGCCTGCCGGGCGTGCCCGTCGGCGACCGCCTCGACGCGGCGGCGGTGCTGGCGCGGCGCAACGGCTTCACCTCCGACTGGGACGACGCCGGCCAGGTCGAGTGGGCCGAGGGCGCGGGCCTGACCGTGCTGCGCGGTCGCGGTCGGCTGGTCGGGGAGCGCCGGGTCGACGTGGGCGGTCGCGTGCTCACCGCGGCCAGGGCGGTGGTGGTGTGCACCGGCAGCGTGCCGCGGGTGCCGCCCCTGCCCGGCCTGTCGGACGTGCCGCACTGGGGTTCCCGCGAGGCGACCTCGGCCCAGGAGGTGCCCACCTCCCTGGTGGTCCTGGGCGGCGGCGTGGTCGGCGTCGAGATGGCGCAGGCGTGGGCGCGGCTGGGCTCGCGGGTCACCCTGGTGGCGTCCGGCGAGCGGCCGCTGCCGAAGTTCGAGGACTTCGCGGGCGACCTGGTGGCCGACGGCCTGCGCGAGGACGGCGTGCGCGTGCTGACCGGGGTCCGGGCCACCGGTGTGTCCACAGCGGACGCCGGGATCTCGCTCGCGCTGTCGGACGGCTCGTCGGTCGAGGGCGCGCACCTGCTGGTGGCCACGGGCCGGCAGCCGGCGACGTTCGACCTGGGCGTGGAGGAGTTCGGCTTCGGGGCGGGCGACCCGCTGCCGGTCGACGACACCGGCCGGGTGTCCGGAGTGGACTGGCTGTACGCGGCGGGCGACGTCACCGGCCGCGCGCTGCTCACGCACCAGGGCAAGTACCAGGCCCGCGCGGTCGGCACGGCCATCGTCACCGGCGCGGTGGACCCCGAGCCGTGGACCGCCCCGGTGTCCACGGCCGACCACACCGCCGTGCCGCAGGTGGTGTTCACCGACCCGGAGGTGGCCTCGGTCGGCCGCACCGCGGCGCAGGCCCGCGAGGCCGGCCTGGACGTGCGGGTGGTGGACGTGGACATCGCGGTCGCCGGCTCGTCCCTGCACGCCGACGGCTACCGCGGCAAGGCGCGCATGGTGGTCGACGAGCGCACGCGGACCCTGGTCGGCGTCACGTTCGCCGGTCCCGACGTGGCCGAGATGATCCACGCGGCCACCGTCGCCGTGGTCGGGGAGGTCACCGTGGACCGGTTGTGGCACGCGGTCCCGGCGTACCCGACGATCAGCGAGGTGTGGCTGAGGCTGCTGGAGTCCTACGGGCTCTGACGCTGGGTGCGACACCGGTCGGCGCACCGTGTTCGCCCTGGTCCGAGTGCCGCAACGCCGTGCCGCCATCGGTCGGCTGGACGGGAGAGCGGGCCTCACGTCTCATTAGACTGCGCCGGTGAGCAGAGGAACCGTGGTCCTGACGACGGCCGCCGTGCTGTGGTGCGCCTTCGTCATCACCACCACGTTCCTGCCCGGCGGTCCCCGGTGGACGCCGATCGCGGTGCACCTGCCGGGCTTCCTGGTGCTGCCGGTGTTCCTGCACACGCTGCTGCGCGCGCGGTCGGCGGCGCTGTTCTGCCTGGCCCACGTGCCGGTGCCGGTGCTGGTGCCGGGGATCGCGGCGGTGCTCGGCGGGTGGCTGTTCGCGTGGGGCGTGGTGGTGGGCGAACCGGGCACCGAGTCGCTCAGCGGGATCGCGGGGCTGGTGATCGTGCTGCACGCGGCCTTCGGCCTGATCGCCGTCGGCATGGTGCGCACCGGGCGCTGACCCCGGCGGCACTGACCTCGGCTCTGCCGACACCCTTGCGGCGCCGGACCCCTGCTCTGCCGACACCCCTGCCCCGCCGAGACCCCGACCCCGCTACTGCTGCGCGGCCGGCAACCGCAACGCCTGTTCCGCCACCTGCCCCAGCGCGGGGTCGCCCCCGTCGGACTCGCCCTCCGCCCACACCGCCTGCGCGATGCGCACCTGCCCGCCCTTGGTCGTCGAGCGGAGCGCGGACCGGTCGAACGACACCGGCCCACCGGGCCAACCCCGGCCCTCCCGGACCAGCGCGATCACCCCGCCCGCGCCCGCGGTCGTGGCCACCGAGTGCAGCTCGCCCGCGCGCTGCGCGTCGGGCAGGCTCAGCTCGGCCACCGCCACGCCGACCCGGCGCCCGTCCACCGCGGTCTCGTACTGGGCGCGCCGCAGCTGCATGCACATGTGCTCCGACAACCACGCCTGCACGTCCCCGAACGCGTGCCCGGCGCAGTCGTCCGTCCGGTCCGCGCCGCGCGGCGAGAAGTTGCGGCCGTCCACCACGACCGTGGTCGGCCGCGCGGTCGAGGTGGCCGCCGAGGAGCTGTCCGAGGAACCGTCCGGGGACAGCGCCACGACCAGCGCGATGACCAGCAGCACGCCCACCACCGACGCGACCAGGTAGGGCAGGGCCGGGCGGCGGGGCGCGACGGTGATCCTCGGCAGCAGCACCGTGTTGGCCGAGGCCAGGTCGGCGGCGGCGTCGGAGAAGCCCTCGGCCAGCAGCTGCGCCCGGGGCGGCGGCGGGCCGGTCGGCGCGAGCACGGCCACCAGCTTGGCGGCGTGCTCGGCCGAGCAGGGCCGGTCGCTGGTGGCCAGCTCGCGCGCGGCGGCCAGCAGCGTGGTCGGCTTGGGGTGCAGCACGCGCACGCCCCGGTTGAGGTCCACGGTGGGCTGCACGACCTGGCCCACGTACGGGCCGACGGCCACCACGGTGGTCACCGGCAGCGGCTCGCCGCGCATGTCCTGGATCCGCCGGGCGACGGCGGTGGTCGCCTCCAGCGCCTCGGCCGCGGGGCTCAGCGCGCCGTCCGGCCGGGTCAGCGGCCAGCCGTCGATCCGCCACTGGCCGTTCAGCGGCGCCTCCAGCCGCACCGCCGGGTCGGGCAGGTCCACGCCGACCACGACGAGCACGCCCCGCGGCAGCACCACCACGGCGTCCAGCTCGCGCGGGCAGTCCGGCGGCCGCACGCCGAGCAGCGCGACACCGCCGAGCACCGCGTCGCCGTTGCCCCAGGTGCTCAGCGCGGCGCGCACGTCCGCGCCCACCCCGGAGGGTTCCGACCCCAGCCTGATCAGCCGCACGAGATTCCACCGTTCCCCACGGGCAGACACGGTAGCGCCGCCGGCGGCCGGGCGGCGCGCCCCGCCAGGAGTGTTGACCACGCGTGACTGTCATCACCTGATCGGCCGTGGCGCGTTGGGCCGAACGGTCCCGCCGTGGCAGGGTGTCCCCTGGGTGGGGCGGGCACCGGCGCCGGCCGCGCCCCCGCCGCGCCGTCGACGGAGGACCGACCACCGCGGTCGATCGTGGAGAGGATCTTCGTGCCGATCACGTGACCGTGTCCGGATGATCTCGGAAAGTGATCTCGCGGCCCCGCGGGTGTGGCCCCGTGGTTGCGAATAAGGGTCGAAAGCCCTGTATCTGACCCGCCCGAGTGAGGAACGGGCTGGTTCTTCTGGCGGACCGCTGCCCGAGCGGGCAGAATGACCAAGTCGGGATTTCACAAGATCGCCGCGGGACTCGGCAGGTCGTAGGGGAAGACGTCCCTCGTCGAGTAGCGGAGGTCAGCTGTGAGCACCCGTGGCAGGACCAGTGGCGTGGTCTACGTCCACTCGTCGCCGTCTGCGGTCTGTCCGCACGTCGAGTGGGCGATCTCGGGCACCCTCGGTGAGCGAGCGGACCTCAAGTGGGCGGCGCAGCCCGCTGCGCCAGGGCAGTTGCGCGCCGAGTGCAACTGGACAGGTGAGGCCGGCACCGGGGCCAGACTCGTGTCCGCGCTCAGGGCGTGGCCGATGCTCAGGTTCGAGGTGACGGAGGACCCGAGTCCGGGCGTGGACGGCGTGCGGTACTGCTTCGCGCCCGTGCTCGGCCTGTGGCACGCGCGCACCAGCGCCAACGGCGACATCGTCGTGTCCGAGGACCAGCTCCGGGCCCTGGCCGCGCGCAGCCGCGGCGGGGAGTCGTTCGCGCACGGCGTGGACGAGATCCTGGGCGCGGCGTGGGACGACGCGCTGGAGCCCTTCCGGCGCGCGGGCGACGGGGCTCCCGTCACCTGGCTGCACCGCGTGGGCTGAGAGCAGGCCGACCGCCCGCCGACCGTCTCTAGTGGACGGTCGGCGCGGGTTGCCAGGCCGCCATCAGGTCCCGGTAGGCGCCGGAGGCCGCCATCAGCTCGTCGTGGCGGCCCAGCAGCGGCGCGCCGCCGTCCATCACCAGCACCAGGTCCGCGCGCAGCGCCGAGGACAGCCGGTGCGCGATCACCACCAGCGTGCCGCCGCGCGCCGCGAACGCCTGCTCCACCACGGCCTCGGCCGCCGGGTCCAGCGACGACGTGGCCTCGTCCAGGATCACCACGTCCGCGTCGGAGGCGTGCACCCGCGCCGCGGCCAGCAGCTGCGCCTCGCCCGCCGACAGCCCGCCGCCCGCGTGGCCGATCCCGCCCGCCAGGCCGCCCAGCCGCGCCAGCACCTCGGAGGCGCCCACCGCCGCCGCGGCCGCCAGCAGCCGGGCGTCCGAGGCGTCGGGTGCGAGCAGCGCCAGGTTCTCCCGCACGGTGCCGGTGAACAGGTAGGTCTCCTGCGGCACCAGCGCGATCCTCCGGTGCCGCACCTCGGCCGCCACCGACCGCACCGGCGCCCCGCCGAACAGCACCTCGCCCGCCTGCGGCGCCACCAGGCCGGTGACCAGCCCGGCCAGCGTGGACTTGCCGATCCCGCTCGGCCCGACGACGGCCAGGTGCGAGCCGCCCGGCAGCACCAGGTCCAGCGATCGCACCACCGGCTCGGCGCCCGCGCCCCAACCGAATGTCACCCCGCGCAGCTCCACGTCCTGCCCGTCGGGCACCGCGTCGCCGGTGGGCTCGTCGACGGGCGGTGCGGCCTCCGCCAACCGGCGCAGCGCCACCACCAGCCGCAGCACCACCGTGCTCACGGTGTCGGCCAACCGCCGCAGCGCGGGCTGCACGCTCGTGCCCAGGTACACCACCGCGCCCAGCACCTCGCCGGCGCTCAGCTCGCCGGAGCGCACCATCGCGGGCGCCAGCACCAGCAGCAGGGCCAGCGGCGCGAACCCGCCGAGCGCGACCACCACGCCGCGCAGCGAGGTCGCCCACGCCATCCGCACGGCCGCCGCCGCCTGCCGCTCGACCTGCGTCGACACGTCGGCCACCGCGTGCGCGGCCCCGTCGACCGCCACCACGTCCCGCACGCCCAGGAACACCGTCCCGGCCACGGCCGCGGTGTCCTCGTCGGCCAGCACCAGCCGCCGCTGCCCGCGCGCCAGCGACGGCAGCATCAGCCCGAACAGCACCAGCGCCGCCACCACCGGCAGGATCACCAGCCAGGCCAGCGAGGACACCGTCGCGGCCAGCCCCACCAGCGCGGCGGTCGTGGTCACCAGCAGCGCCCGCGCCTGCACCAGCACACCGGCGGTCGCGTCGCGCACCACCTCGACGTGCCGGGTGATCCGGGCGACCGCGCTCGCGTCGGGCTGCCGGGTGTGCGAACCGCCGCGCAGCACGCCGCGCACCACCTCGCGCACCAGGGCGTCCCGCAGCGGCTCGACCACCGCGCCCAGCCGCATGAACACCTGCCGCAGCCCGAACCCGCCGAGCACCGCGACGCCGGCGAACGCCAGCAGCCAGCCGACGCCCACCCACGGCTCGCCGACCGCGAAGCCGCGGTCCACGGCCAGGGCCACCAGCCGGCCGGACAGCAGCGCCGGCACGCCCTCCAGCACCGACCAGCCAAGCAGCACCGCGACGCCGCGCCGCTGTTCCCGCAACGCCCGCAGGTAGGCCATCAGCCGAACACCGCCCGGTACTCGTCGTCGTCCCACAGCTCGCGGTGCGGCGCCACCGCGCGCACCCGGCCGCCGTCCAGCCACACCACCACGTCCGCGCGCCGCGCGGTCGCCGCCCGGTGCGTCACCACCACCCGGGTCCGCCCCGGCAGCGCCGACTCCACCGCGCGCTCCACAGTGGACTCGGTGACCATGTCCAGGCTCGCGGTGGCGTCGTCGAGCACCAGCACGGCCGGGTCGCGCACGAACGCCCGCGCCAGCCCCAGCCGCTGCGCCTCGCCGCCGGACATGGGCGCCGCCGACATCGGCGTGTCGTAGCCGTGCGGCAGCCGCACCACCACGTCGTGCACCTGCGCGGCCCGGCACGCCGCCAGCACCTCGTCCTCGCCGGCCGACGTGCCGTAGCGGACCGCGTCCCGGACCGTGCCGCCCACCAGCGCCGGCCGCTCGAACGCGTAGCCGACGGACCCGCCGCGCAGCACCTGCCCCGACGCCGGCCGGGCCAGCCCGCCGATCACCGCGGCCAGTGCGGACTTGCCCGCCCCGGACCGGCCCACCACGGCCACGAACGCGCCCGCCGGCACGGCCAGGTCCACGTCGTGCAGCGCGTCCGGCACGCACACCCCGCTCAGCCGCACCTCGCCGGCGGCGGTCGACCCGGGCGGCCGGGCCTCGTCCACGGGCGTGTCGAAGACCTCCTGCAGGCGGGCCGCCGAAGCGCGGGCGCGTTGCAGGCTCGTCAGCACGGTGGCCTGCCCGACCACCGCCATCCCCAGCGCCGCGTACCCCAGCGCCGCCAGCACGTCGCCGATGCTCAACCGGCCCGCGACCAGGCCGAACCCGGCGGCGGTCAGCACCGCCAGCTCCACCGCGGGCAGCAGCAGGCCGGCCCGCCAGATCATCCGGGCCTGGGTGCGCCACATGCCCGCGCCGGCGCTCGCCAGCCGGGGCAGCGGCCGCAGCACCCGCTCGGCCTCCTGGTCGGCGCGACCGGAGGCGGCGATCGTGCGCAGGCCGCCGACGGCGTCGACCAGCCGCGCGGACAGCTCGCCGGAGACCTCCTGGTAGGCCGCCACGTCGGAGGCGGTCAGCCGCAGGTGGGAGCGCACCAGCAGGGTCGCCAGCGGCACGCTGAGCAGGAACACCGCGGCCAGTCGCCAGTCCATCAGCGCCAGCGCCACCACCGCGCCCACCGCGGTCAGCACCGAGACGCCCACGTTCACCGCGGGCACCGCGATCCCGCCCGCCATCGCGCTGTCACCGGTCAGCCTGCTCACCGCGTCACCGGCCTCGAACCGCGCCGGGTGGCCCAGCGCCAGCAGGTGCCCGGTCAGCCGCCGCCTCAGCCACGCCGCGCCGCGCGCGGTGATCGAGGCGGCCAGCACCACGCCGATCGCGTCGCCCACCAGCTCCACGACCGCCAGCCCGATCAGCCACAGCACGGCGGCGCCCGCCGGGCGGCCGGCCAGCGCCGCGTCCACCGCGGCGGCCAGCGCGGTCGGCAGCAGCAGCCCGGCGGTGGTGGCCAGCAGCGCGTTGACCGCCAGCAGCAGCCAGCGCGGGTCGCGGCGCACGACCGGGGGAAGCGACATCTCGGCTCCTCGGCGCATCATGTGTGCGGGGGCCCGACGGCGTGCCGTCGAGCCCCCGCGGTGACCGGGTGGGCGGCGCACTTCGCCTGCGCCGCCCACCCGGTGGGCATTACCGTGTCGAGCCTGGTCAGCAGGCCAGCACGCTGAGGGTGGAGTGGCTGCAGACACCCAGCAGGGAGAGGTTGGAGGCGGTCGTGCTGCCGCCGCCACCGCCGCTGCTGCCGCCCGACGCCATCGCGTTGGACTGGGCCTCGGGGGTCTCCAGGTCCTGCAGGTCGAGGATGAAGTCCATGATGACTCCTTTTTCGGGGGATTTCGGAAAGGGTTACTGCTACCGGCCCGGAAGGGCCGGGGCTGTGAGGAACGGCAGCACGGGGGTGCCGTTCACGAGGGTGCTGAGCGCCGCGAGCACGCCCGCACCGCCGGTGTTGAGGTCCATCGACAGCCGCCGGAGCTGGATGCCGGGGAACGCCAGGCCGTCCTGGTAGGGCACGGCGTGCCAGGACAGGCCGGCCACGTGCCGGTCGATCGCGTGCCTCGGTCCGCCGGTGTGGACGAGGGTGGCGAGCAGGCCCGAGCGCCCCAGCATCAGGGCGGGCTGCACGACGAACTCGCCGGTCGTGCCGGAGACCAGCTCCGGCAGCCGCCCCACGACCGGCAGGTCGGGGTCGACGAGGCGGAACTCGTTGAGCACCAGGGCGATGCCGGCGCTGCCGATGCCGATGTAGGGCAGGGTGCGGAAGTTGCCGTCCCGGACCTGCGTCGAGCCGTCCAGCGCGATCATCGTCTCGGCCAGGTCGCGCTCCAGCGCCGTGACGCCCGACTCCAGCCAGCGCCGGTCGCCGGTGTGCTCGAACAGGCGCAGGAACAGCAGCGCGGGACCGGACCAGCCGTGCTCCAGGCCCGCGCGGGCCTTGTCACCGGGCGGCTCGACCTGCGCCAGCGCGGTGTCCAGGCGCTCGCCCAGCTCCACCGCCCGCGCGAGGTAGGTCTCCTCGCCGCGCGTGCCGGCGAAGTGGAGCAGGTTGAGGCCGATGCCCGCCAGACCGGCGCCGAGGCTGTGGTCCTCGGTGTCGGGCAGCATCGCCGCGTAGGAGCCGACGATCTCGCCCGCCAGGTCGCGGTGGCCGAAGTTCTCCAGCACGTGCGCGACGCCGTGGGCGCCGGTGAAGAAGCCGGGCTCCTTGGGCGGGTCGCGGCGCACCGAGTCGAGCAGCCACCGCTCGTGGTCGGGGAACCGGCCCTGGCCGGCGGTGTCCAGCGCGTGCAGCACGCCCGCCGCGCCGTGGCCGAAGGTCGCGCCGCCGGTCTCGAACTGCTCCACGTCGCCGGGGAACAGGCGGTCGGTGCGGTGCGGGGTGGCGCTGGCCAGGACGCCCGCGGCGATCATCTTGAGCACCACGGGCAGGTCGGGCCCCGGGCCGTCCAGCGAGGTCGTCGTCGGGCCGGTCGGCGGGTCGACGCGGCGGGCCAGGCCGTCGAGGATGCCGGCGCAGTACTCGTCGGGCAGGTCGAACCGGCGGCGGATGAAGTCCACGTGCGAGCGCAGCTTGACCGGTGCGAGCTCGATCACGGCGTTGAGCGGCAGGAACAGGTACAGGCGCAGCGCGGCCAGGGCGTGCTCGTCGATCTCGAAGCCGCTGCGGTCCGGCGGCGCCTGGAAGCCCGGCGAGCCCAGCGTGGGCTTGCGGTCCTCCTCGACCGGGAACGCCAGCTCGAAGTCGATCAGGGAGACCCGGTCGTCGTCGTCCACCAGGACGTTGAGCGGGTGCAGGTCGCAGAACACCACGCCGCGCCCGTGCACCTCGTCGACGATCCGCTCCACCTCGGCGACCAGCTTCAGCGCGCGCTCGGTGTAGGCGGTGACCGCCTCGTCGGTGACCTCGTGGTGGGTGAGCGGGTAGTTGACGCCGAGCCACTGGCCCAGCGGGCGGCCGGGCACCTCGGACATGGCCATGAACTCGTGCTCCCACGCGGTGAAGCGCTCGAACACCTCGGGCACGCCGTGGACGCCGGCGAGCCTGGTCAGGATGTCGTGCTCGCGGTGCAGCCGGGCGACCGCGTCGACGTTCTCGCGGTCCAGGCCGGCGTGCGGGCGGGCCTCCTTGAGCACCACCTGCCGGTCGTCGGACTTGCGGGTCGCCTGGTACACGCCGCCGCCGTTGGAGAAGTGCAGCGAGCGCAGCACCCGGTAGGGGAACCCGTCCTGGCCGCCCGCCCGGCGCGCGGCCAGGTGCTCCTCCAGGAACGCGGGCACCTTCACCCAGTCGGGCACCCAGAACACGGGCTTGCGCTGGTCGGGGACGAGCGCGCCGTCCGGGCCCTCGATGGCCAGCACGCGCTTGCCGTCCATTTCCAACCACTGCTCGACGAACCCGCCGTAGCGGACGAAGAGCGGGCCGGCGCCGTAGCGGAGATCGCTGAGGATGTACGCGCCCGCCTGTCCCCGGAGGATTTCCGAGAGCTCGGTGAGCGTGCGCTCCAGCTCGGTTTCGTCGGCGGGGTAGATCGTGATCAGCTTGCCGCTGCCTTCGCGCGGGGCGTACTTGGAGTTGCGGGCCAGGACGATCGAGTGGGTGCGCAGGTACTTGAACGGGATCCGGCGCTCCGTCAGGTACGCGTGGGCCGCCCGCAGCACCTCACCGGCGTTCAGCACGGTCGCCGAAACGTGGATCTTCCAGCCCTGCTTGGGCAGCACCACGCCGTTCGGGTGCAGGTGCCGCCAGATGTTCCGGTCGGCCTGGGTCCAGCCCTCCGGCAGCGGGGGCAGCAGGTGGGAAAAATCATCCCGGCCCGTTTCGTCCTGACTTTGCACGTCGTAGAAGAGGCGGTCCGCGAAGCAGTAAGCCTCATAGCGGAGATCCACAGGAATTCGCCTCCCCACGATTTATTCGACCGGCATATTCCCGCACGTTGGCCGGCGGCCAACAATCCACCGAATCGGGGAGTTGGTGCTTCCATCCGTGTCCTACCCTTCCGCGTGTTTATGCACCTCGGGTGGTCATTGCCCCACTCGGTTCACCCGTATGCCAGGTTTGGCATCACCTGAAAGCGGAGAAGGTCACCCGACCGTTGTCAAACGGAACCGTGAGGTTTCGTCATGTTGACCGGTTAACCTGGTGTTTCACCCCTGTCTCCGCTGTATTGCGGGTCGGTTTACCCAGGGTTGTCGGCTGCTCCGTCCGGGGGAGGGGGCGCGCAATAACTGCGGTAATGACCCGATAGGGTGCGAATAGGTTGAAAATTTTCGGGTCCGAGTCATTACCAGTACGTGCTTCGGTGCTCTCAAACCGCAAACTTCGGGGAAGGTGCTGCGACTTCCGGGTGATGGTCGCCCGGGGAGCGCCCTGTGGCAGGCTCGGGGCGTGCAACCGCGCCTGCTGCTGCCCCTCGTGCTGGTGGTCGCCGCCGTCACCGCGGGTGTGGGGATGCTCACGCGCGAGGTGTACCAGCGGCCCGCGCCGGCGCAGGGCGACCAGATCGCCGTGCCGAGCGCCGGCTCGTCCGCCCCGGTGCCGCGCGAGGACCAGCCGGGCGGCGGAGTCGTGCAGCTGAGCATCGACGCCTCGATGCACCCCGACGGCCCGCGCGTGCGCGAGGTGCTCCAGCAGTTCTTCGACGCGATCAACGACCTCGACTACGAGCTGTGGACCGGCACCGTCACCCGCCGCCGCGTGGACGAGACCCCCAGGTCCCGCTGGCTGTCCGACTACGAGAGCTCGCGCGACGGCACGATCCTCGTCCACCGCGTCGAATCGGTGTCCCCCGACCGCCTGCGCGTCCTCATGACCTTCACCAGCACCCAGGACGTGGCCAAGGCCCCGGCCGAACTCCAGGCCGACTGCATCCACTGGCGCGTCGTCTACCCGCTCCAGGCCGAGGACGGCACCCTCCGCGTGGACCTGGGCACCGAGGGCTCAACCTCCCAGTTCACCCCCTGCTGACCACGCCCCTCAGGGGTCGCGAACGTAGAACTCGGGTGTCGCGAACGTACGACTCACCCGACCTGAACGTACGACTCGCGAGGTCTGAACGTACGACTCGCGCGTGTCGTACGTTCAGGACCGGCGTGTCGTACGTTCGGAACGCGCGAGTCGTACGTTCGCGACCACCGTGTCCCACGTTCAGGACCCCCGAGTTCAACACTCGGGGGTGGGGTTAGAGGGGGATGTTGCCGTGGGTGCCACGGCCGGCGGGGGCCGCCGCCAGGGCCTCGGCCAGTTTGCGGCGGGTCCTGGTGGGGTCCACGACCTCGTCCACCACGCCGATGGCCAGGGCCCGGTCCACGCCGCCCGCGACGCGCTCGTGCTCCTCGACCAGCTCGGCGTGCAGGGCCTCGCGCTCGGTCGGGTCCGCCACCGCGGCCAGCTCCTTGCGGTGCAGGATGCCGACCGCCGCCTTCGCGCCCATGACCGCGACCTCGGCGGTGGGCCAGGCGAACACCGCCGTGGCGCCGAGGGAGCGGGAGTTCATGGCGATGTAGGCGCCGCCGTAGGACTTGCGGGTGACCAGGGTGACGCGCGGGACGACCGCCTCGCCGAACGCGTGCAGCAGCTTCGCGCCGCGGCGCACCACGCCGCCCCACTCCTGGTCCACGCCGGGCAGGTAGCCGGGCACGTCCACCAGCACCAGCAGCGGCACGCCGAACGCGTCGCACATCCGCACGAACCGCGCCGCCTTCTCCGCCGACAGCGAGTCGAGGCACCCGCCCTTGCGGATCGGGTTGTTCGCGATCACGCCGACCGCGCGCCCGCCGAGCCGCCCGAGCCCGACCACCACGTTCGGCGCCCACCTGGCCTGGAGCTCCTCGAACGACCCCGTGTCCAGGATCTCCCGCACCAGCGGCTTCACGTCGTAGGCCCGCTGCGGCCGGTCCGGCAGCAGCGCCCGCAGGTCCTCCCCGTCCGGCACCGAGCGGAGGTCGAACACGCCGGGCTGGGCGAACAGGCCGGTGATCCGCCGGGCCCGCCGGTACGCGTCCGGCTCGTCGTCCGCCACCACGTGCACCACGCCGGACTTCCGCCCGTGCGCCTCCGCGCCGCCGAGCCCGTCCATGTCGATCTGCTCGCCGGTCACCGAGCGCACCACGTCCGGCCCGGTCACGAAGACCTTGCCGGCCGGCGCCATGATCACCACGTCGGTCAGCGCGGGCCCGTAGGCGCCGCCGCCGGCCGCCGGGCCGACCACCACGGAGAGCTGCGGCACCCGGCCGGACGCGCGGATCGTCGCGGCGAACACCTGACCCATGCCGTCCAGCGACTCCACGCCCTCCGGCAGCCGCGCGCCACCGGAGTGCCAGATCCCGATCACCGGGGTGCGCTCGCGCACCGCGGTGTCGATCGCCTCCACGATGCGCCGGCAGCCCTCCGACCCCAGCGCGCCCCCCATGCGGGTGGCGTCGGTGCAGTAGGCCACCACCGTGGTGCCGTTGATCCGCCCGCGCACGGCGTGCACGCCGCTGCCGTCGCGGGGCCGCAACGGCGCGGTCGAACCGGGGTCCAGCAGCAGGCCGAGCCGGACCTCCGGATCGCGCGGATCGGTGTGCCCACCCGCCTCCGGGATCACCGGCGGGGACGCAAGGGCGGTCATCGCGAAGCTCCTCGGGTGGGCTGTCGAACGTGGTCGATCGCGGTTGAACGCTGTCGAGCGCGCTCAGGCCCGGGTGAAGACGAGCGAGACGTTGTGGCCGCCGAAGCCGAAGGAGTTGTTCACCGCCGCGACGAGGTCCACCTTCCGCGGCTCGCCGGTGACGACCTCCAGGTCCACCCGCGGGTCCTGGTTCTTCAGGTTCAGCGTCGGCGGGATGATCCCCTCGCGGACCGACAGGAGCGTGGTGATGGCCTCCACCGCGCCCGACGCGCCCAGCAGGTGACCGTGGTTGCCCTTCGGCGCGGTCAGCACCGGGTGGTCGCCGATCGCCCGCCGCACGGCCTGCGGCTCGATCACGTCGCCCACCGGGGTGGACGTCGCGTGGCAGTTCACGTGGCCCACGTCCGCCTTGTCGACGCCCGCGGTGCGCAGCGCGGCCGCGATGGCCCGCGACTGGCCGATGCCCTCGGGGTCGGCCGCGGTGATGTGGTGGCCGTCGGAGCTGGTGCCGATGCCCGCGAGCCTGCCGTAGATCCGCGCGCCGCGGGCGCGGGCGAACTCCTCGCGCTCCAGCACCAGGATCCCGGCGCCCTCGCCGAGCACGAAGCCGTCCCGGTCCACGTCGAACGGCCGCGACGCGCCCTCGGGGTCGTCGTTGCGGGTGCTCATGGTCCGGGCCTGGATGAAGCCCGCCATGGTGATCGTGGTGATGCACGCCTCGGCGCCACCGGCCACGACCACGTCCGCCTCGCCGGACTTCAGCATCCGCCACGCCCAGGCCAACGCCTCGGCGCCGGACGCGCACGCCGACACCGGCGCGTGCACGCCCGCCCGCGCCTTGAGGTCCAGGCCGACGTGCGCGGCCGGGCCGTTGGGCATGAGCATGGGCACGGTCAGCGGCGAGACCTTGCGCAGGCCGGAGGTCTCGATCAGGTCGTCCTGGTCCAGCAGCGTCATCGCGCCGCCGATGCCGGTGCCGACCACGACGCCGAGCCGCTCGGGGTCGACGTCGTCCTCGCCGAACCCGGCGTCGGCCCACGCCTGGCGGGCGGCCACCACGGCGACCTGCTCGCAGCGGTCCAGCCGGCGCGCCTCGACGCGCGGCAGCACCTCGGTCGGGTCGACCACGAGCGGCGCGCCGATCTTGACCGGCAGCTGGTACTTCTCGACGAAGCCGGCCGTGAGCGTGCGCACGCCGCTGCGGCCGGACAGGAGGGCGTCCCAGGTGGAGGCGACATCGCCACCGAGCGGGGTGGTGGCACCCAGCCCGGTGACGACGACGTCGTTGCTATTCGTCATGCGTTGCTGGCGATGTAGTTGACCGCATCGCCCACGGTCTTGAGGTTGGCCAGCTCGTCGTCGGGGATCTTCACGCCGAACTTGTCCTCGGCCTGCACGGCGATCTCCACCATGGACAGCGAGTCGATGTCCAGGTCGTCCACAAAGGACTTCTCAGCCGTCACGTCGGCCGCCTCGACACCGGCGACCTCTTCGACGATCTCGGCGAGCCCCTTGTAGATGTCCTCGTTGCTCACTGAAAATCCCTTTCCTCTGACTGCTCCCGGCGGGGGGCTCCCGCGCCGGGGTACTGGGTGGTCACGGCAGCCGGACGACCTGTCCGGCGTAGGACAGGCCCGCTCCGAAGCCGACGAGCAGCGCCACGTCGCCGCTGCGGGCCTCGCCCGCCGCGCGCAGGTGGTCCAGCGCGAGCGGGATCGAGGCGGACGAGGTGTTGCCGGAGTCCACGATGTCACGCGCGACCACGAGGTCCTCGCGCGCACCCTTGGCCCGCAACCGCTTGGCGATGGCCTCGATGATGCGCAGGTTCGCCTGGTGCGGCACGAACACGTCGACGTCGGCGGCGTCGAGGCCCGCCAGCTCGACCGCCCGCAGCGCGACCGGCGCGATCTGCGTGGTGGCCCACCGGAAGACCGACTGGCCCTCCTGGACGATGAACGAGTCGCGGTCCTGGATGCTGATCATGTCGGCCAGGTCGCCCGCGCTGCCCCACGCCACCGGGCCGATGCCCGGCTCGTCGGACCGGCCGACCACCGCGGCGCCCGCGCCGTCGGCGAAGATGATCGCGGTGGACCGGTCGAGCGGGTCGACCCAGTCGGTCAGCTTCTCCGCGCCGATGACCAGCACGTGCTCGGTGGTGCCCGCGCGGACCATGTCCGAGGCGGTGGCCAGCGCGTAGCAGAAGCCCGCGCACGCGGCGTTCACGTCGAACGCGGCCCCGGCCCTGATCCCGATCCGGTGGGCGACCTGCGCCGCGGCGTTCGGGATCTGCGACGGCATGGTGCAGGTGGCCACCAGGACCGCGCCGATGTCGGACGGGGCCAGCCCGGCGTCGGCCAGGGCCTTGGCGCCGGCCTCCACGGCCATGTCGACGAGCAGCTCGTCGGGCTTGGCGACCCGGCGGTTGGCGATGCCCACGCGGTCGCGGATCCACTCGTCCGAGGTCTCCATGCGCAGGGCCAGGTCGTGGTTGCTGACCACGGTGTCGGGCTGGTAGCTGCCCAGGCCGACGATGCGGCTGCCGGTCGAGCCGGCGGGCACGGCGAACGCGGTCACCGCGTCGCCCCGGTCCCGGCGGGCTCGGCCGCGGCGGCGAACAGCTCCGCGGCCCGGTCGAGTTGGTCGGGGGTCTTCAGGCCCAAGGTGGGAGTGCCCTTCAGCTCGCGCTTCGCCAGGCCGGTCAGCGCGCCCGCGGGCGGCAGTTCCACCACCGCGGACACCCCCAGCCCGGCCATGGTCGCCTGGCAGGAGTCCCACCGCACGGGGCGGGTCACCTGGGAGATCAGCCGCTCCAGCACCTCGGCGCCGTCGGTGAGCACCGCGCCGTCGGCGTTGGACAGCAGCGGCAGCACCGGGTCGGAGGTCGTGACGCCCTCGGCGCGGGCGCGCAGCGCCTCCTCGGCCGGGGCCATGTAGCGGGTGTGGAACGCGCCCGCGACCTGGAGCCGGCGGACCTTCGCCCGACCGGGTGGTTGTGCCACCAGCTCGTCGAGGGCCTCCACCGGCCCGGCGGCCACGACCTGACCGGCGCCGTTGCGGTTCGCGCCGACCAGGCCCAGCTCGTCGAGCCGGGCCAGCACCTCGTCGGGCTCGCCGCCGAGCACCGCCACCATGCCGGTGGGCGCGAGCGCGCAGGCGGCGGCCATCTCGGCGCCGCGCACGGCGGCCAGCGCGACCGCGTCGTCGGCGTCGAGCACGCCCGCGATCGCGGCGGCGGCCAGCTCGCCGACCGAGTGCCCGGCCACCACCGTGCCGGCGGGCAGCTCGAAGCGGCGGCGCAGCTCCTCGTGGGCGAGCAGGGCCAGGGCCACCACCAGCGGCTGGGTGACCGCGGTGTCCTTGATCTCCTCCGCGTCGGCCGTCGTGCCCAGGCGCACGAGGTCCAGACCGGTCGTCACGGACCACGCCTCGACCCGCTCGACGGCCCCCTCGACCTCGAGCCAGGGGGTGAGCATGCCGGGTGTCTGTGACCCCTGTCCGGGGGCTAGGAGCGCGATCACGTCCCCAACTGAACACGGTCGACTCGCTCCACCGGGATGCCGTCACTGACGAATCCACGCCCCACCCTTTGTAGGGTTCCTACAAAAGTGACTCACGGATGACCGTTGATGCACGTCGCGTGTTGTCGGTCGCGTCTCATGGCGGCTCACCCGGTCGCTGCGTCGTGGGTCACACCCCACTGGGCGACACCCTGCTGGGTTACACCCTGCTGGGTTACACCCTGCTGGGTTACACCCTGCTGGGTTACACCCTGCTGGGTGTCACCCAGGCTCACCACAGCCCGCGGGCCCTCGCCAGCCGCCCCACGGACAGCGCCACGCGCAGCACCAGCGCGTCACGGGGGTCGTTGGCGTTGCGCCCGGTCAGCTCGGTGGCGCGGCGCAACCGGTAGCGGACCGTGTTCGGGTGGACGAACAGCCGCCGCGCGCACGCCTCCAGCACGCCGCCGACCTCCAGGAAGGTGTCCACGGTCGCCAGCAGCGAGCCGCCCGCCTCCTCCAGCGGCCGGGCGATGCGGTCCACCAGCTGCCACTCGGCCTCCGGGTCGCCCGCCAGCGCCCGCTCCGGCAGCAGGTCCAGCGACCGCACCGGCCGCGGCGCGGCGGGCCACCCCACCACGGCGCGCAGCCCGGACAGCGCGTCGCTCGCGCTGCGGTGCGCGTCGGCCAGGCTGGCCACCGACGGCCCGGCGACCACCGGCCCGTCGCCGAACGCCTCGGCGATGCGCGCCAGCGCGTCGCCCCGCTCGGTCTCCCCGCCCAGCAGCACCACCAGCCGCGAGCCCTGCACGCTCAGCAGCACCTGCCGCCCGAGCCGGGCCGCCCGGCTGCGCACCTCGAACACCACGGCGGGCGGGTCGTCCGACGGCGGGTTGCCCACCAGCACGGTCGCCTCGGCCGCCGGGTCCCAGCCCAGGGCGGTGGCGCGGGACAGCAGCGACTCCTCCGCGTCGCCGCGCACGATCCCGTCCACGACCAGCGCCTCCAGCCGGGCGTCCCAGGCGCCCCTGGCCTCGGCCGCGGCCGCGTAGGAGGTGGCGGCGGAGAAGGCGATCTCCCGCCCGTACCGCAGCACGCCCTCGGTGAGCAGGGCGCGCTCGGTCTCGTCGCGCGCCAGCTGCGGCAGCCGGCGCTCGAACAGCTCCAGCGCGATCCGCACCAGCTCCACGGTCTGCCGCAGGCTGACCCACCGGGAGATGTCCTTGGGCGCGGCGCGGAACGCCTCCGCGGTCAGCCGGATCGCCTGCTGCGGGTCGTGCAGCCAGGAGACGAAACCGGCGACCCCGTTCTGGATCAGCAGCTGCACCCCGGCCCGCTGGTCGGCCGGCATCCGCCGGAACCAGGGCAGGCGCGACTCCATCTCGGCCACGGTGGCCGCGGCCAGGTCGCCCGACGCCCGCCGCAGCGTGCGCAGCGTGTCCGGCGACAGGGGGCCGGGGTCGCCCGCCGCCGGGTCGCCGGCCACGGGGCCGCCTGCCGCCGGGCCGCCTGCCGCCGGACCGGTCGCTGCTGGGCTGGTCATGACCCCACCATGGCACGTGCTCCGCGAGACGACACCAACGAGTGACTCGACCGGACACCGTGCTCCGATCGTCCTACCTTCGGTGGCGTTCGGGGCAGTCGGTGGCCTCGGGTCTGGAGGGTGGACGTGCGCAGGTTCATGTCGGTAGGGCTGGTGCTCGCCGCGGTGCTGGCGACCGCGGTCGACGCCTCGGCCGGGGAGGGTCGCCTCAAACCGTCGCTCGACCCGCTGACCGAGTTCCACACCCAGGTGCCCGCCTGGAAGCCGTGCCGCGACGGCCTGGAGTGCGCGGAGCTGGTCCTGCCGCTGGACTACGCCCGGCCGGCCGCGGAGCGGATCTCGCTGGTGATCAGCCGCCGGAAGGCGGAGGACCAGGCGCGGCGGCGCGGCGTGCTGGTGCTCAACCCCGGCGGCCCCGGCGGCTCGGGCCTGGGGATGCCGACCTTCCTGGCGAACTCGGGGGTGGCGAAGGTCTACGACCTGATCGGGTTCGACCCGCGCGGCGTGGGCGGCTCCACTGCGCTGACCTGCAACGACGTGCCCCCGCTGGTCATCGCCGACACCCGGCCCAGGGACGAGGACTTCCCCAGGTGGGCGGCGGAGGCCCGCGCCACGGAGGACGCGTGCCAGCGCGCGGCGGGCGGCATCCGGCCCTACGTCAACACCCCCAACACCGCCCGCGACCTGGACGTGGTGCGCGCCGTCCTGGGCGAGGAGAAGATCAACTACCTGGGCTACTCCTACGGCACCTACCTGGGCGCGGTCTACGGCAGCCTGTTCCCGCGGCGCCTGGACCGCAGCGTGCTGGACTCGGCCGTGCACCCGGAGTGGATCTGGCGCAAGCAGTTCCTGGCCCAGGCCGTCGCGCTGCGGCGCAACGTCGAGTCCTGGGCGGAGTGGGTGGCGCAGCGCGACGACCACTTCCGGCTCGGCACCGGGGTCGAGGAGGTCATGGCCACCGTGGAGGGCGTGGCGGCGGCGCTGGCCGCGCAACCCGTCGCCGACAACACCAGGACCCGCTTCGACGCGGCGATGGGCGTGGGCACCCGCTACCGTCCACTGTGGGCGGACCTGGCGGACGCGGTGACCAAGCTCCGCTCGGGGGCGCCCGCCGAGACGGCGCTGATGATGGCCCGCTCCGCCCACGACGAGCTGGTCTCGGGCGTGTTCAACACGGTGACCTGCGAGGTCGACTGGCCCACGGACGTGGAGACCTACTACGAGGACATGCGGGTCTTCCGCGACCGCTACCCGTACGGCTTCGGCGTGGCGCGCGCCGCCCCGACGACCTGCGCGTACCGCACGTTCACCCCGCCGGAGCCCGCGGTGCGGCTCAAGCGCGACGGCTACCCGGTCGGCGTGGTGGTCCAGGCCGAGGGCGACACGCAGACGCAGTACGAGAGCGGTCCGGCGATGGCGACCGCGCTGGGCCACAACCTCGTCACCGTGCTCGACGAGGGCAGGCACGGCATCTACGGCTCCGGCAACGCGTGCGTGAACCGGGCGGTGAACCGCTACCTGGTCGACGGCATCCTGCCGCCCAGCAGCTCCACCTGCCCCGGCGAGCCGCGCCCCGCCGAGGTCGGCGAGCCCTCGCCGCCGGCCGTCCAGTCCTACCTGGACGGTCTGGTGGTGGGCGTCCGCCCCTGACGGACCGGGGCACGCGCGGACGCGGCGGCCGGGCGATCTCCACGAGGTCGCCCGGCCGCCGCTCGTCGCCTGCCCGGCCCCCGTCGCCGCGGTCGGGCCGGTGTGACGTGAAAACGCTCGGCGCGGTCAGACCGCGCCGAGCGTTTCCCTCTCCCCGGTCCCCACCGGTAGCTCCACTCTGGACTGTCCGCGCAAGATCCGCCACGCCAGTCACCCTTTCGGGCAAGCACTTCAGGTTGCCGGGTGACGGGCGCTGCGACACGATCCGAATCGCGGGGGCGCGGCGCGGGCCGTGCCGCCGCCCCGGGACCACCGACGGGTCAGGCCGGCGCCGGCCGACCTCTCGGGGGCCGGCTCCCCGAAGCCGGCCGGTGCCGGAGGCCCCCGTCCGGCGGGGGCCTCCGGTCGATCGCGCCTCAGCCCAGCTCGTCCAGCACGTCCGCCCAGCTGACGTAGGCGAACCCGGTCGTGTCCGACTCCCCGGCGGCGGGCCGGCGCTCGCCGTCGTGCATGACCAGCAGCCCCTCCGGGTAGCGCGGCCCCAGGTCGGCGGTCACCGCGTGCGCGCCGTCCGAGTGCTCCACCGAGTCGTTGCCCCGGCCCGCGCCCACCGCGAACGACCCGACGTACCGGTTGCGCCCGGTCCGCTCGTAGGCCACGAACCGCGAGTCGCCCTGGCTGGAGGCGATCAGGTAGCCGCCCGCCACGGTCAGGCCCTCCGCGTCCGCCTCCAGCACCCGGCCGCCGACCCCCGGGTCGGGCCCGGAGACCGCGCACTCCTCCGCGACGGGGTCGTAGGTCTGCGGCACCCCGAAGGAACGCACCCGGTCGACCAGCACCGGCTCGCCGAACCCGGACGCCCGCAGCGGCACCCGCCACACGCCCACGTCCTCCTGCGCCGCGTACAGCACCCCGTGCCGGGAGTCCACCACCATGCCCTCCAGTTGCGGGCCCTCGCCGGGCTCGCCGCACGGCGCCCACACCCCGCCGCCGGGCAGCGGGAACGACGAGGGCAGGTCCAGGGTCGACACCACCGAGGTGCCCACGGTCCCGCCGGCGGCCGGCACGACGCGCAGCAGCGCCACCCGCGTCTCGTTCCGCCGGTTCACCACCACCACGGGCGTGCGCCCGACGACCCCGGCGGCCAGCCCGTACACCGTGCGCTGCCCGTCGACCTCCTCCTCGGAGCCGGAGAACACCGGCCGCGCGGCGGGGTCGGTCACGTCCCGCACCACGCCCGCGCCCGCCGCCGAGCCGCGCCCGTCGACCTCGTAGACCCGCACCCGGTCGCGCCCGCGGTCGCTGACGAACGCCAGGTCGCGGGCCCGGCCGCCGACGGTCGCCCGGCTGAGCACGTCCACGTTGTTGTACCGGCCGGGCGCGGCGCCGGGCGCGGGCGCGGCGGGCGCCGGGTACAGGCCGAGCGTGCGCCCGGACAGGTCGAACGCGGCCAGCCCGCCCTCCTTCAGCGTCCCGAGCACCACGCTGCGCCCCGGCGTGCGGGGGTGCACCCACACGGCCGGGTCGTCGGCGTCGGCGTTCGCGGGCGCGCCGGACGCGTCGTCCGCGAAGGCGCGCGTCTGCGCCACCGGCACCACCACCCCCTCGGCGGGCGCGGCGGCGAGCAGCAACGGGACCAGGGCGACCACCAGCGGGATTCGCATTCGACGCAGGGTAGGCGGCCCCGGTGCACGGCAGCCGAACCGCGGGTTCTGTGCCGTTGGTCACCGGGGGAACAGGAGGGTGCGGAGCGGTGTTCGACGCGGTGAGCAGACATGCGCTCCGGGGCTCGGTGGAAGTCCGAACCGGCGGTGACAGCCCGCGACCCGCCCGCCAGGGTGGTTGACCCGGTGGGACTCCGGGGCCGACGGTGAAAGTCCGGAGGGGAGGCGCGCGTGCCGTTGGCGTGCCCTGCCCCGGACCGGCCTGTCGGCAGAGGGAGGACGCGGTGCACGTCTTGATGGATCAGGGCTTCACGGTGCTGGGCCAGAAGGTCTCCTGGGCGGAGTTCGCGGGGCAGGTCTTCGCCCTGGTCGTGGTCTGGCTGGCGCAGCGGCGCTCGCTGTGGACGTGGCCGGTGCAGCTGGTGTCGGTGACGCTGCTGTTCGTCGTCTACGTGTCGGCCCACCTGGGCGGCACGGCCGCGCGGCAGGTGGTGATCGCGCTGATCACCCTCTACGGCTGGTGGGCGTGGACCCGCAGGCGCGACCCCGTGTTCGGCGTCGTGGTCCGCCGGGGCAGCACCGGGGAGCGGCTGGCCGTGCTGGGCGCGTTCGTGGTCGGCACGGTCGCGTTCGCGCTGGTCCTCCAGGCCACCGGCGCGAGCTGGGCGCCCTGGCCGGACGCCGCGATCTTCATCGGCACCGTGCTCGCCTTCACCCTCCAGGGCCTGGGCCTGGTGGAGTTCTGGCTGGTCTGGCTGGTGGTCGACGCGATCGGCGTGCCGTTGCAGCTCCAGTCCGGGCTGTACTTCAGCGCCGCCGTCTACACGGTCTTCGCGGTGCTGGTGATCCGCGGCTGGATCGACTGGAACCGGGAGGCCAACCGGTCCGCGGCCGAGGTCGCGAAGGCCGCCTAACGCCCCTTGCGCACCTCCTGGACCTGTTCGGCGAGGTCGTCCATCAGGCTGTCGATGCTGGACGGCTGGGCCAGCGCCAGTCGCAGCCGTGCCCGCATGACGCTGGCCAGCTCGTCGTAGTAGGCGGAGGTGGGGCGCGGCAGGGCGGTGCGGACCGACTCCCCGAGCACGGCTTCCCAGGGGCGGGCCGCACCGTCCCCGGGGTACAGCCCGGCGCGGCTCGGGGCCCAGCCCGCCAGCTCGAACAGCTCCCGCTGGGTCTGCTCGCGGGTGAGGAACCGGATGAACTCGCGCGCGGTCCGCTGGTTGGTCGAGCACCGCGACACCGCGAGGTTCCACCCGCCCAGCGCGCTCGGTCCGGGCAGCCGCACCGCGCCCCACCGGCCGGCCACCGCCGAGTCCGGCCCCTCCAGCCTGGGCCGCACGTAGGGCCAGTTCCGCATGAACAGCGCTTTCCCGGCCTGGAACACCTCGCGGCTGTCCTCCTCCCGGTACCCCGTCGCCTCCCGGGGGATCCACCCCTCCTCGAAGCCGCGCGCCAGGAACTCCACCCCGGCCTTGGCCTCCGGCCGGTCGGGCAGCAGCGGGTCGCCCCCGTTGGCCCAGATCGCCTCCATGGCGTTGACCACGAGACCCTCGTAGTCGGCGAACTGCCCGACGTACCCGACCAGGTCGTGCCGGGGCGCCACCTCGACCGCGAGCCGCCGCAGCTCCGCCCAGGTGCGCGGCGGCCGCTCGCCCTCGGCGTCGAGCACGTCCCGGCGGTAGAACAGGAACCCGGCGTCCACCCGCCACGGCACCGCCCACAGCCGTTGCCCGTCGGGCCCGACCCGGAGCTGCCCCACCGCCTGGGGCAGCATCCGGTCGGCGTCGAACTCGGCGGCGGGCAGGGGCTCCAGGTAGCCGGACTCGGCGAACGCCGGCGTCCACACCGTGTCCAGGTTCATCACGTCGTAGCACCGGCTCTCGTAGCCCCCGCGCTCGCCGGCCAGGTCCTGCGCCCGGGTCATCAGCTGGGCCCGGTGGACGTCGGTGGAGTGCGACATCTCCACGAACGTCACCTCCTCCAGCGGGTTCGCCTCGTTCCAGAGCTCCACCAGCCGGTGGACCTGCCGCCCCGACGAGGTGTCCAGGCCGTCGACGAAGGTGATCGCCCCCTCGTCGTCGGTCGTGTCGGCGGAGACGCCCGTGCAGGCCGTCAGGAGCAGCACCAGGGCCGCGAACAACCGGATCACGTCTGTCCTCCCCAGATGCCCCGCGCGACGCCCTCCAGGGCGATCTGCGGGCCCTCCCGCCCCGCGACCTCCTCGCAGGGGCCCCCGTGCGCCCGAGCGGCCCCGGCCAGCGCCGTGGCGGGCGCGCAGGCGCCCTCGGCCAACCCGACCGCCACCACCCGCAGCGGCCCGCTCGTGCCGCGCTCCGCCGGGGGGACCGGCCCCGCCGCCGCCAGCACCGCCACCCGCGCCCCCGCGCGCACGGCCTCCTCCAGCACCCCGGCCGTCAGCGGCAGCCGCACCAGCCGGTCCCGTGGCGTCAGCAGGCCCTCCAGCGAGGCGACCAGCCCCGCCCCCGCCTCGTCCGCGGCCAGCGCGACCACCGCCGGCCGCGCCGCCGCCTCCCAGGCCCGGCGCAGGGCCTGCCCGTCCGGCACCCCGACCACCTCGGCGGGCGGCCTGGACCGGGGGTCGCCCACCAGCCCCGGCGTGCCGTTCGCGTCGCGGAAGCCCGCCCGCCGCATCGCGGCCTGCGCCCCGTCGGACCGCAGGTGCTCCTCGAACCGCCGCACGACGCGCCGCCGGCGCTCGTTGGTCGGCAGGTCGGTGCGCTCCACCACCACGAACGGGTGGTCCAGGACCACGCCCGCGCCTCGCGGGTACAGCAGCCGGCAGTCCTCGTCGTCCGCCACGGTCTTCTCCGACGCCACCAGGGCCACGTCGCCCGCGCACGGCGGCGCGTCCGTCACCCGCCGCGTCGTCCCGCGCAGCCGCAGCGGCACGTCGCCCGCGTCCAGCCGCAGCGTGCCCAGCTCGGCGTGCGCCAGCGCCGCCGCGGCGGCCAGGCCCGCCCCGGACGAGGTGTCCGGCGCGGCCAGCGCCACCTGCGCGACGCCCTGCCACCGGAACTCCCGGTCGTCCTCCTCGATCCGCTCGGCCAGCGCCGCGGACGCGCCCAGCACCACGGGGGACCGGGCGACCGACGCGCGCCGGTCCAGCGCGATCCGGGCGCCCGGGTCCAGGGCGCGGTCCACGTCGTCGACCTCGAAGGAGGCGTCCGGCAGCCAGACGTGCGGCTCGGTGCCCTGCCCGACGTGGTCCCCGTCCTGCCAGCCCCGGCTGAGCGCGTCGGCCGCCTCGCGCGCCGAGGTGCCCGTGGTCACCTGCACGCCCACGCCCTTGCAGCCGTGCGGGGTGAACTCCCGCGAGCCCTTCTCGAAGTCCACCGCCAGGCTCGTGATCACCCGCTCCTTCTCCGCCGAGGTGAGCACGTTGAGCTGCACCGGCGCCGGGCACGGCGGCACCTCGACCGGCACGGCGGCGAACGCGTCGGTGGTGGTGAGCGCGAGCACCAGCACGACCAGGGCCGGCACCGCCCGCTTCGGCCTGCCGCGCTTGCGGCGGTGGCTGGTGCGCCTGCGCGGGCTCGGCGCGGGTGCGCCGCCGCCGGGCGCGGTCACCCACGCGGCGCCGCGGAACTCCTTGACCACCACCTCGACCCGCCGGTAGGCGTCCGGGTCGGTGGCCGGGTCGTCGCGGACGACGTCCTCGAAGAACCGGCGCGACACCATCAGCGCCACCACGCCGGGCGTGCGGTCCAGCGCCTCCCGCAGCGGCGCCGACTCCAGCAGCCGGAACGCGAGGTTCACCTCGTCGCCCACCACGCCGTGCGCGTCGTGCCGCACCTCGCCCGCGGTCACCGCGACCCGCAGCCGGATGCGGGCGTCCTCGGCGCGGGAGGCGTTGTGCCGGCGCAGCTCGCCCGCCAGCGCGTGCGGCAGGGTGCGGACCACCCGGCTCTTGGGCACGCTCGGCGGGATCAGCACCAGCACGCCGTCGCCGCGGTCCTCGTGGTGGGTGGCCGACCAGTCCAGGCCGCACTCGTCGAACGCGGTCTCCAGCGCCTCGTACAGGCCCCGGCGGACCTCCTCCTGGCGGTTGCGGCTCCGCCGGCTGAAACCGGACACGTCGACGACCAGGACCGTGCGGTGCAGGGCGTGCTGCGGCGTCCCCATCCGACCCCTCGTTGGACCCTGGGCTGTGCGCCCAGTCTAGGGGGCCGGCTCTTCCCGTCGCCCGGAACGACGCGAGGTTTGCGCTGGTCGGACCCGCAGTAGTGCGGACAAGCGGAAGGGGGTGGCCCGTTCGGACCACCCCCTTCGGCGGGTACCGCTCAGGCCAGGCCGGCGTCCTGCGTGGACGGGCCGGCCGCGGTGACGTCGTCGATGCGGTACTTCCGGGCCGCCTCGACCACCACCGACCGGTCGACCTCGCCGCGCCGCGCCAGCGCCGCCAGGGTGGCCACCACGATCGACTCGGTGTCGACCAGGAAGTGCCGCCGCGTCGCCGGGCGGGTGTCGGAGAAGCCGAACCCGTCGGTGCCCAGCGTGGTCATGTCGGTCGGCACGTACGGGCGGATCAGGTCCGGCACCGCGGTCATCCAGTCCGACACCGCCACCACGGGGCCCTCCGAACCGGCCAGCGCCCGCGTCACGTACGGCACGCGCGGCTCCCGGTCGGGGTGCAGCAGGTTGTGCCGGTCGGCCTCCACCGCGTCGCGGCGCAGCTCCGAGTACGACGTCGCCGACCACACGTCGGCGTGCACGCCCCACTCCTCGGCCAGCACCCGCTGGGCCTCGACCGCCCACGGCCCGGCCACGCCGGAGGATAGGAGCTGGGCCCGCGGCCCGCCCGACCCCTCGGCCGCCCGGTACCGGTACAGGCCCTTGAGCAGGCCGTCCACGTCCAGGCCCTCGGGCTCGGCCGGCTGCTGGTAGGGCTCGTTGTAGACGGTCATGTAGTAGAAGACGTTCTCGGCGTCCTCGCCGTACATCCGCCGCAAGCCGTCCTTGACGATGTGCGCGACCTCGAACGACCACGCCGGGTCGTAGGCCACCACCGCCGGGTTGGTGTGCGCCAGCAGCAGCGAGTGGCCGTCCGCGTGCTGGAGGCCCTCGCCGGTCAGCGTGGTGCGGCCGGCCGTGGCGCCCAGCACGAAGCCGCGCGCCATCTGGTCGGCGGCCGCCCACAGGCCGTCGCCGGTCCGCTGGAACCCGAACATCGAGTAGAAGATGTAGATCGGGATCATCGGCTCGCCGTGCGTGGCGTAGGACGTGCCGGCGGCCGTGAACGACGCGGTGGAGCCCGCCTCGTTGATGCCCTCGTGCAGGATCTGGCCCTGCTCGCTCTCCTTGTAGGCCAGCATCAGCTGGGCGTCCACGGAGGTGTAGAGCTGGCCGTTCGGGTTGTAGATCTTCTGCGCCGGGAACATCGAGTCCATGCCGAACGTGCGCGCCTCGTCCGGGATGATCGGCACGATCCGGTTGCCGATCTCCGGGTCCTTGGCCAGGTCGCGGACCAGCCGGACGAACGCCATCGTGGTGGCGACCTCCTGCTTGCCCGAGCCCCTGCGCACCACGTCGTAGACCTTGTCGCCCGGCAGCACCAGCGGCTTGGCCCGGCCGCGCCGCTCCGGCACGAACCCGCCGAGCTGCTTGCGGCGCTCCAGCAGGTACTGGATCTCCGGGGAGTCCTGGCCGGGGTGGTAGTACGGCGGCAGGTACGGGTCGAGGTCCTTGTCCTCGATCGGGATGCGCAGGCTGTCCCGGAAGAGCTTGAGGTCCTCGTGGGTCATCTTCTTCATCTGGTGCGTGGCGTTGCGCGCCGCGAAGTGCGGGCCCAGGCCGTAGCCCTTGATGGTCTTGGCGAGGATGACCGTCGGCTGGCCGTGGTGGTCCACCGCCGCCTTGTACGCCGCGTAGACCTTGCGGTAGTCGTGGCCGCCGCGCTTGAGGTTCCACACCTCGTCGTCGGACATGGGCGTGACCAGGTCCTTCGTCCGCGGGTCGCGGCCGAAGAAGTGCTCCCGGACGTACGCGCCGTCGTTGGCCTTGTAGGTCTGGTAGTCGCCGTCCGGCGTGGTGTTCATCAGGTTGACCAGGGCGCCGTCGCGGTCGGCGTGCAGCAGCGAGTCCCACTCGCGGCCCCAGATGACCTTGATGACGTTCCAGCCCGCGCCGCGGAAGAACGCCTCCAGCTCCTGGATGATCTTGCCGTTGCCGCGGACCGGGCCGTCCAGGCGCTGGAGGTTGCAGTTGACCACGAAGGTCAGGTTGTCCAGCTGCTCGTTCGCGGCGATCTGGAGCAGGCCGCGCGACTCCGGCTCGTCCATCTCGCCGTCGCCGAGGAACGCCCAGACGTGCTGGTCGGAGGTGTCCTTGAAACCGCGGTCGCGCAGGTAGCGGTTGAACCGCGCCTGGTAGATCGCGTTCATCGGGCCCAGGCCCATGGAGACGGTCGGGAACTCCCAGAAGTCCGGCATCAGCCGCGGGTGCGGGTACGACGGCAGGCCGCCGCCCGGACCCGCGTGCGACAGCTCCTGGCGGAAGCCGTCGAGCTGGTGGGTCGAGAGCCGGCCCTCCAGGAACGCGCGGGCGTACACGCCGGGGGAGGCGTGGCCCTGGATGAACACGTGGTCGCCGCCGCCGGGGTGGTCCTTGCCGCGGAAGAAGTGGTTGAAACCGACCTCGTAGAGGCTCGCGGAGGAGGCGTAGGTCGAGATGTGACCACCGACACCCACGCCGGGGCGCTGGGCGCGGTGCACCAGCATCGCCGCGTTCCACCGGACCCACGCCCGGTACCGGCGCTCGACCTCCTCGTCACCGGGGAACCACGGCTCGCGCTCGGTGGGGATGGTGTTGACGTAGTCCGTGCTGGTCAGCGAAGGTACGCCGACCTGGCTCTCCCTGGCCCGCTGGAGCAGCCGCAGCATCAGGTAACGGGCGCGCTGCTGCCCGCCGCCCTTGAGCGCTGCGTCGAACGACTCCAGCCACTCCGCGGTCTCCTCCGGGTCGATGTCGGGGAGGTGGGCGGCCAAGCCGTCACGGATGACGCGTACCCGCTCTGGGGGGTTCTGCGGGGCCAAGGGATCTCCTCGTTCCGGGGTCTTCTCGGCTCCCATCGTTGCCTTGTGGTCACGTCCCCGACACCGCTACCGGTGAGTAGTTCTGGATCGTGTCCCTCGCGCGCGCGAATAGGAGGTGTGCAGAGCGTGCCTCATGGCTTCCGGGCACCGCATCCCGGGGTACCCGATGCGGCGTGTCTTGGCACTTACGGTTGCGCGTGGCGGTGCTGACGGTGTTCCCTAGCCGCGACTGGTAGTGACATCGCGCGGCAGTCGTACCCCGACTGCCGCTCTTGTGTACTTGGAGGAGTGGAAGCCGTGGTCGCCGCGGAAGACGCCGGCAAGATCGGTGTCGCCGACAGGCTCGGGATCGAACCGGGCGCCGTTGTCCAGGAGATCGGCTGGGACGAGGACGTCGACGACGACCTCCGCGCCGCGGTCGAGGAGCGGATCGGGAGCGAACTGCTCGACGAGGACGACGACGAGGTCGTGGACGTGGTCCTGATGTGGTGGCGGGACGAGGACGGTGACCTGGCAGACGCCCTGATCAACGCCACCACGCCGCTGGCCGACGAGGGCACGATCTGGGTGCTGACGCCCAAGACCGGGCGGACCGGGCACGTGGAGCCCAGCGACATCGCCGAGGCCGTGTCCACGGCGGGGCTCGCCCAGACCTCCAACATCAACATCAGCGGCGACTGGTCCGCGACGAGGCTGGTGTCGCCGAAGTCGGCCAAGAGCAAGCGCTGAGCTAGGCTCGTCGGCGGGCTCCCCTGCGGTGGGGCCCGTTCCCGAGTCGTGCCCACTGGAGGCTGGTTCATGGTCGAGGTCGGCGCCCTGGCCCCGGACTTCACGCTCGACGACTACGACAAGCAGCCGGTGACCCTGTCGTCGTTCCGGGGTGACCGGCACGTCCTGGTGGTCTTCTACCCGTTCGCGTTCAGCGGCATCTGCACCGGCGAGCTGTGCCGGCTGCGGGACGAGCTGGCGGTGTACGAGCAGGAGGGCGTGCAGGTGCTCGGTGTGTCGGTGGACACACCGTTCAGCCTCAAGGCGTGGGCGAGGGAGCAGGACTACCGGTTCCCGCTCCTGTCGGACTTCTGGCCGCACGGGGCGGTGGCGCGGGCGTACGGCGTGTTCAACGAGAAGTCCGGGATGGCGAACCGGGGTACTTTCCTGGTGGACCGGGCGGGGGTCTTGCGGTACACCGAAGTGAACGGGCCGGGGGAGCCCCGGGACCAGGGGGCGTGGCAGAGGGCCGTGGCGGCGCTGTCCCAGCCCTCGTCCCAGCCCTCGTCCCCGGCCTGAACCCGGTTCCCGTCCGGGGCGCGTAGCTCAGCGGAAGAGCACTCGGTTTACACCCGAGCGGTCGCAGGTTCGAACCCTGCCGCGCCCACTGCGTCGACCTCGTCCACACCACGCGTCGAGAATTTCTCGATGCGTGGTTTTTTATCACTCGATCCAAGTGAATACGATCATCTCGGCGCCCGATCGCAGGATCGTGGCAGGTGCTGGGTGGCCGGGGCAACACGGCGACAGCGCCGGTGGAGGGGGATTCTGCGGCCATCGAGGTGCGGTGACCCGGTCGAGACAGGCGACCGGCGGGAGTGGCGGCCACGAACGAGTGAACCAACCCTGACGCTGCCCGTGCGCGGGTCACGGGGTCGACAAGCTGGGTGAAGTCCCACCGCCTCACGAGGGAGCCTTCACCGTGGCCAAGACCCGCTCAACCGGCCTGTTACCCGTCCTCGTGATCGGCGTCGTCGTCATCCTCTTCGGTCCCACGCTGCTCGACGACGTACGGGATGCCGTCTCCGATCTCGGCGGCTCGACCGAGCCGGGCTATGTCGTCGCCCCGGCCGTCAGGCCGCGCACCGATCGGTGCACCGCGGACCAGCTCCTGGGGGACAGGTCGTGCGACGGCCTCAAGATCGTGCTGTTCAGCGCCGAGAAGATGCCGTACATAGCCCGCAACATCCAGCTCGCCTGGAGCGAGGGCAAGCCGGCCATCCTCCACAAGGACGCCCCCGGGACCGACCAGACCAAGCGCAACACCGTCTGTGGCCCGGGCGTGTTCACCAAGACCTTCTCGGACGGCAGCTGCGACGAGTACGCCTTCGCCTCCAGCGTCGAGGGCGGTCAGTGGGCCACCGTCCGCACCGAGGAAGTGCCGCTCCGCGAGCAGAACTGCCAAGGCGGCACCCTGCGCCAGGAGTACCGTCGGGCCGACATCGCCCAAGGTGACGCCTTCATCGTCGTCATCACCGACTCCGAGAAAATCGCTACCGGCGCCTACGCCGGGAACGACACCGCCGAGGACCGGTCATGCACCAGCTGATCGACGCCTACGACTGGATCGAGCACCAGGACGTGGTGCTCACCTTCGCCGTCGTCAAGGGCTCCACCGTGCGGGAAGTCGTGCGCGCTTATGGTGGCGACCCGGCCCAGAGCCGGCTCATGACCACCCTCGAGGCCGAGAACGCCGCTCTCGATGACCCCGGCTTCTTCCGCATCCAGGTCTCCGAGCACCAGGAACACGTCATCGCCCTGGAGAACAACGGCTGGAGCGGCACCGTCCCCGGAATTGCCCGCCGTGCCTGCGCGGACGGCGCGACGTTCTTCTCCGTGCACTGGAACGTGAACGGTTTGTTCCGCATCACCGAAGCCGCCGGCAGCGAGGTGACCGCGTACTTCGACCCCGTGCGCGTCGACGCCGGTGACCCCGGTGACCTCGTGCCGGACTGGGCCACTGCGGTGCCGTTCGAGGTCGGCAAGCTGCGGGCGACTTCGCTGGCCGTCGTCGAGCAGCGGACCGGCGTCGCGTTCGACCAGGCGTGGCTCGCTGCCCGGTTGCCGACCTACCGCATTCCCGACCCCGACGTACTCGCCGGAGGCGTTGAGGGCGGCAGGGAGTCGTGACAGCGAGCCGGCGTGGCCGACGTCTTCATTGGTCATGCGCGGAAAGACCAGGGTCCGTGCGGGAGATGGTCAACCGGCTGACCCTGCGCGGCCGGGAGGCGTGGGTCGACTGGCGGGACGTCTTGCCCACCGCGGACTGGATGGAGGAGATCTCCGCGGTGGCCGTCGCTCCGAACTCCTCCGGAGGTGGGCCGCCGGCGCGTCGTCCTCGAACTCCTCGGCGTACCCGATCCCGCTGTCGGCCGGCGCGCCGGCCGACAGCGGTGGTTCCGCGCTGATCCTCTTCACAGGGTCGTGATCGGCGCGACCGCAGGACCGCCACGGCTACGGCCTGCATGGTCGCGGTGGCGAGATCCAGCCACGATGCCACTGGTTTCCTTCCTTGCGGTGACGGAGGGTGTTGCGGTCCTGTGTGACCAGGGCTCGTAGCGTGTCGCCATGTCGCCCAGGACGGTCGCTGCGGAGAGCACGGCGTTCGTCGGGATCTGCGACCGGCTGCGCGCGGAGCGGCTGGCCTGGGCCGCGCCGGTCGCGGTGGTGGGGGTGTTGCTCGGGGTGGGCGGCGCGGTGGTGCGGCGGCGGTCTTCGGCCTGAGGTCGCGCTGGTTGTTACCCGTTGGTAGGTTCCCCGTATGAGGTGGATGGTCTACGGGGTCAGCGGCTTCACGGGGGCGCTCGTCGCCCGGCTCGCGGTCGAGCGCGGGGAACGGCCGGTGCTGGCCGGGCGGTCCGCGGAGAAGGTGCGGCCGCTCGCCGAGCGACTGGGGCTGGAGCACCGCGTCTTCGGCCTCCAGGATGCCGAGCGCGGGCTGGAGGGCATCGACGCCGTCGCCCACTGCGCCGGACCGTTCTCGTCGACCTCGCGGCCGATGGTGGACGCCTGCCTCAGGACCGGCGCGCACTACCTCGACATCACCGGGGAGATCGACGTCTTCGAGGGCATCGGTCGGCGGCACGAGGAGGCGGTGGAGGCCGGGGTGGTGCTGCTGCCCGGCATCGGCTTCGACGTGGTGCCCACCGACTGCGTCGCGGCGATGCTGAAGCGCGCCCTGCCGACCGCCACGCACCTCGACCTCGCCTTCGTCGTCCAGGGCGGCGCCAGTGCGGGGACCGCGCAGACCGCCGTGGAGGGGTCCGCGTTCGGCGGGCGGGCCAGGGTCGGCGGGGAGATCCGGGACGTGCCGCTGGCCCACCGGCGCCGGGTCGCCCACTTCCGCGACCGGGCCCGCGGTGTCGGCGCCATCCCGTGGGGTGACGTCAGCACGGCCTACCGGTCCACCGGCATCCCGAACGTCACCACGTTCACCACGGTGCCCCTGGGGCTGGGCGCGCTGCAACCGCTGGCCGCGCCCCTGCTGCGCACGCCGCTGGCCCAGCGCGTCGGCAAGGCGCTGGCCAGGAGGATCGGCGGGCCCGACGAGCGCACGCGGCGCGGCACGCGCAGCGAGGTGTTCGGGGAGGCGTGGGACGGCGAGGGGCGGCGCGTCCGGGCCGCGCTCACCGGGCCCAACGCCTACGACCTCACCGCCGACTCGGTGGTCAAGGCGGTCCACCGGCTGCCCGCGGTGCCGCCGGGCGCGCACACGCCGTCCAGCGCGTTCGGGAGCGACTACGTCCGGGCGCTGGACGGCGTGGTGGTCAGCGGGCCCGCCGAGGTGGGGTGACCCGAGGTGGGGTGAGGTCCGGCCGGCTGGGCCGGGGTTGGTTCAGTCGGGGGTGGGGGCCCTCAGCGGTTCGACAGCAGCGAGGTGATCTCCTGCGCCGCGCCGCCCGCCTCCAGCAGGTGGCGCAGCCCCTCCGGCAGCACGTCGCCGCGCTGCTGCACGGCCTGCGCGTACAGCCGGCCGGCCCGGTAGGACGAGCGCACCAGGGGACCGGCCATGACGCCGGAGAAGCCGATCGACTCGGCGGTCTCCTTGTGCGTCACGAACTCCTCCGGCTTGACCCACCGCTCCACCGGGTGGTGGCGGGGCGAGGGCCGCAGGTACTGCGTGATGGTGATGATCTCGCAGCCCGCGTCGTACAGGTCCGACAGCGCCTCGGTCACCTCGTCCGGCGTTTCGCCCATGCCCAGGATCAGGTTGGACTTCGTCACCAGCCCCGCCTCGCGGGCGGCGGTGATGACCTCCAGCGACCGCTCGTAGCGGAACGCCGGGCGGATGCGCTTGAAGATCCGCGGCACGGTCTCCAGGTTGTGCGCCAGCACCTCGGGGCGCGAGGCGAAGACCTCGGCCAGCTGCTCCGGCACCGCGTTGAAGTCCGGGATCAGCAGCTCGACGCCGGTGCCCGGGTTCAGCTCGTGGATCTGCCGGACGGTCTCCGCGTACAGCCACGCGCCGCCGTCGGGCAGGTCGTCGCGCGCGACGCCCGTCACGGTCGAGTACCGCAGGCCCATGGCCTGCACCGACTCCGCCACCCGCCGCGGTTCGTCGCGGTCCAGGTCGGCGGGCTTGCCCGTGTCGATCTGGCAGAAGTCGCAGCGCCTCGTGCACTGCTCGCCACCGATCAGGAACGTGGCCTCGCGGTCTTCCCAGCACTCGTAGATGTTGGGACAACCGGCTTCCTCGCACACCGTGTGCAGGCCCTCGCGCTTGACCAGGCCCTTGAGCTCCCGGTACTCGGGGCCCATCTTCGCCTTGGTCTTGATCCACGAGGGCTTCTTCTCGATGGGCGTTTGGCTGTTGCGGACTTCCAGCCGCAGCAGCTTCCGACCTTCAGGTACGACGGTCACGACATCGACTTTACGTCACGCCGGGTCGGGCTCGACGCCCGTGAGCTCGGCCGTCAGGTCCCACAACCGGCTCGCCGCGAGCTCGTCGCGGGCCGCCGCGGTGGACCCGGACGGGGCCGGGTGCCCGCGCAGGCCGCGGAACCCGTCGGGGCCGTAGTAGCCGCCGGGTTCGACGTCGGGCGCGGTCGCCGCGTAGAGCTGCGGCAACGTCCCCTGGTCGGTCGACTGGGAGACCAGGTTGAACGCCTTCGCGCCCAGCCCGAACAGCGCGTTGCCGCGCGAGCGGGCGGTGTTCGCGCTCAGCTCGGTGGCGGTGATGCCGGGGTGGGCGGCGACGGACGTCACGTCCAGGCGGGCGAGCGCGGCGCGGCGGGCCAGCTCCCGGCTGAACAGCAGGTTCGCCAGCTTGGACTGCCCGTACGCGCCCCACGCCGAGTAGCGGCGGACCTCGTAGTCGGGGTCGGCGAAGTCGATCGAGCCGGTCTGGTGGGCGAGGCTGGACACGGTCACGACCCGGGCGCCCGGCCGCGTGCGCAGCGCGGGCATCAGCAGCCACGTCAGCGCGGCGTGGCCCAGGTGGTTGGTGCCGAACTGGCGCTCGAAGCCGTCCGCGGTGCGGCCCAGCGGCACCGCCATCACGCCCGCGTTGTTGACCAGCACGTCCAGCGCGTCGTCGGTGCGCTCGCGCACCGCCGCGGCGGCCTCGCGCACCGACGACAGGTCGGCCAGGTCCAGCCGCACCAGCTCGGCCTTGGCGCCCGCCGCGAGCACCCGCTCCAGGGCGCGCTGCCCGCGTTCGGGGGACCGGCAGGCGAGCAGCACCCGGGCGCCCCGCGCGCCGAGCACCTCGGCCGTGCGCAGGCCCAGGCCCGAGTTCGCGCCGGTCACCAGGACGGTGCGACCGGTCTGGTCGGGGATGTCCGCTTCGGTCCACTTCGCCATGCGTAACACCTACCCGCGTCAGGCGCTCTTGGCGAACCGGCGGGAGCGGCCGGGGGTGACGGCGGTCGGGGGCGCGGAGCGGATCAGCCGGGTGAACGCCGCGCCGACGCGGGCGATCTCGTCGGCCGGCTCGGACAGCTCGGCCAGGCCCGCGGTCAGCGCCACCACGCGGTGCTCGCGCTCGACGGCGTCGGTGGCCTCGACCGACCCGGCGGCCGCGGCGGCGGCCAGGTGGGCGTCGAGCACGGCGCGCAGCACCGGCTGCTCGGCGGCCAGCGCGCGCCACGTGCGGGTGACGATCTCCACCCGGTCGTCGGTCTCGCTCTCCAGGGCCACCCCGAGGCGGCCGGTGAGCGCCCGCATCCACCGGTAGTGCAGGGCCAGGAGCAGTTCGCCCTCGTCGGCGAACAGCTCGCGGTCGGGGGCCAGGGGCGCCGAGGGGTCGCCGGCGGCCTCGCGGAGCACGGCGTCCAGGGCGTCGCGGCGTCGGTAGAAGTCGGTCCAGCTCATCTCACGCCTCCTCGCTCGTGGTGATCGCGGTCATACCTGGGGTCTTCCACATACCGCCGGTATGCCCGATGCGTTGAACATACCACGGGTACGTACCGTCGGTATGTCGTACGGTTGTGAACGTGGTGACAGTGCGGTCGAGGCGGTTGGAGTACTCGGAGTCGACGAGGAAGGCGCTCGTGGACTCCGCGGTGGAGCTGTTCACCAAGCGCGGTTACGCGGGCACCTCGCTGGACGAGGTGACCAAGCGGGCGCGGCTGACCAAAGGTGCGCTCTACCACCACTTCAGCGGCAAGCAGGCCCTGTTCGAGGCCGCCTTCGACGCGGTGGAGAACGACTTCATGCTCAAGCTCACCGAGATCGTCAGCGCGCCCGGCGAGCCGTGGGACACCGCCATCGCGGGCCTGCGCGCGTACGTGCGGGTGTGCCTGGAGCCCCGCTACCAGCGGATCGTCATCCACGAGGCGCCGGTGGTGATGGGCTGGGAGCGGTGGCGCGAGGCCGAGGAGCACTTCAGCTACGGGTTGCTGCGCTCCACGATCGAGGTGCTGGTGGAGTCCGGGGAGCTGGAGCAGCTGCCGGTGGAGACCATGACCCGGCTGCTGTTCGGCGCGCTGTCGGCGGGCGCGAGCACGATCGCGGGCGCGGCCGATCCGCGCAAGGCCGGCGCGGAGGTCGAGCGGACCATCGTCCGGGTGGTGGAGGGGCTGCGGGTGCGCGAGGACCTGCCGCGGGAGCGGGATGGCTCGCGGGACGGCTCTCGGGACGGTTCGCGGGATGGCTCTCGGGACGGGGAGGGTGCCCGGGAGGGTTCTTCCCGGCGTGAGGGGAAGCGCTCGCGGCGGCGCTGATCGGGGCTGACCGGGGCCGATCGGTGTGGCCCGGGTGGTGGGCCGCGTTCGCCGGTGCCGACCGGGGCGGCCGGATCGCGGACGCGCCGCTGTGCCGATTAGCGTAAGAGCGGTGGAACTCCGCATCTTCACCGAGCCCCAGCAGGGGGCTTCCTACGACGACCTGCTGGCCGTGGCGCGCACCGCCGAGGCCGCCGGCTACGACGCGTTCTTCCGCTCCGACCACTACCTGAAGATGGGCGACGGCGACGGCCTGCCCGGCCCGACCGACGCCTGGATCACCCTCGCCGGCCTCGCCCGGGACACCTCGTCCATCCGGCTGGGCACGCTGATGACCGCCGCCACCTTCCGCCACCCCGGCCCGCTGGCCATCAGCGTGGCGCAGGTCGACCGGATGTCGGGCGGCCGGGTCGAGTTCGGCCTCGGCGCGGGCTGGTACGAGGAGGAGCACACCGCCTACGGCCTGCCGTTCCCGTCCACCGGCGAGCGCTTCGACCGGTACGCCGAGCAGTTGGAGGTCATCACCGGCCTGTGGCGCACGCCGGTGGGGGAGACCTACTCGTTCCAGGGCGAGCACTACCGGCTCACCGACTCGCCGGCGCTGCCCAAGCCCGCGGGCCGCATCCCGGTGCTCATCGGCGGCACGGGGCCCAAGCGCACGCCCGCGCTGGCGGCGAAGTACGCCGACGAGTTCAACCTGCCGTTCGTCGACGCGGACAAGGCGGTCGAGCAGTTCGGGCGCGTCGAGGCCGCGTGCGCGGCCATCGGGCGGGACCCGGTGGAGATCACCCGCTCCGCCGCGCTGGTGGTGTGCGTGGGCCGCGACGACGCCGAGGTGGCGCGCCGGGCGGCCGCCATCGGCCGCGAGGTCGACGAGCTGCGGGAGAACGGCCTGGCCGGCACGCCCGCCGAGGTCGTGGACAGGCTGGGCACGTGGCGGGAGCGGACCGGGATCACCCGCGCCTACCTCCAGGTGCTGGACCTGGCCGACCTCGACCACGTCGAGTTCATCGCGGCCGAGGTGGCGCCCGCGCTGCGCGGCTGAGGTGTTGCGGGTGGGATTGCGGCCGGGGTTCCGGGTGAGGTCACGACCGGGGTTCCGGGTGGGCTTGCGGCCGGTGGGTCAGCCGCGCAGCTGACCGGCCACGTCGGCGGCGGCGGTGAGCAGGACGAGCACGGGGATCGCGGCCGAGGGCCGCAGGCGGTAGCTCCCGCGCTTGTCCTGCTCCACCACGCCGGACCCGGTCAGCGCCTTGAGGTGGTGGTACAGCTGGCCGGTCGACCCGAGCCGGGCCGCCTCCTGGAGCGCGGCGGCCGGTTGCGCGCCCTGCCCGAGCAGGGTGCGCACGATCTCCACGCGGGCCGGGTGGGCCAGCGCGGACAGCACCTCGACGCGGGGGCGGTCGGCCAGCGACAGCGCGTGCTCGGGCGTCACGTCGATCCGCCAGGACACCTGGCCGTCGCCGAGCGCCACCTGGCCGCCGTAGCCGAACGCGCCGCCGTCGTCGGTGGTGCCGTCGTCGGTGGTGGTGCTGCCGCGGGTGCCGCCGTGGGGTGCGGGCAGCTCGGCGGGGGCGCGCTCGTCGCCCTCCAGGGCGGCTACGCGCCGCTCCAGCTCCGCCAGCCGCTGCACCAGGTCCACCGCTGCCATCCTAGGAGAGGGCCGCCTGGAATTCCCGCAGCACGCCGGGCTCCAGCAGGGCCCGTCGGACCAGGTGCACCAGGTCGGCCGCACGGGCGAACTCCTGCTCGTCGACCTCCTCGGTCAGCACCGCCGCGCTGCCGACCCGCCCGTCCTCCCAGCGCACGCTCATGCCCACGGTGACGATGCCGGGCAGCGACCCGCCCTTGAAGCCGATCCCGGCCACGCCCGGCGGCAGGTCGCCGCCCAGGGCCTGCTCCAGGTACCCCCGGGCCAGGTCGACGTCGGACAGCGACCGGTGCGCCCGGCGCAGCCCGGCGGCCGTGCCCGCCCACGTCGTCCGGGCCCACGGCCGCTGGCCCTCGTAGGTGGCGGGCAGGTCGGGGAACCTGCCGATCACCTCCAGTTGGAGCTGCGGGTCCCGCAGGTACCGCTCGACGCTCACCGGGCGGCCCAGGACCAGCCGCAGCACGTCGCCCAGGAGCTCGGGCACCGGGGCGCCCGGCCAGCCGTGCCGGGCGGCCGCCGAGCGCAGCACGCGCTCGCCCAGCCGGTACCGCAGGAGGTCGGTGGCGGCGTTGTCGCTGTACCGGATCATCGACGTGACCAGGTCGTCCAGCGTGACGCGGTGCTGCGGGTCGTCGGCGGTGACCCCGTTGGAGGACGGGATGCCCAGGGCGCGCAGGGACGCCTGGTGGGCACCACCGTCGAGGCCGAGGTAGTACTGCTCCCAGTCGCCGACGCGGACCCGGTCGTCCGGGTTCGCCGCGCCGGTCGCCACGGCTTTCGCGTACCCGGCCAGGTGCACCACCTTCACGGCGGAGGCCAGCGGTTGGGGTTCGAACGCCCGGTGCGCGACCCGGCCGCCCCGGCCGTCGTCCACGGCGACGGCGACGTGGCGGCGGTGGGCGCGGAACCAGGACAGCCAGTCGTCCGGTCGGGCCTGTGCCCGGGCGGGGGCGGTGGGCAGGAGCGCGGAGGCGCCTGCCACGCCGCACGCGCAGAGCAGGTGTCGTCGGGTCAGGAGCACGACGATTCTCCCCTCTGTTGGTCCGTAATTCCGGAATACTAGAGGGGAGGGGTGCGTCGTGTCAGCTGTAGGGTTTCGGCGGTGGCTCGTTGAGCTGTTCGCCGACCCGCTCGCCGAACGGGTCGGCGAGTCGTTCGGCGAGTCGTTCGGCGGGCGGCTGGGAGGGTGGCGCCGGGGGCGGCCTCGCGGGGTCGCGGGGGTTGTTTCAGCTGGTGCGGACCGCGAAGGTGACGCCGGCGGCCACCGGGTCGCGGCGCGTCAGCGTGCGGTCGGTCAGCGGCAGGTCGCCGTTCAGGGCGTCGATCACGGCCCGCCGGGCCAGCGGCAGCACCTCGGCCACCGTGACGTCCCGGTCCAGCTCGTGCGACAGCGAGGCCACGCCGGCGTCGCGGATGCCGCACGGGATGATGTCGGCGAACGCGGCCAGGTCGGCGTTGCAGTTGATCTCGAAACCGTGCAGGGTCACGCCGCGCTGCACCCGGATGCCGATGGCCGCGACCTTGCGCTCGCCGCCCCGGTCGTCGGCGGGCAGCCACACGCCGCTGCGGCCCTCCACGCGGCCCGTGCGCACGCCCAGCTGGTCGCAGACGTGGATCAGGGCCTGCTCCAGGCGGCGCACGTACTGCACGACGTCCAGCGGCTCGGCCAGGCCGATGATCGGGTAGCCGACCAGCTGGCCGGGACCGTGCCAGGTGATCTTGCCGCCGCGGTCGACGTCGATGACCGGGACGTCGCCGCCCGTGGGGCGCTCCTCGGGCTCGGTGCGCCGCCCGCAGGTGTAGACGGACGGGTGCTCCAGCAGCAGCAGCGTGTCGCCGGTGGTGCCGGCGGCGCGCGCCTCGGCGAGCTCGCGTTGCAGGTCCCAGGCGGCCAGGTAGTCGATGGTGCCCAGCTCGCGCACCTCGACCTGGTCGGAGGAGGCGCGGCAGGAGGGGTCAGGACTGCTCACGTCTCGACCCTACGCCCAGCGGCGGTCGCGGCGGCACCGGCCGGAGGTGGGGGCAGCAGCCGCAGCACGTGGGCCGTGACCAGCCCCGTCCCGACCACGGCGAGCACCGCGCCCGCGGTGTCGGTGAACCAGTGCATCTCCAGCACCACCCGGCTGGCGGCGGTCAGCGCCACCGCCGTGGCGGCGAGGGCGACCGCGTGCCGGAGGTGGCGGCGGGCGAGCCTGACCACCAGCACCACGCCGGTGAAGGCGACCGCGGTGACGGCGGTGACGTGCCCGCTCGGGTAGGCCCACTTCGGGTACTCGATCGGGCGGACGCGCTCGTAGCCGTAGCGGGCGAGGACGGTCGACCAGGACACGGCCAGCAGCACGGCGGCGCGCAGCACGAGCCCGTCCCGGGACAGGAGGGCGCGCAGGGCCAGGGAGGCGACCGCGATCGTCGCCAGGCCGGGGCTGAGCACGAAGCTGATCACGGTGGCGGCGTGGGTGAAGGCCGGGCCCAGGTCGGCGGCCGCCAGGTGCAGGTCCCGGTCCAGCGCGGGCACCTCGCGGCGCACCGACAGGCCCAGGACCAGCGAGGCCAGCGCCAGCGCGAGACCGATCAGGACCGCGATCACGGCCGGGTGCCGGTGGGTTCGGTCATCGGATTCGTCCACCTGCCTGCTGTGCTGCGTGTTTGTGTGGCTGTGCTGTCCGCCTAGTTGCCCACCTGCTTGTGGGCGGCCGTTGCCACGGCGCCGCCCAGGGCGGGGTGCAGGAACTGGAAGCCGTGCTGTTCGAGGACGCGGGGCACGGCGCGCTGGCCGGCCAGGAGGCCCTCCTCGGCGAGTTGGCCGAGGGCGAGCTTGAGCGCGAACGGCGGGGCCACCCAGGGGGCGGGGCGGTTCAGCGCGTGCCCGAGGGTGCGGGTGAACTCGGCGTTGGTGACGGGGCTGGGCGCGGTGAGGTTCACCGGGCCCCGGACGTCGTGCTCCACCACGAACCTGATCCCCGCGATCGCGTCGTCCAGCGAGATCCACGGCATGTACTGGCGGCCGTTGCCCAGGCGGCCGCCCAGGAAGAGGGAGAACAGCGGCCTGATGCGGCCGAACAGGCCGCCGGAGGGGCTGATCACCAGGCCGGTGCGGAGGGTGGCGACGCGGGCGGCGTTCTCGGCCGGTGCGGTGGCGGCCTCCCAGCGGCGGCACAGGTCGGCGAGGAAGCCGGTGCCGGAGGGGGTCGTCTCGTCGACCAGCTCGTCCCCGGTGTCGCCGTAGTAGCCCACGGCGCTGGAGTTCACGAGGGCGGGGACGCCGTGCTCGGCCACCGCGGCGGCCAGGACCTCGGTGGGCACGGTGCGGCTGTCCAGGAGGACCTGCTTGCGGGCGTCGTTCCAGCGCTTGTCGGCCACGCCCGCGCCGCAGAGGTTGACCACCGCGTCGACGCCGTCGAAGGTGCCCGGGTCGATGCGCCCGGCGGGCGGGTCCCAGCCGCGCTCGTCCGGGGCCGCGGGAGGTCGGCGGACCAGCCGCAGCACCTCGTGCCCGGCGCCGCGCAAGGCGGCCACCAGGCTGGTGCCGATCAGACCCGAGGAACCCGCCACCACGACACGCATGGGTTGATCGTCTCTCAGTGTCCGCCCGGTTGCACAGCGGGTCGGGTGTCACCCGCGCCACGCCCGCCCGTCCCCCGGTCCCGGGAGCGCTCCCACCCGCGAGTCGTACGTTCAGACCTCACGAGTCGTACGTTCAGGTCGGGCGTGTCGTACGTTCAGGACTCCCGAGTTGCACGTTCAGGACCACCGTGTCGAACGTTCAGGGCTGGTGAGTTCTGCGTTCGTGTGGTTCACGGGCTGAAGGGACAAGAGCGGAAAGACAAGAGCGGTCGCTCGCCGCTGGGCAGGCCGCCGGGGGGGAAGGGCGTCCGCTCGTGTCCTCCCGTATGGCCTGCCTGAGGCAACCACCCTTGTCAAGGGGTCCGCGAAGGGCGTGCGGACCCCTTGACAAGCGCGGTAGGGCTGCGCCCAGGCCATACGGGAGGACACGAACTCGGGGAGGGTGTGCGCTGGCGCGGGGGTGGTGACAAGGCCAGAGGCCGCCCCCTGGTGTGGGGGCGGCCTCCGGGTGTGTTGTGGTGTCAGAGACCGAGGTCGGCCTCGAAGGCGCCTTCTTCCAGGCGGTTCTTGACGGTGGTGAGGAAGCGGCCGGCGTCGGCTCCGTCCACCAGGCGGTGGTCGTAGGTCAGCGCCAGGTAGGTCATGGAGCGGATGGCGATGGTGTCGTCGCCGCTCTCGTCGGTGATCACGACGGGGCGCTTCTTCACCACGCCGACGCCCAGGATGCCGACCTGCGGCTGCTGGATGATCGGGGTGTCGAACAGGGCGCCGTTGCTGCCCAGGTTGGTCAGCGAGAAGGTGCCGCCGGTGAGCTCGTCCGGCGTCAACTTGTTCGCGCGCGCCCGCGAGGCGAGGTCGCCGATCTTGTGCGACAGGCCCGCCAGGTTGAGGTCGCCCGCGTTGGCGATGACCGCGTTCAGCAGGCCCCGCTCGGTGTCGATCGCGATGCCCAGGTGCTCGGCGCCGTGGTAGACGACCTCCTTCTTCTCCTCGTCGATGGAGGCGTTCAGCACCGGGTGCTGCTTGAGCGCCTCCACCGCCGCCTTGGCGAAGAACGGCAGGAACGTGAGCTTGGCGCCCTCGCGCTGCTCGAACGCGGCCTTGGCCCGGTTGCGCAGCCGGGCGATCTTGGTGACGTCCACCTCGAACACCTGGGTGAGCTGCGCCGAGACCTGGAGCGACTCGCGGGTGCGCTGGGCCACGATCTGCCGCAGGCGGGGCAGCTTCTGCGCGGTGCCGCGCTTGCCGCTGGTGTCGGGGGCCGGGGTGGCGACGCGCTGCGCCGGGGCGGACGCGGCCGGTGCCTGGGCCTTCTGGGGGGCGGGCTCGGGGGCCTTCTTGGCCTCGACGGCGGCCAGCACGTCCTGCTTGCGGATGCGGCCGCCGACGCCGGTGCCCTTCAGCGAGGCCAGGTCGATGTCGTGCTCCGAGGCCAGCTTGCGCACCAGCGGCGTCACGTACGGGGCGCCGTTGGCCGACTCCTCCTGCTTCGGCTCCTGCTGGGCGGGGGCCTTCTCCTGCTCGGGGGCCTTCTCCTGCTCCTGCCGGGGGGCGGGGGGCTGGGGGGCCTGCTGCTGGGGAGCCGCCTCCTGCTGCTTCGGCTCCTCCCGCTTCGGCTCGGGCTCGGGGGTCTCGGCGGCGGGGGAGCCCGAGCCGATCACCGCGAGCTGCCCGCCGACCTCGACGGTCTCGTCCTCGCCGGCGCTGATCTCCAGCAGGGTGCCGGCCACCGGGGAGGGGATCTCGGTGTCGACCTTGTCGGTGGACACCTCCAGCAGCGGCTCGTCGATCTCGACGGAGTCGCCGACGGACTTCAGCCAGCGGGTCACGGTGCCCTCGGTGACGCTCTCGCCCAGGGCGGGCATGGTCACCGGGGTGCCGTCGGAGGAACCGCCGGACTGCTTCGGGGCCTCCTCCTGCCGGGGGGCCTCTTCCGGCTCGGGCTCCGGGGTGGACTGCGGCTCCGGCTGGGCCTCCTCGGCGGGCGCGGCGCCGCCGCCGGAGGTCGAGTCGTCGGAACCGGTGTCCGAGCCGTCGCCGATGACGGCCAGCTCGGCGCCGACCTCGACGGTCTCGTCCTCCTGGGCGACGATCTTCTGGAGCACGCCCGCCGCCGGGGAGGGGATCTCGGTGTCGACCTTGTCGGTGGACACCTCCAGCAACGGCTCGTCGACCTCGACGCGGTCACCCTCCTGCTTCAACCAGCGGGTGACCGTGCCCTCGGTGACGCTCTCGCCGAGTGCGGGCATTTGGACGGAGAAGGCCATCGTTCGCTGACTCCTCGTGCGTGGGTCGAAGTTCGGCTGACTGGGGTGCGACGGTCAGCCGTGCACGTGCAGCGGCTTGCCGGCCAAGGCGAGGAAGGCTTCGCCGAGGGCTTCAGTCTGGGTCGGGTGGGCGTGGATCAACGGCGCCACGTCCTCGGGGTACGCCTCCCAGCTGTAGATCAGCTGGGCTTCACCGATCAGCTCGCCGACCCGCTCGCCGACCATGGTGACACCGACCACCGGGCCATCGGGCGCCTTCACGAGCTTGACGCCACCGGCGGTCTTCAGGATCTGGCTCTTGCCGTTGCCCGCGAGGTCGTAGACGAACGTCTCCGCGGAGCCGTACTTCTCCTTGGCGGCGGCCTCGGTCAGGCCCACCGAGGCGACCTCGGGCTTGCAGTAGGTGACGCGTGGGATGCCCGCCTCGTCGATGACCTTGGGGTTCTGCCCGGCGATCTCCTCGGCGACGAAGATGCCCTGCTGGAAGCCGCGGTGCGCGAGCTGGAGGCCGCGCACGATGTCGCCGACCGCGTAGACGCCGTCCAGGCTGGTCTTCAGGCGCTCGTCGGTGACGACGAAGCCGCGCTCGATCGCGACGCCGGCCTCCTCGTAGCCGTGGCCCGCGGTGTTGGGGCCGCGACCGACGGCGACCAGCAGCAGGTCCGCCTCCAGCACGTCGCCGGACTCCAGGGTGACCGAGACGCCCGAGTCGTTCTGGGTGGCGCCGGTGAACTTCACGCCGGTCTTGAACTTGATGCCGCGGCGGCGGAACGCGCGCTCCAGCTGCTTGGACGCGTACTCGTCCTCGGCCGGGACCAGGCGGGGCAGCGCCTCGACGATGGTGACGTCGGCGCCGAAGGAGGACCACACGCTGGCGAACTCGACGCCGATGACGCCGCCGCCGAGCACCACGACCTTCTCGGGCACGAAGTCGAGGTTCAGGGCCTGGTCACTCGTGATGACCCGGCCGCCGATCTCCAGGCCGGGCAGGCTGCGGGCGTAGGACCCGGTCGCCAGCACGACGTTCTTGCCCGTGTAGCGCTTGCCGTCGACCTCGACGGTCCGGTCGCCGACGAACGTGCCGGCGCCCTCGACCAGGGTGACCTTGTTGGCCTTGGCCAGGCCCTGGAGACCCTTGTAGAGGCGGCTGACCACACCGTCCTTGTAGGAGTTCACGCCCGCGACGTCGATGCCCTCCAGCGAGGACTTCACCCCGAACTGGTCACCCTCGCGGGCGTTGTCCGCGACCTCCGCCGCGTGCAGCAGCGCCTTGGTCGGGATGCAGCCGCGGTGCAGGCAGGTGCCCCCCAGCTTGTCCTTCTCGACCAGGATGACGGACAGGCCGAGCTCCGCAGCGCGGAACGCGCAGGCGTAGCCGCCCGAGCCGCCACCGAGGATCACGAGGTCGGCGGAGGTGTCGGTCACGGGATCTCCCTGGAGAGCTTGATGCCTTACTCCGCGCGGGTGCGCGCGTGTGCTGGCCATCTTGTCACTACGGTGCCGACAACGGCGACGCGGTGTCCTGTTCGGAGGACTTGCCCCCGGCTTCACCTCCGCGCCGGCACGATGGTGGGAGGGAACGCCGTCAGGAGGTGGCCGGGTGGGTCTTTTCGACCGTTTTCGCAGGAAGCAGCGTCCTGGCGTGCTGCGGGCAGCCACGTCCACCGACACCACCCACATGGAGCAGTGGGCTTCGTCACGCCGGGGCGTGGAGGCGTACGTCGAGCCGAAGACGACCGTGACCGAGACCACGGTAGTGCTGGTGGCCCACGACGGCGAGTGGACGCGCCGGCGCATCGACGGCGAGGACGGCGCGCGGCGGTTGGCGAAGAAGCTGAAGATCCCGATCTACGACGCGGGCATCGTCGGCTACCCCAAGCGGATGCGCGAGTACTCGCGGCGCAAGGAGAACCGGGGCTGAGCGCGACCGGCCGGCGGTCGGTAGCCGGCCGGTCGCGGTCGGTCAGCCGTTCGCGGCGATGTCCGCCAGCACCGCGGCGAGGGTGCGCACCGGCACGCCCGTGCCGCCCTTGGTGGTGTAGCCGTACGGGCCGCCGGTGTGGAACGACGGCCCGGCCACGTCGATGTGCGCCCAGGTCACGCCCTCGGCCACGAACTCGCGCAGGAAGATCCCGGCGGTCAGCATCCCGCCGAACCGGTGCCCGGCCACGTTCGCCAGGTCGGCCACCCGCGACTCCAGGTCGGCGCGCAGCTCCTCCGGCAGCGGCATGGCCCACGCCTGCTCGCCCACCGCGCGGCCCAGCGCGGCCACCCGGTCGCGGAACTCCTCGGTGCCCATCACGCCCGCGGTCCGCTTGCCCAGCGACACGACCTGGGCGCCGGTCAGCGTGGAGGTCTCGATCAGGTAGTCCGGCCCCTCCTCGCAGGCCCGCGCGATCGCGTCGGACAGGATGAGCCTGCCCTCGGCGTCGGTGTTGAGCACCTCGACGGTCTTGCCGCCGTACATGGTCAGCACGTCACCGGGCCGGTAGGCGGTGCCGGACGGCATGTTCTCCGCCATCGGCGCCCACGCGGTGACCTCCAGCGGGAACTTCAGCTTCGCGGCCAGCACCACGGTGGCGATCACGGCCGCCGCGCCGCCCATGTCCGAGGTCATCTCGTCCATGCCCGGCGCGGGCTTGATCGAGATGCCGCCGGTGTCGAAGGTGATGCCCTTGCCGACCAGCGCGACCTTCTTGGTCGCCTTCGGGCCGCGGTAGGTGACGCGGACCAGGCGCGGCGGGCGGCTCGACCCGCCGCCGACGCCGAGGATGCCGCCGAAGCCCTGCTTGCGCAGCGCCTTCTCGTCCAGCACCTCGACCTCCAGGCCCTCGGTCCGGGCCAGCGCGGCGGCGCGCTCGGCGAACGAGGCCGGGAACAGGTCGTTCGGCGGGGTGTTGACCAGGTCGCGAGTGGCGGTCACGGCCTCGGCGATCGCGGTGGACGCCTTGACCGTCGCCCGGTGCGCCCGGACGGGGCCCTGGGCGGGCGCGACGAGGTCCACCCGCGCGACCGGGGCGTCGCCCTTGTCGGACTTGTAGGCGGTGAACGAGTACGCGCCGAGCACGGTGCCCTCGACGGCCGGGCCGAGGTGCAGCGCGGACAGCGCGGTCACGGCGCGCTTCTTGCCGGCCAGGGCCCGCGCCGCCGCGCCGGACGCGCGGCGCACCTGGTCCTCGGTGACGGAGCCGTCGGCGGCCGGCTTGCCCAGCCCCGCCGCGACCACCACGGGTGCGGCGATCCGGCCGAGCGTCGGCAGCGTCACGACCTCGTCCTGCCTGCCGGTCGCGCCCAGGGCGACCAGCACGCCGAGCACGCCGCCGTCGAACGCGGCGTCGACCGCCTCCGCACCGCCGGCCAGGACGAGCCCCTCCGGGCCCTGGATGGTGCCCACCACGACGGCGTCGACGTCGGTGGTGCTCAGATCACTGTCGGTGATGACGAGTTTGGGGGCGGTCACTGCGGCTCCTCGACGGTCCTCCCGGCACTTCCTGGTCGTGCGTCGGGATGCGGAATAGATCGAGTCGAATGCTAAGGGGCTCGTTCCTGCACTTGGCGGCCGCACCTTCGATAGCAACGAGTAACAATTAACACGTTCGGGGGTAAACCGCACGAGGGTTAGCCGTCACCTGATCCGTATGTCACCGTGTACCGGTGACAATCACGCCCCGTGCCGGGGCCGTGGTGCTCGCCCTCGGCGCGACCCTGGGGGTCGGCGTGCTCGCGGGGTTCGCCCCCGCCGCGGCCGCGGCGGGCCCCTGGTTCCCCGTGGCCCTGGTCCTCGCCGCGGTCACCGCGCTGTGCTGCGCGTTCTCCACCGCCGACCAGCACCGCGCCTACCCGGACGCACCCGGCGGCTACGCCTACATCCGCAACCAGCTCGGCCCGTGGCCCGCGCGCATCGGCGCGAGCGCCCACCTGGTCGGCCGGGCCGGGGTGGCCGCCGCGCTGGCCGGCGCGTTCGGCGCCTACGTCGTCCCCGACCACCGGGTCGCCGCGGCGGTCGGCCTGCTCGTGGTGACCGCGGCGCTCGGCGCGTCGGGCTTCCGCTGGCGCACCGGCCCGAGCGTGGCCGCCGCCGCGGTGGTGCTCGGCACGCTCGCGCTGGTGGTCCTGGTGTGCTTCGCGGTCGCCCCGCCGGCGAACCCGGTCGGGACCACCGGCGGCCCGGGGTTCGAGGGCCTGATGAGCGCCGGTTCCCTGCTGTTCGTGCTGTTCACCGGGTTCGAGCGGATCACCGCGCCGCTGCCGGGCGACCGGGTGTTCTCCGACCGCGTGCTGCGCTTCGCCGTCCCGGCGGTGGTGGTGGTCGTGCTGGTGGTGTCCGTCGCCGTGGGCGCGGCGCTGCTGCACCAGCTCGGCCCGGCGCGGCTGGCGCTCTCGCCCGCGCCGCTGCGGGACGCCCTGGTCGCCGCCGACGGCCGCGCGCTGCTGCCCGTGCTCGCCGTGGGCGCCACCGTGGCCGCGGTGTCCTCGCTGTTCTTCGTGCTCGGCTCGGCCCGCCGCACGCTCGTCGGCCTGGTCGAGACCGGCGACCTGCCGCCGGTGCGCGCGAGCTGGCCGCTGGAGGTGGTGGGCGTGGCGTCGGCCGTGCTCGGCGTGGTCGCGCTGACGCCGGCCACCGCGCTCGCGGTCGGCGCGTGCGGCACGGCGTTCTACTACGGCTTCACGAACGCCTCGGCGCGCGTGCTGCTCCAGGAGGACCGGACGTGGCCCATGCGCACCGCGTGCCTGGGCCTCGGGCTGTCGGTGCTGCTGGCGATGAGCGCGCCGACGGAGGCGCTGTTCGTCACCGGCGCGGCCCTCGCGCTGGGTACCGGCGCGATTGCGTTGGGTCGGGTCCGGCAGGCCGTCCGGTAGCCCGACCGGATGGTCGGACGTCCGAGCGTCGGGACGGCGATTTTCCGATGTCCACGGGGCGGCTACTGTGCTGCCATGACGACAGCGTTGCCTTTTACCCGGACCCCCAACCCGCAGCCGGCGACCCCGGAACGCGTGGCGGAGGTACTCGCGAAGCCGGGCTTCGGGCAGCACTTCACCGACCACATGGTGACGATCCGCTGGAACCGCGAACAGGGCTGGCACGACGCGGCGGTCGAGCCCTACCACTCGCTGGAGCTGGACCCGGCGGCCATGGTGCTGCACTACGGCCAGGCGATCTTCGAAGGGCTCAAGGCGTACCGCCGGCCCGACGGCTCGGTCGCCTCCTTCCGCCCTCAGGCGAACGCCGAGCGCTTCCGCGCCTCGGCCCGCCGCATGGCGATGCCCGAACTGCCCGACGAGCTGTTCCTCGGCTCGCTCCGGGAACTGCTGGCCGTGGACGAGCGCTGGGTGCCCGCCTCCGGCGGCGAGGAGTCGCTGTACCTGCGGCCCTACCTGTTCGCCACCGAGAAGGGCCTGGGCGTGCGGCCGTCGGGGGAGTACCTCTACGTGCTCATCGCCTCGCCCGCCGGCTCGTACTTCACCGGTGGCCTGAAGCCGGTCACGGTGTGGCTCTCGACCGAGTACGTCCGCGCGGCCCCCGGCGGCACCGGCGCGGCCAAGTTCGCGGGCAACTACGCGGCGTCCCTGGTGGCGCAGGCGCAGGCCGCCTCGGAGGGCTGCGACCAGGTCGTGTGGCTGGACGCGGTGGAGCGCCGGTGGGTCGAGGAGATGGGCGGGATGAACCTGTTCTTCGTCCTCGGCTCCGGTGACGACGCGCGCGTGGTGACGCCGGAGCTGACCGGCTCGCTGCTGCCGGGCATCACCCGAGACTCGCTGCTCCGGCTCGCGCGGGACTTCGGCCACGGCGTCGAGGAGCGCCGGATCTCCACCGAGGAGTGGGAGAAGAAGGCGGAGTCCGGCGAGCTGACCGAGGTGTTCGCCTGCGGCACGGCCGCGGTGATCACGCCGGTCGGGCACGTCAAGCACGCGGACGGCGAGTTCTCGATCTCCGGCGGCCGCACCGGCGAGGTGTCGATGAAGCTGCGCCGGCACCTGACCGGCATCCAGCAGGGCCTGGTCGAGGACCCGCACGGCTGGATGACGAAGATCAACTGAGCGGCTGGAGGGCGCAGACCGCCAGCACCACCAGCGTGGCGGTCTCGCAGGCCGCGCCGAGCACGTCGCCGGTGATCCCGCCGAAGCGCCTGCGCGTGTGCCTGATCAGCAGCAGCACGAGCCCGGCCGCGAGCACGACCGCGGCCGGGCCGCGCCACGGGTGGACGAGGAACCCGCCCACCGCCAGCGCGACCCACCACCCGGCGGCCACCCACCACGGCTGGGAGCCGGCCACCAGCGCGCCCAGCCCCTCGGGCCGGGCCGCCGGGACACCGCGCAGGCAGCACAGCGCGAAGGCGGCCCGCCCGGCGGTCACCGCGAGCACCACCGCGCCCCACCCGACCACCGGCAGGGCGGCGGCCTCCGCGCCCAGCACCACGACCAGCGCGACCACGGCGAACGGCCCCGCGCCGCCGTCGCGCATGACGGCCAGCGCCCGCTCGGGCGGCCCGTAGCAGCCCAGCCCGTCGGCGGTGTCCGCGAGCCCGTCGAGGTGCATCCCGCGGGTGGCCAGCGCGAGGAAGCCGACCACGAGGAAGCCGCCGAGCAGGCCCGGCAGCACGGCCAGCAGGCCCGCGGCGACCGCGCCGAGCAGGAGGCCCACCAGGGGGGCGAGGGCGATGGCCCGGCGGGCGGCCCGCGCGTCGACCTCGCCGACGACGCGGACGGGCAGCACGGTGAGCAGCGACAGCGCCAGGCGCATCAGGCCGGCCTCGGGGTGGGTGCCGCCACGCTCGTGCCGCGCGTGCCGCTCGTGCCGCTCGTGCCGCTCGTGCCGCGCGTCGTGCTCGTCGTGCCCGTCCTGTTCGTCACGCCGGCCCGGAGATGCCCGCGCTGTCGAAGGTCGCCATCTCGGCCAGCACCCGGGTGGCCATCACCACCAGCGGCAGCGCGGCCACCGCGCCCGAACCCTCGCCCAGCCGCATGTCGAACTCCAGCAGCGGTTCCAGGCCCAGGTGGTTGAGCGCCAGCGCGTGCGCGGGCTCCGCCGACAGGTGTCCGGCCACCCACCACTCGCGGGCCCCCGGCGCCAGCTCCTCCGCGACCACGGCCGCCGCGCCGGTCACCACGCCGTCCAGCACCACGGGCGTCTTCCGCACCGCCGCCTGGGCCAGGAAGCCCGCCATCGCGGCGATGTCCGCGCCCGAGGACCTGCCCAGCAGCGCCACCGGGTCGTTGATCACCGGCCGGGCGCGGCGCAGCGCGTCCCGGATCGCGGCGGTCTTGCGCATCCAGCCCCGGTCGTCGACCCCGGTGCCCCGGCCGACCACGGCCACCGGCTCCGACCCGGTCAGCGCGGCGATCAGCACCGCCGCCGGCGTCGTGTTGCCGATGCCCATGTCACCGGCGATGAGCAGGTCCGCGCCGCCGTCGACCTCGTCGTCCACCAGCTTGCGGCCGACCTCGACCGCGCGTTCGGCCTCCTCGGGGGTCAGCGCGTCCTCGCGGTCGATCGACCCGGAGCCGCGCCGCACCTTCTCGTCGCCGACGGCGGTGTCGGAGTCCACCGCCACGTCGACCACGCGCACGGTCGCGCCCGCCACGTTGGCCAGCACGTTCACCGCCGCGCCGCCGGCCAGGAAGTTGGCCACCATCTGCCCGGTGACCTCGCTCGGGTAGGCGGACACGCCGTGCCGCGCCACCCCGTGGTCACCGGCGAACACCACCACGCGGGGCCGGGTGAACGGCCGCGGCGGGCACTCGCCCTGGCAGGCCGCCACCCAGGCGCCCAGCTCCTCCAGCCTGCCCAGCGAGCCCACGGGCTTGGTCAGCACCGCGTGGCGGCTCACCGCCTGGCGGCGCGCGTTTCCGCTGGGCGGCTCGACGGGCGGGAACTCGATGGTCACCGACTACCTCCGGCTTCGCGCAAGTGCAGGGGGATCCCGGCGACGACCAGCAGCACCTCGTCGCACACCTCGGCCAGCCGCGCGTTGAGCGAGCCGAGCTGATCGCGGAAGAGCCTGCCAGAGCGGGTCCCGGGCACGACGCCGAGGCCGACCTCGGCGGAGACGAGGACCAGCCGGCTGCGCGTGCGCCCGACCGCGCGCACCAGCTCGGCGCACCCCGCCTCGGCCCGCGCCAGGCCGCGGCCCTCCCACGCGTCGGCGTCGTCCAGCACGCCGGTGAGCCAGGTGGCCAGGTCGTCGACCAGGATCGGCGGGTCGTCCGGGGTGGTGGCGGTGAGCAGCGCGGGCAGGTCGCCGGGCGCGGGCGCCTCCACCGTGGTCCAAGTGAGCGGTCTGCGGGCGACGTGCCGGGCGATCCGCTCCTCCCAGTCGGCGTCGTCGGGGTAGCGGCGGGCGGTGGCGACGTAGGTCACCACCGCGTCGGTGAGCAGCCCCTCGGCGTGGGCCGACTTGCCCGACCGCGCACCGCCCAGGACCAGTGTCCGACGCGTCACACCACACCCCATCCGCTCGGCGAGGCCATAGCCTGACCGGGAACGTTACCCGCAGGGCATCCGGGGAGGAGGTCGTTGTGGAGTACCGGTGGCGGTACCAGGACGTGGAGGGCCGGGAGGTCGACGGCCCGGTCGCGGCGTTCGCCGACCAGGGCGAGGCCGAGGAGTGGTTCGGCGAGGTGTGGCAGGAGTTGCGGGAGGCCGGCGTGGCGCAGGTGACGCTGCTGCGGGCCGAGTCGGAGGTCTACGGGCCGATGTCCCTGGCGCCGGCGGAGTAGGTCTTCCTCAGGCTTTCGGGACCGTGCAGTGGTGGAGTGTGCGCACGAGTTTCGAGGCCAGGGTCCAGCGGATGGCCGGGTCGGTGAACGACGTGGTGCCGTGGTCGACGGGGGTGGGGCCGGTTCGGTAGCGGAAGCCCTCTACGCCGTAGGTCGGGTGTTCGCGTGCGCGGATGACGAGGTGGCCCTCCGCGCGCAGGGCGGGGCAGACGCGGACCGACAGGCTCAGGCAGGGTCGGCAGATCGGTGGTTCGGCGACGAGCATCCCCTCGGGCCAGTCCGGCCAGTGGCGGGTGCGGTTGGGGATGAGCCAGAGGACGCCGTGGTCGTCCTGGTCGGCAGGTCCGGCGCAGACCTGGCACAGGAGTTTGCGCATGGCGCGGCGTTGGCGGTGGACGTGGATCTGCGCGAACCGGGGTGTGCCTTGGCCGGGGTTGACCGTCGCGCGGTCCCACAGGACGCCCCGGCTGTCGCGGTCGCCGAGGATCTCGTCCGCGTAGGCGATGCCGGCGCCGTTCGGGAGTTCGACCAGTCGCGGGTCCTCCGCCGTTTCCCCGCTCCACATCGCGATGTAGGGGACTTTGTTCTTTTCCGTCGTGAGCGCTGTTCGTGTTGATGGCATCGGTGTTGTCATCTTTCCGTTTCCTCCTGCATCACCACGTGCCGATGGCCCCTCTGCCTCTTTCGGCACTGTCCACACCGCCGACGCCCGGTCTCTGGGCCCTGCTCTCGACCCCGGGTCGAACTGCGATGCGTGACCGGCACGCTAGGGATGATCAAGCGCCACAAGGGCCAAGGAGGTGCCAAAAGTCGACGGTCCACGGCCGGGAGGACGTAGCCTCATGACTGGTGGCTTCCCATCGGCGAAGGGCAGGCGAGCGGTGGACAACTCGAAGGGTTTGGGCTCGCGCGTGGCCCAGGAGAGGAAGTTGAAGGGCTGGACGCAGGCCGCCCTCGCGCAGAGGGCGCATGTTTCGATCAGTCTGGTGAAGGCGGTCGAGCAGGGTCGGGCTCCGGCATCTTCCGCGTTCGTGAGCGCTTGCGCTCGCGCTTTCGGCCTGAGTGTTGCCGAATTGCTAGGTCAACCTTATCCGCGGACCAACAAAGACGAACACGACATGTACGCCTCGGTCAGCGCCATTCGCCGGGAACTGGCCGCCTACATGATCGAGCCGGTGGAGGACGTCGAAGTCAGGGAGCTGGGCGAGATATCGAAGGACGTGGCCAGGGCGTCGAGGTTGCGACACGCCGTCAGCCTCGCCGAACTGGGCGCTGAGATCCCGGGGATCATGGCGGAACTGCGGGCCGCGGTGTTCACCTCGACCGACTCGGCCCGTGAGCGTGCTTTCGGGTTGTTGGCCGAGGCCTACGCGGCCGCGGGTCAGGTGGTCTACAAGTTGGGGTACACCGATCTCGCTTCGTTGACCGTCGAACGCTACGAGTGGGCCGCCGCGCGTTCCGGCGACGAGTTGGCCGTGCTCGCGGGCGACTACCAGCGGGCCGGTGAACTCATCGGCACCGCCGACTACGCATCGGCGCTGCGGTTCCTCGAAAAGCGGCGGTCCACCATCGAGCGAGAAGTCGGCGAGAACGATGCCCCGCTGTTGTCGATGTGGGGGAGCCTGCACCTGAAATCGGCTCTCGCCGCGGCCCGCGCCGGCAACCGGGAGTTGGCGGACGACCACTTGGGCGAAGCCAGGGAGACGGCGGACCGGATCGGGCGGGACCGCGACGACTACCGCCTGTGCTTCGGGCCGACCAACGTCAACATCTGGTCGGTCGGCCTGGCCGTCGAGTTGAACGACGGCACCGAGGCGGTGAAGCGCGCGGGAACGTTCACGATTCCACGTGACGCGCCCAGGGAACGCGCGGGTCACCACTACATCGACCTGTCCCGTGGGTGGCTCATCCACGGTGACCGCGCCAAGGCGCTGGGGTCGTTGCAGACGGCGAAGAAGATCGCACCGAGTCAGACCCGCTATCACCCGATGGTGCACGAGACCGTTCGGGTGATCGCCCGACAGGAGGCACGCAGCACTGAAACGCTTCGCGGTTTCGCCGCGTGGTGCGGAATTTCCGCTTAGCGGGTATTCGCGGCGTTGGAGTGGTGGCATACGAACCGAGCGCTGGGGGATCGGCGTGCACCGACCGGACATCAACCACCCGAGGTTGAAGAAGATCGAAGGTCCCGAACACCTGCGGCACATCCGGGCGGCGGTGGAGGCCGGAGATCCGGACATCTTCGCCCAGGGACCCACGTCCAGTTCCATCGACGCGGCCGTGGCTCCGGTCGTGGGGCCGAAAGCCGTCGAGAACTTTCGGCGGTGGGCCGTCAGCGGGGAGACCTCGACACTAAGGGCCAACGCGGTGAGCATCCTGGGGTTCCTGCCCGGCCGGGAGAACGCCGATGTCGTCGTCGGTGTGCTGGACACCGATGCCGCAGTGCGGCGGCTCTGCCTGGCCTCCGAGGTCTCCCGGCTGACTCAGTGCGCCTGGGCCGTCGCCTTGGCGGTCGCGGACGACCCCACCACCGCGCCGGAACCCAGGAGGCTCGCCGCCAAGCTCGCCAAGGAGGCCGTCGACCCGAAGGATACCGAGGCGCGCTGGTGCGCGGGCTACCTGCTCCAGCGTTTGGCACCGGTTCTGGGTTCGGGGAGTTGACGCCCCGGCGGCCCCGGTGCTGTGCGGCTCGGTCGACCGCTGGAGGTGACGGGTCAGGCTGGTCCTCGTCGGTCGCGTGGGGAAGCCGGTTGTTGAACCTCCGGAAGCCCCTCGCCCGCCTGCCGGGACGTGAGCGCTGACCCACCGCGGCCGGGTCGAGGAGCGACGTGAGGCCGGTGCGGTGGGGTGCCGGCCCCCGCCCCGAGGCGCGGGGCGGGGGCCGACCGGGGTCACGGCGTGATGGTCAGGCGCGGGTCGGTCTCGACGGAGTCGCCCAGCACCTCGTCGATCTTCGCCAGCAGCTCGTCCTCCAGCTTCACGCCGGCGGCCTTCACGTTCTCGTGCACCTGCTCCGGCCGGGACGCGCCGATGATCGCGGACGCCACGTTCGGGTTCTGGAGCACCCAGGCCACCGCGAGCTGGGCCAGCGACAGCCCGGCCTCGTCGGCGAGCGGCTTGAGCTTCTGCACCTTCTCCAGCACGTCGTCCTTCATGAAGCGCGCGATGAACTTCGAGCCGGTCTCGTCGGTCGCGCGCGAGCCCTGCGGCGGCTGCTGGCCCGGCAGGTACTTGCCGGTCAGCACGCCCTGCGCGATGGGCGACCACACGATCTGGCTGATGCCCTCGCGCTCCGAGGTCGGCACCACCTGGGACTCGATGATGCGCCACAGCATCGAGTACTGCGGCTGGTTGGAGATGAACGGGATCTTCAGCTCACGGGCCAGCGCCGCGCCCCGGGCGATCTGCTCCGCGTTCCACTCGGAGACGCCGATGTAGAGCACCTTGCCCTGCCGCACCAGGTCGGCGAAGGCGAGCATGGTCTCCTCCAGCGGCACGGTCCGGTCGAACCGGTGCGCCTGGTAGAGGTCGACGTAGTCGGTCTGGAGCCGCTTGAGCGAGCCGTTGATGGACTCGGCGATGTGCTTGCGCCCCAGGCCCTTGTCGTTGAGGCCGCCGGGGCCCGTGGGCCAGAAGACCTTCGTGAAGATCTCCAACGACTCGCGGCGCTGCCCGGCCAGCGCGCGGCCCAGCACGGACTCGGCCTTGGTGTTGGCGTAGACGTCCGCGGTGTCGAAGGTGGTGATGCCCGCGTCGAGCGCGGCGTGCACGCAGGCGGTGGCCTGCTCCTCCTCGACCTGGGAACCGTGGGTGAGCCAGTTGCCGTACGAGATCTCGCTGATGTTCAGGCCACTGCGGCCGAGGCGTCGGAACTCCATGCCGACAAGTCTAATGAGGATTCGTTCGGCAAGCTAATTAACTGTTGGCGTCAGCGGGACCCCTGCCCCCGAGCCCGGTCCGGAACCTTGGACCGCACCGAGGGACCGGGCGATCCGGTGAACCGCTTGCCGGGCCGCGTCCAGGTTCCGGCTGACCAACTGCTCCGGATGCCCGCCTCGACCCCCGTGAAGACCTCAGACCTTGTCGCCCGGCCTCACGCGCGGCTTCGGCACGCGGAGGCGGCGCAGCTGGCTGGCCCGGATGAACGAGTACCAGCCGATCGACAGGCCGCGCGAGGTGTCGGTCGGGAACCTCAGCCTCACCCGCCGGGTGACCAGCCGGCCCAGCACGAAGCCCTCCACGACCATCGCGAGCAGCATGAACGTGGTCAGCAGCGTGGCGTACTGCTGGATCGCGGGTGACGGCACGAGCAGCGCGACGAACACCAGGATCGCCAGCGGCATGAACAGGCCCATGAGGTTGCGGCGCGAGTCGACCACGTCCCGGATGTACGCCTTCACCGGGCCGCGGTCGCGCGGCAGGAGGTACTTGTCCTCGCCGGCCATCATGCGCTGACGGCGCTCGACGGCCGCGGCGCGGCGCTCCTCCTTCGACACCTTGCTCCCGCTCCCGCGCGACCGCTTGAACGCCTCGCGCTGCGTGCGGGGCGGCGGCGGCACCGGGCCGCGCCGCTTGCCCTCGGCCTCGCGGCGCTTGGGCGTGGGCCGACCCTTTCCGGGCGTGCGCCCGGGGTCCGCGGCGGTCACCTCCGGGGCGATGTCCTCGGTGGTGGCGGTCTCAGCGGCTTCGTCGGCGTTGCGGCGCAGGAACCTCACCTCACCAGAGTAGGAGATGCCCGGATCAGTACTGTTCGCGAGGTGCGAGTTGTGATTGCGCCCGACTGCTTCGGCGGCACGCTGACCGCCCGCCAGGTCGCCGACGCCGTGGCCGCGGGCTGGCGCCGCACCGCGCCCGACGACGAGCTGCACCTGCGGCCGCTGGCCGACGGCGGCCCCGGCTTCGTGGACGTGCTGCACGCCGCGCTCGGCGGCGTCGTGCGCGTGACCACCGTCACCGGCCCGCTGGGCGACCCCGTGGAGGCCCGGTGGCTGGAGCACGGGGACACCGCCTACCTGGAGTCCGCCCAGGCGTGCGGCCTGCACCTCATCCCACCCGACCGGCGACCGGGCGGCGCCGAGACCGCCACCACCCGGGGCGTCGGCGAGCTGCTCAACGCCGCGCGGGAGGCGCGCACCGTCGTGGTCGGCCTCGGCGGCTCGGGCACCACGGACGGCGGTGAGGGGATGCGCGCCACCGCCGGCCCCGTCACCGCCCGGCTGGTGGCCGCCTCGGACGTGGAGAACCCGCTGCTCGGCCCGCACGGCTCGGCCCGCACGTTCGGTCCGCAGAAGGGCGCGTCACCCGAGGCGGTGGAGCGCCTGGAGGCCCGGCTCGCGGCCATGGCGGAGCTGGCGGACGTGCGCGACCGGCCCGGCGCGGGCGCCGCCGGCGGCCTCGGCGCGGCGCTGATGGCGCTGGGCGCGACCACCGTGTCCGGCGCGGGCCTGGTCCGCGAGCTGACCAGGCTCGACGCGGCGCTGGAGCACGCCGACCTGGTGGTCACGGGGGAGGGGAGCTTCGACTGGCAGTCGCTGCGCGGCAAGCTCGTCACCGCCGTGGCCCGGGGCGCGGCCGAGCGCGGGCTGCCGTGCGTGGTGCTCGCCGGGCAGGTGTCGGTCGGCCGGCGGGAGGCGGCGGGGGTCGGCGTCCAGGACGCCCACGCGGTCGCCGAGCACGCCGGGTCGGTCGAGCGCAGCCTGGCGGACCCGGCGGGCACCCTCGCCGACCTGGCCGCCCACGTCGCGAGGCAGTGGTCACACCGCCGCTCCACCTAGCTGTGGGACCATGGGTGACGGAACAAAGCGGGTGCTGCCCGTGTTGCCCGGGTAGAGATGCCCGCAAAGGACCTCTGAGGGAGAGCCATGTCGACCGCTCAGGACGCAACCACGACTCCGGACGCCCCGCCGACCCACGGTGTGACGCTGACCGACTCGGCGGCCGCCAAGGCCAAGGCGCTGCTCGACCAGGAGGGGCGCGACGACATGCACCTGCGCATCGCCGTCCAGCCCGGTGGCTGTGCGGGGCTGCGTTACCAGCTGTTCTTCGACGAGCGCGCGCTGGACGGCGACGCCCTGCGCGACTTCGGCGGCCTCAAGGTCGCCGTCGACCGCATGAGCGCCCCGTACGTCGAGGGTGCGGTGATCGACTTCGTGGACACGATCGAGAAGCAGGGTTTCACCATCGACAACCCGAACGCGGGCGGCTCCTGCGCCTGCGGCGACTCGTTCCACTGATCCGTCGCCGGACGCGAGAAGGCCCCCGCCTCGGCGGGGGCCTTTCGTTCGTCCAGGGGGCCCGCTCAGACGCCCCTGAGGTCCGTCAGACGTAGGCGTCCAGGTCGACGACCTGCGCGTAGTTCGCCTCGTCCACCCGCCAGGGGGCCGCGGCGCCCGGCTCGGGCGTCGTCGTCCCGGTCCCCGTCAGCTCCTCCGGGAGCGCGGTGCAGTCGTCGATCAGCTCGGCCAGGGTGTTCGCCTCAGGGATGCTCACCCGAACGACCGTATTCGTGAAAAACGCTTGACAACAGCCCTACTGGGCGGTAGTCCCCCGTCGGGCCCTGGTGCCGGTGAGAGCCCCCGGCGGCGACGGGGCCCTCACCGGGACGGGTCAGAGCTTGACCGGGTAGTGCGGCTCCGGCACGGCCGGGCGGATCCGGCCCTCGACGAAGATCCCGTGCCAGATCATGAACATCAGCAGCGCCCAGATCCGGCGGCTGTTGTCCGCCACGCCCGACCGGTGCTCCTCGATGACCCGCAGCACCGCGTCCTTGTCGAGGTACTGGTCGGTCTGCGACTGGCGCACGTGGTCCACCGCCCAGTCGTGCATCTCGTCCTTCAGCCAGTGCCGGATCGGCACCGGGAAGCCCAGCTTGCGCCGGTTGAGCACGTGCGCGGGCACGATGTCGCGGATCGCCCGGCGCAGCGCGTGCTTGGTGGTCTCCCGGGTGAGCTTGAGCTCCGAGGGCACCTGCGAGGCGATCCGGAACACCTCGTTGTCCAGGAACGGCACCCGCAGCTCCAGCGAGTTCGCCATGGTCACCTTGTCGGCCTTGACCAGGATGTCGCCGCGCAGCCAGGTGAACAGGTCGACGTGCTGCATCCGGGTCACCGGGTCCCAGTCCGCCGACTCGCGGTACGGCTGGGCGGTCACGTCCCGGTGCGACACGGCCGGGTCGTAGGTGCGCAGCACCTGCCGCAGCTGGTCGTCCATGAAGATGCGGGCGTTGCCGTAGTAGCGCTCCTCCAGGGTCAGCGCGCCCCGCCGCAGCAGGTCCTTGCCGCGCACGCCCTGCGGGATCTTCGTGGACACCTTGCCCATGGCCTTGCGCAGCGCGTCCGGCACCTTGTCGAACGGCGCCAGCGACAGCGGCTCGCGGTAGATCGTGTAGCCGCCGAACAGCTCGTCCGCGCCCTCGCCCGACAGCACGACCTTCACGTGCTTCCGCGCCTCGCTCGCGATGAACCACAGCGGCACCAGCGCCGGGTCGGCCACCGGGTCGTCCAGGTACCAGGTGATCAGCGGCAGCGCGTCCATCATCTCCTGCGCCGTCACCGCCCGGACCACGTGCTTCACGCCGATCGCGGCGGCCGACTCGGCGGCCACGTCGATCTCCGAGTAGCCCTGCCGCTGGAAGCCGGTGGTGAAGGTGATCAGGTCCGGGTTGTGCTCCTTGGCCAGCGCCGCGACCACCGTCGAGTCGATGCCGCCGGACAGGAACGAGCCGACCGTCACGTCCGCGCGCATGTGCTTGGCCACCGAGTCCCGCAGCGCCTCGGTGATCTCGTCGTACAGGCGGTCCTCGTCGGCCTGGCCGCGCACCGCGCGGGGCCGGAACGTGGCCGGGAAGTACCGCTCGACCACCGGCTCGCCACCCGGCGTGACCGTGAACGAGGTGCCTGACTCGATGCGGTGAACCCGGGTGTGGAGCGACTCCGGCTCGGGCACGTACTGGAGGATGAAGTAGTGCTGGAGGGCCTTCTTGTCGACCTCCGGCCGGATGCCGATGGCCGGCGCCAGCTCCAGCACGGACTTCTTCTCGCTGGAGAACGCCACCCCGCCGGGTCCGGCGGCGTAGTACAGCGGCTTGATGCCGAACGGGTCGCGCGCGCCGAAGACCACGCGCCGCGCCTTGTCCCAGATCAGGAAGGCGAACATGCCGCGCAGCTTCGCCACCGCCGACGGGCCCCAGTAGTGGTAGGCCGCCACGATGGTCTCGGTGTCGCCGTCGGTGTTGAACTGCGCGCCGAACTGCTTGGTCAGCTCCGCCCGCAGCTCCAGGTAGTTGTAGATCTCTCCGTTGAACAGGATCGCGTACCGGCCCTGCGCCTCGGGGGGTCCCCAGTGCAGCGGCTGGTGCGAGTGCTCGATGTCGATGATGGACAGGCGGTTGAAGCCGAAGACGACCTCACCGCCCTGCCACGTGCCGCTCTCGTCGGGGCCGCGGTGCCGCATGCAGCGCAATGCCCCCGCCACCGCCGAGCGCGCTCGCTGTGCCTCGTCTTCGCCAGGGCAAACCAGTCCTACCAGGCCGCACACGCCGTAACACCTTTCGAGTCGTGTGGAGAAGAACCCAGTATGCCGGGGCCGCTCCGTGTGACCGAAACTGCACCGCACGGGTGCGGCCCCCGAGGGGTGTGCCCCGTAGTGCTGGGTTACGCTCCCGCATGATCCGGCAAGGGCGGTTTCCCCTTGCCCGCGAGCATTGGAAGTAGCGAGGAGGCGGCGAGCAGTGGGCCTGAAGGAGGGCACCAGGGCAGCCCGGCCGGCGAAGGTCGGAGGGCTGGTCGGCCTGGTCGGCGTCGGGGCCACGGGTTGCTCCACGGAAGAGGTGATGCGCTTCGGCTGGCCGGTTGGGGTCACCCCCCAGGCCGAGGCGATGCGCGAGCTGTGGACGTGGTCCGTCGTCGCCGCGCTCGCGGTCGGCGTCATCGTGTGGGGCCTGATCCTCTGGTCGGTGGCGTTCCACCGCAAGAAGAGCGAGGAACTGCCGCGCCAGGTCGCCTACAACCTGCCGCTGGAGATCGTCCTGGTCGTCGTGCCGACGATCATCGTCGCCGTGCTGTTCTACTTCACCGCGGTGACGCAGAACTACGTCATCCGGGAGACCGACGACCCCGACGTCACGGTCGACGTGATCGGCTTCCAGTGGAACTGGGAGTTCCGCTACCCGGAGCACAAGCTGGAGGACAACGCCGAGCTGCCGGTGAGCACCGTCGGCACGCCGGGCGAGATCCCGCTGCTGGTGCTGCCGCAGGGTCGCTCGATCCGGTTCAACCTGGAGTCGACGGACGTCATCCACTCGTTCTTCGTGCCCGAGTTCCACTTCAAGCGGGACGTGTTCCCGGAGCCGAAGAAGAACAACCAGGACAACTCGTTCGAGATCGAGCGGATCGACCGGACGGGCTCGTTCGTCGGCCGCTGCGCCGAGCTGTGCGGCACCTACCACGCGGTGATGAACTTCGAGGTCAGGGCGCTGGAGCAGGGTGACTTCGACCGGTACATGGACCTGCGCAAGCAGACCAACGAGGCGACCGGCCAGCCGTACACGGCGGCCGAGGCGCTGACCGAGCTGGACTGCGGCGAGCTGTGCACCCCGTACGCCGTGACCACCAAGCCCTTCGACACCGACCGGGACGCGCGTCAGGCGTCCGGCGGCGGGAACTAGGAGGACGCCGCGATGAAGGTCGAAGCACGCATTTTCGACTTGGTGATGGCGTTCTCGTTCCTGATGGCCGTCGTGTACGGCTACTGGACCTGGGCCGACACCAACTACGTCGAGCCCACCGGCACGGTGGCGCTCGCGCTGACCGGCGGCCTGGCGCTGATCGTGGGCACGTACTTCCGCTTCGTCGCCCGCCGCATCGAGGTGCGGCCGGAGGACAACGCGGACGCCGAGGTCAGCGACGGCGCCGGTGAGCTGGGCTTCTTCAGCCCCGGCAGCTACTGGCCGATCGGCCTGGCGGCCGCCGCGGCGCTGGCCGGCCTGGCGCTGGCGTTCTGGCACATCTGGCTGCTGGTGATCGCGATCGTGCTGGTCCTGATCGCGGTCGGCGGCCTGGTGTTCGAGTACCACACGGGCCCGGGCCACGACTGAGGTCCCCTGAACGCGAAGAGGGCCGCCACCCGGACGGGGTGGCGGCCCTCTTTTCGCGTTCGGGCTGCTCGCGGGGTGTCAGGCCGCGGCGGTGTTCTGGTACCGGTCCACGTACTCCTGCCCGGACAGCTCCAGGATCCGGTAGACGATCTCGTCGGTGACCGCGCGGAGCACCGGCAGCGAGTCCTGGAGACCCGCGTAGCGCTCGAAGCGCAGCGGCTCGCCGAACCGGATGGTCACCGGCCGGACCCGGGGCAGCCGCGCGTCCACCGGCTGCACCTCGTCGGTGCCGACGAGCCCCACCGGGACGACCGGCGCGCCGGACTCCAGGGCCAGGCGCGCGACGCCCGTGCGCCCGCGGTGCAGGCGGCCGTCCAGCGACCGCGTGCCCTCCGGGTAGATGGCGAACGCGCCGCCGGCGTCCAGCACGGCCCTGGCGGTGTCCAGGGAGGCCCTGGCGGCCCGGCCGGCGCCCCGGCGCACGGGGACGTGGCCGAGGGAGCCGAAGAAGTAGCGGGAGAGGGCGCCCTTGACGCCCTTGCCGTCGAAGTACTCGGCCTTGGCGAGGAAGGAGACGCGGCGCGGGACCACCACGGGGATGACCACGCTGTCGATGAACGAGAGGTGGTTCGGCGCCAGGATCACGGGGCCGGTCGCGGGCAGGTTCTCCAGCCCCTCGACCGAGGGTCGGTAGACCAGGCGTGCCGTGGGCGCCACCACGCGCTTCATCACCGTGTAGAGCATGGTCCAAGCATGGACCCAGCCCCGTGCGGCGTGGTCGAAAGGTGTTCCGCGTCTCGACCGCCCGCCGCGTGTCGAACACTCGTGCGCACCGTGTCGAACACTCGTGCACACCGAGTTCGCCACTCGGGCGCGTCGCCGGGCGTCGAGGTCTCGCCGTCGAGGTCCCGCCGTCCGGGGCCTGTCGGTCGGGGCCCGCGGGCGACGGGTCGTCCGCCGGCCCGCCCCTAGCCCAGCGTCGCCTTCAGCTCCGTCGACCGGGCCGCCCACCGCCGCAGCAGGTCCGCCGCCGCGCCGGAGTCGATCGCCGCGGCGGCGCGCCCCAGCGCCGCCAGCAGGTCCGCCTCCAGGTCGCCGGACAGCCCGCCGTGCGCCGCGATCGCGCCTGCCGCGTTGAGCACCACCGCGTCGCGCACCGCGCCCGGCTTCCCGCCCACCAGCTCGCGCACGACCTCGGCGTTCACCGAGGCGTCCCCGCCCCTGAGGTCCTCGGGCAGCGCCGGCGCGACACCCAGCCGCGACGGGTCGATCCGGTCCCGCCGCACCTCGCCGCCGTCGACCACCCAGACCGCGGTCGTGGTCGTGGTGGTGATCTCGTCCAGGCCGTCGTCGCCGCGCACGACCAGCGCGGTGTTGCCCCGGCGCGCCATGACGCCCGCGATCAGCGGCGCCGCGTTCTCCCGCGCGCACCCGATCAGGCCCACGCGGGGCTGCGCCGGGTTCGTCAGCGGCCCGAGCAGGTTGAACACGGTCGGGATGCCGATCTCCCGGCGGGGCGCGCCCGCGTACCGGAAGCCGGGGTGGAACACCGGCGCGAAGCAGAACCCGATGCCCAGCTCGGTCACGGTCCGCTGCACGCCGAGCGGCGGCAGGTCGATGGCCACGCCCAGCGCCTCCAGCACGTCCGCCGTCCCGCACTGGGACGACGCCGCGCGGTTGCCGTGCTTGACCACGGGCACCCCGGCGGAGGCGGCGACCAGCGTCGCCATCGTCGAGATGTTCACCGAGCCGGAGTGGTCACCGCCCGTGCCGACGATGTCCGCCGCCCGTCCGGGCACCTCGAACCGGCGGGCGTGGTGCAGCATCATCTTGGCGAGGCCGTCGACCTCCTCGGGCGTCTCGCCCTTCGCGCGCAGCGCCACCGCGAAGCCCGCCACCTGCGCCGGGGTCGCGGCCCCGGTCATGACCTGGTCCATCGCCCAGGACGTGTCCTCCTCGGACAGGTCGGCCCCGGCGAGGAGCTGGTTCAGCAGCAACGGCCAGGTGCGCTCCACGGTGGTCAACCGCGCACTACCGGCAACGCCGTCGAGCGCAGCACCTCGGCCACGGTCTCGGCGGCGGCCAGCGGGTCGAGCGGGTGCACCAGCACCGCGTCCGCCTGCGACCACGTCGCCAGCCAGCGGTCGTCCTTGCGCCGGACCGCCACCACGATCGGGGGACAGTCCGTGATCTCGTTCTTGAGCTGGCGCGACAGCCCCATGCCGCCGGTCGGCTGCGCCTCGCCGTCGAGGATGGCGAGGTCGATCCCGCCGTTGTCCATCTCGTACAGGACGTCGGCCACCGCCCCCACCTCGACGTACTCGACGCGGCCCAGGTCCGGCGCGGGACGGCGGCCCACCGCGGTGACGATCGTCTCACGCACCTCGGGGCGGTGGCTGAACACCAGGATCCGGGTCTTCTGCGTGCTCATCTGCGCGTCCTCCGGCGGGTCGGGTGCAGGTGGCTCAGATGCTATCCGGCTGACCCGCTGTGACCTGAAGCGCATCCCACCCGATCCAGTCGCCGCCCAGCCGCTGCGCCAGCCCCGCCATCCGGGCCCGCTCCTGGGCGCAGTGCAGCGCGTCCAGCCGCTGCACCCGCAGGGCGTGCACGCGCTCGCCCACGCGCAGCTCCCAGCCGTCCGGCGTGAGCAGCTCCCGGGCCCGTTCGACCTGGTCAGGGGGTAGTTCGAGGTGGTGGCGCAGCACCGCGGGCTCCTCGGCGCGCCACCCCGGCGACCGCGCCAGCGCCGCCGAATCGGCCTCCGCGAGGTCGAACGCCTCGACGACCACCACCAGTCCCGGTGAATCGATCCGCAGGGCCGGTTCACCCCCGCCGCGCAGTCGGTCCCGCAACCGGCTCAACAACCCCATGACCGCTCCACCGCCCGTGTGACCCAGATGACCAGCGCACCCGCCCGGACCCGATGGGCGGGGCGAAAACCTGCAAGCAATAATGCGTCGTGTGACAACGGCAGCGCCCTCAATCGGCCAGCGCGTGCACTCGCTGAACCGCCCGAACATGGTCAGCGTCGGCACGATCGTGTGGCTGTCCAGTGAGCTCATGTTCTTCGCGGGGCTCTTCGCCATGTTCTTCACGGTGAAGGCCCAGAACGAGGGCCCGTGGCCCCCGGCGCCCACCCACCTGAACGTGCCCTACGCCCTGGTGTTCACCACCATCCTGGTGGCGTCGTCGTTCACCTGCCAGTGGGGTGTGTTCGCGGCCGAGCGGGGTGACGTCTTCGGCCTGCGCCGCTGGTACCTCCTGACGCTGATCATGGGCGCGATCTTCGTGGGCGGCCAGGCGTACGAGTACATGGAGCTGGTCGAGCACGGCACGACCATCCCGTCGTCCGCCTACGGCACGGTCTTCTACCTGACGACCGGCTTCCACGGCCTGCACGTGATCGGCGGTCTGATCGCGTTCGGCTACCTGCTGGTCCGCACGAAGCTGAGCAAGTTCACGCCGGCGCAGGCGACGTCCGCGATCGTCGTGTCGTACTACTGGCACTTCGTCGACGTCGTCTGGATCGGTCTGTTCGCCGTCATCTACATCGTGCCCTGACCAGCAAGAACCCCGAACTCACACCAGCAAGGGTTGCCGCACACATGACCACCAACACCACACGGGCCCGGAAGCGCGGCACGAAGCTGCGCCGGCGGATCTCGGGCCTGCTCGCGCTGGGCTTCGCGCTGTTGTCCGCGGGCTTCCTGTTCAGCGCCCTGGCGCCGCAGCCGCAGACCGCGCAGGCGCAGGACGACCCGGCGCAGGTGCGGCTGGGCGAGCAGCTCTACAACAACACCTGCATCAGCTGCCACGGCAAGAACCTCGACGGCGTCGAGGGCCGCGGCCCGAGCCTGATCGGCGTGGGCGAGGCGTCGGTGTACTTCCAGGTCTCCTCCGGTCGGATGCCGCTCGCGCGGCAGGAGGCCCAGGCCCTGCGCAAGCCCGCCAAGTTCACCCCCGAGCAGATCGACGCGCTCGGCGCGTTCATCCAGTCCCGCGGCGGCGGCCCGGTGTCCCCCGAGGAGACCGGCGCCGACCTGCGCGGCGAGGACCCGGCCCGCGGCGGCGAGCTGTTCCGGCTGAACTGCGCGGCGTGCCACAACTTCACCGGTCGCGGCGGGGCGCTGTCGTCCGGCAAGTTCGCACCCGAGCTGGAGGGCGTCACCGAGGAGCAGATCTACACCGCGATGCTCTCGGGTCCGCAGAACATGCCGAAGTTCTCCGACCGGCAGCTCACGCCGGAGGAGAAGCAGGACGTCATCGCTTACATCAAGTCGGTGTCCGACGGGAACAACAACCCCGGCGGCGCCCCCCTCGGCGGCCTCGGGCCGGTATCGGAGGGTCTGATCGCGTTCATCGTGGGTATCGCCGCCCTGATCGGCGTGACCCTCTGGATCGGAGCCAAGGCATGAGCGGCGAGAAGCCGACCAACCTGCCCAGCGAGGCCGAGCTGGCCGCGATGAGCAGGGACGAGCTGGTCAAGCTCGGCACCACCATGGACGGCGTGGAGATCGTCCACTACGAGGAGCGGTGGCCGGTCAAGGGCACGCGCGCCGAGAAGCGCGCCGAGCGCCTGGTCGCCCTCTGGTTCCTGATCTCCGCGCTCGCCGGCATTGCCTTCCTGGTCGCCTTCATCTGGTGGCCGTGGAAGTACGAGACCCCGCGCACGGACGCGCACTTCCTGTACAGCCTGTACACGCCGATCATCGGCCTCACCCTGGGCCTGGCGGTCACGGCGCTGGGCGTGGGCGCGCTGCTCTACACGAAGAAGTTCATCCCCGAGGAGCTGTCCGTCCAGCAGCGCCACGACGGCGGCTCCACCGAGGTGGACAAGGCGACCGTGCTGGCCGAGCTGGCCGACGCGGGCGACCGCAGCACCATCGCCCGCCGGTCGCTCATCAAGCGCACCGCGGGCCTGGGCGCGGGCGTGTTCGGCATCGGCGTGGCGGCGCTGCCCCTGGGCAGCCTGATCCGCGACCCGTGGAAGGACAGCGACAACAAGGACTCGCTGTGGCACACCGGCTGGAAGTCGGAGAACGGCGAGAAGGTCTACCTGCGCAACTACACGGGTGACCCGCACGAGGTGCAGCTGGTCCGCCCCGAGGACCTGGACGCGGGCGGCTACATGACCGTCTTCCCGTTCCGGGAGAGCGAGCGCGAGGACGAGCACGCCCTCATCATCGCGACCAAGCGGGTGGACAACCCGGTCCTGCTGCTGCGCTTCCGCCCCGGTCAGCAGATCGTCAAGCGGGCCGGCCAGGAGGACTTCAACTACGGCGACCTGTACGCCTTCTCGAAGATCTGCACGCACCTGGGCTGCCCGGCGTCGCTGTACGAGCAGCAGACCGGTCTGCTGCTGTGCCCGTGCCACCAGTCGCAGTTCGACGTCTTCCACTACGGCAAGCCGCGCTTCGGCCCGGCGACCCGCGCCCTTCCTCAGCTTCCGATCACGGTGGACGAGGATGGATACTTGATTGCCCGCAGCGACTTCATCGAGGCTGTGGGTCCGGCGTTCTGGGAGCGTAAGTCATGAGCGGCATCACCACGCCGACCAAGCGGCAAGGAGCGGCCGGCCGGGTCACGGGCGGTGCCGCGAAGTGGGCCGACGACCGGTTCCACATGGCCTCGGGCATGCGGAAGCAGCTGAACAAGGTCTTCCCGACCCACTGGTCGTTCCTGCTGGGCGAGATCGCCCTCTACAGCTTCATCATCCTGCTGCTGTCCGGCACGTACCTGGCGTTGTTCTTCGATCCCTCCATGGAGGAGATCATCTACGACGGGACGTTCCAGAACCTCCAGGGCATCCCGATGTCCCGCGCGTACGAGTCGACGCTGGAGATCTCGTTCGACGTGCGCGGCGGCCTGTTCGTGCGGCAGGTCCACCACTGGGCGGCGCTGCTGTTCATGGGCGCGATCGTCGTCCACATGTTCCGGATCTTCTTCACGGGCGCGTTCCGCCGCCCGCGCGAGATCAACTGGGTCATCGGCATCGTGCTGTTCATGCTCGGCGCGATCGAGGGCTTCCTCGGCTACTCGCTGCCCGACGACCTGCTGTCCGGCACCGGCCTGCGGGTGATGGCGGCGCTGCTGCTGTCGATCCCGGTCATCGGCACCTGGCTGAACTGGCTGGCCTTCGGCGGCGAGTTCCCGGGCACCGAGATCATCCCGCGGTTCTACACGCTGCACATCCTGGTCATCCCGGCCATCATCCTGGCGCTGGTGGCGGCGCACCTGGCGCTGGTCTGGTACCAGAAGCACACGCAGTTCCCAGGCGTGGGCCGCAAGGAGACCAACGTCGTCGGCGTGCGCATCATGCCGGTGTTCGCGGCCAAGGGCGGTGGCTTCTTCGCCATCGTCGTGGGCGTCACGGCGATCATGGGCGGCGTGTTCCAGATCAACCCGATCTGGAACCTCGGTCCGTACAACGCCGCGCAGATCTCGGCCGGTTCGCAGCCCGACTGGTACATGGGCTGGACCGACGGCCTGGTCCGCATCTGGCCCGCGTGGGAGCTCTACCTGGGCAACTACACGGTGCCGGAGCCGTTCCTGCCGTTCATGCTGGGCCTGCCGCTGCTGACCGGCATCGCGGCGGCCTACCCGTGGATCGAGCGGAAGCTGACCAAGGACTACGCGCACCACAACCTGCTCCAGCGCCCGCGCGACGTGCCGGTCCGGACCTCGCTCGGCGCCATGGCGATCACGTACTTCATGGTGCTGCTGGTCATGGGCGCGAACGACATCTTCGCGTACAAGTTCGACGTCTCGTTGAACGCGACGACGTGGATGGGGCGCATCGGGCTGCTGCTCCTGCCGCCGCTGGCGTACTTCCTCACCTACCGGCTCTGCATCGGCCTCCAGCGGGCCGACCGCGAGGTGCTGGAGCACGGCGTGGAGACCGGCATCATCAAGCGCCTGCCGCACGGTGAGTTCATCGAGGTCCACCAGCCGCTGGGCCCGGTGGACGGCCACGGCCACCCGCTGCCGCTGGAGTACCAGGCGGCGCCGGTGCCGAAGAAGATGAACAAGCTGGGGTCGGCCGGGCACCCGGTGCCGGGCAGCTTCCTGACCCCGGACGCGCCGGAGGAGACCGCGGCGCTGGCCCGTGCGCGGGCCGAGCGGGGCGTCTCCTCGAACGACGCGCTGAGCGGCGAGAACAAGGCCGCGGGCGAACTGGCCGGCAAGCCGGCCCAGCCCGAGGACTGACCACGACCACCCAGGGCCCGGCGCCCCCTCACTTCAGGGGGCCGCCGGGCCCTTTGGTCAACCCACCGCGAGTCGTACGCCCAGGCCCACCGTGTCGTACGTTCAGGACCCCCGAGTTCAACATTCAGGTCGCTCCGTGCCTGGTCAGCGGTTACCCGCTGGTAACCACGGCATGGGTCTGAACGTGGAACTCGGGGGTCCTGAGTGTTCGACACGGTGGTCGTGAACGTACGACTCGCGCGGTCTGGGCGTACGACTCGCGCGGGCTGAACGTGTAACTCGGGAGGTCTGGACGTACGACACGCGGGGTCTGGGCGTACGACTCGCGCTTGGTCAGGCGTCTTCCAGGCCGATCGAGAAGGCGGCGTCGGTGTCGCGGCGCGAGTACGAGCGGAACGAGATGTGGGTGTCCGTGTTCAGCACGCCGGGCACCTTGGAGATGCGGCCGGGCACCAGGTCGGCCAGGTCCTCGTGCCGGGCCACCTTGACCAGGGCGATCAGGTCGACGTCACCCGCGCACGAGTAGACCTCGGTGACGCCCTCGATGTCGGCGATCGCCTGCGCCGCGTCCGGGATGGTGTCGGCGGCGGCCTGGATCAGCACGATCGCGGTGATCACAGCGGTCCTCCTCGGTCGGGGGTCTCGACCGTCCACATGCTAGTGGCCCGCGTCCCGGTACTGGTCACGACCGGCGTCGGCGAGGGCGACCCAGCCGCGCCACGAGCCCGCGGCGCCCGCTGGCGAGGCCCACGGGGTGTCGCAGCGCACCAGGCGCGTGCCGGGGCGGTCCAGCCAGCGCAGCACCACGCCCACCTCCTCGGCCGGCGCCCCGAGCAGGGGCCCGGGGCCCGGTATTACGGTCTCCGCCGCGGCCACCAGGGCGTCCACCACCGGCATCGGCCGCACGCCGCGCCGCGCCACCCCGGCCGAGGCCAGCCGCCCGTGCCGGACGACGGCGAACTCCCAGCCGCCCGAGCCGTCGGGCCGGGCGGCCACCAATTCGGGCAGGGCGGCGAGGGCGGCCAGGCGCTGCGCCCGGTCCAGCGCCCGCACCAGGGACGACACCCGGTCGCGGCGCTGGGCGGCGTCCTCGAAGCGGTGCGCCTCGGCCAGGGCGTCCAGCTGGGCCGCCAGGACGCCCAGGGGCTCCGTGTCGACGCCCGCGACGAGCCGGCGGAACGCGTCGGCGGCGGGGCCGTACTCGGTCACCGACTGCCGGCCCGCGCACGGCGCCTTGCAGCGGCCCAGCTCGTAGAGCGCGCACGGCGTGCCCGACGGGTTGCGCGCCGGGATGCGCTGGGCGCACGCCCGCAGCGGCACGGCCTCCAGCAGGACCTCCGCGGTCGCCTCGGCCAGTCGGCGCGACCGGAACGGGCCGAACGCGCCGTCGCGCGGCGCGCGGACCGCGGACAGGCGCGGGAACGCCTCGTCGGTCAGCACGAGCCACCACACGCCCTTGGAGTTCTTGGAGCGCCGGTTGTAGGCGGGCTTGTGCGCGGTGATGAGCCGCAGCTCCCGCACCTCGGCCTCCAGCGGGTGGGCGCACTCGACCGTGTCCACCCGCGTGGCCAGCGCGACCATCTCCCGCAGCCGCTTGCGGCCCTCACTGGCGGTGAAGTACTGCCGAACGCGTCTTCGCAGGTCGGAGGCCGTGCCGATGTACAGCACCTCCTCCGACGGGCCCCGGAACAGGTACACGCCCGGGGTCGAGGGCAGGTCCGTGGCCAGGGTGCGCTTGCGCCGCTGCGCCGCGGTCACCTCGGGCAGGTAGGCGAGCAGCTCCTCCAGCGAGTGCACCCCCACCGAGCCGACCCGCTCCAGCAGGCGGTGCAGCACCTCGACGGTGGCGCGGGCGTCGGTGAGCGCCCGGTGGTTCGGCTGCTCGGCCACGCCGAACAGCGCGGCCAGCGCCGACAGCCGGCAGCTGGGCGCCTCGTCGCGCGTCAGCACGCGGCGGGCCAGGCGCACCGTGCAGACCACGGTGGCCTTGGGCCAGGCGTAGCCGTGGCGCTCGCAGGCGGCCTTCATGAAGCCCACGTCGAAGCCCGAGTTGTGCGCGACCAGCACCGCGCCGGCGGCGAACTCCAGGAACGCGGGCAGCACGGTGGTCAGCCGGGGCGCACCGGTGACCATCAGCTGCGTGATCCCGGTCAGGGCGCTGACCTGCGGCGGGATGCCCCGCTCGGGGTCGACCAGGGTGGCGAACTCCCCGATCACCCGCCCACCGCGCACCTTGACCGCGCCGATCTCGGTGATCGCGTCCTCGCCCGCCCGACCACCCGTGGTCTCCAGGTCGAACACGACGAACGTGATCTCGCGGAGCGGGGTGCCCAGTTCGTCGAACGTGAGTTGACTGGTCATCAGCTCGGCACGGTAGCCGCCACCACCGACAACCGGGGGACGGGACGGGGGAGGAGAGGGAATCACGGGCGGTGGCGGGCGGGGGTAGCCGGTGTCGGGGATTTCCCGATCGTGGGAGCCGGGCCGCGGTGGATCGGTACTGGGAGTCAAGGGTGATCCCTCGTGTTACCGGATCGGTGAATGGGTGGGGTGGGCCGTAGCCTGTACGGGTGCAAGACCCGACCGCGCCCCTGGACGAGCTGGAGACCGGTGACCCGGCCGAGCCCGTCGAGTCCACTGTGGACTGGAGTGCGCTGCCCGAACCGCTGCGCGCGCGGCTGTCGGAGCTGAGCGCCGACGCCCTGGGCGGGCTGGCGAAGGTCGACGTCCCGCAGTCGCTGCGGGCGGTGGCGCGGTTCGCGCCCACCAAGCGCGCCCGGCTCGGCAGCGGGGCGCTCATCGCCGGGCTGCGGTCGTCGGCGAACTTCCGCGCGGCCGTGGTGGAGTGGCTCCAGCGCAACCGGCCGGCCTCGCTGGAGGTCACCTCGCCGGACCCGGTGGCGGCGGGCGCGGCGGCGGTGCTCCAGGGCGAGGAGGTCGCGCACCACTTCGTCGAGCTGGTCGCCCGGCGCGGGGCGGACGCGGCGCTGCGGGCCGAGCGGGACGCCGCCGCGCAGCGCGTCGAGCGCCTGGAGCACGAGCTGGAGCGGCTGCGGACCGAGCGGGCCGAGCTGGACGGCGCGGTGGACCAGGTCCGCCAGGGCGCCGACGTCGAGCTGGAGCGGCTGCGCAAGCGCTTGCGGGAACAGGGCGTGCGGCTGCGCGAGGCCAAGGACCGGGCCGAGTCGGCGGCGGCCGAGGTGGAGCGGGTGCGCGTGGAGGCCGGGGCCGAGGTGCGCAGGCTGTCCGCCGAGCGCGACCGGGAGCGCGAGCGCGCCGAGACCGAGCGCGCCAAGGCGCGGCGGGCCGTGGCCGACGCCGAGGTGGCGCGCCAGTCCGCCAAGGAGGCGCGCCAGGCCGACGAGGTGCGCCTGGCGCTGCTGGTGGACACCCTGGACGGCGCGGTGAACGGCCTGCGCCGCGAACTGGCCCTGGGCGGTGCGGGACCGCGCCCGGCGGACCTCGTCCGGGGCGCCAGCGCGGCGCAGGGCGTGGTCGGCCGGGTGGAGGACCCGGCGGCGCTGGACCGGCTGCTCGCGCTGCCCGCGGTCCACCTCATCGTCGACGGCTACAACGTGACCAAGACGGGCTACCCGGAGCTGTCGCTGTCCGACCAGCGCGACCGCCTGGTGCACCAGCTGGCCGTGCTGGGGGCGCGCACCGGCGCGGAGGTGACGCTGGTGTTCGACGGAGCGGGCGTGGTGGCCGTGCCGGCGGCCGCGCCGCGCGGGGTGCGGGTGCTGTTCAGCGATCCCGGTGTGCTGGCCGACGACGTGATCCGGGCGCTGGTGACCGCCGAGCCGGAGGGCCGTCCGGTGGTCGTGGTCACCTCCGACCGGGCGGTCGCGGACTCCGTCCGGCGGCGGGGCGCCCACCCGGTGCCCTCCGCGGTGCTCCTGGCACGTCTTGTCCGGGTATGACACAGATCGTGTTTTTAACACCACCGGGGGTCACACTAAGAGGTCAGAGGACGGCAATTTGCGACCGGACGTGAACTCTTGCGGTTTTACACCCCCCGCTAGTGGACGACTGGACTCACTTTTCGTAACCTAGCCGAGATCTCGTGGCAGACCGCCGACCATCCTGGACGGTGGCGCGAGTTCACCGCCGCATCGGCCTGTCGGGGAGCCGTGCCGGAAACGTGGAGCTGAGCTGTCGGGCACGCGCACGTGCCCGGACCGGTAGGCGGTTCATCACGAAGGAGACACGCGCGACTGTGGCGTCGCAACGACTCAAGCGCGGACTGCGCGGGGCGATGGCGGCCACGGCGGTGGCCGCTGCGGCGGTGGGCGCTCTGCCCGTACCGGCCGGAGCTCAGCCGAACACCCCAGCGAACGCCTCCGAGGCGCTGAAGAAGTACAACGAGCTGGCCGAGCAGGCCACGAAGCTCAACGAGGAGCTGTTGCGCGCCGAGGAGCAGCGCGACCTCAACCAGGGCAAGCTCGACCAGGCCAACCAGGACCTGGCCCAGGCCACCGACGAGGGTGCGCGGGCCAAGGCCGCGGAGGAGGAGTTCCGCGGCCAGGTCGACAAGCTGACCGAGGCGTCCTTCGAGGGCGCGCGGTTCAGCCAGCTGTCGGCGCTGCTGGTCGCGGAGTCCCAGCAGGACTTCCTCAACCGCATGTCCGCGCTGGGTGTGCTGGCCTCGGACAACGACGAGGCGCTCAGCAGGCTCTCCGGTGCCGTCGACGCCGCCGAGAACGCCCGCGAGGAAGCCTCCCAGGCCCAGACCGACGCGCAGGCCGCGACCGACGAGGCGATCCGCATCGCCGACGAGATCAAGGCGCGCAAGAACGACCTGGACAAGCAGAAGTCCGAGGTCAAGGTCCAGCTCGACCGGCTGACCGCGCAGGAGCGCACCACGCTCCAGTCGGTGGGCACGGTGCCGAACGTGACCGTGCCCGCGGGCTCGGCGGGCGAAGCCCTCCAGTTCGCCCTCCAGCAGGTCGGCGACATGTACCAGTACGGCGCGACCGGCCCCAGCGTGTGGGACTGCTCCGGCCTGACCATGAAGTCCTACGCGGCGGCGGGCGTCAGCATCCCGCGCACGAGCCAGGGCCAGGCGGGCGCGGGCCGCGCGGTCAGCCGCGCCGAGGTCCGCGCCGGCGACCTGATCATCTACAACGGCGGCATGCACGTCGGCATGGCGGTGGACAACGCCAACGTCGTGCACGCCTCCACCGACGGCGTGCCGGTGAAGGTCGTGCCGCTGAACAACCCCGGCCAGATCTACGCGATGCGCCGCATCGCGGGCTGACAGACGGGTCCGGCGGGGCCATCCTGGACGTCGATGGTCCCGCCGACACCTCCTCCCGGCCCATGAGCCGCCACCGGACGCCGCTGGCCCTGCTCGTCGTCCTGACCTTCCTGGGCGGGCTGACCGCGGCCGCGGTGCCGGACCGGCCCGGGACCGCGCCCGCGCGCGCGGCGGAGGTCCGGTCGCTGCTCGACCGGCGGGCCGCGGCGCTGCTGGCCCGCGACGAGGCGGCGTTCACCGCCGACCTCGACCCCCTGGCCGACGCCGGGTTCCGGCAGCGGCAGCGCGACCTGTTCCACAACCTCGCCGCCGTGCCGCTGGCCGAGTGGGGGTACCGGCTGGGGGACGACGGCACGGACCTGTCCTCGCTGACCCCGCCCGCCGAACCGACCCCGCCCGCCGACGAGGCGTGGGCGCCGGGCGTGCGGCTGTCCTACCGGCTGCGCGGCGTGGACGTCGAGCCCAGCGACCAGGGCATGGCCTACCTGTTCACCCGCCGCGGCGACCGCTGGTACCTCAACTCCGACACCGCGCTGGAACCGCTGGGCAGGCGCACCTGGCGCGGGCCGTGGGACTTCGGGCCCTGCGTGGTGCACCGCGGGCCGGGCGGGTTCGTGCTCAGCCACCCCGGCGGCGAGGTGCTGGCGCGGCGGGCGCTGGCCGAGCTGGACGGCGCGGTGCGCGCGGTCACCGAGGTGTGGGGGCAGGCGTGGGCCCGGCAGGTGGCCGTGCTGGTGCCCTCCGGCGTCGAGGAGATGCGCGCGCTGGTCGGGCCCGGGTTCGCCACCGGGGCGATCGCGGGCGTCGCGGTGGCCGACCGGGTGGACCCCGCCACGCGCACCGCGCGCGGCCAGCGGGTCGTGCTCAACCCGGACAGCGCGGGCGCGCTGTCGCCGATCGCGCTGCGGGTGCTGCTGCGGCACGAGATCACCCACGTCGCGGTGCGCGGCGAGACCGCGGACGGCGCGCCGATGTGGCTGCTGGAGGGGTTCGCGGACTACGTGGGCTACCGGAACAGCGACGTGCCGCCGAAGCGGGCCGCGCCGCTGCTGGCCGCCGCGGTGCGGGAGGCGCCGCCGACCGGGCTGCCCCGGGACGAGGACTTCCGCGGACCCGACCTGGAGCTGGCCTACCAGCAGGCGTGGTCGCTCACCGCGTACCTGGCGTCGGTGCTGGGCGAACCGGGCCTGGTGGAGCTGTACCGGCGGCTGGCGCGGGCGCGGACGTCCGAGGTGGACGACCTGCTGCCGGAGCTGACCGGCTGGGGCGTCGCGGAGCTGGTCGAGGGCTGGCGCGGGTACCTGGCGGCGACGTTCCCGTAACGTGTGCGCGTGCGTCGGACCCTCCTGGTGACCAATGACTTCCCGCCCCGGCCCGGTGGCATCCAGTCCTACCTGCACGCCCTGGCGGTGCGGCTGCCGGACCTGGTGGTGTACGCGCCGTCGTGGAGCTCGCCCGCCGGCTCGCACCCGGAGTTCGACGCGGCGCAGCCGTTCCCGGTGGTGCGGCACCCCGGGACGCTGATGCTGCCCACGCCCGACGTGGTGCGGCGGGCGGCGGACGTCCTGCGCGGCGAGCGCTGCGACGCCGTGTGGTTCGGGGCGGCGGCGCCCCTGGCGCTGACGGCGCCGTGGCTGCGGTCGGCGGGCGCGGAGCGGGTGGTGGCGTCCACGCACGGGCACGAGGTGGGCTGGTCGATGCTGCCGGGCGCGCGGCAGGCGCTGGGCCGGATCGGGTCCGGTGTGGACGTGGTCACGTTCGTGAGCCGGTACACGCGCTCCCGGTTCGCCGCGGCGTTCGGGCCGATGGCGGCGCTGGAGCACCTGCCGTCCGGTGTGGACACCTCGGTCTACCGGCCGGACCCGGCGGCGGGGGCCGAGATCCGCGCCCGCCACGGCCTCGGTGACCGGCCGGTGGTGGTGTGCGTGTCCCGGCTGGTGCCGCGCAAGGGGCAGGACGTGCTGGTCCGGGCGCTGCCGGAGATCCGCCGCCGGGTGCCGGGCGCGGCGCTGCTGGTGGTCGGCGGCGGGCCGTACCGGGCGAGGCTGGAGCGGCTGGCGGTGTCGGAGGGGGTCGCGGAGCACGTCGTGCTGACCGGCTCGGTGCCGTGGGAGGAGCTGCCCGCGCACTACAACGCGGGTGACGTGTTCGCCATGCCGTGCCGGACGCGGGGCCGCGGCCTGGACGTCGAGGGGCTGGGCATCGTGTACCTGGAGGCGTCGGCGAGCGGGCTGCCCGTGGTGGCGGGCCGGTCGGGCGGCGCGCCGGAGACGGTGCTGGACGGCGTGACCGGGCGCGTGGTGGACGGCCGCGGGGTGGCGGAGGTGGCCGGGGCGGTGGCCGACCTGCTGGCCGACCCCGGTACCGCGGCGAAGATGGGCGAGGCCGGTCGCGAGTGGGTCACCCGGAACTGGCGGTGGGACGCCCTGGCGGACCGGCTGGCCGGCCTGATCAACGGCTGAGCCCGGTCGCCTGCCTCTCCCGGCGCGGGCCGCGGCCGCACCACGAGGTGCGAGCGCACCCACTGCCGCCTACGTTGGCAGCAACCCATCCCCGCGCACCCTGGGAGGACCACCGATGAGCCCGGAGACGCCGTCGAACGACGCGGCCGACCAGCTCCGCCCCGCCGTGCCCGAAGCGGAGGACGCCGACCTGGACGAGGAAGCCGCCGTCGGTCACGACGCCACCCCCGCCGACGTCCTGGAAGCCGACCCGGCGGACGTGGCCGACCAGCTCCGCGCCGTCCCCCTGACCGAGGACCCCGCGGACCCGAACAGCTTCTGACCCCGCGAGTCGAACGCTCGTGACAACCGTGTCGAACGTTCGGAACGACCGTGTCGAACGCTCGTGACCCCCGAGTTCCACGTTCACGCACCCCGTGAGGCGACGCGAACGTAGAACTCGGGGTGTCTGAGCGTTCGACACGGTGGGCCCGGGTGTTCGACTCGCGCGGTCAGGGGGGCAGGTGGGCGGCGTGGTCGGCCTCGGCGGCGGCGGCCAGGTCGTCGCCCAGCGCCCGGTGCACGGCGGCCAACTCGGTGCGCGCCGCCCGTTCCAGCAGGCGGAAGCCCAGGCGGGCGGTGAGGGTCACGGCCTGCTCGGCCAGCGCCCGCGCCTCCGCCGGTTCGCCGAGCAGCCGCCGCACGCCGGCCAGGCCCACCAGCGCCCGCGCCTCGCCCGGCGGGTAGCCGATCCGGCGGGCCTTGGTCAGCGCCTGCTGGAACTGCTCGTCCGCCGCGCGCAGCGACCCCAGGCCCCGGTTCGCCGACGCCATCACCACCAGCACGTTCGTGGTGATCCGCTGGTCACCGCCCTCGCGCAGCTCGCCCAGCGCCCGGTCCGCCAGGTCCAGCGCCTCCGCGTGCTCCCCCAGGTCCAGCCGCACCGAGGCGGTGACCTCCAGCGCCCTGGCCGCCGCCTCCCGGAACCCGGCCTCGGTCGCCAACCGCACCGCGTCGGCCAGGCGCGACAGCGCGCGCTGCGGTTCACCCATCGACTGCGCCGCCACGCCCAGCAGCGTCAGCGCCGTGATCTCGCTGCTGCGCAACCCGTGCTCCACGCTGACCGCCAGCGCCTCGCCCAGCAGGTCCACGGCCTCGGCCAGCTCGCCGGTCTCGACGGCCAGCACCCCCAACCCGGTGAGCACCCCCGTCTCGCCCGAGCGCGGTCCGCCCGCCTCGCGCTTGAGCGCCAGGCACGTCTCCAGGTCGTTGCGCGCCGACGCCAGGTCGCCCGACTCCAGCCGCACCAGGCCGAGGTTCCCGCGCACCCCCGCCTCCGACGCCAGGTCACCGGTCACCCGGTGCAGCTCCACGGCCCGCGTGTAGTGCGCGATCGACTTGGCGAAGTCGCCCACCCGCCAGTGCAGCGTGCCCAGGTTCTGGTGCATCGCCGCCTCGGCCGCCACGTCCCGCTGCTCGTGCGCGGCGTCCATCCCGTACTGCGCGGTCAGCAGCCATTCGGTCACGTGCTTGCCGATCCACAGGTACCCGCGCAGCCCGTCGGCCAGCCGCCACGACACCGCCGCCGGCCCGTGCTCGGCCGCCGACCGGATCGCCGCGGCCAGGTTCGCCCGCTCCGCGTCCAGCCACGCCCGTGCCCGCGCCGCCGTGTCCACCCCGGTCGGGGCCACCCCAGTCGGGCTCACTCCGGTCGGGTCCACCCCCGCCGACGGCAGCCGCATCAGGTCCGGGTACAGCAGGTCGGCGCAGTGGTCCACCGCCCGCACGTAGAACTCCAGCAGCCGCAGGCGCGCGGCCGCCACGTCCCCCTCGACCGAGGCGGCGAACCGGGCCGGCGAGTCGTGGAACGAGTACCGGCCGCCCACCGACCGCACCAGCCGCGCCTCGGCCAGCCGGTCGAGCAGCGAGGCCGCCACGTCGACCGGCACGTCCGCGACGCTCGCCGCCGCCTCCGGCGTGAAGTCCGGTCCCGGCACCACGCCCAGCAGCCCGAACAGCCGCCGCGCCGCCGGCGGCAGGGCGTCGTGGGCCAGGTGCAAGGGGTCCCGGTCGGCCAACCGCTCCAGGTAGCGCGCCACCGACCCGCCGCCGACCGACGCCGCCGCCACGGCCAGCGCCAGCGGCAGGTGCCCGCACCGCCGCGCCAGCTCCTCCGCCGCCGGCCCGGACCGCCCCAGCACGGCCAGCGACTCGGCGGGCTCCAGCACGTCCAGCCCGACCCGGCGGGCGCCGTCGACGGCGATCAGGCCGCGCAGGTCGTCCCGGCTGGTCACCAGCACCGGGCAGCTCGCCGCCCCCGGCAGCAGCGGCCGGACCTGGTCCGGCGCGGCCGCGTTGTCCAGCACCAGCAGCATCCGCCGCCCGGCCAGCAGCGACCGGAACAGCGTGCTCTGCTCGTCGGGGTCGACCGGGATCTGCTCCGGCGGCACGCCCAGCGCCCGCAGGAACCGGGTCAGCACCTCGACCACCGGCGTCGGCGGCCCCGCCGCGTACCCGCGCAGGTCCACGTACAGCCGCCCGTCCGGGAACCGGTCCCGCAGCCGGTGCGCCACGTGCACCGCCAGCGCCGTCTTGCCCACGCCCGCCACCCCGGAGACCACCACGATCGGCACGGCGGTGCGCGCCCCGTCCGGCGCGACCAGCCGGGAGATCCGCTCCACCGGCTCGGCGCGCCCCACGAACCCGGGCACCTCGGGCGGCAGCTGGTCCGGCACGTCCGGCGCCACCCGCCCGGCGGGCGCGGCCAGGCTCGGGTCGCCCACCAGGATCGCCTGGTGCAGCTCGCGCAGCGCCGCGCCCGGCTCGACGCCCAGCTGCTCGTCCAGGACCCGGTCGACCAGCCGGAACGCCTCCAGCGCCTCGGCCTGCCTGCTGCCCCGGTACAGCGCGATCATCAGCTGCGCCCAGAACCGCTCGCACAGCGGGTGGTCCGCGGTCAGCGCCCGCAGCACCGGGACCACGCGCTCGTGGTTGCCCAGCGCCAGCTCGACGTCGATGCGCTCCTCCTGCGCCACCAGCAGCCGCTCGGCCAGCCTGGGCACCTCGTCGTCGCGCAGCGCGTCGGAGGGCACGTCCACCAGCGCGGGACCACGCCACAGGCCCAGCGCCTCGGCGTAGAGGTCGGCCGCCTCGGTCAGCCGCCCGGACCGCGCGGCCTGCCGCGCCCGGCTCGCGGTGGCGGTGAACCGGTGCACGTCCACCCGCTCGGGCGGCACGACCAACCGGTAGCCGTCGGAGGTGGTCCGGATCAGCGAGGGATCGCCGAGCAGCTGCCGCAGCCGCATGACGTAGGTCTGGAGGGTGCCGCGCGTGCGCGCCGGCGGGTCCTCGCCCCAGAGGAACGCCACCAGTTCGCCAATTGAGACGACGCGGCCCGCGCGGAGGGCCAGCGCACCCAGCAGCGCGCGGTGCTTCCCGGCCCGCACGGGCACCGGCTCACCCTGTATGCGCACTTCAAGCGGGCCGAGAAGACCGAACCACGGCCCAGACCCCATCCGCTCGCGTCCCCTCGTCGTACCTCGCCGGGTACAGCCTAGGGCGAGCGCTGACGGCACGAGTCATCGCCGCGTCAGCGATACGACAGCGCGCTACGGCAATCTTTTGAACGTCCCGGTTGGGGGACCGGGACGTTCAACTCATCGGGTCCGCGTCAGCGGATACGCGATCACTGGGGGTCGGGTGGCCCGCACCGGAAGGTGCGGGCCACCCGTCTGTATTTTTGGCCGCTGCTCCGCAGACGGCGGCTCGGCCGCCTGGAAGTCGGCCGCTCGCGCCTGGTTTCCGGCGATCGAAGGGCGTGATCACCGGAAACCAGTCACGAACGACCGACGCGGCCTCGCGTGGGGGTGGGACCCTGCGTGAGGGGTGGACCGGGCGCGTGGGTGTGCGGCTCGGGTGGGGCGGGTCAGGTTGTGTAGATCGCCTCGATGTCCTGCTTGTAGGTGGTGGCGACCACGGAGCGGCGCAGCTTCAGGCTCGGCGTCATCTCGCCGCCCGCCTCGGTGAAGTCCACCGGCAGGATGCGGAACTTCTTGATCGCCTCCGCCTTGGACACCGCCGCGTTGGCCTCGTCGACGGCCGCCTGGACCTGGCCCCTGAGCGTCGCGTCGTCCAGCAGGTCCGCCACGGTGGCCGACGCCGGCTTGCCGTTCTGCTCCTTCCACGTCGGGAAGAACTCGGGGTCGATGGTGATCAGCGCCCCGATGAACGGCTGCGAGTCCCCGACCACCATGCACTGGCTGATCAGCGGGTGCGCCCGGAGCCGGTCCTCCAGCACGGCGGGGGAGACGTTCTTGCCGCCGGCGGTGACGATGATCTCCTTCTTGCGGCCGGTGATCCGCAGGAACCCGTCGTCGTCGAGCTTGCCCAGGTCACCGCTGTGGAACCAGCCGTCCTCCAGGGCCTCGGCCGTCGCGCCCGCGTTGTTCCAGTAGCTGCGGAACACGACCTCGCCCTTGATCAGGATCTCGCCGTCCTCGGCGATGCGCACCGAGGTGCCCCCCACCGGGCGGCCGACCGTGCCCACCCGGAACGCCGCCTCGGTGTTGACGCACGCCGCCGCGCTGGTCTCGGTCAGGCCGTAGCCCTCCAGCACCGGCACGCCGACGCCGCGGAAGAAGTGCGCCAGCCGCTCGCCCAGCGGCGCGCCGCCGGACACCGCCGCCAAGCACCGCCCGCCCAGCGCCGCCTGGAGCTTGCTGTAGACCAGCTTCGAGAACACCGCGTGCTTGACCTTCAGGCCGAGGCCCGCGCCCCCGCCGTCCTGCGCCTGGCTGTAGGCCACCGCGGTCGCCTCGGCGGCGTCGAAGATCTTGCCCTTGCCGCCGGCGTGCGCCTTCTGCTTCGCGCCGTTGTAGACCTTCTCGAACACGCGCGGCACGGCCACCACGAACGTGGGCCGGAACGACTGGAGGTCCGCCACCAGGTTCGTCACGTCCGGCGTGTGCCCCAGCGTGACCCGGGCGTAGACGCTGGTCAGCGCGATGGCGCGGGCCAGGATGTGGGCCAGGGGCAGGAACAGCAGCAGCGAGTTGCCCGCCTGCATCAGCCGCGGGAACGCGGTGATGTCCGCGCGGATCTCCGACAGCAGGTTGCGGTGGGTCAGCTCGCAGCCCTTGGGCCGGCCGGTCGTGCCGGAGGTGTAGACGATGGTCGCGGTGTCGTCCGCGCCGACGCCCTTGCGGCGGGTGTGCACGTCCTCGTCGGTCACCGACGCGCCCAGCGCGGTCAGCTCGTCGACCGCGCCGCCCGCGTCGCCGGTCGGGCCCTCGACCTGCCACACGTGGTCGAGCTCCGGCAGGTTCCCGGAGGCGGCCTCCACCAGCGCGCGGTGCGCCGGGCCCTCCACGACCACGGCTTTGGCCGAGGAGTCGGACAGGATCCACTCGACCTGCTCGGCCGAGGAGGTCTCGTAGATGGGCACCACGACGGCGCCCGCGTGCCAGATGGCCAGGTCGAAGAGGGTCCACTCGTAGCGGGTCTTCGACATCAGGCCGACCCGGTCACCGGGTTGGAGCCCCGCCGCGATGAGCCCCTTGGCCACGGCGAGGACCTGGGCGGCGAAGTCGCGGGCGGTGAGGTCCACCCACGTGCCGTCGACCCGGCGGCGGAAGCTGACGGCGTTGCCGAAGCGCTCCGCGTTCGCCCACACCATGTCGGTGAGGTTCTCCTCGGCAGCCACAGTGGCTGTGGCGGGGACGCTGAACTCGCGCACGTCGACCTCCGGACGTTGGTTGTTACCGGTGGGGAAACCTAGCCTGTGATTCCGGCGATACACCAGGCCGGGCGATGGTTCCGTGACCGTGTCGTGGCACTCTTCCTCCCCGTGCCCAGCGTTGACGTCGTGGACGAGACCTTCCTGGCGGTGCCCCCGACCGTGATCGCCGCGGCCTTCGCGGAGCCGGCGGCGTGGCGCGCGTTCTGGCCGGACCTCTCCCTCGACGTCTACGCCGACCGGGGCGCGCAGGGGTTGCGCTGGACGGTCGCCGGCGCGCTGGTCGGCACGATGGAGGTGTGGCTGGAGCCGGTGCTGGACGGCACCCTGCTGCACTACTTCCTGCGCGCGGACCTGCCGGGCGACCCGCCGGCCCGGCGCGTGCGGCGGGAGGTGCGGCGGCGCCAGCTGGCCGCCAAGGAGGTCTCGCTGGGCCTGAAGACGACCCTGGAGGCCGGTCGGCCGCCGGGCGTCGCGCCGGCCCTGCCGTAGATTCCTCACCCGTGCGGGTTCACGTCGTCTCCGATGTCCACGGCAACGCGGAGGCCCTCGCCCGCGCGGGTGACGGCGCCGACGCCCTGGTCGTGCTGGGTGACCTGGTCGACTTCGTCGACTACCACGACCACGGCCGGGGCATCCTGGGCCGGGTCTTCGGCCGGGAGAAGGTCGAGGTGTTCGCCCGGCTGCGGCGCGGGCACGTCGGCGCGGAGACCGTCCGCTACATGCGGTCGCTGTGGGAGGGCCTGGACAACGCCGCCGAGGTGGTCCGGGAAGCGGTGGTGGAGCAGTACACCGAGCTGTTCGCGGCGATGAGCGCGCCCACCTACGCCACGCCGGGCAACGTCGACGACCCGACCCTGTGGCCGCTGTTCGCCCGCGACGGCGTGCGCGTGCTCGACGGGGAGGCGGTCGAGATCGGCGGCCTGCGGTTCGGCTTCGCGGGCGGCGCCCTGCTCGACCGGGGGTTCGTGCCGAACCGGCGCGGTCCGTGGCGGCCCTACCTGCGCACCGAGGAGGAGTTCGGCGCGGCGCTGGCGAACCTGGGCGAGGTGGACGTGCTGTGCACCCACGTGCCGCCGGCGGTGCCCGAGCTGACCTACGACGTGGTCGCCCGCAGGCCCGAGCGCGGTTCCACCTCGCTGGTGGAGCTGATCGGCCGCGCGCGGCCCCGGTGGTCGCTGTTCGGGCACGTCCACCAGCCGCTGGCCAGGCGGGTGCGGCTGGGCTGGACGGAGTGCGTCAACGTCGGCCACTTCCAGCGCACCGGCACGCCCCACGTGCTGCGTTGGTGAGCCCGACCACCGGGTAACCTCCCCGCATGGCCGACGAGTCCACCCAGTCCATCGTCATCGACGCGACGCCCGAGGAGATCGTGGCGGTCATCGCCGACTTCGACGCCTACCCGGAGTGGGCCAACGGCGTGAAGCGCACCGAGGTGCTGGAGACCGGGTCGGACGGCCGCGCGGCCCAGGTGAAGTTCAACATCGACCAGGGCCCCATCAAGGACGAGTACGTGCTCGCCTACGACGAGTGGTCGCCGGGCCGCATCTCGTGGCACCTGGTCAAGGGCCAGATGCAGAAGTCCCAGGAGGGCGCCTACGTGCTGACCTCCCGGGGCGGTTCCACCGAGGTCACCTACACCCTGTCGGTGCAGCTGGTGGTGCCGATGATCGGCCTGTTCCGCCGCAAAGCCGAGAAGATGATCATGGACACGGCGCTCAAGGAGCTCAAGCGGCGGGTGGAAAACGCGCGGTGAGCGCTCGTCTGCTGCTGTTCACCGGCAAGGGCGGGGTCGGCAAGACCACCCTGGCCGCCGCCACCGCCGCCGCGCTCGCCGCCGGCGGCCGCAAGACCCTGGTCGTGTCCACCGACCCGGCCCACTCGCTGGGCGACGCGCTCGGCGTGCCGCTGTCCGGGCAGGCCGCCGAGGTCGACGGGGCCGACCTGTTCGGGAGCCTGCACGCCGCCCAGGTCGACCCCCGCGCCCTCGTCGACGAGGCGTGGCGCGACCTGCGCGGCCACCTGCGGACCGTGCTCGCGGGCGCGGGCGTGGACGAGCTGGACGCCGAGGAGCTGACCGTCCTGCCCGGCGTCGAGGAGCTGCTCTCGCTGACCGAGGTGCAGCGCCTGGTCCGCGCCGGCACGTGGGACGTGGTGGTCGTCGACTGCGGGCCCACCGCCGAGACCCTGCGCCTGCTCGCCCTGCCCGAGGCGTTCGCCTCCTACCTGGAGCGGCTGTTCCCCACCCACCGGCGCGTGGTGCGCGGCCTGCTGGCGGGTGTCGCGGGCAGCGGCTCGGTGGAGCGCTGGGACGCCACCGCCGACGCGCTCGGCAGGCTCGCGGAGAACCTGGACCAGCTGCGCGCGCTGCTGGCCTCCCCGGACACCGGCGTCCGGCTCGTGCTGACCCCCGAGCGGGTGGTCGCCGCGGAGACCCGCCGCACCGTCACCGCGCTCGCCCTCCAGGGCATCCGGGTCGACGGCGTGGTCGCCAACCGGGTCGTGCCGCACCCCGGCGCGGGCGCCGGGCCGGCCGCGGACTGGCTGCGCACCCGCCGCGCCGAGCAGGACGCCGTGCTGGCCGAGCTCGCCGACCTGGGCGAGGTGCGCGCGGTCGAGCACCGGGCGGCCGAACCGGTCGGCCCCGCCGCCCTGCTGGACGTCGCCGAGGGGCTCTACCGGGGCCGCGACCCCCTTGAGGGCACCGCCCCGGGCGGCCCCCTGCTGGCGGTCGAGCGCACCGGCGACCTGGAGTACACGCTGCGCCTGGCGCTGCGCGTGGGCGACTCGGACCTGGACCTGGCCCGCGTGGGCGACGAACTGGCCGTCACCGTGGACGGCAGGCGCAAGCTGGTCGCGCTGCCGTCGCTGCTCAAGCGCTGCGCGGTGACCGGCGCGGAACTGGACGACACCGGGTTGGCGGTGCGCTTCGCACCCGACCCCGAGCTGTGGATGCGGTGAGGCACGTGGACCGGGAGCCCACCGACCCGAGGCTGGCCGAGGAGCTGCGCCTGCTGCTCGACGCCGCCGCCGAACGGGCGCAGCCGTGGCTGCACCGGGTGGCCGAGCAGGGCGGGCACGACGCCGGGGGCTGCGGCTGGTGCCCGCTGTGCAACGCGGTGGCGCTGGTGCGCGGCGACCGCTCGGAGCTGGCCGCCAAGGCCGCCGAGCACGTGGCCGGCCTGATCGCAGTGCTGCGGGCCGCGCTGTCCGAACCGGCGGCCCCCGCGCGGGAGGCCGGTGAGCCCGAACCCGGGCGCCCCGCCCCGCCGCGCGTCCAGCACATCCCCGTCGTGCGGCGGAACCGGTGCTAGGCGGGTCGGGGCCGGGCGGACCGGTGCTCACCGTCGGCGTCGACGTCGGCGGGACCAGCGTGCGCGCGGGCGTCGTGGACGGCGACGGCTCGGTGCTCGACACGGCGCGCGCGGGCACGCCCGCCGGCGAGGAGGCGCTGGAGGAGGCGATCGGCGCGGCGGTGGCCGAACTGGCGTCCCGGCACCCCGTGGCCGCGGTCGGCCTGGCCGTCGCGGGCTTCGTCGCGCCCGACCGGCGCACCGTGCTGTTCGCGCCGCACCTGGCCTGGCGGCGGGCCCCCGTGGCGGAGCGGATCGCCCGGCGCGTGGGCGTGCCCGTGGTCCTGGAGCACGACGCCAACGCCGCCGCCCTGGCCGAGCACCGCTTCGGCGCCGCCCGCGGTGCGCGGGTCGCCGCCCTGGTGGCCCTGGGCACCGGCATCGGGGGAGCGCTGCTGGTCGACGGCGAGGTCTTCCGCGGCGCGCACGGCGTCGCGCCCGAACTCGGCCACCTGCGGCTCGTGCCGGACGGCAGGCCCTGCCCGTGCGGCAAGCAGGGCTGCTGGGAGCGGTACTGCAGCGGCACCGCCCTGGGCACCACGGCCGTGGAGCTGCTGGCCGGCAACCCCGGCGTGTCCACCGTGCTGGCCCGGGAGTCCCTGGACGACCCGCGCTCGGTGACCGGCCGCCGGGTGGCGGGCGCGGCCCGCGACGGCGACCCGCTGGCCCAGCGCGCCATGGCCGAGCTGGCCCGGTGGCTGGGCGAGGGGTTGGCCCTGGTCGCGGACGTGTACGACCCCGAGGTGGTGGTCATCGGCGGCGGCGTGTCGGAGTCCGCGCCGCTGTTCCTCGACGACGCCCGCGAGCGCTACGCGGAGGTGGTGACCGGCGCGGGCCACCGCCCGCTGGCCCGCATCCGCACCGCGCAGCTCGGCGACGACGCGGGCATCGTCGGCGTGGCCACCCTCGCGCGCGAGGTGGCGCCGCGGGCCTCGCGCAACGGACAGGTCCGCTGACCCGTGCCCCGGGCGTAGCATCGCGGGATGCGCACCTCTGGCGTCATCCACGCCACCAGGGGACTCGGGCTGCACGACCACGTCTGCTGGCCCTACGACGACCCCGCGGAGTTCCGTCGACGCGTCGTCGAGTTCCTGGCCGACGGACTGGTCCTCGGCCAGCAGTGCTGGTACGTCTCCGAGGGGTCGACCGACGAGCTGCTCTCCCACGTCGCCGAGCTGGGCGAGGCCCTGTCGTCCGGCGCGCTGCGCGTGGTGTCGATCGACGACACCTACGGCGAGGGCGGCGCGGTGACCCCGGCCCAGCAGGTCGCCACCTACGCCGCCGCCACCGAGGCCGCCCTGGCGGCCGGGTACTCGGGCCTGCGGGTCGCCGCCGAGGCCACCCCGATGGCCCTCGGCGACGAGGCGCTGGACGCGTTCTGCCGGTACGAGCACCTGGTCGACCGGTACATGGCGGGCCGGCCGTTCGCGGCGATGTGCGCCTACGACCGCACCCGGCTGCCCGGGTCGGCCATCGGCCAGCTGGCGTGCCTGCACCCGGCCGGCGGCGCGGGCGCCTCGCCGTTCCGGCTCTACGCGGTCCCCGGCGCCCGGGTCGCCCTGGACGGCGAGCTGGACCTGGACAGCCGCGAGAACTTCGCCCGCGCCCTGGAGCGCGCCGACCTGCGCGCCGACGGCGGCCAGGTCGTGGTCGACGGGTCGTCGCTGGACTTCGTCGACCACCACGCGCTGTTCGCCCTGGCCCGCGCCGGCGGCGGTGACGTGGTGCTGCGCACCCGGCGCTCGGCGCCGGCGCGGCTGGCCGAGCTGGTCGGGGTCCCCGGCCTGAGGGTGGAGACCGAATGAGGACGGGAGCGGCCCGAGGGCACGAGGGCTACTACCACGAGACCGCGTTCTACGGCAGCGACGCCGACTTCCAGGACCTGGTGGTGCCGTTCCTCGACGAGGGCGTGTCGGCGGGCGAGCCGGTCCTCGTCGCGTGCGGCGCGGTCAACGAGCGCCTCGTCCGCGACCGGGTGGCCGACCCCTCGGGCGTGCGCTTCCTGCCGGGCGCCGACCAGTACGCCCGCCCCACCGAGACGATCCTGGAGTACCGGAAGCTGTTCGCCGAGTACGCCGGGGTCGCGCAGATCCGCGTGGTGGGCGACGTGCCGCACCCCGGCACGGGCGCCCCGTGGGACTGGTGGTCCCGCTACGAGGCCGCGGTCAACGACCTCTTCGCCGAGTTCCCCCTGTGGGGGCTGTGCCCGTACGACCTGCGGACCACGTCCGCCGACGTGCTGGCCGACGTCCTGCGCGCCCACCCGAGGGTGGCGGGCGCGGGCGGCCACCTCGTCAACCCCGACTACCGCGAGACCTGGACCTGGCCCCGGGCCTGCCCGGACCCGCTGGAGACCGGGCACCCGCTGGTGGACCTGCTGGACCCGAGCCCGGCCGAGGCGCGGCACGCGGTGTCGGCCGCCTGCGTTGCGACCCGGCTGACCAGGGACGAGCTGGACGACATCGTCTACGCCGCGAGCGAGGCCGTGACCAACGCCCTCATCCACGGCAAACCGCCGGCGCGGCTGCGCGCGTGGGCGGACGGCGCGCGTGTCGTGGTGGCCGTCTCCGACCGGGGCGAGGGACCGACCTCGCCGGCGGCGGGCCTGGTGCCGACCGAGCGGACCACGACCGCCGGCCTGGGCCTGTGGCTGACCCACCGGACCTGCCGCGAGGTGTCCCTGGGCCGGGACGAGAACGGCTTCACCATCCGGCTGGTCGTCGGCGGCTGATCGCGCCGGTGGCTGATCGCGCGGGTGGTGACCGGCCCCGGGCCCCGGCCGCCGGGCGTTGGCCGCCGGGTGTCGGTCCCCGGGTATCAGCCGCCGGGCGTCGGCCGCGGAACCCGTCGCCCCCGCGCGTCGCTCCGGGGCCCTCTGCGCCCGGGGCACCGCTCCTAGAGCACGGCCCCGTCGTCCCACCCGGAGTCCGGCGGCGGGCCGCTGCGCATCCGCAGCACCAGCCACCCGGCGCCGGAGCACAGGACGATCAGCGCCAGCGGCGTCCCGATCGCGCCGCTCAGCCCGAACAGGCCGGGGAACAGCAGCACCACCACGCCGAGCAGGATCACCAGCAGCGCGGCGATCGTGCCGGGCCGCAGCGCGGGCAGCGGCGGCGGGTCGGGCGGCACGTAGTGGTTGTCGGGGTCGTCCGGGTCGTCGTCGGCGTCGGCGGGGTCCTCCTCGACCGTGGCCACGGCCGGCTGGCCCTCGGGCCGCACCGGGCGGGCGGGCTCGGCCTCCTCGTCCTGCTCGTCCGACTCGTCAGCCTCGTCGAACCAGGCCCGCTTGCCCACGCCCTCCCGCTCCAGCCCCGCCACGATCTCGGCGAAGGTGGCGTCGACGTCCTCGGGGCCGTCGGTAGAGTCGCGTCGGGAGTTCATCGGCGTGCTCCACCCTCCGAAGCCGTGACAGGCGGGTCCAGGAGTTCCATCGTCCCACGTACCCGCGATGTCGCGGTACGACAGCCGGACGACGACTACGACCGTACCCCGTGCGCGCCGGCCTTCGTTGTGGTTTGGGCCGTCGGCTCCGTAGGCTGACAGCGGGGATCAAGCACGTCGAGGAGGCGCTCCCAGCGGTGCTCTACTGGTTGATGAAACACATCTTTCTCGGGCCGCTCCTGAACCTGTTCTTCCGGCCCAGGATCATCGAGGGTGCCGAGAACATCCCCGAGGGCGGTGGCGCGATCCTGGCGAGCAACCACCTCGCGGTCTCCGACTCGTTCTTCCTCCCGCTGAAGCTCTCGCGCCGGGTCACCTTCCCGGCCAAGATCGAGTACTTCACCGGCACGGGGTTCAAGGGGGCGTTCAAGCGCTGGTTCTTCTTCGGCGTCGGCCAGGTGCCGATCGACCGGTCCAGCGCGTCGGCGGCCCAGAGCGCGCTGGACACGGGCGTGCGGATCGTGCGCGAGGGCAAGCTGCTCGGCATCTACCCCGAGGGCACCCGCAGCCCCGACGGCCGCCTCTACAAGGGCAAGGTCGGCGTCGCGTGGATCGCCCTGGAGTCCGGGGCGCCGGTCATCCCGGTGGCGATGTTCGGCACCGACAAGGCCAACCCCATCGGCTCGCGGATGTGGAAGCCGCACCCCATCCGGATCAAGATCGGCAAGCCGCTGGACTTCTCCCGGTACGCGGGCCTGTCCGGTGACCGGTTCGTGCTGCGCTCGATCACCGACGAGATCATGTACGCCCTGATGGAGCTGTCCGGGCAGGAGTACGTGGACGTCTACGCGGCCAAGGCCAAGGAGGTGCAGGGCGACGGGACCACCCCGGAGCGCCCCGACCGCCTGCCCGAGGCGAAGGCCGGTTGATCGCCACCTAGGGTGGTGCGGTGCGGTTCTTCTACGACTGTGAGTTCATCGAGGACGGGGTCACCATCGACCTCGTCTCCATCGGGGTGGTCGACGAGGAGGGTCGCGAGTTCTACGCCGTCTCCACGGAGTTCGACCCGGCCAAGGCCGGCCCGTGGGTGCGGGCCAACGTGCTCAACCAGCTGCCGCCGCCCGCCGACCGGGCGTGGCGCGGTCGGGACCGGATCAAGGCCGACCTGCTGGAGTTCCTCGGCGGGCGCAAGGCCAACCGGGACGACATCGAGCTGTGGGCGTGGTTCGCGGCCTACGACCACGTGGCGCTGGCGCAGCTGTGGGGCCCGATGCCCGCGCTGCCGCGCTGCCTGCCCCGGTTCACCCGGGACCTGCGGCAGCGCTGGGAGGACGTGGGCAAGCCCCGCCTGCCGCAGCCGCCCGCCGACGCGCACGACGCGCTGGCCGACGCCCGGCACAACCTGGAGCGGTGGAAGGTGATCGAGGCCGAACGGCGCAAGCGCGGCTTCTCCTCGCGCTGACCGGGTGCGTCCGGGTGCGTCCGGCTGCCGTGCCGGGGACGTCGCGGTGCGTTCGCGGTGTGTTCTCCGTCCGGTTGGTGGACCCTCGCTTGCTGCACCGATCCAGCACGTGTCAGTCTTGGGTGACCCACGCCACGAGAAGAGATTGGCTAAGCAAATGCGCATTGGTGTGCTCACCGGCGGTGGCGACTGCCCCGGCCTCAACGCCGTCATCCGCGGCGTGGTCCGCAAGGGTGTCGAGGCGCACGGCTGGGAGGTCCTCGGGTTCCGCAACGGGTGGCAGGGACCGATCGAGAACCTGACCAGGCCGATCGGGCTCGCCGACGTCGAGGACATCCTGACCCGGGGCGGCACCATCCTCGGTTCGTCGCGCACCAACCCGTACAAGGTCGAGGGCGGTGTCGACAAGATCCGCCAGGTGCTCAAGGAGAACGGCGTCGACGCGCTGATCGCCATCGGCGGCGAGGACACCCTGGGCGTCGCGAAGCGGCTCACCGACGACGGCATCGGCGTCGTGGGCGTGCCGAAGACCATCGACAACGACCTGGGCGCCACCGACTACACGTTCGGCTTCGACACCGCCGTGCACATCGCCACCGAGGCGATCGACCGGCTGCGCACCACCGCCGAGTCGCACCACCGGGCCCTGGTCGTCGAGGTCATGGGGCGGCACGCGGGCTGGATCGCGCTGCACTCGGGACTCGCGGGCGGCGCGAACGTGATCCTGGTGCCCGAGCGGCCGTTCAGCGTCGAGAAGGTCGTCGAGTGGGTGGAGCGGCGCTTCGAGCGCCAGTACGCCCCGATCATCGTGGTCGCCGAGGGCGCGATCCCCGAGGGCGGCGCCGAGGTGCTGCACTCCGGTGAGAAGGACGCGTTCGGCCACGTGCGCCTGGGCGGCGTCGGCACCTGGCTGGCCGAGGAGATCGCCCAGCGGACCGGCAAGGAGTCGCGCGCGGTCGTGCTGGGCCACGTGCAGCGCGGCGGCATCCCGACCGCCTACGACCGCGTGCTCGCCACCCGCTTCGGCCTGCACGCCGTGGACGCGGTCGCCGAGGGCGACTTCGGCGTCATGGTGGCCCTGAAGGGCACCGACATCGTCCGCGTGAAGCTGGCCGAGGCGACCGCGGAGCTCAAGACCGTGCCGCTGGAGCGCTACCAGGAAGCCGAAGTCTTCTTCGGCTAACCCCCACCCCCACTTACGGCACCCCGGCTCACCCCGGGGTGCCGTTGCACAAGCAACCCCGCGAGTCGTACGTCCAGACCCCGCGAGTCGTACGTCCAGGACCACCGTGTCGTACGTCCAGGACCCCCGAGTTCTACGTTCGCGCCCCTTCGAGGGGTACCTGAACGCTGAATTCGGGGGTCCTGGACGTACGACTCGCGCGACCTGGACGTACGACTCGCGCGGTTAGAAGGCTTTCAGGTCCAGGTAGGCGGCGAAGGTGCCCAGCCAGTGCTCGGCGTAGTAGCCGTGGCCGAAGACGTGCCTCAGGCCCGCCTCGCGGTGCGCCTCGGCCGCCGTGCGGGCCAGGTCGGTCCAGCGGTGGGACGCGGGCAGGGCGTCGGCGATCGCGTGCCACTGCCAGGCCCGGGACAGGGCCAGCCCGACCAGGTGGGAGCCGTACGGGTCGCCGGGCTCGTCGACCGGCACGGGCTCGCGCAGCGACTTCCAGCGGGCCTCCTCCAGGTCCGGCAGGAACGCCTCGAACCAGGCGGCGAAGTCGGCCGGGGGCAGCACCCGGCGCACCAGGTCGGCCTCGGTCAGGCCGGGGGAGAGGAAATCGCCCGCGCTCGGCTCGAACCCGCCGTACCCGGCGTCCTCCCGGTGCCAGCGCAGCGCCGCCGCCGCGCACGCCGCCGCCAGCTCCTCGTCGCCCACGGCCCGCGCCGCGTCGAGCACGAGACCGGTGGCGAAGGCCGTGTTGCCGTGCGTCCCGGTGCGGACCGGCAGCCGCGACCCGGCCACCTTGACCAGGTACCGGTCCCGCAGCACCGCGCTCAACGGCCGCAGTTCCCCCGCCCACGGCGAGCCCCACGTGCGCAGCTCCGCGTCGAGCACCAGCAGCCACGCCCACCCGTAGGGCCGCTCCCAGAACCCGCCGTTCGGCCCGTCGAAGAACGCCGCCTCGACCCGCGCGTGCTCGGCCGTGACCAGCGAGTCCAGCGTGCGCCGCGCCTCGTCCGCGCCCGGCAGGTCCGGCCGCAGCCGCAGCAGGCGCACCGCCAACCAGGTCTGGTGCACGCACGAGTGCCAGTCGAACGACCCGGCGAAGATCGGGTGCAGCACCCGCTGCGGCACCAGTTCGTCGTCGTCCGCGATGACGTGCGACCAGTGCGCGGGGTGGTCGCGCCGCAGGTTCTCCACCGCCACCGACAGCAACCGGGCGGCCGTCCCATCATCCAACCGGGTGTCAGGCATGAGCCACATCATGCCCAGGTGGACCCGAGTCCGTCCTGGAGTGTGGACGGCTATCTTTAACGTGTGAACTGGACCGTGGACGTGCCCGTGGACACGCTTCCCGAGCTTCCGCCCCTCCCACCCGAGATGCGCGCACGGCTGGACGACGCGCTCGCCCGCCCCGCCGCCCAGCAACCGGAGTGGCCCGACGCCGAGCAGGTGCGCCGCGTGCGCGCGGTGCTGGAGAGCGTGCCACCCATCACCGTGCCCGCCGAGGTCGACCGCCTGCGCGAGCACCTGGCCGAGGTGGCCCGGGGCGAGGCGTTCCTGCTCCAGGGCGGTGACTGCGCGGAGACGTTCGCGGACAACACGGAGCCGCACATCCGCGCCAACATCCGGACCCTGCTCCAGATGGCCGTCGTGCTCACCTACGGCGCGAGCCTGCCGGTGGTCAAGATCGGCCGCATCGCCGGGCAGTACGCGAAGCCGCGCTCGTCGGGCATCGACGCGCTCGGCCTGCCGTCCTACCGGGGCGACATCGTCAACTCCCTGGTGCCGACGCCCGAGGCGCGCGTGCCGGACGCCTCCCGGCTGATCCGCGCCTACGCCAACGCGGGCGCGGCGATGAACCTGCTGCGCGCGATGACCTCGGCCGGCATGGCCGACCTGCACCGCCTGCACGACTGGAACAAGGACTTCGTGCGCACCTCGCCCGCCGGCGAGCGGTACGAGGCGCTGGCCGGCGAGATCGACCGCGGCCTGCGGTTCATGTCGGCGTGCGGGGTGAACGACGTCTCGCTGCACACCACGGAGATCTTCGCCTCGCACGAGGCCCTGCTGCTGGACTACGAGCGGGCCCTGCTGCGCCTGGACACCAACAGCGACCAGCCGAAGCTGTACGACCTGTCCTCGCACTTCCTGTGGATCGGCGACCGGACCCGCCAGCTGGACGGCGCGCACATCGCGTTCGCCGAGCTGCTGTCCAACCCGATCGGCCTGAAGATCGGCCCGTCGACCACGCCGGAGATGGCGGTCGAGTACGTCGAGCGCCTGGACCCGCACAACCAGCCCGGCCGGCTGACCCTGATCAGCCGCATGGGCAACGGCAAGGTCCGCGACGTGCTGCCGCCGATCGTGGAGAAGGTCACCGCCTCCGGCCACCAGGTCATCTGGCAGTGCGACCCGATGCACGGCAACACGCACGAGTCGTCCACCGGCTACAAGACCCGGCACTTCGACCGGATCGTGGACGAGGTGCAGGGCTTCTTCGAGGTGCACCGCCGGCTCGGCACGCACCCGGGCGGCATCCACATCGAGCTGACCGGCGAGGACGTCACCGAGTGCCTGGGCGGCGCCCAGGAGATCTCGGACACCGACCTGGCCGGCCGCTACGAGACCGCCTGCGACCCGCGCCTGAACACCCAGCAGTCGCTGGAGCTGGCCTTCCTCGTCGCGGAGATGCTCCGCGGCTGAGCGCGACCACGAAGTGGAACGGCCCCCGACCTCGCGACGAGGTCGGGGGCCGTTCCCGCTGGTGGGCCGGTCAGAGCGCGATCAGCACGACCTGGGTGTCCTTGGGCACGCGCTGCCCGGCGCGCACGGACTGGTTGACCACCCGCGCCCGGCCCCGCTCGTTGAACTGCACGTCCACCCTCAGCCCGGCGCCCTCCAGCTCGCGCTTGGCCTCGTCGACCCGCTTGCCCTCGACCTGCGGCACGGTCACCGCGTTGGACGTGAACACGGTCACGCGCCGGTCGGCGGAGGAGACGTTCGAGCCCGCCGCCGGGTCGGTGCGCACCACCTTGCCCTTGTCCACGGACTCGGAGAACTCCTCCGGCCCCTCGACCGGCTCGAACCCGGCCGCGGTCAGCTCGGCGAACGCCTCGTCCTTCGACTTGCCGGTCACGCTGGGCACCGGCTTGGGCTCCACGCCCTTGCTCAGCACGACCGTCACCGTCGAGCCGATGGGCACGGGCGTGCCGGGCGCGGGGTCCAGGGTGAGCACCTTGCCCTTGGGCACGCGGTCGCTGAACTGGTCCCGAGCGGGGTTGACCTGCGACTTCAGCCCCACCGAGGCGATCTCGCGCTCCGCCGCGGCGACGTCCACGCCCGGCTGGACCTGGGGCACCACCGGCTTGCCGCCGGACACCACGATCCGCACCAGGTCGCCGCGGTTGGCCTCGGTGCCGGCCGGCGGGTCGACGCTGATCACCTGGCCCGCCGGGACCGTGTCGCTCTTCTCGATGGCCGGCGTGTGCTTGAGCGAGGCACCCTCGATCAGCGCGACGGCGGTGGCCTCGTCCTTGCCGATCAGCTCGGGCACCCTGGTGACCCGGCCGATGGAGAACCACCAGGTGGTGATGCCGATCAGCACCGCCGCCACGACCACGACGCTGAGCCAGGTGACGAACTGCCGCTTGCCGCGCGCCCGCAGCTCCTGCTGGAGCTGCTCGGGCGTCTTCTTCTTGCGCGGTGGGCGCCGGGGGCGGGGGCGGGGTGCGGTGAGCGGGGCCTCGGCCGGCGGCACGAGGGCGGCGCGGGGGATCGCCCGGGTGCCCTGCGGGCCCGCGGCGGGGGCCGCGAGCGGGTGCGGGCGGTGCACCGGCACGGTCGGTTCGGCGAACGCGGTGGGCGCGGCGACGCCCACCCCCACGGGGGCGACGCGCACGGTCTGCTCGGCCGCGCTCGGCGCGGGCACCTGGCGGGTGGCCGGGTCGCCGAGGACGACGCGCTGGGTCAGCGGGTCCCCGACGGCGAGGTGCTGGGTGGCCGGTTCGCCCAGCGGCGGCACGCCGAGGGCCGGCACGCCGAGGGGCAACCCGCCCGGAGGCACGCCGCCCAGCGGCAACCCGCCCGGGGGCATCCCGGCCGGCGGCACTCCGCCCAGCGGCACTCCGCTCAGGGGAGTCCCGGGCAGCGGGGTTCCGGGCAGGGGCACTCCGCTCAGGGGCGCACCCGGCAGCGGAGACCCCGGCAGCGGAGACCCCGGCAGCGGTGTCCCGCCCGGCGGCGTGCCGGTCGGCTGCCGGACCGGCGCGGCGACGGGGGTGGGCACGTCCGCGCTCATCAGGCCGAGCCTGGCCCGGACCGCCTCCACCTCGGACAGGAACGAGTCGGCGTCGGCGGGCCGCAGGAACGGCTCCTTGCGGGTGGCCCGGCGCACCAGCTCCGCCACCTCGGCCGGCACGTCCGGCACCGGCGGCACCTCGTCGTTCACGTGCCGGTAGGCGACCGAGATCGCGTTGTCGCCCACGTAGGGCGGCGCGCCGGTCAGCATCTCGTACAGCAGCACGCCGGCGGAGTACACGTCGCTGCGCGCGTCCGTGTTGCCCGTGGTCACCTGCTCGGGTGACAGGTAGGCGACCGTGCCCAGGATCACCGAGTCGCTGGTGACGCCCGCCGCGGACATCGCCCGGACCAGGCCGAAGTCGGCGACCTTGACCGCGCCGCCGCGCCCGATCAGCACGTTCTCCGGCTTCACGTCCCGGTGCACCAGGTCCGCCCGGTGGGCCGCGGCCAGCGGCGCGAGCACCTTCTCCAGCACGGTCAGGGCCAGCGGCACGTCGAGCCGGCCGCGGTCGACCATCAGGTCGCGCAGCGTGCCGCCCTCGACCAGCTCCATGACCAGGAACACGCGGTCCTCGTCCACGCCCTGGTCGTGCACCTGCACCACGCCGGGGTGGTGCAGCTTCGCCGCGGCGCGCGCCTCGCGCTCGAACCGCGCGACGAACTGCGGGTCCGCGGAGAACCTGGGGTCCATGACCTTGATGGCCACGTCCCGCTCCAGGCGCGTGTCCACGCCCCGGTAGACGGCGGACATGCCGCCCCGCGCCACCAGGGCGCCTACCCGGTAGCGTTGTTCGAGCAGCCCGCCGATCACGTTCGTCGCCGACCTTTCCACAGCCGTGGATCGTACGGTGGGTGGTGCCGACCGAATCCCGTGCGCCGGATGGTCCCACGCGCGCGTGTGGGTTCCGCGTCAAAGTCGCACGGAACAGGGGGTGTCGAGCAGGTAACCCGACGGTGTCCGGCCACCACCCGGTTGGCGCAGGGCATCGTTCTCGTCGTTGTGGCATCGTGACGCACGTGAGTGCGATTCCTGCCGCTGCCGACGTGCTGGCTCCCGACCTGGAGGTCCTGAACCTGCCGGAGGTCGCCGAGCGCCTCGGCCTGCCCATCACCCGAGTCCACCAGCTGCTGCGCGACGGTCAACTGCTCGCCGAGCGCCGCGACGGTGTGCTCGTCGTCCCCTCCCAGTTCCTCGCCGCCGGAGGCGTGGTCAAGGGACTGCCCGGCACCATCACGGTGCTGCGCGATTCCGGCTTCTCCACCGACGAGATCCTGCGGTGGCTGTTCACCGAGGACGACACCCTGCCGGGCACGCCGATCGAGGCGCTGCGCGGCGACCGGGGCCGCGAGATCAAGCGGCGCGCGCAGTCGATGGGTTTCTGACACCACACCACCCGAGAACGACCGGCCCCGCGTCCGGGCAGCCCGCACGGGCTGCCCGGACGTCGTGCTGCCGGGGCCGGGTCGCGGGAGCGGGTGGCGGACGGCGGCGGGGGCCGTCACGTGCGCACGACCGCCCGTCGCCGGGTGGCCGCGCCGGTGATCCGCTGGGCGGCCAGCCGGCCGGAGATCAGCACCGGCGGCACGCCCACGCCCGGCGTGGTGCCGCAGCCCGCCAGCACCGCGTTGTCCAGCACCAGGTTGCGCGGCCGGAACGGGCCGGTCTGCGCGACCGTGTGCGCGGCGGAGAACGGGGTGCCCGCGGCCAGCCCCATGGCGGCCCAGTCGCGCGGCGTGACCAGGCGCTCCACCTTGATCGAGTCCCCGAACCCGGTCAGGCCGCGCGCCTCCAGCGTGCGCACCAGCTCGTCGCGGTAGGCGGGGCCGACGCGTTCCCAGTCGATCGCCGACCGCCGCAGGTTCGGCGCGGGCGCCAGCACGAACATGCCCTGCTCCGGCGGGGCGGTGACAAGCAGCGACGGGTCGCTCATCAGGGTGCCGCGGCGGGTCAGCTCGGTGAAGGTCCGCTCCCACGCGGCGCCGAAGAACAGGGTGTGGTGCGCCAGTTCCGGCCAGGTGCGCGTGACCCCCGCGTGCAGCACCACCGCCGACGGCGACCAGGTCATCGGCAGCGGGCGGCGCGGGTGGTGGCCCAGCAGGCGGTAGGAGGTCGGCAGGTCCGGGGTGAGCACCACCGCGTCGCACGGGATGCGCTCGCCGTGGGCGGTGCGCACGGCGGTGACCCGGCCGCCGATCCGCTCCAGCCACGCCACCCGGGTCCCGTAGCGGAACTCGGCCCCGGCGTCCTGGGCGGCGGCGGCCAGCGCGTCCGGCAGCGCCCGCATCCCGCCGCGCGGGTGGTGCACGCCCGCGACCGTGTCCATGTAGGCGATCACCGCGTACGCGGCCAGGGCGCGGCGCGGCGGCACCCCGGCGTACAGGGACTGGAAGGTGAACACCCGGCGCAGCCGCTCGTCGGAGATGAACCGCGCCACCGACGGTTCGAGCCGGGCGAACCCGCGCAGCGCGGTCAGCCGCGCCAGCCGCGGCGTGAGCAGGTCCAGCGGCGAGTCGAAGTTCGCGCCGATGAACTCGTCCCGCTCCACCCGGTACAGCTCGGTCAGCCAGCGGCGCAGCGCCCGGTACCCGGCGGCCTCGCGGGGACCGGCGAACCGGCGCACCTCGGCCTCCATCGCCTCGGCGTCGGCGTGCACGTCCAGGGTGTCGCCGTCGGCGAACCGGGCCCGGTAGGCGGGTTCGACGGGCAGCAGGTCCAGCCGGTCGGCCAGCGACTCGCCGACCGCGTTCAGCGCCTCGTCCACCAGCTCCGGCATGGTCAGCACGGTCGGGCCGGTGTCGAACCGGTAGCCGCCCAGGTCCAGCCGCCCGGCCCGGCCGCCGGGCACGTCGTCCCGCTCGACCACGGTGACCCGCCTGCCCGCGCCGAGCAGGTGCAGCGACGCGGACAGCCCGGACAGCCCGGCGCCGACCACGACGACGTGGTCGGTGCGGCCCGAGACCCCTCGCCCGGCAGAGCCCCACATGGTCAGTAGGCCCGCTTCGTGGCGCTGACCGCCAGCTCGGCCAGCCGCTCCGCCGCCGGTTCGGCCACCGGGGCGCGGTCGAGGGCCCGCAGCGCCGAGGCGGTCAGCCCGGCGATCCGCTCCTCGACGGCGGCCACCGCGCCCACCTCCTCCAGCTGCGCCCGCGCCGCGGCCACCGTGCCCGCGTCCAGGTCGGGGCGGCCCAGCGCGTCGTGCAGCACGTCCGCGCCGCGCTGCATCCCCAGCGCGACCAGCAGCGTCCGCTTGCCCTCGCGCAGGTCGTCGCCCGCGGGCTTGCCGGTCACCGCCGGGTCGCCGAACACGCCCAGCAGGTCGTCGCGCAGCTGGAACGCCACCCCGATGTCGGCGCCGAACGAGCGCAGCCCGGCCACCAGCTCCGGCGAGCCGCCGCCGATGGCCGCGCCCATGTGCAGCGGCCGCTCCACGGTGTAGGCGGCGGTCTTGAGCCGGTCGATGCGCAGCGCCGCGTCCGGGGAGGCGTCGCCGCGCGCCTGGGTCAGCACGTCCAGGTACTGACCGGCCAGCATCTCGGTGCGCATGTCCCGCCACGGCAGGCTCAGCCGCTGGAGCGCGTCGGTGGGCAGCCCGGCCGCGAACAGCATGTCGTCCGCCCAGGCCAGCGCCACGTCGCCGATCAGCACGGCCGCCGCCAGGCCGAACCGCTCGGGCGCGCCCAGCCAGCCCTCCTCGCGGTGGCGACCGGCGAACCGGACGTGGACGGTCGGCATCCCGCGGCGGGTCTCGGAGGCGTCCATCAGGTCGTCGTGCACCAGGGCGCACGCCTGGATCAGCTCCAGCGAGCTGACCGCGGTGAGCACGGCGCCCGCGAGCTCGCCGTCGGGGGCGCCGCCCGCCGCGCGCCAGCCCCACCAGGCGAAGGTGGGCCGGATCCGCTTGCCGCCGCCGAGGACGAAGTCCGCCAGCGCGTCCACCGCCTCGGTGAAGTTCTCCTCCATGCGCTGACCCAGGGACCGGCGGTCGGCGAGGTAGCCCGCCAGGGCGGCGTCGACGTGCTTGGGCAGTTCGAGGTCCAACGGGTGGGGCGGCACGGCTCTATCGTCACCTCTGCGCCGCCCGGCCGCCCAACCGGGGGGTGGTCCAGCAGGTGGAAGGGATGTCCCACGCTGCGAGCGTGCCTCTACGCTGGTCGGCATGACGTCCGTCATCGAACGCCTCAGCGGGGGGAACCCCGTGTTCTCCGTCGAGTTCTTCCCGCCGCGCGACCCGGCGGACGAGGCGGTGCTGTGGCGGGCGATCCGCGAGCTGGAGGCCCTCGACCCGGCGTTCGTGTCCATCACCTACGGAGCGGGCGGTTCCACGCGCGACCGGACCATCCGCACCACCGGCCGCGTGGTGCAGGAGACGACGCTGGTGCCGATGGCGCACCTGACCGCGGTCGACCACTCGGTGGCCGAGCTGCGCAACGTGATCGGCTGGTACGCGGCCGTCGGGGTGCGCAACATCCTCGCGGTCCGGGGCGACCCGCCCGGCGACCCCCACGGCGAGTGGGTGCGCCACCCCGAGGGCCTGGCCTACGCCGAGGAGCTGGTCCGGCTGTGCCGCGAGCTGGGCGACTTCTGCGTGGGCGTCGCGGCGTTCCCCTACGGCCACCCGCGCTCGCGGGACCTCGACGAGGACACCGAGTACCTGGTGCGCAAGCTGCGGGCGGGCGCGGACTTCGCGATCGCCCAGCTGTTCCTGGACGTCGAGGACTTCCTGCGGCTGCGCGACCGGGTCGCGGCGGCCGGCTGCGAGACGGTGCTGCTGCCCGGCCTGATGCCGCTGACCACGCCCCGGACGCTGGCCAAGTCGGTGGAGCTGTCCGGCGCCCCGGTGCCGCCCGCGGTGGCGCGCCGGCTGGAGCCGCTGGCGGGCGACCCGGCGGCGTTCCGCGCGGCGGGCGTGGACCTGGTCACCGAGATGGGGGCGCGGCTGCTGGCCGAGGGCGTGCCCGCGCTGCACTTCTACACGTTCAACCGGTCCAGGGCGACGCGCGAGGTGGTGGGCAGGCTGGGCCTGGTGCCGGACCGGGTGGCCGGCTAGCGGTTCCCGCCGGACGCGGGAACCGCTAGCCGGCCACGGGCCGGGCTCTTCTCAGGGCCTGAGCTCGCGCTCCGTGGCCGACTCCAGCGCCACGGCCAGCCGGTTGAGGCCGTTGATGCCGATGATCAGCGCCAGCAGGTCGGCCAGCTCCTTCTCGGTGAAGGTCCCGGCCGCCCGCTCCCACAGCTCCGCCGGCACGCCGTGCTCGCCGAGCCGGGTCACCGCGTCGGTCAGCTCCAGGGCCACCCGCTCGGTCTCGCTGAAGAACCCCGACTCCCGCCACACCGACACCGCGAACAGCCGCTGCGGGTTCTCGCCCGCCCGCACCGCGTCGGAGGTGTGCATGTCCACGCAGAACGCGCACCCGTTGAGCACCGACGCCCGCAGCTTCACCAGCTCCAGCAGGGTGTGGTCGACGTGCCGGGTGACGTAGGAGTTCAGCTCGATCATCAGCCGGTACGCCTCGGGCGCCACGGCGGCGAAGTTCATCCTCATGCCACCAGGACGGTGCTGCCGGGCCGGGTGTGACAGCCGATCAGGCGACGAGGCTCCGCCGGTGCGAGACCAGGGCCAGGACCAGCACGATCAGCGCCGCCCCGCCGGTCAGCCCGGCCACCAGCATGGTCCACCCGAAGTAGGACACCGAGTTGGCCCCGGCGTACCGGACGGTCGCGGTGAGCATCGACGCCTGGCCCGGTTTCGGCGCCCAGGAGATCGTGGCCCCGTCCTCCTCCCGCCCGTTCGTGTCGATGATCTCACCCGGAAAAGCGATTTTCACCTGGACGTCCGCGCGCTCCGGCGGCACCTGGGTCAGGTCGACCGAGCCGGACAGCGTCACCAGGTCGCCCGAGCGCCGGAAGGTCAGCTGGTACCGGCTGGACGACGCGCTGGTGGCCGTGGCCAGCACCCTGACCTCGTCGAAGGTGAGCCCGCTGAAGAACAGCTGCGTCCCCACGTAGTCGTCCACCTGGTAGGGCTTGGTGGTGACCCGGGTGGCCAGCTCCTCCGGCACCTTCAGCTGCGGGCCGGGGTCGTTGTCCCGGCTGGGCGGGGTCGCGGCGGTGATCTCGCCGGACACGCGGTCGTCCTGCGACACCGCCATCGCGGCGTGCAGCCGGACGCACCCCGTCAGCGCGAAGGCCGCGAGGAGGAGCACGGGCAGGAGGAGCGCGGAGGCCCTTGGCACCCGGCCATCCTGCCGGCATTCGTCAAAAGTTGACCGCCGGGACACGATCGTACGCTTCGCTAAATACCTGTCGGGGTGACCTGACCCGCAGGTAACGTGCGGCGCATGGCAACCTCCCCGGCCGGCGTGCACGGCATCAGCAACCAGTTCGTCGCCGACTACGCGGCGGCGGACCCGTTGACCGCGACCTTCATCGGCAAGCCCGGCCACGACGACCGGCTCACCGACTTCTCGCCGGAGGGACACGCCGCCCGCCACGAGCTCTCGAAGAAGGCGCTCGCCGCGGTCGCCGCCGCCGAGCCCGCGGACAAGTCCGAGGCCGACGCGAAGGCGGTGTTCCTGGAGCGGATCGGCCTGGAGGTCGAGCTGCACGAGGCGGGTCTGACCGAGAGCAACCTCAACGTCATCGCCAGCCCCGTGCAGTCGATGCGCGAGGTGTTCGACATGATGCCGACCGGGACCGCCGACGACTGGGCCGTGATCGCCCGCCGGCTGGCCGCGGTGCCCGACGCGCTGGCCGACCTGCGCGCCGGTCTCGCCCACGCCGCCGACTCCGGCCACGTGGCGGCGCTGCGGCAGGTCACCAAGGTCGCCGCGCAGTGCGACACCTGGGCGGGCCGCTCCGGGGACGCGTCGTTCTTCGCGAAGATGATCGCCGGCGCGGGCGCGGGCGGCGCGCTGCGCACCGACCTGGAGACGGGCGCCAAGGCCGCCGCCCAGGCGTACGGCGACTTCGCCGAGTTCCTGCGCGCCGACCTCGCGCCGAAGGCCCCGACCAAGGACGCGGTCGGCGAGGACGTCTACCGCCTCCAGTCGCGCTACTTCACCGGCTCCCGCCTCGACCTGGCCGAGGCGTACGAGTGGGGCTGGGCGGAGTTCACCCGCGTCGAGACCGAGATGAAGCAGGTCGCGAACCGGATCAAGGCCGGCGCCACGCTCGCCGAGGCCGCCGCCGCGCTCGACGCCGACCCGCGCTACCTGGTGCGGGGCAAGGACGGGCTCCGGACGTGGATGCAGCAGCTGTCGGACCGGGCCCTCGAAGAGATGCGCGACGTGCACTTCGAGCTGCCCGACGAGCTGATGAGGCTGGAGTGCCGCATCGCGCCCCCCGGCGGCGGCGTCGGCGCCTACTACACCGGCCCCACCCCGGACTTCTCCCGGCCGGGCCGCATGTGGTGGTCCGTGCCGGACGACAAGCAGGAGTTCTCCACCTGGCGCGAGGTCTCCACCGTCTACCACGAGGGCGTCCCGGGCCACCACCTCCAGGTCGCCACGGCGGTCCACCAGTCCGAGCGGCTCAACGAGTTCCAGCGCCTGATGTGCTGGGTGTCGGGCCACGGCGAGGGCTGGGCGCTGTACGCGGAGCGGCTGATGCGCGAGCTGGGCTACCTGGAGGACGACGGCGACCTGCTGGGGATGCTCGACGCGCACCTGTTCCGGGCCGCGCGCGTGATCGTCGACATCGGGATGCACCTGGAGCTGGAGATCCCGCGCGGCACCGGCTTCCACGAGGGCGAGCGCTGGACCCCGGACCTGGGCCTGGAGTTCATGCTGACCCGCACCATCACCGACGCGGCGCACGTGCGCGACGAGATCGACCGCTACCTGGGCTGGCCCGGCCAGGCCCCGTCGTACAAGCTGGGGGAGCGGCTCTGGCTCGCCGCCCGCGACGAGGCCAGGGAGCGCCACGCCGGCACCTTCGACCTCAAGACCTTTCACTCCCGCGCCTTGGAGATGGGGGCCATGGGGCTGGACACTCTTCGGGAGCGGCTCGCGGAGCTCTGACCCGGACGGGTGGGCAGTGGGACCGACCTCACGTCGAGGTCACCCGATCCGGTGTTGGATGTGCGGGCGGAGGAGAGGGGGAGGGATGAGCAGACGTCCCGTGCGGTCGGCGCTCGGCGTCGTACTGGCCGGCGCGCTGCTGTTCGGCGCGTCCCCGGCGTACGCGCAGCCGGGCGCGGTCTCGGACCGGGAGCAGTGGCGGGTCCGGCAGGACATCGTGGACCACGCGCTGCGCGAGGTCGGCCAGCGCGAGGGCCGGGGCAACTACTACCCGGAGAAGTACCAGCAGGTCGGCCAGGGCGTGCTGCGCCCGGCCGAGTGGTGCGGCGTGTTCGTCAACTGGGCCTGGACCACCGCCGGCGTGCCGGACCGGCCGTCGATGCGCCCGGCGCCCGGCGGGTCGGTGCTCGACCAGGGGCACTGGGCGACGTACTGGCAGAAGTGGGGCCGGTCCAACGGCCGCTGGAAGGACATCGCCGAGCGGGACGTGGAGCCCGGTGACGCCGTGGTCTACGGCAACTACCCCGACATGCACGCGCACGTCGGCCTCGTGGTCGAGGTGAAGTACGACCGGACAGGCCGCAGGGCCACGCACGTCCGCACGGTCGAGGGCAACTTCGGCGAGCGGGTCGTGTACTCCAAGCTGCGCCCGATCGAGGGCCTCAACGCGGGCAGGTACCTGAAGGCGTCGGGCTTCGTCTCGCCCTTCTAGGCGTCCGGTGCGGGTGGCACCCCTCGGGGCGCCACCCGCGCCCGTCCGGTTCAGCCGAGGGGCAGGGCGCGGCCGAGCACCGCGAACGGCCGCGGGTCGCCGGTGAACTGGTAGTGCCGCAGCACGTCCGCGAACCCCACCCGCCGGTACAGCCGCCACGCCTTGCTCGGCCCCTCCGGGGTGGACAGCAGCACCCGCGAGTTCGGCACACCCGCCAGCAGGGTGCGCAGCAGCTGCTCCCCGATGCCGCGGCCCTGCGCGCCGGGCAGCACGTGCAGCTCGGTCAGCTCGAAGTAGTCGCGCATCCACTGCTCGACCGCGCCGGGCCCGGCCACCATGGTCAGCCCGTGCCGCACCTGCTCGTGCCACCACTGGCCCACCGCGCCGCGGTAGCCGTAGCCGATGCCGATCAGCTCGTCCTCCTCGCCGAGCGCCACCACGCACCGCCAGCCGTCGCGCAGCATGTGCGCCAGCCACATGGGCGCGCGCTGCTCGGCCGTGCCGGGCGGGTAGTCCATCGCGCTGACGTAGAGCGCCAGCGCCTCGCCGAGCCGGGCGTTCAGCTCGCGGGCGGACAGCTCGACCACTCGCCTCGCCGGCGCGGCGGTCACCGGGCGACCTCCGCCGGCGTGCCCCCGGTCAGCTCGACCAGGCCCGCGAAGGTGGTGGGGAACAGGGCGTGCGGGTGGCCGGCGGCGGCCCACACCACCTCGTACCCCGCCAGCGCGGTGTCGACGAAGGTCAGGACGGGCGCCGGGTGCCCGACCGGCGAGACGCCGCCGATCACCTGGCCGGTGTGCTCGCGCACGAACGCCGGTGCGGCCCGCTCGACGCGGTCCGCGCCCGCCAGCACGGCCAACCGGTCCTGGTCCGCGCGGTGCGCGCCGGAGGTGAGCACGAGCAGCGGTGCGGCGACGCCGTCGCGGACCGCCTGGAACACGAGGCTGTTGGCGATCGCGCCCACCGGCACGCCCATCGCCGCGGCCGCCTCGGCGGCGGTGCGGACGGCGTCGGCCAGCACGCGGATCCCGTCCGCCGCCTCGTGGTGGCCCGCTTCGGCCAGGGTGGCGGCCACCTTGCGGATGCCGGGGTGGTCGAGTGCGCTCACCCGTTCATGAGACCACGCGCCGTCGGGTTGAGGACTGCCGGGCTCGCAGGATAGGCTTGCGGTGCTCGAACGTTTGTTCGAGCAATGCCTTGGCGGTGGGGCGGGGGAAGCGCCCCACCGCCAAGTGCCGCCGTCTCCCCGCGGCGGTCGTCGCCGTTGGAGACGCCGCGAGGAGGCCGCGAGAGTGACATCGACCTTCCCCCCTCACCCCCGCGCCGGCGTCGGCGGTCCGCCCGCCCACCCGTCCCCCGTCGTGGGCGGGCTCCGGCGGCCGGACCACTCCCCCCGCGGTGGACGACCCGGCGCGCCCCGTGGCGCGGTTCACCCATTCGCTCGACGAGATCACGTACGAGGACGGACTGTGAGCAGGGGACTGGTCGCCTACGACCGCCTGATCGACGTTGTGGAGCTGGAAGCCGAACGCCTGGCCGCGGCCGCGGAGGGGCAGCGACCCGAGCGGCAGGTGCCCGCCTGCCCCGGGCTCAACCTCGGGGAGGCCGCGAGGCACGTGGGCAGCACTTACCGGATGGTGTCGACCTGGCTGGCGGAGGGCAGCCAACCCCTGGTGTGGCAGCAGGACCCGGTGGAGGGGCAGGAGCTGCCGGAGTACGTGCGCGGCGGGGTGCGGGACCTCGTGCGCGCGCTGCGGGTGCGCGAGCCGGACGACCCGTGCGAGACCTGGTGGCCCGCCGAGCGCAACCACAACTTCTGGGCGCGGCGGCTGGCGCACGAGTCGACCGTGCACCGGATGGACGTCCAGGCCGCGGCCGGGCTGCCGGTCGACCCGGTGGACGACGACGTGGCCGAGGACGGCGTCGACGAGGTCCTGACGCTCTGGCTCGGGCACCGGCTGGACCTCCTGGGCGTGCGCGGCACCCGCGCGGGGACGGTGGCCGTCCGCACGCCGGGCCGCACCTGGATCGCCACCACGGGGCCCGAACCGGCCACCGCGCACCTGCTGCTGCCCGACGAGAGCCCCACGGCGGCTGCCGAGGTGCGCGGCACCCCCATGCAGCTGTACCGCTGGCTGTGGGGCCGCATCCCCGACCGGGACCTGCCGCCCACCACCGGTGACCACGACGCCATCGCCCAGCTGTGGGCGCTGCTGCGGCTGGCCACCAGGTAGACGTGCGCCCGCCGCCGGCTCTCCGGACCCCACCCGGCGGCGGGCGCACCCGTAACGGGTGTCGTGGAGCGGTGATAAAAGGGCATGGGAAACCCGAGCCGCAGCCGGCTCTCGTGGTCGGTCGCCGTGCTCGTGGCGGGGGCGCTGGTGGCCGGAGCGCTGTGGTGGGAGCCGGGCCCGGGTGGACCGGGGCCGGGTGGACCGGGGCGGGGGTACCAGGGCCAAGGGGACGAGGGTCAGGGGATCGGCGCTGAACGCCCCTACGCCTTCATGTCCGGCGAGCAGTTCGCGCTGGCCGTGGGGGAGCGGGTGGTGGCCTCGGTGCCGCTCGGCATCCCGGACCAGCCCGTGCGGTGGACCGACGACGGCGCGTTCGCGTTCTCCGTGGCCAACGGCTCCCTGGTCTGGATCGAGGCGACGACGCACGAGACGTCGTCGCGGCCGTGCGGGTGCACCGGCGCGGTGCCCCTCGGCGGCGCGCGGGTGGCCTGGGCCGAGGCGGGGGAGGTGCACCACGCCGAGCTGTCCGACGGGGAGTGGCGGGTCGGGACCGGCCCCCTCCCCGGCGCCACGTCGACTCCCTACCAGGTGCTCGTGGGGCACGTGGACGACCGGCTGTACGCAACCGGGTCGGCGGGCGGCCTCGACAGCCGCTTCTACTCGGTGGGGCCCGGGGACGAGGTGACGGACCTGTTCCTGTCGGAGGAGAACATCAAGTTCGACTTCCCGGAGATGGCGGACATCTCGGACGGCATGAACTTCCAGCCCGCGGCTCTGGCCGTGGTGCCCGGCGCCGGCGGGCGGGCGGTGCACGCGCGGTACCGCCTCGACGCCTGCAACGAGTTCGATGGGGTCAGTCTGTTCACCGCGGACGGCGGGCTGGCGTCCGGGTTCGCCATGCCGGGCGTGCCGGCCGGGCCCCGGGTCGTGCACGACGTGTGGTGGACGGCCTCGGGGGCGCTGCGGGCCTCGGTGCACAGCCGGTCCTGCGGGCACCGGGCGGGTGACGTGTTCGGCGGGCAGGAGGAACCGCCGCGGCCGTCACCGTGGGAGCTGCGCGACGGGCGGTGGGTCGAGGTGCCGGGGGAGTTCACTGTGGAGCGGGAGCTCTCGCCCACCACCCGGGTGCTCGTCGACGCCGACTTCGGCCTGTACTTCGAGCACGACGGCACGCGCACGGAGGTGGCGCGGTCCGTGGCGGCGGTCGTCCCGGCGCCGTGACCCCTTCAGCCCCGGGTCCAGCGCCCCGCGGCCGGGTCGTAGGAGTGGGCCGCGTACGGCCCGGCCTCGGGCAGCAGTTCGAACGGTTCGCCGCCGTCGTCGACCACGGCGTCCAGTTCCCGCCCGGCGACCTCCAGACGCAGTACGAGCCGCCACCGGCAGTGGCAGTTCCGCGAGTCGGCCCTGACGTGGACGCGCTCGACGGTCCTCGCCGGGACGTCCAGCGCCAGCGGCACGCCGGGCTGCCCGGCGTCGCGGGGGAACCCGTCGGTCGAGACCAGGGTGTCGCCGTCCGCGGGGTAGACGTACTTCTTCGCGCGGCGGTCGAGGTCGAGGAACAGCACGGAGGTGGACATCGGGCCGCCCACCTGGCCCTGGCAGGCGATGGCGTCGTGCTCCGGCGTGCCCTCGACGCGCTCCACCTCCAGGTCCACGTCGTTGACGCGCACCGGGTGCTCGTGCGCCGCGATGGTGAACACCACGCCCTGGGCGCCGCGCTCCTCCGGTTCGCCGTGCTCGTAGGGGGTCAGGCACTGGTCGTCGACCGGGGCGGGCAGCCCGGCCACGCTCCCGGTCGGGAACGCCAGGTAGAACGGCAGCCGCGAGGTCTGCGGGTGTACGCCGAGGGAGTACGGCGGCAGGTCCGGCCCGGACATGAGCTTGTAGGCGACGATGCCGCCCGCGACCAGGGCGGCCGCGGCGGCCAAGGCTGCGGGCAGCACCCAGCCGGGCGGGCCGCTTCTCCGGCCGACGTGCATCGTCCCGGTCTGGAAGACGACGTTCGCCTGCCCGCTCATGTCGTTGACGAACGGCCGCGACGGCACCCCGCCCCGGATGTCGTCGTCGCCGTGCTGCTCCACGAGTGGTCCTCCTCGGGCCGTGACCGCCGCTCACCCCGCTGTCGGCCGCACGGGCGGTTTCGCTACAGCCCGCACCCTCACAGGGGGATCGAGGTGACCTCGCGCAGCCCGTCCTTCCCCGCCGTCTCCAGGCGGAAGCGGACCTCGCGGCCCTCGAACTCCAGCACCCCGACCGAGTTGCCGAAGTGCGGCCCGCTGAGCTTGCGCCACGCCACCGGGTCCGGCGAGATGCCCCGCCGGTCGGCCCACCACCGCAGGAACCGCGCCACCGGCCGCGACCACGAAGCCCGGAACGCGGGCCGGAACACCCACGGCGGGTCGTTGTGCACCGGGGAGCACACCAGCTGGTAGATCTTGGCCTCCACCCGCGTGGCGAACGACGCCCGCGCCGCGTAGCTGTGGTGCACGTCCCCGGACAGCACGCACACCGTCCCCGGCGCCTGCTCGTCCTTCATGACGCGCTCGACCAGCCGCGCCAACCGCTCGTACGACGCCCGGAACGCGGGCCAGTGCTCCAGGTCCGCCACCTGCCGCACCTTCTCGCCGACCCGGCCGCGCCAGCCGGGCAGGCCGGCCATCCGCTCGTTGAGCGACTGGAGGTGGCTCAGCGCGTGCGGCATCAGCCACGGCAGCGACGAGCCGATCAGCAGGTGGTCGAAGTCACCGACCGAGTTCTCCTCGATCCACCGGAACTCGCCCTCGCCCACCATCAGCCGCTCCGGGCCGGACAGGATGCGGCCGCTGCGCGTGTCGATCACCATCAGCCGGATGCGGCCGAAGTCGCGCAGGTAGCTCCACCGGGTCGACTTGCCGCCGTCGACCTCCTGGTCCGCCTGCTCGGCGAAGTCCTCCAGCAGCGGCTGCACGTCGCCGCCCGCCGACCGGACCTTCTCGTACAGCGGGTCGTGCGCCAGGTCGGCCGGGCTGAGGTTGCCCAGGTGCTGGTACACCCAGTACGAGGCCAGGCCCGCCCGGATGCGCTCGGGCCACCACCGCTTGCGCGACATCTGCTCGCGCCACGTCCGCGAGGTGTTCCAGTCGTCGCGGATGTCGTGGTCGTCGAAGATCATCGAGGTCGGCACCACCGACATCAGCCAGCGGATCTCCGGGTCGGCCCACGACTCGTGGTACAGCTCGGCGTACTCCCGGAACGACACGACCTCGCCCTTGGGCTCCGGCCGCCGTTCCGCCAGCCACCGGGTGATCCGCTTGGTCGGCTCGTCGGCGTAGACCTGGTCGCCCAGCAGCACCAGCGCGTCGGGCCACTGCTCCGGCGGCTCGTCCTTCATCCGCAGCGCGTAGGAGTCCAGCGCGTCCACGCCGAGCTTGTCGGGCTTGAGCGGGTCGCCGACCTCCTTCGCCGCCCGGCACGACCCGAACACCAGCCGACGCACGGGCGTGGTGCGGATCCGCGAGGGCGGGAACGCCGACCCCGGCTGCGGCCACACCTGCTCGTCGTCCAGCCGCACGTCGTAGGGCGTGGTCGTGCCGGGCTCCAGCCCCTCGACGACCACCAGGGCGAAGTGCTGCTCGCCCACCTGGAACGTTCGTGCCGCGTGCCCCGCGACGGTCACCTCGCACGCCGCGTCCGTCTCGACCCACACCGTGGCCGAGGTGGAGTCGACGTGTCTCAGCACAGGACCAAGGACCAGCTCCGCCATGGCGCAGACGTTACCTTCGTGCCATGGCAACCAGGTTGTACGACGTGGTCTTGGACGCCGCCGACCCCGCTGAGCAGGCCCGTTTCTGGTCGGCCCTGCTGGGGACGGGGATCGCCGAGGAGCACGCGGACGAGGTCTGCGTCACGCTCGTCGAGGGCCTGGACCTGACGTTCGTGTCGGTGGACGAGCCCAGGACCGGCAAGAACCGCCTGCACCTGGACCTGGCCTCGACCTCGGCGGAGCACCAGGCGGCGCTGGTGGCCCGCGCGGAGCAGCTGGGCGGGCGGCGGGTCGACATCGGGCAGGGGGACGTGCCGTGGGTGGTGCTGGCGGATCCCGAGGGCAACGAGTTCTGCGTGCTGGAGCAGCGCGACGAGTACGCGCGCACCGGTCCGGTGGCGGCGGTGGTGGTGGACGCGGCGGACCCGGTCGCGCAGGCGGTGTTCTGGGCGGCGGCGACCGGGTTGCCGGTGGCGCGTGAGCACCCCGGGTACGCGTCGCTGCGGCAGGAGGCGGGGCCGGCGGTGGAGTTCGTCCGGGTGGCCGGGCCGAAGCGGGGCAAGAACCGGCTGCACCTGGACGTCGCGCCGCCCGCGGACGGTGACCTGCCGACCGAGGTGGCGCGGTTGGAGGCGTGCGGCGCGGTGCGGGCGGACGTCGGGCAGCGCGGGGTGACGTGGGTGGTGCTGGCGGACCCGGAGGGCAACGAGTTCTGCGTGGTGACGCCTCGGTGAGAGGGCAGCCGCGTGAGAGGGCAGCCGCGTGAGAGGGCAGCCGCGTGAGAGGGCAGCCGCGTGAGAGGGCAGCCGCTTAACCCGGTGGGCCCGGTCCACCCGGTGTGCCCGGTCCACTCACCGGCGCCTCGGACAGGTAGGCCAGGCGGTGGCCCCGGTGCGCCCGCTCCACTCGGCGCACCGGGGCCACCGGCGCACCGGTTTCGGTGAGGCCGGCGGCACACCCGGCGCCGCGCGCCAGGAGCGCACCGTCACCCTTGCTCGGCGGCGCCCGGCACGATCAGCAGCCCTGCCTGCCGCTGCTGATCAGGTGGCGATTGCCGTTCCAGTCGATGTAGCCGATCGCGGCCACGCAGCGGTTGTTCGTGCCGGTGACACCCCGGGGACCCGCGTAGTACGCGTAGTTGCCCAGGTCCGGGCTGGACGAGGTGTCAATCGTGCAGGGCTGACCTTCGCCGCTGGTCTCGACGCAGCGGTAGGCCCGCACGTAGGTCGGCGCGGACACCCCGTAGGCCGCGCCCCGGTGGTAGAAGCAGGCGCTGTTGGTCCCGTTGCTGGTGCTGTTGTAGAAGATCGTCAACTCGCCGACGCCGGAGATGGTGTCGCTGTAGCTCACCGTCCCCGAACAGGACACCGCCGCGTTCGCCGGTGCCGCCGAGACGACCCCCAGGGCCAGCACGATGCCCACCGTGGCCAGCAATGAGCACACGGACTTCACTGCTCTGCGCATTTCCCCCTCAATTCCCCTCGAATTGATCGGGGGCAGTGGTTTCCCCGTTGCCGGTTACCGCTTTCCCCCTGGTTCGATCGTGCTCCGACCTGCCCGGGAAGTACAGTTCCTCGGCGGCGAATCATGCGATCGAGTGTCTCGTCACCCGTGTGCCGCGAATTCCCCGTCAGGGTGATTGGTCTCGGTCGGTGGAACAGGTGGAGCGACCGGGTTTTCGCAATGGTGCGTTGCGTTGCCCTGACGGTTCATCGGCCCCGGCCGCGTCGAGGCGTCGTTCGGCGCGTTCCGGTCGAGCACGCACGGGGGTGGCCGTCACGAGCGCCCCTGGTGGCTTCGGCACCTCGTCGTCTACAGTGCCGATATGCAATATATCAGTCGGGCGCTGTTCCGCGACCAGGCGCTGACCGCGATCCGCGAGGCGATCCTGGGCGGCGACCTCGCGCCCGGCGAGCCGATCAGGGACGTCGAGCTGGCCGAGCGGTTGGGGCTGTCGCGCACCCCGGTGCGCGAGGCGTTGGCCCGGCTCACCGAGGAGGGCTTGGTCGAGACCAAGCCGCACAGCTACACCCGCGTCACGCCGCTCGACACCGCCGCGGTGCGCGACGCGCACGTCCTCGTCCAAACCGTGCACGCCCTGGCTGCGCGGCTGGCCGTGCCGGATCTGGTGCCCGCGGACCTGGAGGCCATGCGCGAGGCGAACGCGGCCTTCGCGCAGGCGCTGGCCGGCGGGGACGTGCCCGCCGCGCTGGCCGCCGACGACGCGTTCCACGCGGTGGCGGTGCGGCGCAGCGCGAACTTCGCCGTGATCGCCACGATCGAGCGCTACACGCCGCTGGTCCGCCGCTTGGAGCGCCTGCGCTTCGCCGCGCCGGTGGGACGCCACTCGGTGGCGATGCACGAGGAGATCATCGCCGCCTGCGCGGCGGCCGACGCCGACCTGGCGGCCCGGCTCGTCGAGCGCAACTGGGCGACCCTGGCCGACCTGCTGGAGGAGAACTGACGTGGCACTGACCGACTTCCCCCGGTTCCCGCTGCTGTTCGGGCCGTCACCGGTGCACCCGCTGGAGCGCCTGAGCGCGCACCTCGGCGGCGCCCGGGTGTGGGCCAAGCGGGAGGACTGCAACTCCGGACTGGCCTACGGCGGCAACAAGACCCGCAAGCTGGAGTACCTGGTGGCCGACGCCGTGGCGCAGGGCTGCGACACCCTGGTCTCCATCGGTGGCGTGCAGTCCAACCACACCCGCCAGGTGGCGGCCGCCGCCGCGCGGGCCGGGTTGGGTTGCGTGCTGGTGCAGGAGAGCTGGGTGGACTGGCCGGACGCGGTGTACGACCGGGTGGGCAACATCCTGCTGAGCCGGCTGATGGGCGCCGAGGTGCGGTTGGTGGAGGCGGGCTTCGGCATCGGCGTGAAGCCCGCGTGGGAGCAGGCCGTCGAGGACGTCCGCGCGGCGGGCGGCAAGCCGTACGCCATCCCGGCGGGCGGGTCGGACCACCCCCTGGGCGGCCTGGGTTTCGCGGGCTGGGCGGCCGAGGTCGAGCGGCAGGAGGCCGAGCTGGGTGTCCGGTTCGACACGGTCGTGGTGTGCTCGGTGACCGGCAGCACGCAGGCCGGGATGGTCGCGGGCTTCGCGGGCAGCGGGCGGCGGGTGCTCGGCATCGACGCCTCGGCCAAGCCGGACGAGACCCGCGCCCAGGTGCTCCGGATCGCGCGGCGGACCGCCGAGCACCTCGGGGTCGAGGTGACCGACGCGGACGTGGAGCTGGACGACCGCTTCCACGAGGGCGTCTACGGCCTGCCGGGGGAGTCCACGATCGAGGCGATGAAGCTCGGCGCCCGGCTGGAGGGCATGATCACCGACCCGGTCTACGAGGGCAAGTCCCTGGCGGGCCTGGTGGAACTGGTGTCGAACGGCGAGATCCCGCGCGACTCCACCGTCCTCTACGCACACCTGGGCGGGCAGCCGGCCCTCAACGCCTACAGCGCGCTGTTCCGCTGAGTTCCGCCGAGCGCCCGCACGCGGTGCGGAAGCCGGCCTGTGGTGGAAGGTCAGTGGAGGCCGGCGCCTGTGGTGGGAGGACTGCGGTGGGAGGACTGCCGCCGCAGGCCGGTGCCGGCTCCCGGACCGGGCGGAGCCCAAGCCGCTGCTGCCGGGCCTCCAGCACCGCGCGGAGCCCAAGCCGCCGCCGGCTCCCGGCACCGGAGGGAGCCCAGGCCACCACAGGCCCTCCACCACCCGGCGGGGCTCAGGCCCGCAGCCGCAAGCCCTTCGGCGTCGCGCGGAACCCCGCATCCTGGAGCACGCCCGCGAGCCGTGAACCCAGCGCCACCTCCCCGTCCGCCCGCTGCACCGCCAGCTGCCCCAGCCACCCGTCGCGCACCGCCCGACCCAGCGCCTGCGCGGCGGCCCGCAGCGGGACCTCCTCCTCGGTGAACGACAGCAGCGACCGCCCACCCCGCTCCACGTACAGCACGACCACCCCGTCCACCAGCACCACCAGCGCGCCGGCCTTGCGACCCGGCCGGTGCCTGCCCTCGCCCAGCGGCTCCGGCCAGTCCAGGGCCGCGCCGTGCGGCTGGGCCGGGTCCGCGGCCGCCAGCACCACCGCCTGCGGCGCCCCCGCGTGGTCCTGCCCCACCGGCCGGGACAGGGCGCGCAGCCGGTCCACCGCGCCCCGGGCGGCGAACTGCGCCGCGCCCAGGCCCTCCACCACGTACCCGCGCACGACCTGCCCGGACTCCTCCATCGCCCGCAGCACCCGGTACACGCCGCTGAACCCGCCGGTCACGCGCTCGGTGTCCAGCGCGCCCCTGGTCAGCACGCCGTGCCGCTCCAGGAACGCCTCGGCCCGCGCGTGCGCCCGGCGCGTCGCGTCGGGCGCGGGCACGACGGCCAGGGACCAGCGGCCCGCGACCGTCGGCGGCCCACCGCGGCTGGGCGCCTCGGGACGACCCGCGCGCATCCGGGCGTAGCGGCCGCGCGGCGCGGACCGGCGCGGCTTGTGCGCGGTGCCGCCGCCCGCGACCAGCGCCCGCAGCGGCGCCAGCGTGTCGTTGGTGACCACACCCGCCCACACCAGGTCCCACAGCGCGCCGACCACCTCGCCGTCCGTCGTGGGCCCCTGGAGCGAGACCCGGTCGACGACCTGGCGGAAGAACAGCGCGCCGCCCGCCAGCGACTCCACCACGGCCCGGTGCAGCGGCGAGTCCGGCGCGGCCTCCGGCACCAGGTCCGGCAGCAGCAGGTCGGCCACGTCGGTCGGGGCCAGGGCGATCCAGCCGTCGCCGCCGGCCAGCGAGCCGCAGCCGGTCCAGGTCACCTCGCCGGCCGCGGTCAGCTCGTCCAGCAGCGCCGGGCTGTAGCCGGGCAGCCGCGCGGGCAGCAGCAGCGACTCCACCGCGCTCGCGGGCAGCGGCGCGCCGGCCAGCTGCTCGACCACCGCGTACACGTCGTCCGCGGTGGGCGCGGAGCGCAGCCGCCTGCCGATGCCGTGCCAGCCGGGCAGGAAGCGGCCCAGGGCCGCTGGTTCCACCGGCTCGACCTCGGCGCGCAGCCGGGCCAGCGACGCCCGCCGCAGCCGGCGCAGCACCTCGGCGTCGCAGTACTCGGTGTGCGTGCCGCCCGCACCCGGTTGCGACGGCGCCGGTTGCGACGGCGCCGGTTGCGACGGCGCCGGCTGCAACGCCAGCGGCCGCAGCTCGCCGCGCACCAGCCGACCCGCGCCCGCCATCCGCTCCAGCACCCCCGTCACCACCGCGACGCCCAGGCCGAACCGCTCCGCCGCCTGCGCCGCGGGGAACGGCCCGCGGGTGCGCGCGTACCGGGACAGCAGGTCGCCCAGCGGGTCGGCCACCGGCTCGGTGAACACCTCGGGCACGCCGACCGGCAGCGCCACGCCCAGCGCGTCCCGCACCCGGCCCGCGTCCTCGATGCCGATCACCCGGTCCGCGCCCGCGACGCGCACCCGGATCGCCCGCCGCTGCGACACCAGCTCGGTCAGCCACTCCGGCCGCACGCCCCGCTCGGCGGCCTCGGCCTCGGACAGGTCGCCCAGGAACCGCAGCAGGTCGGCCGCCCCTTCGACGTCGCGCGCGTGCCGGTCCGGCGCGAGCCGCTGGAGGGTGCGCTCGACCTCCTCCACGACCTCGGGGTCGAGCAGCTCGCGGATCGCCTCGGAGCCGAGCAGCTCGGCCAGCAGCGCCGAGTCCAGCGACAGCGCCGCCGCGCGCCGCTCGGCCAGCGGCGCGTCCGCCTCGTACAGGAACATGCCGACGTACCCGAACAGCAGGCTCCGCGCGAACGGCGACGGCGACGGCGTCTCCACCTCCACCACCCGCACGCGCCGCGCCCGCACGTCGGTCATCAGCTCGCGCAGGCCGGGCACGTCGTAGACGTCCTGGAGGCACTCGCGCATCGCCTCCAGCACCACCGGGAAGCTCTCGTACTTCGCCGCCACCGACAGCAGCTGCGCCGCCCGCTGCCGCTGCTGCCACAGCGGCGACCGCCGCCGCGGGTCGCGCCGGGGCAGCAGCAGGGAGCGCGCCGCGCACTCCCGGAACCGGGCCGCGAACAGCGCCGACCCGCCCACCTCGGTCACCACGACCTGCTCGACCTCCTCGGGGTCGAGCAGCACGTCCTCCGCGCCGACCACCACCGGCGCGCCGTCGGCGTCCACGGCGTCGGGCAGCCGCACCACGATCCCGTCGTCGGAGTGCGCCGCCTGCACCTCGATCCCGCGCCGCTCCCGCAGCCGCGCCGCGACCGCCAGCGCCCACGGCGCGTTGACCTGCGCGCCGAACGGCGAGTGCACCACCATCCGCCAGTCGCCCAGCTCGTCCCGGAACCGCTCGACCAGCACGACCCGGTCGTTGGGCACGTGCCGCGTCGCCTCGCGCTGCTCGTCCAGGTAGGCCAGCAGGTTCGAGGTCGCCCACTCGTCCAGCCCGGCCGCCGCGGTGCGCTCGCGGGCCTCGGCCGGGTCCGCGGTGGACACCTCGCGCAGGAACCTGCCCAGCGCCCGCCCCAGCTCCAGCGGCCGGCCCGGCGCGTCGCCCTTCCAGAACGGCATCCGCGCGGGCTGCCCCGGCGCGGGCACCACGATCACCCGGTCGTGGGTGATGTCCTGCACCCGCCACGACGAGGTGCCGAGCAGGAACGTGTCGCCCACCCGCGACTCGTAGACCATCTCCTCGTCCAGCTCGCCCACCCGCGAGCCGGGCCGGTCCTCGGAGGCCGGCGTCATCACCGCGAACATGCCCCGGTCGGGGATGGTGCCGCCCGAGGTCACCGCCAGCCGCTGCGAGCCCGGCCGGCCGCGCAGCTCGCCGCTGATCCGGTCCCAGGTGATGCGCGGCCGCAGCTCGCCGAACTCCTCGCTCGGGTACCGGCCCGCCAGCATGTCCAGCACGGCCTGGAGCGCCGACTCCGGCAGCGCCGCGAACGGCGCCGCCCGCCGCACCAGCCCGGCCAGCGCCTCGACCGTCCACGTCTCCATCGCCACCATGGCCACCACGTGCTGCGCCAGCACGTCCAGCGGGTTGCGCGGGTACCGCACGGCCTCGATCGCGCCGTCCCGCATCCGCTCCGCGACCACCGCGCACGACACCAGGTCGCCCCGGAACTTCGGGAACATCACCCCGCGCGACACCGCGCCCACCTGGTGCCCGGCGCGGCCGACCCGCTGGAGCCCGGACGCGACCGTCGGCGGCGCCTCCACCTGCACCACCAGGTCGACCGCGCCCATGTCGATGCCCAGCTCCAGCGACGAGGTGGCCACCACGCACGGCAGCCGCCCGGACTTGAGCTCCTCCTCCACGGTGACGCGCTGCTCCCGCGACATCGAGCCGTGGTGGGCGCGGGCGACGGCGGCCGTGCGCTGCGTGGTGGTCCCGGACTGGCCGGGCGCCTCGGCCGGGAACCGGTCGGGGCCGGCAGGGCCCGCCGGGCCCGCGTCCGGGAGCCCCTGGGCCTCCTCCTCGGCCAGCTCGTTGAGCCGCGCGGTCAGCCGCTCGGCCAGCCGCCGCGAGTTGGCGAACACGATCGTCGACCGGTGCTGCCGCACCAGCTCCAGCACCCGCCGCTCCACCGAGGGCCAGATCGACGCCCGCTGCTCCGCGCCCGCCGCCGAGCCGGAGACCTCCCCGGTCGGTTGGCCGAGCACCGACATGTCCTCGACCGGGACCTCGACCCCCACCTCGATGGTCTTGGCCGTCCTGGGCTGCACGACCGTCACGGGCCGCCCGCCCGCCAGGAACGCGCCGACCTCCTCGACCGGGCGCACCGTCGCGGACAGCCCGATCCGCTGGGCGGGCCGCTCCAGCAGCGCGTCCAGCCGCTCCAGGGACAGCGCCAGGTGCGCGCCGCGCTTCGTGCCGGCCACCGCGTGCACCTCGTCGACGATCACGGTCTCCACACCGCGCAGCGACTCCCGCGCCGCCGAGGTGAGCACCAGGAACAGCGACTCGGGGGTGGTGACCAGCACGTCCGGCGGGGTGCGCGCGAACGCCCGCCGCTCGTCCGCCGGGGTGTCGCCGGTGCGCATGCCGACCGTGGTGCCGGGTTCGGGCAGCGACAGCCGGTGCGCGGCCTGCCGGATGCCCGCCAGCGGCGCGCGCAGGTTCCGCTCCACGTCCACCGCCAGGGCCTTGAGCGGGGAGACGTAGAGCACCCGGCACCGCCGCTTCGGGTCCTCCGGCGGGGTGGCGGAGGCCAGCCGGTCCAGCGCCCACAGGAACGCGGCCAGCGTCTTGCCCGAGCCGGTGGGCGCGATGACCAGCGCGTGCTCGCCCGCGGCCGCCGCCTCCCACGCGCCCGCCTGCGCCGCCGTGGGCGCGGCGAAGGCCCCGGCGAACCACTGCCGGGTGGCGGGGGAGAAGCGGTCCAGGACGTTCATGCCCACCATGCTGAACCACGGGTCCGACAATTTTTGGTTGTGGCACGATCACCCCGTCCAACCGAAGGGGTGAAACGTGCGCGTGCTGTCCGTTGACCTGGGCACTTCCAACACCGTGGCGGTGCTCGCCGCGCACGGCAGGCCGCCCCGGGTCGTCGAGGTGGACGGCTCCGCCACCATGCCGTCGGCGGTCTACTGCGAGGAGGACGGCACCCTGGTCGTGGGCCGCGACGCCGAGCGCCGCGCCCGCCTCGACCCGGCCCGCTTCGAGCCCAACCCCAAGCGCCGCGTGGACGACGGCGTGCTGCTGCTCGGCGACAACGTCGTCCCGGTCACCGACGCGCTGGCCGCCGTCCTGCGCCGCGTGTTCGAGGAGACCGCCCGCCAGCTGGGCGGCGAGGCGCTGGACGAGATCCGCCTCACCCACCCCGCCCAGTGGGGACCCACGCGCCGCAACGTGCTGCTGTCCGCCGCCCGGCTGGCGGGCGCGCCCGGCGAGGTCGTCCTGGTCCCCGAACCGGTCGCCGCCGCGTCCCACTACGCCTCGCTGTCCGTGGGCCAGGCGCTGGCCGTGTACGACCTGGGCGCGGGCACGTTCGACGTGGCCGTGGTCGCCGCCACCCAGAGCGGCTTCACCGTGCTCGCCGAGGACGGCCTGCCCGACCTGGGCGGACTGGACGTCGACCAGGCCCTGCTGGAGCACGTCGGGCGGCAGGTCTCGCACCGCGACCCGGCCTCGTGGCAGCGGCTGCTGCGCCCGGAGTCCACGGCCGACCGGCGGGCCCGGCGCGCGCTCCAGGAGGACGTGCGGGCCGCCAAGGAGTCCCTGTCGCGGCACGCGCACACCGAGGTGCCGATGCCCGAGCCGTTCGAGGACGTGCTGGTCAACCGGTCCGACCTGGAGGCGCTGGTCCGGCCCAGCATGCTGCGCAGCGTGGAGCTGCTGGCCTCGACGATCCGCTCCACCGGCCTGGCGCCCAACCAGCTCGCGGGCATCTACCTGGTGGGCGGCGCGAGCCGCATCCCGCTGGTGGCGAACATGATCGCCGAGCACGTGCGGGTGGTGCCGACGAGCCAGGACCAGCCGGAGACCGCCGTCGCCCTGGGCGCGCACCACGTGCCCAAGGACGGCATCACCCCGCGCTCCCAGGACCTGACGCTGCCCGGTCGGGAGCCCGACACCGTGGTCACCCGGCCGGTGAACCCCGTGGTCAGCGGCCCCTACCAGGTCAGCGCGCCGATGAGCGGGCCGAACCCCGTCCTCGGCGGCGCGCACCCCGTCAACCCGAGCACGAGCGGGTCCTACCAGGTCAACCCGGCGACCAGCGGGCCCTACCAGGTCGGCTACCCGCAGACCGGGCCGCAGCAGTTCAACTTCCCCAGCGTCGCCCCGCAGCGGCCCGCGAAGCGGCGGCCCGACAAGAGGGTGCTGATCGCCGCGGGCGCGGCCGTGGTGCTCGTGCTGGCGGCGATCGGCGGGATCTTCGCGCTCAACACGCCGGGCACGCCCGACGCGCAGGAGTGCAAGACCGACGTCGAACTGGACGACAAGGGCTTCACCGGCTGCCTGCGCCTGCTCGCGGGCGCGGTCCCGGACACCGGTACCTGCAGGTCGGGCGGCGCGCCGGGGGTGGGCGGCGTCAGCGGCATCAAGGGCACCGCGGTCAGCTGCTCCGTCCAGGACGACTACTCGGTCCAGTACGTGCTCACCGAGACGGTCACCGGCGCCGACCAGGGCGCGGAGGCCGTGGTGCGGTCGATCAAGAGCGACGTCGTCGAGGCGCGGTGGGAGGGCAACGGCCTGGCCGGCGAGTACCGGGCCGCCGCGGACGGCGGGCTGGGGCTGCTCGTGTTCACCGCCGACGGGCTGCCGCTGCTGGGCATCGTGACCAGGAGCAGCGGCGGCGAGGACCTGACCGCGGACGCGGTCGCGGACTTCTTCGAGCGCTCCGTCCAGCCGGGCACCTGAGCGACCCGGGGACTGGTCGGCCCCGTACCCGGTAGGCCCCGTACCTGGTCGGCCCACCACCTGACCCGGTCGGCGGCTGTTCGGACCAGCGGTCCTTTGGCACGATCAAGATCATGACCGTCGTGGACGTCGTGCAGCGCAGGGTGTTGCGGGTGCTGGCGACCACGCAGGTGCTGGGCGCGGCGGGCGTCACCATCGGTCTGGCGGTGAGCACGCTGATCGCGGCCGCGCTCGCGGACGCCGACGTGGTGGGCGGCCTGGCGCAGACCGCCGCGGTGCTCGGCGCGGCCGCGTTCGCCCTGCCCGCGGCGCGCCTGGCGACCCGCAGCGGGCGCCGACCGGCGCTGGTGCTCGGCTACGGCGTCGGCGCGGTGGGCGCGGCGGTGGCGGCGTGCGCGGTGGTGCTCGGCTCGTGGCACCTGCTGCTGGGCGCCCTGGTGCTGTTCGGCGCGGCGTCCAGCGCGAACCTCTCCGCCCGGTACGCGGGCGCGGACCTGGCCCACCCGCACCGCCGGGCGCGCTCGGTGGCGCTGGTGGTGTGGGCGGCGACCGCGGGCGCGGTGCTGGGGCCGAACCTGGCCGACCCGGCCGGGCTCGTGGTCGCGCGGCTGGGCCTGCCCGCGGGCACGGGTCCCTACCTGCTGTCCGCGGTGCTGTTCGGGCTGGCCGCGCTGGTCGTGCTGCGGTTCCTCCGACCAGACCCGCTGGTCGTCGCCCGCGCCGCCGTCGAGCCCGCGGCCTGCTGCTCGGGCGGGGTGGCGGACACGCGCGGCGCGGCGGCGCTGTGGCGGTCGCTGACGCCCGCCGCCAGGCTCGCGCTGAGCGGCGTGGCGCTGTGCCAGACCGCGATGGTCGGGCTGATGTCGATGACCCCGGTGCACATGGACCACGCCGGCTCGTCGCTGCGCGTGGTGGGTCTGGTGATCAGCCTGCACGTTGCCGCGATGTACGTGGCCAGCCCGCTGTTCGGGTGGATGGCGGACAGGCTGGGCCGGGTGCCCGTGCTGGCGATCGGCGCGGCGCTGGTGGTGGCCGCGTCGGGCATCGCGGGCATGGCGCCCGCGCACGACGCCCCGCAGCTGGCCGCCGGGCTGGCGCTGCTGGGCTTCGGCTGGTCGGCGGGCCTGGTGGCGGGGTCGGCGCTGCTCACCGAGTCGGTGCCGGCGGCGGACCGGCCGGCCGCGCAGGGCCTGTCGGACCTGTGCATGAACGCCGGCGGCGCGGTCGGCGGCGTCGTGGCGGGCGTGGTGGTGAGCACGTGGTCCTACGCCGCGCTGGGGCTGCTCGTCGGGTTCACCGCGCTGCCGCTGCTGGTGGCGTGCCTGTTCTCGACGCTGCCGCGGGTGCGCTGAGGGTCAGCGCTTGCGGTTGTGCCAGAACGCGCGCAGCCCCACGACGATCGCCGCGACCAGCCCGGCGATCACCACGACGGTCCCGATCGGCGACGACAGGCCCGTGGGGTCCTCCTGCAACAGCAGCACCCCTTGAGGTTAGCGCGGCGGCGGTGAGCTCGCGCCCGCCTCGCCGCACCGGTCGCTCGCCGCACCGGTCGCTCGACGGGCCGGCCGGCCCCGGGTCCACCGGCTGCCGACCGGCGTCGCGGAGGACGCGCCGCCGCCCGCCGCCGGGCTGAGGGCGCCCGGCGGGGCGCGCTAGCCTGGGCGCGATGCGCAACACGGTGTTCCGCAAGTTGATGGCGAACGAGTTCGGCCAGGTCCGCGGGGAGATGATCGCCCGCGACCACGTGATGTCCGGCCTCGGTGGTCGGACCGCGGACGAGGCGTTGGAGGCGGGGTTCCCGGCCAAGGAGGTCTGGCTCGCCGTCTGCGACGCGTTCGACGTGCCGGCACAACGCCGGTGACCCGGCGTGGCGACCGGCTGGTCGAACACCTGTTCGGCTACACTGCCCGACACGACCGGGTGACCCCCTTCCCCTGGTGACCTGGTCCCCGCCGAAAAATGTCGGACCCCACCCGTAACGTCGGCCCCGACATCGCACAGCGACCCAAGACAACCGAGGTGGACCTCAAGATGGCACCCCAGGCTCCCGACCGGGACAAGGCCCTCGAGCTGGCCCTGGCCCAGATCGACAAGCAGTTCGGCAAGGGCTCGGTCATGCGGCTCGGCGAGGAGGGCCGCGCCCCGATCGAGGTGATCCCGACCGGCGCGATCGCGCTCGACGTCGCGCTCGGCATCGGTGGCCTGCCCCGCGGCCGGGTGGTGGAGATCTACGGCCCGGAGTCGTCCGGTAAGACGACGGTGGCGCTCCACGCCGTGGCCAACGCCCAGCGCAACGGCGGCATCGCCGCGTTCATCGACGCCGAGCACGCGCTGGACCCCGACTACGCGCGCAAGCTGGGCGTCGACACCGACGCGCTGCTGGTCTCGCAGCCGGACACCGGCGAGCAGGCGCTGGAGATCGCGGACATGCTGGTCCGCTCCGGCGCGCTCGACATCCTCGTCATCGACTCGGTGGCGGCGCTCGTGCCGCGCGCCGAGATCGAGGGCGAGATGGGCGACAACCACGTGGGTCTCCAGGCCCGCCTGATGAGCCAGGCGCTGCGGAAGATCACCGGTGCGCTCAGCTCGTCCGGCACCACGGCGATCTTCATCAACCAGCTGCGCGAGAAGATCGGCGTGATGTTCGGCTCGCCCGAGACCACGACCGGTGGCAAGGCGCTGAAGTTCTACGCCTCCGTGCGCCTCGACGTGCGGCGGATCGAGACCCTGAAGGACGGTGGCGAGCCGGTCGGCAACCGCACCCGCGTCAAGGTCGTGAAGAACAAGGTGGCCCCGCCGTTCAAGCAGGCCGAGTTCGACATCCTCTACGGCCACGGCATCAGCCGCGAGGGCTCGCTCATCGACATGGGCGTCGACCAGGGCATCCTGCGCAAGTCCGGCGCCTGGTACACGTACGAGGGCGACCAGCTGGGCCAGGGCAAGGAGAACGCGCGGAAGTTCCTGCGCGAGAACCCGGACGTGGCGAACGAGATCGAGAAGCGGATCAAGGAGAAGCTCGGCATCGGGGCCACCCTCGACACCGAGGAGACCGCGGCCGCGCCGGTCGAGTTCTAAGCGGACGTGGCAGGACGAGGCGGTCGTGGTCGCGGGGCGTCCCGCGGCCGCTCGGCCGACGACTCCGGCTTCGGCCCGGACCCGGGTTCCGACGTCGAGGAGCCGCGCCCGGTCGACCCGGTGAAGGAGCAGCGCAAGGCGACCGACCTGTGCTACGCGCTGCTCGCCGCCAGGGCGAGGACCAGGGTTGAGCTACGCGATGCCCTGCTGCGCAAGGGCATCCGCGAGGAGACGGCCGAACTGGTGCTCGGCAAGTTCGACCGGGCGGGGCTGATCGACGACACGGCGTTCGCCGAGGTCTGGGTCCGCTCCCGCCACGCCCACCAGGGCCTGGGCCGGCGTGCCCTGGCCGTGGAGCTGCGGCGCAAGGGCGTGGCGGACGAGGTGGTGACCGAGGCCGTCGCGGCGGTCGACGACGAGGCGGAGGAGGAGCGGGCCCGGGAGCTGGTGCGCAAGAAGCTGCGCACCATGGGGGGCCTGGACGACACGACCAAGATCCGCCGCGTGGTCGCCGCGCTCGCGCGCAAGGGTTACCCGGAGGGGTTGGCCTACCGGGTGGTCCGCGACGAGCTGCGCCGCGCGGGCGAGGAGACCGACGCGCTGGACGAGCTGACCCGGGACTGAGCGGCCCCCGGGTCGGTGCCGCGTGGTCCTCTCGGCGTCGGTGGGAAAGCCCTGGGGCGCAGGGGTTCCGGTCGGTCCACCGAGGACCGGGGTGAACCGTCGTGCGTTCTCGGCCCGAGTGTTGGCGAGCGTCAGGACGCGGGGCGGGCGAGGCGCCAGAACTGGCGCTTCCTGTCCTCCCGCACCACGACCCCGAGCCGGCTCAGCTCCTCGCGCAGCTGCGCGGCGTCCTCGTGGTCGCCCTTGCGCAGCGCCTCCGCCCGCACCTTCAGCAGCGCGTCCGCCCCGGGCGGCAGGTCGGGCGTCCCCGCCGCCCACCGCCGGTACCGGTCCTCGTACGGGTCCTTCTCCAGCCACTGGTAGCCGTGCGTCTGGAAAGCCTCGGCCAGGTCCTCGGTCCTCAGGTCGCTGCTCTCCCTGGCCAGCTCACCGGTGTCCACCCCGAGCAGCACGACCTTCTTGCCGTCCACGAAGACGCCCGACACCAGGGTCCGGTCGAAGTTCCGCGACTTCCCGCCGCGGGTGAACTCCACGCCCTCGTTGAAGACCTCCACCGCCAGCCGCTCGTAGGCCGCCATTCCGACGATCACCAGGCCGCCCAGCACGCCGATCCCCAGTGACCCGACCGTCGCCCACGGCTCCGGCACCGAGGCCACCAGCCGGAACGGCCCCTGCATCGGCGCCCACGACAGGCCGGCCACCCACCCGGCGATCGACTTCAGCCCGAACAGCACCGCCGCGCCCAGCACCGGGAACCCGACCGACACCAGGGCCACCTGCGAACGAGGCTCGGTCACCACCGTGCTCCGCCGTGCGTCCATCCCCCGCTTACCTCCCCCGAAGTGAGCGCCCAACCTATCGCCGTACGCTGCGCGCGTGAGCATCAGGGCCGAGCACGTCGTCTGGGACTGGAACGGCACCCTGCTCGCCGACAACCACGCGGTCCTGGCCGCGGTCAACCGGATCTGCCGCGACTTCGGCCGCGACGCCGTCACCCTCGACCACTGGCGCGACACCTACAGCCGCCCCCTCAAGGACTGCTACGAGCGGCTGCTCGCGCGCACCCTCACCGCGGTCGACTGGGCCCGCATCGACCTCGTCTTCCACGAGGAGTACCGCGCCGCGCTGCACGGGTGCGGCCTGGCCGACGGCGTGCCGGACCTCCTCCGGTCCCTGCCCCGGACCCAGTCGCTGCTGTCCATGTGGTTCCACGACGAGCTGGTCCCGACGATCACCGAACTCGGCCTGGCCGACCTGTTCACCCGCGTCGACGGCCTGCGCGCGGAGGTGGGCGGCGGTTCGAAGGCCGAGCACCTGGCCGCGCACCTCGACGCGCAGCGGCTGCGGCCCGACCAGGTCGTGGTCATCGGCGACGTGGTGGACGACGCCGACGCCGCCCGCCACGTGGGGGCCCGGGTGGTGCTGGTCGCCACGGGCGTCAGCTCGCGCCGGGTCCTGGAGCGGGCGGGCGTGCCGGTCGCGGACTCCATCCCGGAGGCCCTGGCCCACCTGGCGTGACGCGGGCCCGCGCCGCCGGCCGACACCGGCAGCGCCCCGCAGCCGCGCGGGCGGGAAGAGTGCCAAGACCTGGCCGCAGCCGGGCCGGCTGTAGCCGGGCAGGCCGTAGCTGGGCGAGCCGCAAGCGCGGCAGCACCCGGCCATAGCCGGGAGGGCCGCAAGCGCGCCAAGACCCGGCCGGGGCCGGCCACCGGCGAACCGCGTCCGGCCAGCTCGACCCGCGGCCAGCTCGACCCGCGGCCAGCTCGACCCGCGGCCAGCTCCACCCCGACCAGTCCACCCCGACCAGTCCGACCCGCCCAGCCCGACCCCGCCCGTCCTACCCCAGCGCGGCCGCCGCGCGGGCGAGCTCCTCGACCCGGCCGAAGTCACCCGCGGCCAGCGCGTCCTTCGGCGCGAGCCACGACCCGCCGACGCAGCCGACGTTGGGCAGCGCCAGGTAGCTCGGCGCGCTCCCCGGCGTGATGCCGCCGGTCGGGCAGAACCGCAGGCCGGGCAGCGGGCCGCCGATGGACTTCAGGTACTCCACACCGCCCGCGGCCTCCGCGGGGAAGAACTTGAGCGCGGTCAGGCCGCGCTCGGCCAGCCGCATGGCCTCCGACACGGTCGCCGCGCCCGGCAGGAACGGCAGCCCGGTGTCCTCGGCGGCGTCGAGCACCCGGTCGGTGGAGCCGGGCGTCACCAGGAACGCCGCCCCCGCCTTCGCGGCCTGCTCGGCGTGCTCGGGCCGGGTGACCGTGCCCGCGCCGATGACGATGTCCGGCACCTCCGCGGCGACCCGCTCGATGGCCGCCAGGGCGGCCGGCGTGCGCAGGGTCAGCTCGATCACCCGGACACCGCCGCGCAGCAGCGCCCGCGCCAGCGGCACGGCGTGCTCGGCGTCGTCCACGACGACGACCGGGATGACGGGGGACAGCTCCAGCAGGTCAGAGCTGGTGGTCACCGGGACACCTCCTGGTTGAACCGGCCTTCGAAGTGCGAGGCCGCGATGGGTCCGAACACGCTCGCGCCCCGGTCGGCCGGCCCGACCGCCCGCCGCAGCGCGGCGAACAGCTCGCGGCCCGTGCCGGTCCACGCCTGCGCGTCCGGGGGGAAGTCCACCAGCTCGCGCGCGCCCAGCTCCGCCGGGTCCACGAACACCTCCAGGGTGCCCGTCTCGGCGTCCAGCCGCAGCACGTCGCCGTCGCGCACCCGCGCCAGGGGGCCGCCCACGGCCGCCTCCGGGGTGAGCTGGATCGCCGCCGGGATCTTGCCCGACGCGCCGGACATCCGGCCGTCGGTGACCAGCGCGACCCGGAAGCCGCGGTCCTGGAGCACGCCCAGCGCGGGGACGAGCTTGTGCAGCTCGGGCATCCCGTTGGCCTGCGGGCCCTGCTGCCGGACCACGATCACCACGTCGCGCTCCAGCTCGCCCGCCTTGAACGCCGCGCTGAACGCCTCCTGCGTGGTGAACACCCGCGCGGGCGCCTCCACGACGCGGTGCCGCGCCTCGACCGCCGACACCTTGATCACCGCGCGGCCGAGGTTGCCCGACAGCATCCGCAGGCCGCCGTCGGCCGCGAACGGCTCGGACGCGGGCCGCAGCACGTCGGTGTCCAGCGAGCGGCCCGCGCCGGGGCGCCAGGTCAGCACGCCCTCGACCAGCACCGGCTCCTCGGTGTAGCGCGCCAGGCCGGGCCCGGCCACGGTCTGCACGTCCTCGTGCAGCAGGCCGGCCTCCAGCAGCGTGTGCACCAGGAACTGCACGCCGCCCGCCGCCTGGAAGTGGTTGATGTCGGCCGAGCCGTTGGGGTAGACGCGGGCCAGCAGCGGCGCCACCGAGGACAGCTCGGCGAAGTCGTCCCAGCTCAGCTCGATGCCCGCGGCCGAGGCGATGGCCACCAGGTGCATGGTGTGGTTGGTCGAGCCGCCGGTGGCCAGCAGTGCGACCAGGCCGTTGACCACGGACTTCTCGTCCACCACGTGCCCGACCGGGGTGTAGTCCGCGCCGCGGCTGATCTCCACGGCCCGGCGCGCGGCCTCCTCTGTCAGCGCCCGGCGCAGCCTGGTGCCCGGCGGCACGAAGCTCGCGCCCGGCAGGTGCAGGCCCATGACCTCCACGACCAGCTGGTTGGAGTTCGCGGTGCCGTAGAAGGTGCAGGTCCCGGGGCTGTGGTAGGAGGCGGACTCGGCCTCCAGCAGGTCCTCGCGGGTCGCCCTGCCCTCCGCGTACAGCTGCCGCACCCGCGACTTCTCCGAGTTCGGCAGGCCGGAGTGCATGGGGCCCGCAGGCACCAGGACCGCGGGCAGGTGCCCGAACGACAGCGCGCCGATCAGCAGGCCCGGCACGATCTTGTCGCACACGCCGAGCAGCAGCGCGGCGTCGAACATCTCGTGGGACAGCGCGATGGCGGTCGACATCGCGATCACGTCCCGGCTGAACAGCGACAGCTCCATGCCCGCGCGACCCTGGGTGATGCCGTCGCACATGGCGGGCACGCCGCCCGCGAACTGGGCCACGCCGCCCACCGCGCGCGCCGCGTCCTTGATCCACGCGGGGTACTCCTGCATGGGCTGGTGCGCCGACAGCATGTCGTTGTAGGAGGACACGATTGCCACGTTCGGGCGACGCATCGCCCGAAGGAGGTCCTTGTCGCCGCCGGTGATGCCGGCGAAGCCGTGCGCGAGGTTGCTGCACGCCATGTCGCGGCGGGCGGGCCCCTCCTGGTGGGCCTCGGCGATCCGCTCCAGGTAGGCGGCCCGACCGGCGGCGCTGCGGGCGGCGATTCGAGTCGTCACTCGGGCGACGACGGGATGCACGCTCATGGTTTCGCTGTCTCCGGTGGTGATCACGGGCCGTGTGGCCCGGTGGGACGGCAGCGCTGGCGTCGCACGAAGGACGTGACAACCCGCACACTATGTCACGACTCATGATCATTACAAAAACGATTCAGCTGCTGAGACGCGCCGTCGGTGCCTGTGGTTCTTGTCACAAGGGCGTTGAGTTGGCAGAGTCGGCACCGGACCCAAGGAGGTGCTGACCATGACGTCTTCCGAGATCGTGGCGCTGCGCCGGGCGCTCGGCCAGCTGCGCCAGTGCGTCGGCGGCCTGCGCGCGCGGTACGGCGACGTGGCCGCGGTGCAGAGGCTGGCCAACGACGTCGAGCGCATGGACATCGACGCGACCGAGCTGGTCGACCTGGACCGCACGCCCCGGCAGCGGGAAGCGCCCCGGGTCGAGCGCGAGGTCGTGGTCGTGCCCGACACGCCCTACGACCCGCAGCTCTGGCACGACGCAGACGACGAAGGGCTCGGCGGCTACCGCAGCCACCGGACCTGACCGACCCCCGACCGGCCCCCGCGTGAACCAACACCACGCGGGGGCCGGTTCGGTTTTCCCGGAACACCCCGGTTCCGGGACCGATCCCGAACTGTCCCACCACAACGAAGTGGAACGAGGTGAGGTATGAGGGCGCAGATCGCCCGGCGCACACTGCGGACGGACCGGTGGTGGCTCCCACCGCTGGTCACGTTCGGTGGCCTGCTCTTAATCTCCATCTACGCGGGTGTGCGCACGTTCATGGGCGACCACTACTGGGTGGACGAGTACCGCTACCTGACGCCCATGTACTCGCCGTGCCTGAGCCAGGAGTGCGTGCCCGGTGCGGCCCACTTCGGCCGGCCGCTGCCCGAGTTCCCGGGGTTCCTGACCCCACCCGTGATCATCATCCCGTTCCTGCTGGGCTTCCGGCTGACCTGCTACTACTACCGCAAGGCGTACTACCGGGCGGCGTGGCTGTCGCCGCCCGCGTGCGCGGTCGCCGAGCCGCACGCCAAGTACACCGGCGAGACCCGCTTCCCGCTGGTCGTGCAGAACCTGCACCGCTACTTCTTCTACGCCGCCTCGCTGCTCCTGCTGATCAACGTCTACGACGCCTTCTACGCGCTGAGCGCGGGCGTGGGCCTGGGCAACGTGGTGCTGCTGGTGAACGTGGGGCTGCTGGCCGCGTACACGCTGTCGTGCCACTCGTGCCGGCACATCGCGGGCGGACGGCTCAAGCACTTCTCCAAGCACCCGGTGCGGTACTGGACGTGGACGCAGATCTCCAAGCTCAACGCCCGCCACATGCAGCTGGCGTGGGCGTCGCTGATCTTCGTCTGCCTCACGGACCTCTACATCGCCCTGGTCGCCTCCGGGACGATCACCGACCTGCGCTTCGTGAACTGAGGAGTGGTTTTGCCCGAGCTGGAACGGCATTCGTTCGACGTGCTCGTGATCGGTGCCGGCGGCGCCGGGCTGCGCGCCGCGATCGAGGCCAGGGAACACGGGATGCGCACGGCGGTGCTGTGCAAGTCGTTGTTCGGCAAGGCCCACACCGTCATGGCCGAGGGCGGCATCGCCGCGGCCATGGGCAACGTGAACTCCAACGACAACTGGCAGGTGCACTTCCGCGACACCATGCGCGGCGGGAAGTTCCTCAACAACTGGCGGATGGCCGAGCTGCACGCCAAGGAGGCCCCCGACCGGGTGTGGGAGCTGGAGACCTACGGCGCGCTGTTCGACCGGACGAAGGACGGCCGGATCAGCCAGCGCAACTTCGGCGGCCACGAGTACCCGCGGCTCGCGCACGTGGGCGACCGGACCGGGCTGGAGCTGATCCGCAGCCTCCAGCAGAAGGTCGTGTCCCTCCAGCAGGAGGACTTCGCCGAGACCGGCGACCACGACTCCCGGCTGCGGGTGTTCCAGGAGTTCACCGTCACGGACCTGGTGCTCGACGGTGGCCGCGTGGCCGGCGCGTTCGGCTACTGGCGCGAGTCCGGCCGGTTCGTGCTGTTCGAGGCGCCCGCCGTGGTGCTCGCGACCGGCGGCATCGGCAAGTCGTTCAAGGTCACGTCGAACTCGTGGGAGTACACCGGCGACGGTCACGCGCTGGCCCTGCGCGCCGGCGCGTCGCTGATCAACATGGAGTTCGTCCAGTTCCACCCGACCGGGATGGTCTGGCCGCCGTCGGTGAAGGGGATCCTGGTCACCGAGTCGGTCCGCGGCGACGGCGGCGTGCTGCGCAACTCCGACGGCAAGCGGTTCATGTTCGACTACGTCCCCGAGGTGTTCAAGGACAAGTACGCCGACAGCGAGGCCGAGGCCGACCGCTGGTACACCGACCCGGACACCAACCGGCGCCCGCCGGAGCTGCTGCCGCGCGACGAGGTGGCGCGGGCGATCAACTCCGAGGTCAAGGCCGGTCGCGGGTCCGAGCACGGCGGCGTGTTCCTGGACGTGTCCACCCGGATGCCCGCCGAGGAGATCATCCGGCGGCTGCCGTCGATGCACCACCAGTTCAAGGAGCTGGCCGACGTCGACATCACCGCCCAGCCCATGGAGGTCGGGCCGACCTGCCACTACGTCATGGGCGGCGTGCGGGTCGAGCCGGACACCGGCGCGTCCTCGGTGCCGGGCCTGTTCGCCGCGGGCGAGGTGTCCGGTGGGATGCACGGCTCCAACCGGCTCGGCGGCAACTCGCTGTCGGACCTGCTGGTGTTCGGCAAGCGGGCGGGCGCGGGCGCCGCGTCCTACGTGGCCGGGCTGGGCGAGCGGCCGGTGTGCTCCGACGAGGCGGTGGCCGGGGCCGAGCGCACGGCGGTGGCCCCGTTCGCCGGCGAGGGCGGCGAGAACCCGTACACGCTGCACATGGAGCTCCAGCAGGCCATGAACGACCTGGTGGGCATCATCCGGCGGGCCGAGGAGATGGGCCAGGCGGTCGAGCGGCTCGACGAGCTCAAGCGTCGGGCGGCGGCCGTGGTCGTCGAGGGGCACCGGCAGTTCAACCCCGGCTGGCACCTGGCGCTGGACCTGCGCAACATGCTGCTGGTCAGCGAGTGCGTGGCGCGGGCGGCGCTGCTGCGCACCGAGAGCCGCGGCGGGCACACCCGCGACGACCACCCGGGCATGGACCCCGAGTGGCGCCGCAAGCTGCTGGTGTGCCGGGTGTCCGGCGACGACGTGGAGGTGGTCGAGGAGCCGCAGGTGCCGATCCGGGCCGACCTGCTGGAGCTGTTCGAGCGCACCGAGCTGGAGAAGTACCTGACCGCGGGCGAACTGGAGGCGTGACGGTGGGTTACCAGGGGCACTTCCGGGTGTGGCGCGGGTCCGCCGAGGGCGGCGGCCTGGAGGACTTCACCGTGGAGGTCAACGAGGGCGAGGTCGTCCTCGACGTGATCCACCGGTTGCAGGCCACCCAGACCCCGGACCTCGCGGTGCGGTGGAACTGCAAGGCGGGCAAGTGCGGCTCGTGCTCGGCCGAGATCAACGGCAGGCCGCGGCTGCTGTGCATGACGCGGATGTCGGTGTTCGCGGAGGACGAGACGGTCACCGTGACGCCGATGCGCACGTTCCCGGTGATCCGGGACCTGGTCACGGACGTGTCGTACAACTACCGCAAGGCCAGGGAGGTCCCGGCGTTCCGGCCGCCCGAGGGGGTCGCGCCGGGGGAGTACCGGATGCAGCAGGTGGACGTGGAGCGCTCGCAGGAGTTCCGCAAGTGCATCGAGTGCTTCCTGTGCAACAACACCTGCCACGTGATCCGCGACCACGAGGAGAACAAGGAGGCGTTCGCCGGGCCGCGGTTCCTGATGCGGGTGGCCGAGCTGGAGATGCACCCGCTGGACTCGGCGGACCGGGTGGGGCAGGCGCAGTCGGAGCACGGGCTCGGGCTGTGCAACATCACCAAGTGCTGCACCGAGGTGTGCCCCGAGCACATCAAGATCACCGACAACGCGCTGATCCCGATGAAGGAGCGCGTGGCGGACCGGCGTTATGACCCGATCGTGTGGTTGGGCAACAAGCTGTTCCGCCGCGGGTGACCGCGCGGTGCCCGCCCCCTCGCCGGGGCGGGCACCCGCCCCCGCGCGGCCGGCGGAAAATGCCGTGCGCGACGGGCCTCCGCCGTGCCACGCTGCCTGTTCCACCTGCTGCCTGGGGGTACTCGCTTGCCCGCGCCGACACCGCACCGCCGGTTCGACCGGCTGGAGGAGTGGAAGCTCGAACCGTCCGGGTCGTCCTGGTTCCTGAGGTTCCGCGGCGCGCGGGGGATCGCCGACCACGTGGTCGGCGCGCTGCCCCGGGCCAGGGCGCTGGCCGACGCCACCGCCGACCACCGGTGGCCCCACCGCGTCCGGATGGACTTCGCGCCGCCCGACGGGCTGGAGGACTTCCTGCGGCTGCTCGGCGAGGTGGTCGTCATCCCCGTCGGGTCACCGGGCGGCGTGGACGGCGCGGTGGCGCTCGACGACCACGCGCGGCCGGTCCGCGAGGGCTCGTCCGAACTCGCGCGCACCGAGCACGGCGGCCTGCTGCACCTGGTCAAGCACGGTGTCGGCACGCGGGCCGAGATCGACCGGGCCGGGCGGCGGCTGTGCGCCGAGCTGGCGGAGGTCGTGCTCCGGCACGAGTGGTTCGTCCGGTCCACCCGCCTGCTGCCGGTGCCCGGCCACGACCCCGGGCGCCCCGCGACCAGCGTGCTGCTGGGCCTGGCGCTGGGGCAAGAGCTGGGGCTGGAGGTCACCCCGGTCGCCGACGACCGGCGGGTCCGGAAACCGGCCAGGCAGATGACGCCGCGCGAGCGGGAGGACCTGCTCACCGCGTTCCGGGTGGACGAGGACCTGAGCGGGCGGACCGTGCTGGTGGTCGACGACACCCACCGGACCGGGTACACCCTGGCGGGCGTGGCCAACGCGGCCCGCCGCGCCGGCGCCGACACCGTGCTCGGCCTGACCGTCACGCGCAACTCGCGGCGTTGACCCCTTCGCGCGGCACCTGACGTACTCGACCTCGGGCGTCGCGGTGAACGCACCACCGCGTCAGGCCGGCTCCAGGTGGATCCGGCAGGGCTGACGGCTCGGGTGGTGGCGAGACGCGCTGCTCGCCACCACCCACCAGCGTCTGCGGAACCGCGCTTGACGCGACCGCGGTCGCGTCAAGCGCGGTTCCGCTCGTCCGTCAGCTGCAACCCGAGGTCGAGCCGCAGCCCTCGCACAGGTAGCAGGAGCCGGCCGGGCGCATCTTCGTGCCGCACGTCATGCACAGCGGCGCGTCGGCGGCCTTGCCCAGGTGCAGTTCGAGCAGTTCCGTGGAGCTGCCGACCCTCACGTCCTGCGGCTTGGCCTTCGCCTCCGGCGCGGGCGACGGCGCGTTCGCGGGCGCCGCCTGCTCGGCCGAGCCCACCGAGGTGCGCAGGCCCTCCAGGTCCACGTCACCGCCGTTGTAGTCCGACGCCACCTGCGCGGTGCGCTCGTCGGCGGTGAAGATGCCCAGCTGGGCCCGCTTCTCCAGCGGCAGGTAGTCCAGCGCCAGCCGGCGGAACAGGTAGTCCAGCACGCTGGTCGCGATCCGCACGTCCGGGTCGTCGGTCATGCCCGCCGGCTCGAAGCGCAGGTTCTGGAACTTCGAGACGTAGAACTCCAGCGGGATGCCGTACTGGAGCCCCACCGAGATGGACATGGAGAACGCGTCCATCACGCCGGCCAGCGTCGAACCCTGCTTGCCGAGCTTGACGAAGATCTCGCCGAGGCCGTCGTCCGGGTAGGAGCCCGCGTGCAGGTAGCCCTCGGCACCGCCGACCGTGAACGACACCGTCTGCGACGGGCGCTTCTTCGGCAGCCTCTTGCGCACCGGCCGGTACTCCACGACCGGCTCGACGGCCTTGGTCTCGGTCGCCTTGGCCGACTTGCCCGCCGACAGCGGCTGGCCGACCTTGCAGTTGTCGCGGTAGATGGCCAGCGCCTTCAGGCCCAGCTTCCAGCCCTCGTAGTAGATCTCCTCGACCTCCTCGACGGTCGCCGTCTCCGGCATGTTGACCGTCTTGGAGATCGCGCCCGACAGGAACGGCTGCACCGCGGCCATCATCCGGACGTGGCCCATCGGCGCGATCGAGCGGTCGCCCATCGCGCAGTCGAACACCTCGTAGTGCTCGGGCCGCAGGCCCGGCGCGTCCACCACGTGACCGTGCTCGCCGATGTACTCGACGATCGCCTCGACCTGCTCCTCCTGGTAGCCCAGGACGCGCAGCGCGCGCGGCACGGTCTGGTTGACGATCTGCATGGAGCCGCCGCCGACCAGCTTCTTGAACTTCACCAGCGCCAGGTCCGGCTCGATGCCGGTCGTGTCGCAGTCCATCATCAGGCCGATGGTGCCGGTGGGGGCGAGCACGCTGGCCTGCGCGTTGCGCCAGCCGTGGCGGTTGCCGACCTCCTGGCACCGCTGCCACTCCCTGGTGGCCAGCGAGCGGACCGCCGCGTCGTTGGCGTGCAGGGTGCGGATCGTGTCGTTGGCCGCCGCGTGCTTGCGGACGACCCGCTGGTGCGCCTCGGCGTTGCGGGCATAACCCGCGTACGGGCCGACGACGCCCGCCAGCTCCGCGGACCGCCGGTAGGCCACGGCCTGCATCAGCGACGTGATGGAGGCGGCCAGGGCGCGGCCGCCCTCGGAGTCGTAGGCGTGGCCGGTCGCCATGAGCAGCGCGCCCAGGTTCGCGTAGCCGATGCCCAGCTGGCGGAAGTCGCGCGTGGTCTCGCCGATCGCGGGGGTCGGGAAGTCCGCGAAGCTGATGGAGACGTCCATCGCGGTGATGATGATCTCCACCGACTTGGCGAACAGCTCGGCGTTGAACGAGCCGTCGTCGGACATGAACTTCATCAGGTTCAGCGACGCCAGGTTGCAGCTGGAGTTGTCCAGGTGCATGTACTCCGAGCACGGGTTGGACGCGGTGATCCGGCCCGACTCCGGCGTGGTGTGCCAGTCGTTGATCGTGCCGTCGTACTGGATGCCCGGGTCGGCGCACTCCCACGCGGCCTTCGCCAGCTTGCGGAACAGGGACTTCGCGTCGACGTGCTCGATGACCTCGCCGGTCATCCGGGCGCGCAGGCCGAACTGGCCGCCGGTCTCGTAGGCGTGCATGAACTCGTCGGACACGCGGATCGAGTTGTTGGCGTTCTGGTACTGCACGGACACGATGTCCCTGCCGCCCAGGTCCATGTCGAACCCGGCGTCGCGCAGCGCGCGGACCTTGTCCTCCTCGCGCGCCTTGGTCTCGATGAACTCCTCGACGTCGGGGTGGTCCACGTCCAGCACGACCATCTTCGCCGCGCGGCGGGTCGCGCCACCGGACTTGATGGTGCCCGCGGACGCGTCGGCGCCGCGCATGAACGACACCGGGCCGGACGCCGTGCCGCCGGAGGACAGCAGCTCCTTGGACGAGCGGATGCGCGAGAGGTTCAGGCCCGCGCCGGAGCCGCCCTTGAAGATCAGGCCCTCCTCGCGGTACCAGTTCAGGATCGACTCCATCGTGTCGTCGACCGACAGGATGAAGCAGGCGCTGACCTGCTGCGGGGAGGTCGTGCCGACGTTGAACCACACCGGGGAGTTGAAGCTGAACACCTGGTGCAGCAGCATCCAGGTCAGCTCGTGCTCGAACACCAGGGCGTCGCCGTCGGCACCGAAGTAGCCGTGCTCGACGCCCGCCTTGACGTAGGCGTGCACCACGCGGTCGATGAGCTGGCGCAGGCTGTGCTCGCGCTGCGGCGTGCCCACCGCGCCGCGGAAGTACTTGCTGGTCACGATGTTGGTCGCGTTGACCGACCAGAAATCGGGGAACTCCACACCGCGCTGCTCGAAGTTCACCGAGCCGTCGCGCCAGTTCGTCATCACGACGTCCCGGTGCTCCCAGGTGACCTCGTCGTACGGGTGCACGCCTTCGGTGGTGTAGACGCGCTCCACCTTCAGCTTGGCGTTCTTGGCGCCCGCGCCGTTGCGGGTGGCGGTCTTCTTCCCTGAGCCACCGACGGTCTCGGTCATCCGGGTTTCCCTCTCGATCAGGTGGTGTGGTGGCGCGACCACGTCCGGGCTCCCCGTCCGAGGCGGTCGCTCTGGTGTTGTGACGTTCTGGTGTTCCGCTGCTCCGCTGTTCCGCGCCGCGGCGACGGGGCTAGTCGTCGCGCTGGGCGTCGCGGAGGTCGGCGATCTCCTTCTCGAAGTCCTCGACGGACGAGAAGGAGCGGTAGACGCTGGCGAAGCGGAGGTAGGCGACCTCGTCCAGCTCGCGCAGCGGGCCGAGGATCGCCAGGCCCACCTCGTGGCTGGGGATCTCGGCGACGCCGCCGGAGCGGATCGACTCCTCCACGCGGTGCGCGAGGTGCTGGAGGGCGTCCTCGTCGACGGGGCGGCCCTGGCAGGCGCGGCGGACGCCGTTGACGACCTTGTCACGGCTGAAGGGCTCGGTGACGCCGGAGCGCTTGACCACCGCGAGCACGGCCTCCTCGACGGTGGTGAACCGGCGGCCGCAGCTGGAGCAGGACCGCCGGCGGCGGATCACCTGACCCTCGTCGACCTCACGCGAGTCGACCACGCGCGAGTCCGAGTTCCGGCAGAACGGGCATCGCACGGCTGGTCTCCCCCTGCTTGAGCGCAGCACCCATCGCATTAGTCCTCGGGAGGGGGAATACCCCAACCTGTGGACTAACTTCGTCGGTGCAACCACTAGATGTAGGGGTCAACCTATGCCCTGGGCCTACGGAGCCGCAACTCGGACAGGCCCTCGGCGTGTCACCCGTACGGCTGTATCCGCCCCCACCCCCGAACGGCCCTGCACCCTACCCCCACCCCCGAACCTCGCGAGTCGTACCTCCAGACCTCGCGAGTCGTACGTTCAGGACCCCCGTGTCCCACGTTCAGGACCCCCGAGTTCAACGTTCGCGCACCCCTCGGTCACGGCCTTGGGGTACCTGAACGTTGAACTCGGGGGTCCTGAGTGTTCGACACGGTGGGTCTGAACGTACGACTCGCGCGACTTGAACGTACGACTCGCGGGGTCTGGGCGTACGACTCGCGGGGTCTGGGCGTACGACTCGCGCGGGTTGCGCGTGTGGCTCGCGTGGGGTGGAGGTGTGGCGCGCGGAGGTTAGTGGGGGACGGTCAGGGGTTGGCCCGGGGTCAGGTCGTCGGTGGTGAGGTTGTTCAGGGTGCGGATGCGGGCCGCCACGGCGTCCGGGTCGCTGGCGGGGGCGCTGCGCTTGGCCAGGTCGTGGAGGGTTTCGCCGACCTGGACGTGGACCACGGCGGTGCGCTCGGGGACGGTGGTGGCGCCCGAGGCGTAGAGGTAGCCGAAGGTGACGGCGGCGGCCAGGGCGGCGATGGCGAGCGCGTAGAGCGCGAACTGGACGGCCGGGTGCCGCTCCGGGCGCACCCGGCAGGCGGCCGCGTCGGGCGGGGTCTCGCGGGCCGGGACGGGGGCGCGGCGGGTGGACGGGCGGCGGTCCCGGTCCGGCACGTCGAACCGGCGCAGCACGCGTGGTCCCGGTCGCAGCCCGGCGCCGAGGGCGACGTCCTCGACCCCGGCCCCGTCGACCAGTTCGAAGCTGTTCCGGGTGCCAATGACCACCGCCATGATGCCCTCCATCGCAGGTCATCCGATCACGATCGAACCTGTGTTCGATCGAACGTCCGTGCGAATGTCTACCACTAAGTGCCGCATAATCGCCACGACACGCCGATACTTACTTCGAACAGGTGTTTGATCTGGACGCGCAACCCGACTACCGTCCACACCCGAAGATCGACGCAGAACCGGCCTGGGAATCGGAGCCGGTGAGGAGGGGAAAGCGCCGTGGCACGCAAGACCAACGACGACCTGAGCATCGTTGCGGAGGTGCCCTCCACGCCCGAGCCGACGGACATCGCGGGCAACGCCGGGCTCACCCTGCGCCAGCGCAAGGTGCTCGACGTGATCCGCGACTGGCTGGACCGGTTCGGCTACCCCCCGAGCGTGCGCGAGATCGGTGAGGCGGTCGGCCTGACCAGCACGTCCTCGGTCGCCCACCAGTTGCGCGCGCTGGAGAAGAAGGGCTTCCTGCGACGGGACCCGAACCGCCCGCGCGCGGTGGGCGTGCTGCCGACCGAGATCGTGACCGGCCTGGCCCCCACCTCCAGGCCCACCCCCGCGTACGTGCCCATGCTGGGCCGCATCGCCGCCGGCGGGCCGATCCTGGCGGAGGAGGCCATCGAGGACGTGTTCCCGCTGCCGCGCGACCTGGTCGGCGAGGGCGAGGTGTTCCTGCTCAAGGTCGTGGGTGACTCGATGGTGGACGCCGCCATCACCGACGGTGACTGGGTGGTGGTCCGCCAGCAGCCGACCGCCGACAACGGCGACGTGGTGGCCGCCATGATCGACGGCGAGGCCACGGTGAAGACGTTCAAGCGCCGGGACGACCACGTGTGGCTGCTGCCGCACAACCCGGCCTACCAGCCGATCCTCGGTGACGAGGCGTCGATCCTGGGCAAGGTCGTCGCGGTGCTGCGCCGCCTCTGAGGGCGAACCCGGCGCGAACCTGCTGAAGGCGAACGGCGCGGTGGCCCGGAAACGGGGCCCCGCGCCGTTCTGTCATGCCCTGCGGCGGCGTGAGCGGCGCACCAGCGCCCCCACCAGCACCAGTGCCACCGCGCCGCCACCCACCACCGGCCACGGCGAGGTGGGCTCCGGCGACGCCGGGGCGGCGGTGGCCGGTGGAGCCGCCTGGTCCGCGTCCGAGGTGGGCGCGGTGGTCGGGGTCGGCTCCGGGGGCACGGCCGCCGCGACGGCGCCCTCCACCCGGCGCAGTTGCGAGGACACCCCGCCGTTGCCGAACTCCGAGGCCGACAGCAGCGCGCCGTCCCCGTCGAACGCGATGGCCTCGCCCTGCGGCTCGTCCGGCAGCGGCACCCGCACCGGGTCGCCCTCCAGCGCCTTCGCCAGGTCGCCGTCCGGCACCGGGAACAGGTACGCGTCGGTGTAGGTGCGCAACGCGGCCACCCGGCCGTCCGCGCTCATCGCCCCGCCCGTCACCACCCGCGTCACCACCGGGTTGGTCAACGGTCCGCCGGGCGTCTCCGTGCCCCTGATCGACACCCGCGCCACCTGCTCCAGCGGGGTCGGCGCGTTCTCGATCAACCCGGAAACGGGCCGGTACACCAACGCCGAGCCGATCGTTTCCTTGGTGATGATGTGCGGAATTCCCGAGCCGTCCAACAACAACGCCTCGGCGTCGTGCTTTCCGTCAGGATACGTGAGGCGGTACAAACGGGCCGTGCCGTCGGGGGACACCGCGTGCAATGCCACGGTCTCGCGGGTCTTGCCGTTGTCGCCGGTGTCCGCCGCCCACAGGGTTCCGTCAGGCGCGAGGGAAAGATCTTCGACGTCGAACGGGTTGATCGACGTGGTGGTCGTCCGGGTGATCGCGCAATTCCGGTCCATCACCTGAACGGCCAGCCGGCCGTTGTCGCTGTCGTTCACCGCGAACAGCTCGTCCCCACGCGCGGCGAGGCCGGACAGCTCCGACAGCCGCTCGTCGGTCACCGAGCACACGGCGACGGGGGCCGGTTCCGCGATCGCGGAACCGGCCCCCGTCAGCAGGCCGAACACCACCAGGACGGCGCGCACCGGCTCAGGCGCGGCTTCCGTCCACGGCGAACTGCTCCAGCGCGCCGGCCAGGTCGGGCCGCACCCGGGCGGACAGCTCCGTGCCCTCCTCGGTGTGCCGCTCCTTGAGCACCTCGCCCTCCCGGTGCACGCGCGCGACCAGCTCACCCCGCGCGTACGGCACCATCGCGTCCACCACGACCTCAGGTCGGGGTGTCATGGTCGCGATGCGCTCGCGCAGCTCGGGGATCCCCTCGCCGGAGTGCGCGGACACGAACACCGCGCCGGGGAACAGGTGCCGCAACCGGGCCAGGCCCAGCTCGCCCACCGCGTCGATCTTGTTGACCACGAGCAGCTCGGGCGGCATGGGCTCGTCGCGCCGCTCGGTGATCTCGCCGATCACCTCGCGCACCGCCTTGACCTGCTTCTCCGGCATCGCGTCGGACCCGTCGACCACGTGGACCAGCAGGTCCGCGTCGGCGACCTCCTCCAGCGTCGACCGGAACGCCTCGACCAGCTGGTGCGGCAGGTGCCGCACGAAGCCGACCGTGTCGGTCAGCGTGTAGGGCAGGCCCTCGGGCGTCTCGGTGCGCCTCGTGGTCGGGTCGAGGGTCGCGAACAGGGCGTCCTGCACCAGCACGCCCGCGCCGGTCAGCGCGTTGAGCAGGCTGGACTTGCCCGCGTTCGTGTACCCCGCGATGGCCACGTTCGGCACCGCGTTGGCGACGCGGCGGTGGCGCTTGGTCTCCCGGACGACGCTCATCCCGGCGATCTCGCGGCGCAGCTTGGCGATGCGCGCGCGGATGCGCCTGCGGTCGGTCTCCAGCTTGGTCTCACCGGGACCGCGCAGGCCCACGCCGCCGTTGCCGCCGCCGGCGCGACCGCCGGCCTGCCGGGACAGCGACTCGCCCCACCCGCGCAGGCGCGGCATCAGGTACTGGAGCTGGGCCATCTCGACCTGCGCCTTGCCCTCCTTGGTGGAGGCGTGCTGGGCGAAGATGTCCAGGATCAGCGCGGTGCGGTCGATGACCTTGACCTTGAGCCGCTCCTCCAGCTGCCGCAGCTGGCCGGGGGAGAGCTCGCCGTCGCAGATCACGGTGTCCGCGCCGGTCGAGATCACGATGTCGCGCAACTCGGTGACCTTGCCCGAGCCGATGTAGGTGGCCGGGTCGGGCCGGTCGCGCCGCTGGACGATACCTTCGAGCACCTCGGAGCCCGCGGTCTCGGCGAGCAGCGCCAGCTCGGCCAGGGAGGCGTCGGAGTCGGCCGCCGTGCCCTCGGTCCACACGCCGACCAGCACGACCCGCTCCAGCCGCAGCCGGCGGTACTCGACCTCGGTGACGTCCTCGAGTTCGGTGGACAGCCCGGCGACGCGCCGCAGTGCCGCGCGCTCCTCAAGAGCCAGTTCGCCGGTGGACAGCTCGTCGTCTTGGTCGAGCCGGTCGTTGGTTCGGTACGTGTTTTCCGTCATTTGCCCTTCATCGTCCCACGGTGACCCCGACCGGACCGAGTGGTTAATCACCCGGGTACATCGCCAGGTAGATCGCCACCCGCTCGTCGTCGGGGTCGGCCGGCTCTGCTGCCAGCTCATCGAACAACGCCTGGAGGCGCCGTTTTAGTTCCCCGGGATCGGTGCGCACCACCAGCCTGATCTGCCGCAGCGCGGCCACGCCCACGTCCGCGACCTCGCCGAGGAACGCCTGGAGCACGGCCTCCTCGGCGGCCGGCGGCCGGTCCTTCCCGGTGAGCTGCCAGGGCAGGCCCGTCGACAGGTACGGGAGCTCGCGCGCGCCGCGCCTGCCGGTGCGCGCCGGCTGGGCCTCCAGGAAGCCCGCGGCGACGAGTTTGCGCACGTGGTGGAGGGTGGTGGCCGGGTCCTTGCCGAGCCGCTCGGCGATCTCCTTGTTGGTCAGCGGGGTGTCGTGGGTCAGCCGGATGATGCGCAGCCGCACGTCCGAGGACAGCGCGGCGACCTCCAGGGAGGTGGCGAGGCGTCGGGACACCCGTGCAGAGTAAGTGATTGACACTTTCCAATCACTCCCGCGAGACTCCCGGGCATGTCCCTGTGGTCCCACCGCGACTTCCGCCTGCTCTGGGTGGGCAACACCACCAGCCAGTTCGGCGCGACGGTGGGCCGCACCGTCCTGCCCCTGCTCGCGGCGGGCGCGCTGGCCGCGACGCCGTTCGAGATGGGCGTGCTCTCGGCGGCGGGCTCGGCCGCGTTCCTGCTCATCGGCCTGCCCGCCGGGGTGTGGGTGGACCGGCTGAGCAGGCGCCCGGTGATGCTCGTGGCCGACTTCGCCCGCGCCGCGCTGATGCTGTCGGTGCCCGTGGCGTGGTGGTTCGGCGTGCTCACGCTGGTCCAGCTCGTGGTGGTGGCGCTGCTGGTCGGCGCGGCCACGGTCATGTTCGACGTCGCCTACCAGTCCTACCTGCCGTCGCTGGTCGGTCGGGACCGGTTGGTCGAGGGCAACGCGAAGCTGGAGTCCAGCCGGGCCGTCGCCCAGGTGTCGGGACCGGCGGTGGCGGGCGGCGTGGCGCAGGGGCTCGGCGCGGCCAACGGCGTGCTGGCCACCGGCCTGGGCTACCTGGTCTCGGCCCTGTTCCTGCTGCGCGTCCGCACGCCGGAGCCGCGCCCGGAGCGCCCGGAGGAGCCCGGTCTGCGGCGCGAGATCGCCGAGGGCCTGCGGTTCGTGTTCGGGCACCGCTCGCTGCGCGCCGTCGTCGGCTGCACGGGCACGGCCAACTTCTTCGGCGGCCTCGGCACCGCCGTCACGGTGCTGTTCCTGGTCCGCGAGCTGGGCCTGTCCGAGGGCGTGGTGGGCCTGGTGTTCAGCGCCGCGGGCGTCGGCGGCGTGCTCGGCGCGCTCACCACGGGGTGGTGGACCAGGCGGTTCGGGCAGGTCCGGACGATCTGGCTGTCCGCGCTGGTCACGTTCCCGTTCGGGCTGCTCGTCCCGCTCGGCGGCGCGGACTGGCGGATCGGGCTGCTGGTCCTGGGCCAGGCGGGGTCCTCCTACGGCGTGATCGTCTACAACATCGCGCAGGTCAGCTACCGGCAGTCGATCTGCCCGGACCGGCTGCTCGGCCGGATGAACGCGAGCATCCGGTTCGTGGTGTGGGGCGCGCTGCCGCTGGGCGGCCTGATCGGCGGTGCCCTGGGCGGGGGCATCGGCATCACGCCGACGCTGTGGGTGGCGGCGGGCGGCCAGGCCGTGGCGGTGCTGTGGGTGCTGCTGTCACCGCTCAGGACGATGCGGGACGTGCCGGGGGGCACTACGGTCGGCAGTCGTGGCTGACACCAGGGTCCTGCGCGCCGGCCTCCGGTTCGGCGAGGGACCGCGCCGGGCGCCGGACGGCAGGCTGTTCTACTCCGACTTCTACGACCGCGAGGTGCACGCGATCGACCTCGCCACGGGCGAGGACGAGGTGGTGTGCGCCGTGCCCGGACAGCCCTCCGGTCTGGGGTGGCTGCCGGACGGCCGGCTGCTCGTGGTGTCGATGACCGACCGGCGGGTGCTGCGGCTGGAGGACGGCGGCCTCGTCGAGCACGCCGACCTGGGCGGCATCGCCACCTTCCACGCCAACGACATGCTGGTCGACCCGCACGGCCGCGCCTACGTCGGCAACTTCGGCTTCGACCTGCACGCCGCGCTCGCGGCCGGTGGCGAGGCCGCGCTGCTGGAGCCGGGCTGGACCGCGCCCGGCACCCCGCTGGCGCTGGTCCGGCCGGACGGCGCGGTCGGCGTGGCGGCCGAGGACCTGAAGTTCCCCAACGGGACGGTGCTGCTCGCCGACGGCGGGCTGGTCGTCGCGGAGACCCTGGCGTTCCGGCTGACCCGCTTCGACGTGGCCGAGGACGGCGCGCTGTCCGGCCGGCGGGTGTGGGCGGAGCTGCGCGAGCACCTCATCGCCCCGGACGGCATCGCGGTGGACCCCGGGGGCGGTCTGTGGGTGGCCCCCGCGCTCCAGCCGTTCGCGTTCCACGTCGAGGAGGGCGGGCGCATCACCCGGAAGGTGGAAACCAGCCAGGCGTGCTTCGCCGTGGCCGTGGTCGACGGCACGCTGGTCTGCTGCACCGCGCCCACGTCGCAGCCCGAGGTGGTGGCGGGCGCGAGGCTGGGGAAGCTGGAGGTGTTCGACCTCTAGGGCTTCAGAGGGAGTTCCACCAGTCCCGGTCCAGCTCGCCGCGCGCGAGCAGCACGGCCGGGCCGGTCAGCGTGGCCGTCTCCTCCTCGACCACGACGGTCACCTGCCCGCCGAGGACGTCCACGGTGGCCTTGCCCGCCTGCTGGCCGGTCCCGTGCAGCCACGCCGCCACCGCCGCCACCGTGCCCGTGCCGCACGAGCGGGTCTCGCCCACGCCGCGCTCGTGCACGCGCATCCGCAGGGCGCCGTCACCCAGCACGTTGACGAACTCGACGTTCACCCCGTCGGGGAACAGCGCCGGGTCGTGGCCGGGCGCGGAGCCCAGGTCCAGTTCGGCCACCGGCACGTCGGTCACGCACGCCAGGTGGGGGTTGCCCACGTCCACCGCGACCCCGTCGAACGCGACCCCGTCGGACGCACCACCGCCCAGCGTCGCCGTGCCCGTGCCGGTGACCAGCGCGGGGCCCATGTCGACGGTGACCGAGCCGTCCGGGTGGGCCAGGACCGGGCGCTCGCCCGCCCGCGAGCCGATCACGAACCCGCCCTCGTGCTCCAGGCCGGCCTCGACCAGGTAGCGGGCGAACACGCGCACGCCGTTGCCGCACATCTCCGCGATCGACCCGTCGGCGTTGCGGTAGTCCATGAACCAGGGCCCCCGGTCGGGGCGCACGACCCGCAGCACGCCGTCCGCGCCCAAACCGCGCCGCCGGTCGCACAGCGCCCGCACGCGCGCTTCGGTCAGGTCCAGCACGTCGTCCGGGTCGGGCAGCACGATGAAGTCGTTCTCGGTGCCGTGGCCCTTCAGGAACTCGATCCCCACGACCACCAGGCTACGTGGCGACCAGGTCGAGCACATCCTCGGCCAGGGTGGGCGAGCCCGCGTCGAACCAGGTGACCCGCCGGTCGCGGCGGAACCAGGACCGCTGCCTGCGCACGAACCGCCGGGTGCCCTGGGCGGTCAGCGCCGCCGCGTCCGCGAGCGGGTGCTCGCCGTCCAGCGCGGCCAGGACCTGCTGGTAGCCCAGCGCGCGCGACGCCGTGCGGCCCTCGCGCAGGCCGCGCGCGGCCAGCTCGCGGACCTCGTCCACCAGACCCGCCGCGAACATCCGCGCCACCCGGGCGTCGACCCGCTCGTCCAGTTCGGACACCTCCCGGTCCAGGCCGACCAGCACGGTGCCGTAGCGGGCCGGACCGGGCCTGGGCAGGGTCGCGGAGAAGGGCTCGCCGGTCAGCTCGACGACCTCCAGCGCGCGCACCACCCGCCTGCCGTTGCTGGGCAGGATCGCCAGCGCCGCGGCCGGGTCGAGCTGCGCCAGCCGCCCGTGCAGGGTCTCCGCGCCGAACACCGCCAGCTCCTGCTCCAGCTGGGTCCGGATGCGCTCGTCGGTGCCGGGGAAGCGCAGGTCGTCCAGCACGGCCTGCACGTACAGGCCGGAGCCGCCGACCAGGACCGGCGTGCGGCCGTCGGCCAGCACCTTCTCCACGGCCGCGCGCGCCTCGCGCTGGTAGGCGGCCACGGAGGCGGTCTCGGTCACGTCCAGCACGTCGAGCAGGTGGTGCGGCACGCCCCGCCGCTCCTCGGGGGTCATCTTGGCGGTGCCGATGTCCATGCCCCGGTACAGCTGCATCGCGTCGGCGTTGACCACCTCGCCGCCCAGTTCGAGGGCGAGCCGCACGGCCAGGTCGGACTTGCCGGTCGCGGTGGGCCCGACGACGGCCACGGGGGTGTTCACGGGGTCAAGCCTCCCAGACGGCGCAGTGGTAGCCGACGCCGAAGGGCGCCAGGAACGCCGACCGCGCGCACCGCCACGCGCCCGGCACCCCCGCCGCGACCTGCCACGCGGCCCGCCCGTCCGCGCCCAGCTCCGCGGCCAGGTCGGGGTCGAGCGCGCGCAGCGCGTCCACGTCCGCGGCGGCCAGCGCTCGGCGCACGTCCTCGTCGAACGCGCCGGCCCGCTCGTCCGGCCTGCCCACGGCCAGCTCGCCGTGCCGGTGGGAGCCGTCGCCCAGCACGAGCAGCGCCTGGCCGGGCCGCGCCTCGTCGGCCAGCCGGGCGCCCAGCGCGAGGCACTCGGCGGGCGGCAGGTCCGGCGGCACGAGGTGCACGCGCACCCGCCGCGCGCCCGCCCGCTGCCGCAGCCAGCCCGCGACCAGGGCGGGCAGCGGCAGGTCGGGGTCCACGGCTTTTCCGGTGTCTGCGGTGTCTGCGGTGTCTTCGGTCAGGGCCACCCGAACGTCCACCCCGAAGCCGGCGAAGGTGCCCGCCACGCCGTCGAGGGTGCGCGGACCGGACGGGTGCACGCCGACGGCCACCCAGTCGGGCGCGTGCGCGGCCAGGTCACGGGCGGCGGCCAGGCACTCGGCGCGCACCTGCTCGGCCTCCGGGACCGCTCCCGACACCAACTCGGGCACCAGCAGCGGGGGGTGCGGCACGACCGCTAGTCGCGAGAACATGGCAACCCACGCTACTCATCGGCCACCACCGGTACCGATGCGAGCCTTGACCTGTTTGAATGCGCGCGAGGTACCGGCGACCCCTGAGACGGGTCGAGCGGCACCCGGGTGCTGGGCCCCGCCATCGGCGGGGCGCCCGTGGTCGGCACGGGCACCACGAAGTGGGCAGGCGAGGAGGAAGCCGGCGATGACGGAGCACGAGACGACACCGGGGACCACTGGCGACAGTGGGGCGGGGGCGGTGGTCGAGGAGACCCAGGTGGCATCGAAGCCGGTTACGGCGCCACCCACGGTCCCCGTGGCGTCGGACCACCCTGACCGCTGGGGGCGCGTGGACGAGGACGGCACCGTCTACGTCAAGACGGCCGACGGCGAGCGCGTCGTCGGGTCCTGGCAGGCGGGTGAGCCCGTCGAGGGGCTGGCGCACTTCGCGCGCAGGTTCGACGACATCCGCACCGAGGTGGAGCTGCTGGTCACCCGGCTGACCTCCGGTGCCGGTGACCCGAAGCACGCGATGACCAGCGCGAAGCACGTCCAGGAGAGCCTGCCCGAGGCGGCGGCGGTCGGCGACCTCGCGGCGCTGGCCACGCGCGTCGAGTACGTGCTGGCGCTGGCCGAGCAGGGCCTGGAGGCGGCGAAGATCGCCAAGGACGAGGCCCGGGCCGCGGCCGCCGCGCGCAAGCAGGCGCTGGTCGAGGAGGCCGAGGTGCTGGCCAACGAGTCCACGCAGTGGAAGTCGGCCGGTGACCGGCTGCGGACCATCCTGGACGAGTGGAAGACCATCCGGGGCGTGGACCGCAAGACCGACGAGCAGCTGTGGCGCCGGTTCTCCAAGGCCCGGGACGCGTTCAACCGGCGGCGGGGCTCGCACTTCGCGGACCTGGACCGGCAGCGGGGCGTGGCCAAGAACCGCAAGCAGGAGCTGGTCGACGAGGCCGAGAAGCTCGTCGAGTCGGACGACTGGGGTCCCACGGCCGGTCGGTACAAGGACCTGATGGTCGAGTGGAAGGCCGCCGGGCGTGCGCCCAAGGAGGCCGACGACGCGCTGTGGCAGCGGTTCCGGGCCGCGCAGGACGCGTTCTTCGCCCGCCGCTCCGAGGCGTTCAACGAGCGTGACGCCGAGTTCTCGGCCAACGCGAAGCTGAAGGAGGAGCTGCTGGCGGAGGCCGAGCGGATCGACCCGTCGCTGGACCTGGAGACGGCGCGGCAGCAGCTGTACCGCATCCAGGAGCGGTGGGACGCGATCGGCAAGGTGCCGCGCGAGCGGGTCCGCGACCTGGAGGGCAAGCTGCGGACGATCGAGGAGCGGGTCCGCGGCGCGGTCGACGCCCAGTGGCGCCGGTCCGACCCCGAGGCCGAGGCCCGCGTGGCCCAGTTCCGCGAGCGGGTGGAGCAGTTCGAGGCCCAGGCCGCGAAGGCGCGCTCGTCCGGCGACAAGCGCCGCGCCGAGCAGGCCGAGGCCCAGGCCCAGCAGTGGCGCGAGTGGCTGGCAGCCGCCGAACAGGCCGTGGCCAGCCGCTGACCACCTGGCTCGAACGAGGGGCGGGCCCACCAGGGCCCGCCCCTCACCTCTTCGCGAGTCGTACGTCCAGACCTCGCGTGTCGTACGTCCAGGACCCCCGAGTTCAGCGTTCAGGTACCCCGGAGCCGTGGCCGAGGGGTGCGCGAATGACGAATTCGGGGGTCCTGAACGTACGACACGGTGGTCCTGAACGTACGACTCGCGCGTTCTGGAGGTACGACTCGCGGGGTCTGGAGGTACGACTCGCGTGGGGTTAGGGGAGTGGGGGGCGGGAGGCTGCTATCTGGAGCCACTTGATCAGGAGGACCACCGCGGCGATGGCGGCCACGACCAGGCCGAAGCCCGGACCCGGGCCCGGGGTGTGGCTGGTGGTGGTCTGGGTGGTCCAGATGGACAGGACGCCGGCGATGCTCGTGGCGAACGAGGTCAGGGCGCAGACCCAGGCCAGGGTCCAGCGGCGGGTCGCCAGGGTGACGGCCGGGAGCAGGACGCCGGTGAGCACGGCCGCCCAGGAGAAGAACTTCGGCAGGGCCTGGGCGTCGCCGAAGAGGATCGAGAAGCCCTGGCGGCCCTCGGTCCAGGGGAGGACCAGGGAGATCAGGACGGCCAGGGCCGCGATCGCGATGGTGAGGGCGCCCGCGCCCGGGTCGAAGCGCTTGGCGGCCGTGCGGCCCACGCCGTCGATCTCCTCGCGCAGGCCGGCGAGGTCGTCGTGCTCGTCGCTCATCGGACCGCGCACCCGCCGACGGCCGCGGGCAGCGGGGCCGGTTCGCCGAACGACGGCAGGCCCAGCGTCACGCCCGGGGTCTTCGGCTTCACGCCCGCCTCGGACCGGTCACCCGCCTTCGTGCGCCGGTGCGACAGCAGCGGGCCGTCCGCGATGAGGTTGTGCGGCGCGCCGTAGGTGACGGTGGTCTCCACCACGTCGCCGGGGCGCACGCGCGCGGCACCGGGGGTGAAGTGCACCAGGCGGCCGTCGCGGGCGCGGCCGGTCATCCGGTTGGTCTCGCTGTCCTTGCGGCCCTCGCCGGCCGCGACCAGCAGTTCGACCCGGCGGCCGACCTGGCGGAGGTTCTCCTCGTGGGCGATCTCGTTGACCAGCGCCACCAGCCGGTCGTAGCGCTCCTGCACGACCTGCTTGGGCAGCTGGTCCGGCAGGTCGGCGGCGGGCGTGCCGGGGCGCTTGGAGTACTGGAAGGTGAACGCGGAGGAGAAGCGGGCCCGCCGGACGACGTCCAGGGTGGCCAGGAAGTCCTCCTCGGTCTCGCCGGGGAAGCCGACGATGATGTCGGTGGTGATGGCCGCGTCCGGCATGGCCGCGCGCACCTCGTCCAGGATGGACAGGTACTTCGCGGTCCGGTACGACCGGCGCATCGCCTTGAGCACGCGGTCCGAGCCCGACTGGAGCGGCATGTGCAGCTGGTGGCACACCGCGGGCGTCTCGGCCATCGCCGCGATCACGTCGGAGGTGAAGTCCTTCGGGTGCGGCGAGGTGAACCGGACGCGCTCCAGGCCGTCGACCGCGCCGGTGGCGCGCAGCAGCTTGCCGAACGCGTACCGGTCGCCGAACTCCACGCCGTAGGAGTTGACGTTCTGACCCAGGAGGGTGACCTCCAGCACGCCCTCGTCCACCAGGGCCTGGACCTCGGCCAGCACGTCGCCGGGTCGGCGGTCGCGCTCCTTGCCGCGCAGCGACGGGACGATGCAGAACGTGCAGGTGTTGTTGCAGCCGACGGAGATCGACACCCAGCCCGAGTAGGCCGAGTCGCGGCGCGCGGGCAGCGTCGAGGGGAAGGTCTCCAGGGCGTCGAGGATCTCGACCTGGGCCTCGCGGTTGTGGCGGGCGCGCTCCAGCAGGACCGGCAGCGAGCCGATGTTGTGCGTGCCGAACACCACGTCCACCCACGGGGCGCGCTTGACGATCTCGCCCTGGTCCTTCTGGGCCAGGCAGCCGCCGACCGCGATCTGCATCCCGGGGTTCGCGGACTTGGCGGGCGCGAGGTGGCCGAGCGTGCCGTAGAGCTTGTTGTCGGCGTTCTCCCGGACCGCGCAGGTGTTGAACACGACCACGTCCGGCGTCGCTTCGCCCTCGGCGGGCGCGTAGCCCGCGTCCTCCAGCAGGCCGGCCAGGCGCTCGGAGTCGTGCACGTTCATCTGACAACCGAACGTGCGGATCTGGTAACTGCGGGTCACTGCACCTCGTCCTTCCGTCGACTCCCAGGGTAGAGCCTGGACGTGCGACGATGCGCAGGTGTCGGTAGGGCTGCGGAGGTTGCGCGCGGTCGGGGTGCTCTTGGCCCTGGCCGCCACGGCGCTGACCGGGTGCGCCGACGACTTCGGGCACGTCCGGCTGACCATCGCCGCGGGCAACGAGGGTGGCGTCTACCACAAGCTGAGCACGGCCCTGGCCGAGGCGTGGACCAGGTCGCCGGGCGTCGCGCCGCCCGAGGTGGAGAAGACCTCCGGGTCGGTGGACAACCTCCGGCTGCTGCGCACCGACGAGGCCCAGGTGGGTTTCTCGGCGGCGGACGCGGCCGACCTGGAGCGGGGCGACACCGGGCACCGGGTGTTCGCGCTGGCCAGGATGCACGACGACTACCTCCAGCTGCTGGTGCGGGCCGACCTGCCGGTGACCGAGCTGGCCCAGCTGGAGGGCCTGCGGGTGAGCCTGGGCGCGCCGGACTCGGGCGTGCAGGTGATCGCGAGGCGACTGCTGGCGGAGGCGGGCATGACGGACCGGCTGAAGGTCCAGTCGCTCGGTCTCCAGCCCAGCGTCGACGCCATCCGCAACGGCACGCTGGACGCGTTCTTCTGGTCCGGCGGCGTGCCGACCGACGCGGTGACCGACCTCGCCACGACGGTGCGGATGCGGATGCTCGACCTGAGCGACACCCTGCCCGCCCTGCGCGAGAGGTTCCCGGTCTACGGCACGGCCACGCTGCCCGCCTCGGCCTACCGGCTCGACGGGGACCCGGCGGGGAACCTCCTCGACGGCGGACCGGTGGTCACCCTGGTCGTGCGCAACTTCCTGCTGGTCAACGACACGGTGCCGGACGACGTGGTGGAAGCCCTGCTCAGGGGGTTGTTCCAGGCCCAGCCGGCGCTGGTCTCGGCGAGCCCGGTGGCCCGGTCGATCGAGGTCCGCTCGGCGATCGAGACCACGCCCGTGCCGCTGCACCCCGGCGCCATGCGCTACTACCGGGACGTCAAGGTCTGAGCCCGGCCCGCCGGTGAAATCCGGTATCACCTGATCGTCCCAGTGTGAATTTCGGCCGGCCGCGCTGGGTGGCCCGGCCGGTGTCGCGGCCGCCCAAGAACCGGTGTCGCCGCAGGTCGCGGCCCAGGAACTGCTGCCGTGCGCGGCGCTGGACGAGTTGGAGTCGTCGCTGCGCGAGCTCGCGGCGACCTCGGACCCCGGCGCGGTGAAGGACCGCGTCGACGTGGTCATCGAGACGCTGGAGGAGATCCGCACGGGGGTTCCGGTGCTCCTGCTGCCCGTTTACGACGCGCTGGTCTCGCAGTTGAAGGACCTGCGGGCGCAACTCGAACGCGACCCGAGCGCGGGAGTGGTCAGGCAGATCGGCGGGGTGGCCCGGCAATTGGCCGACCTGGTCGCCCTGGTGCCGTGCGCGTAGTCCGGTGTCGTTTCCGAACCACTATTTCAGGGGGGAATTCGTGGTGAACGTGAAATCGAAGGTGGCGGCGGTGCTGATCGCCGTGGCGGTGGCCGGCGCGGTGCCGGCGGTGGCGGGGGCGGGGGCCGCGCCGGACCCGAACGCGGTCATCGAGGCGGCCGTGGAGCGGGTGACCGGCGCGGAGCGGGTGCGCGCGTGGACCACCGCGACGGCGGACCTGGCCGACGAGGCCGACGACCGCACCACCCTGACCGACCGCCGGGGGCGCAGCATCGGCGCGGCCCTGGTCGGCGCCTCCCCGGCGGCGGGGCGCGCCGGCGACGGGCGGACGGTGTTCCGGGACGCGCTGCCGGCCACCGACGCCGGGGTGGAGCGCACCGGTTCGGGCCTGCGCCTGACCACGGTGCTCAAGGACGGCCGGGCGCCCGAGGAGTTCCGCTTCGCCCTGAGCCTGCCCGAGGGCTCGGCGCCGCTGCCGCGGGCGAACGGGTCGGTCGACGTGGTCGACCCGGCCGGCCGGGTCGTGGCGTCGATCAACAAGCCGTGGGCGTTCGACGCCACCGGCGCCGCCGTCCCGACCCGCTACCGGGTGGAGGGCTCCGTGCTGGTCCAGCGGGTGGAGCACGGCGGCGCGGCCTACCCGGTGGTGGCGGACCCGAGCATCGACTTCGGCCTGACCTCCGCCACGATCACGCTGAACCCGAAGGACCAGCGGATCATCCTGTCCGGCGGCGGCGTCGCGGCGGGCGGTCTGCTGGGCGCGCTGATCTGCTCCGGTTCCGGTCCGGGCGCGGCGCTGTGCGCCATCGGCGGCGCCGTGATCGGCGAGATCGTCTTCGAGGCCATCAAGGAGTACGCGGTCAAGGACAACTGCGACCTGGAGGTGACCATCGGCTACGTGCCGCCCCGCGTGACGAACGTGGAGCAGGTCTGCCACTGATCACCCGCACGACGCTCACGGGCGCGGGGTGGTGCGGTCGGCCGCGACCGCACCACCCCGCGCCCGCCGCACCACCCACCCCGCGAACCGAGGAGCACCGACCTTGTCCCAGAACACCGCCATCCTCATCGGCCTGGCCTTCCTCGCCCTGGCCTTCGTGCTGGGCATCGTGCGCCGGGACCGGCTCCCGGGCAGCACGGGGCTGCGCGTCGCCCTGCTCGTGGTCATCGCCGCGGCCGGCGCGCTGCTCGTGGCGCTGCTCGTCAGCTGACGGGTGGGCACCGCCTCACGCGGCGGGGAACTCGACCGTCACGGTGAGCCCGGCGCCCTCCGGCGACTCCAGCCGGATCGAGCCGCCCACCCGCTCCACGACCTGCCGCGCCAGCGCCAGCCCCAGCCCGGAGCCCTGCACGTTCTGGTGCGCCGGGCTGCGCCAGAACCGGTCGGTGGCCCGCTCCAGCTCCTCGGCGTCGAGCCCCGGCCCCTCGTCGCGCACCGACAGCCGCACCACGCCGTCCCGCCGCCGCACGTCGACGTGCACCAGCGTGCCGTCGGAGGTGAACTTCAGCGCGTTGTCCAGCAGCGCGTCCAGGATCGTCTCCACGCCCCTGGGCGGCGCCAGCGCGGCGCCGCCCGGCTCGCCGTCGAGCACCAGGTGCACCTCCCGCGCCGCCGCGGCCGGCTGCCACGCCGACAGCCGCCCCGCCACCACCCGGTCCACGTCCACCCGCACCGGGTCCACCGACGACGCGCCCGCCCGCGCCATGGTCAGCAGCTCGTCCAGGATCCGGTTCAGCCGGTTGGCCTCGTCCAGCGCGGCGACCTGGTGCGCCACGCCCTCGCCGACCACGTGGTCCTCCAGGTTCGACAGGCGCAGCTTCAACGCGGTCAGCGGGTTGCGCAGCTGGTGGGAGGCGTCGGCCACGAACGCCCGCTGCGCCGCGAGCACGTCGCCGACGTTGGCCGCCATCTGGTCGAACGACCGCGACAGCCGCCGCAGCTCGGGCGGCCCGGACGAGGAGCCCACCGGCTCCACCGGCTGCCCCGACACCACCGCCGACAGCAGCTCGCCGGTGGCGTCGTCCAGCCGCCGAACCGGCCGCAGCATCCACCCGACCAGCGGCAACGCCGCGAACACCGCCGCGACGAGCACCAGCAGGCTGGCCGCCAGCAGCACCGCCCACCACACCAGCACCTCGGAGCGGGTCTTCCAGGTCGGCGAGAACGTCACCACGGCCCCGCGCACCTCGCCCGCCTCCAGCACCGGCTCGGCGAGCACCAGCTCGGTGGAGTCCCACGGCATGATCAGCTCGGGCGCGCTGGGCTGCCGCCCGGCCAGCGCCCCGTTGACCAGGTCCGCGACCTCGGGCGGGGCCAGGTCCACCGGCCCGGACTGCGCCACCACCCGCCCGTCCCGGCCCAGCAGCGCCACCCGGATGCCGTACAGCTCCTGGTACCGCTCCAGCTCGCCCCGCAGCACCGTGGGCTGGTCGTCGATGAACGGCCGCTGCGCCACCGACGCGAACCGCGTGGTGTCCGTCAGCCGGTCCAGGAACATCTCCTGCTGCTCGGCCTGGGCGATGCCGCGCCCCAGCGGCACGCCCATGCCCAGCAGCACGAGCACGACCAGCGTCACCACGATCCCCAGCAGCCGCGACCGCACTCAGCCCCCGCTCAACCGGTACCCGACCCCGCGCACCGTCTCCAACAACGCCGGACGCCCGAGCTTGGTGCGCAGCGTCGCCACGTGCACGTCCAGGGTCCGGTTGGCCCCCGCCCAGGTGCGTCCCCACACCTCCGCCAGGATGCGCTCCCGCGTGCACACCGCGCCACCCGCGGCCATGACCAGCGCCAACACCTGGAACTCCTTGCGCGACAGGGTCACGGGTTCGCCCGCCACGGTGACCTCGTGCCGGCCCAGGTCGACCCGCACGTCCGCCACCTCGAACACCTGGGTGCCCGTGCCGCCGACCCCGACCGGGTCGCCGCGCCGCCGCCGCACCGCGTGCACCCGCGCCACCAGCTCGCCCACGTCGTAGGGCTTGACCAGGTAGTCGTCCGCCCCGGCGTGCAGGCCCAGGATGCGGTCGTCGATCTCGCCGCGGGCCGACACCACGATGATCGCCACGTCGCTGGCGGCCCGGATGTGCCGGCACAGGGTGACTCCGTCCACATCGGGCAGGCCCAGGTCCAGCAGCACCACGTCGACCCCCGCCAGTCGATCGAGGGTCCCCCGACCGGTCGCCTGGCGATCGACGGTGAACCCGCGTCGGGTCAACGCCGGTACCAGCGCTTCCGCCACCCGGTCGTCGTCCTCGACCAACAGCACGCGCACCGTGGTGCCTCCCGATAATGTCGCCGGCCTGTGACAGAGTTGAGACCCTAAGTCTTGCTCAACCGCCTGGACTGGTGTGGTGCTTCACACCTAGGTTTCCGCCATCGCTCAGGAACCCCCAACTGGAGGACTGATGACCGCCGCCACTCCTGCTCCGCCGATGATCCGGATGGTGGGCGTGGACAAGTTCTTCGGACCCCTGCACGTCCTCAAGGGCGTCGACCTGGAGGTGCCGAAGGGGCAGGTGGTCGTGGTGCTGGGTCCGTCGGGCTCCGGCAAGTCCACGCTGTGCCGCACGATCAACCGCTTGGAGCCGATCAACTCCGGCACCATCGAGGTCGACGGCCAGCCGCTGCCCGCCGAGGGCAGGGAGCTGGCCCGGCTGCGCGCCGACGTGGGCATGGTCTTCCAGTCGTTCAACCTGTTCGCCCACAAGAGCATCGTCGACAACGTCGTGCTCGCGCCGGTGAAGGTCCGCAAGGTGCCGGCGGCCCAGGCCCGCAAGGAGGGCATGGAGCTGCTGGAGCGGGTCGGCATCGCGAACCAGGCGGAGAAGTTCCCCGCCCAGCTGTCGGGCGGCCAGCAGCAGCGCGCGGCGATCGCCCGCGCCCTGGCGATGCGGCCCAAGGTGATGCTGTTCGACGAGCCCACCTCCGCCCTGGACCCGGAGATGGTCCAGGAGGTGCTGGACGTGATGACCACGCTGGCCAAGGAGGGCATGACCATGCTCGTGGTGACCCACGAGATGGGCTTCGCCCGCAAGGCCGCGGACCGCGTGATCTTCATGGCCGACGGTGAGGTCGTCGAGGACTCGACGCCGGAGAACTTCTTCTCCGCGCCGAAGTCCAACCGCGCGAAGGACTTCCTTGGCAAGATCCTGACCCACTGAAGTCCCCAGACCGCGGCGCTGAGCCTGGCGCCGCACGACCCGAAGAAGAGCAGGAGAAAGACGATGAGGGTTCGCACCCTTGCGGTAGCGCTGCTGGCCGGCGGCCTCGCCCTGACCGCGTGCGGCAAGGAGGGGAGCCACACGGACGCGGGCGCGGCCCCCTCCCAGCAGGCCGCCGCCGACGTGACGGTCGACGGCTCGACCACGTTCGAGCGGATGAAGAGCCGCGGCAAGGTCATCATCGGCGTCAAGGAGGACCAGCCCTTCCTCGGTCAGAAGGACGCCACGACCGGCAAGTACAGCGGGTTCGACATCGACATCGCCCGCCTGGTCGCCGCCAAGCTCGGCTTCGACGAGACCAAGATCGAGTACAAGGCGATCGCCTCGCAGGGTCGCGAGCAGGCGATCATCAACGGTGACATCGACTACTACGTCGGCACCTACACGATCAACGACGACCGCAAGCAGAAGATCGGCTTCGCGGGCCCGTACTTCACCGCCGGGCAGGACCTGCTGGTCCGCAAGGAGGACACCTCCATCACCGGCCCCGAGACCCTCAAGGGCAAGAAGGTCTGCTCCGTGACCGGCTCCACGCCGATCAAGCGGATCAAGGAGGGCAACTACACGGAGCTCGAGAACATCACCGAGTTCCAGAACTACTCGCAGTGCGTCAGCAAGCTGGCCGACGGCTCGGTCGACGCCGTGACCACCGACGACGCGATCCTCAAGGGCTACGCGGCCGAGGAGTCGGACAAGTTCAGGGTCGTCGGCAAGACGTTCTCCGCGGAGCCCTACGGCATCGGCCTGCCCAAGGAGGACAAGCCGCTGCGCGACAAGATGAACGACATCCTGGAAGAGGCCATCACGGGTGGCGACTGGGACAAGATCTACGAGGCGACGCTGGGCAAGTCGGGCTCGCCCGCCGAGAAGCCGGTGATCGACCGCTACTGAGCACCACCAACGGTGGCCGGTGACCCGCGCACGCAGGGTGGGTCACCGGCCATCCCTATGAAGTCCACCGGCGAGGAACCCCGATGAGCGTCCTTACCAACTACTACGACCTGTTCCTGAAAACGTTCGGCACGACGATCCAGCTGTTCCTGTTCTCGGCGGTCGGGTCGCTGGTGCTCGGCACGGTGCTGGCGATGCTGCGGGTCAGCCCGGTCCCGGTGTTCCGGGCCGCCGGCGCCACGTACGTGACACTGGTGCGCAACACCCCGTTGACCCTGGTGTTCTTCTTCTTCGCGTTCGCCTACCCGCTGCTGCGGATCGTGCAGCTGGACCCGTTCAAGGGCGCGGTCGTGGCGCTGACGCTCTACACCTCGGCGTTCATCTGCGAGGTGGTGCGCTCGGGCATCAACACGGTCCCGGTCGGGCAGGCCGAGGCGGCCCGCGCGCTGGGGCTGACGTTCGGGCAGACGCTGGGTGACGTGGTGCTGCCGCAGGCGCTGCGCTCGGTGGTGCCGCCGCTGGTCAGCACCCTGATCGCGCTGCTCAAGAACACCACCGTGGCGGCCGGCTTCTCGGTGGCGGACGCGGGTTCGATCGCGTACGTGCTGTCCGAGGACGGCGCCGACATGCTCATCGGCCTGTCCTGGGTGGCCTTCTTCTTCGTCGTCCTGGTGTTCCCGTTGACCCTGGTGCAACGCGCCCTCGAGAAGCGCTGGAGCGTGGCCCGATGAGCTCGGTCCTGTTCGACGTCCCCGGACCGCGCGCCCGGCTGCGCTACCGGCTGTACGCCGTCCTCGGCGGGGCCGCGGTGCTCGCGCTGATCGGCTTCGTGCTGTACCGCTTCTACGACAGCGGCCAGTTCGAGCCGCGCATGTGGGAGTGGGTCCAGTACCAGCAGGTCCAGGTGGAGCTCCTCCAGCGGCTGGGCAACACGCTCAAGGCGTTCGCCCTGGCCGCGCTCGCCGCGGTGCTGCTGGGCGCGGTGCTGGCGGCCGGCCGGCTCTCCGACCACGCGGCCCTGCGGGTGCCCGCGATGGTGGTCGTCGAGATCTTCCGCGCCATCCCGCTGCTGATCATGATCTTCCTGCTGTACTTCGGCCTCGGCTCGGCCGGGTTCGGGTTCTCGCAGTTCATGGCGGTCGTGGTCGGCCTGACGCTGTACAACGGCTCGGTGCTGGCCGAGGTCTTCCGGGCCGGGGTGGCCTCGCTGCCGCGCGGCCAGGCCGAGGCGGCGTACGCGCTGGGCATGCGCAAGACCCAGGTCATGGTGCAGGTGCTGCTGCCGCAGGCGCTGCGCGCCATGCTGCCGACGATCATCAGCCAGCTCGTGGTGCTCCTGAAGGACACCGCCCTCGGGTTCATCATCAACTACGAGGAGCTGCTGAACTACGTGAAGTACCTCGGCACCCAGGGCCAGTTCGGTCGCCCGCTGGTGCCGATGACCATCGTGGCCGGCGCGATGTACATCGCGATGTGCCTGCTGCTGACCTGGCTGGCGACCTGGCTGGAGAAGCGCAACCGGCGCAGCCGGAAGGTGATCGACCGCGACGGTCCCAACGCGGCGGAGAACGTGGTGCTCTCCAACGTGTCGGCCTGAGTCCGCGCGAGCGGAAAAGAGGGGGGAGCGCCCGGTGGCGCTCCCCCCTCTTCGTCCGGGTTCACCCCCGGCACGGGTGGTCTAGGTGTGCCGCAGGATCGCGCCGACGCCCTCGAACAGGTCCGTGCCGTCGGCGATGAGCACCTGCGCGCCGGTCGCCGCGGCGGCGTTGGGCAGCACCTCGTCCGCGCGGTGCCGCTCGACGTGCTCGATGCCCAGGCCGCTCAGCTCGGACTCGCGCAGCGCCACCTGGGCGGGGTGGTCGCCCGCCCACACCGTGCGGTCGCCCAGCGCCGGGTCGGCGACCAGCAGCGCGGCCACGTTGGCCTCGCGCAGCGCCTCGACCACGGGTGCCAACCCCTGCACCGCCAGCCCGCCGTCGCGGCCGTACTCGGCGGTGAACCGCTCGACCACCTCGTGGGCCTCGTTGTACTGGTACTGGGCCACCAGCGACTGCACGGCGCCGTCGAACGCCTCGTCGTCCGACCCGCCGGCCAGGCTCGCGCCCTCGACCTCGACCAGCACCTCCCGGCACCGCTGGGTCAGCTCCTCGCACAGCGCGGTCCGCGCCTGCACCTCGCCGCCCAGGATGAGCAGCTTCGCGTTGAGCTTGCCGACCAGCCGGTCGACGGCCTCGGCGACCTGGGCCGCGTTGCGCTTGGCGTTCTCCTCGACCGAGTGCTGCATCCGCAGGTGCGACCAGCCGCCACCGCGCACCTTGTGCACCGGGTGCTCCTCGCCCCGCACCTCCTCGGCCGCGACCTCGCCCTGGCCGCCGGTCTGCCCGGCGTAGCCGTGGACGTCGGCGCCCACCTTGTCGGCCAGCACGACCACGTGCGGCACGGTCGGTCCCAGCGAGCCGGCCAGCGGCAGCACGTGCGGCAGCGTCGACCAGCGGGCGGTGACCAGCGCCGGCGGGCGCGGCAGCACCCGGTCCAGCAGCACCCTCCCGTGCGCCGCGATGAGCGCCCGCCCCGCCTTGCCGACGACCGGCGCCAGCGCGGGCCCCTCCAGCGCGTCCAGCGTCGCCTGGTCCGCGCCCTGCCGGGCCAGCTCCTCACGCACACCGCGCCAGCGCAGCTCCAGCGCCTTGGCCGCGTCCTCGGTGTCGTGCGAGGCGTCCAGGTAGACCGACGCGAACGGACCGCGCTCCCTGACCAGCGCTCCCAACGAAGACATGTCCATTGGCCACGTTTACCCGCTGCCGCGCCGCGTAACCTCGGGGGCATGGCGGAGGAACCGGGTGCGATCAGCAGGGTGCAGCAGAACGCGGTGGACCACCTCCTCCGGGTGGGCATCAACGGCTTCGGGCCGTTCAAGGGCGCCGAGCAGATGGCGATGGAGTCCCTCGACAAGGGCCTGACCAGGGAAGAAGCGGTCAAGCACCTGATCAGGACGCACGTCGCGGCGGCGGGCGTGCAGGGGTTCGCGACGAACGTCGGCGGCCTGATCACGCTGCCCGTCACGCTGCCCGCGAACCTGACCGCCGCCTACCTGGTCCAAACTCACCTGATCGCGTCGATCGCGGCGCTGCACGGGCACGACCTGGAGGGCGAGGACGTCCAGACCGCGATCCTGATCTGCCTGCTCGGCAACGCGGGCACCGAGGTGCTGAAGAAGGCGGGCATCAAGGCGGGCACGAAGCTCACCGTGAGCCTGATCAAGAAGATCCCGGTGCAGCTGATCCGGGAGATCAACAAGCGCATCGGGTTCACCCTGCTGGCCAAGTACGGCACGACCAGGGCGACGGTGACCCTGGCCAAGGGCGTGCCGCTGGTGGGCGGCGTGATCGGCGGGACGTTCGACGCGGTCACGACGCGCGCGGCGGGAGCCTTCGCGTCCCGCTTCTTCGCCGAGCGCGAGGACGCGCCGGCCGTGGTGGACGGCGACGTCATCGACGGCGAGGTCGTCGAGATCCGGGAGTGAGCCGCGCGACCGCGGTCAACCCGGTTGGCACGGCGGCGGTTCCGCGCTAGGGTCATGACCATGTTCTTCCAGATCTACCTCTGAGGACTTCTTCCTCCAGCGCCGCAGCGGCCACGGGCCGTGCCGCGCTCTTCTCCGGTGGCCCCAGCGGCTCTTGAGCGATCCCTCCGTTCTGGCGGATCGCTGTCTTTCGCACGCCTCGACATCGAGGAGGCGTACGCATGCCCACCCTGCGCGACGAACCACCGAACGACGACGTGCCCGCCAACCGCGCCGCCCGCCGCGGCGCGCGGCGGGCGGGCGCCACCCAACCGCGCTTCGGCGGCGGACGGGTCGTCGCCACCCCGCGCCAGTACGCCATGCGGCGTCGCTGACCAGCGACACCGCTCACCCCAGGAGGTAGACCGATGACCAACGAAGAACTCCCCCAGGACGACGCGGCCGAGCGCGAGGACCTGGACGACGCGGCCGAGCGCGAGGACCTGCCGGCCGTGGTCCCGAACCGGCGGGAACGCCGCGGGCACGCGCAGAAGACCAGCTCGGTGCACCAGGCGTCGGGCAGGCCGCAGCAGAACACCTTCGGCGGCCGCCGCGTCTTCCGCCGCAAGGCGGGCTGACGCACCCCGCCCGGTCGGGTGGTCGATCGGGGACGGGCGTGCCCGTGAGCGGTGAGGCGGGGGTCGGCGTGCGCACGCCGGCCCCCGCGCCGCTGTCGTCCTCGCCCGTCCGGGCGAGGACGACAGTTCCGGTCCACAGTGGAGTGCCCGGTGCCGGTGGGTGGCGGCGCTGCTCCACCCGGGTGACACCGAGCGTGATGACCGCGTTGGTCCGACCGCGCACCCGGTGGTCCCATCGGGCGCGTGGCCTCCCCCCGGACCCACCGGGGAACTAGCCTGGGCCCGGTAGCGGAACCGGGTCCGGGCGGAGATCGGGAGGCGCACCATGAGGATCGCGGACGTGTTGCGGAGCAAGGGGTCGACCGTGGCGACGGTGCGGACGGCGGACTCGGTCGCGGAGCTGCTCGCCGCGCTGGCCGAGCACAACGTGGGCGCGATGGTCGTGGTCGGGCCGGACGGCATGGCCGGGATCGTGTCCGAGCGCGACGTGGTGCGCCGGCTGCACGAGCACGGCGGCGGCCTGCTGGGCGCCCCCGTGTCGGAGATCATGACCGGCGAGGTGCTCACCTGCGCGCCGGGCGACTCGGTGGACAGCCTCAGCGTGCTGATGACCGAGCGGCGCATCCGGCACGTGCCGGTGCTCGACGGTGGCGAGCTGGTCGGCATCGTCAGCATCGGCGACGTGGTCAAGAGCCGCATGGACCAGCTCCAGACCGACCACGACCAGCTCACCGCCTACATCGCGCAGGGGTGAGCCGCGGCTGCCTAGACTGGCGGCCGTGCTGATCGAGGGCGTGTACGTGCCGGAATCGGCCCACGAACCGGGGCGGTGGCCGTTCACGGTCCCCGCCGTCCGGCACGTCGCGCGGCACGGCCTGCGCTTCACCTCGCCGATCACGGTGCTGATGGGCGGCAACGGCACGGGCAAGTCCACCCTGCTGGAGGCGATCGCGGAGAGCTACGGGCTGGACGTGCGCGGCGGGCACGGCGGCCGCAGGTACGGCTCGACGCTGGGCCGCAGCGTGCTGGGCGAGGCCCTGAAGCTGCACCGCACGGGCGTGGGCAGCGGGTTCACCAGGCGCAACGCGAAGGGGTTCTTCCTGCGCGCGGAGACCGCGCACGGGATGTTGGAGTACATGACCGGCATGGGGATGCCGGGGTACGGCGACCGGCCGGCCGCGGAGGTCAGCCACGGCGAGTCCTACCTCCAGGCGGTCTTCGGCCGGTTCACCGAGCCCGGCCTGTACCTGCTCGACGAGGCCGAGGGACCGCTGTCGTTCGAGTCCACGCTGTCGCTGGCGTACCGGCTGGTCGACCTGGTCCGGCGGGGTGACGCGCAGGTCGTCTACTCCACGCACTCGCCGGTGATCGCCGCGATCCCCGGCGCGCAGGTCCTCCAGCTCGACGAGGACGGCGTGGCGGAGGTCGAGTGGGAGCGGCTGGAGCTGGTCGGCCTGTGGCGGCGGTTCCTCGACGCGCCGGGGCGCTTCTTCGACGAGGGCTAGTCGCGGCCCCGGTGGTAGTGCCGGCTGACCCGGGCGCGGTTGCCGCACGAGGGCCCGCACCACTCCTGGCGCGGGTGCTCCCTGACGAAGTACCTGACGCACCGGGGCGCCGGACAGGCCCGCAGCCGCGCCCGCTCCGGTCCGCCCAGGAACTCGATCACCGCGGTCGCCAGCCCGGCGGCCAGCCGGTCGCCCGCGCCGGCCGAGTCGCGGTAGGTCACCCGGGGCGGGTCGCCCCACTCCAGCCGCGGCGTCCGGGGCACGCGCGCGGCGGCCTCGTTGACCAGCGCGAGCGCGCGGTCCAGGTCCATCAGGTGGGGCGCGTCGAGCCGTTCGCCGGCGTGGGCGGCGTGCGCGTAGAGGGTGCGCGCGGCCCAGCGCAGCTCGACCACGCGCTGCCGCAGCCGCTCGTCCGGCTCGGCCCCGGTCCACGCGGCGAACCCCTCGGGGGTGGCCAGGTCGTCGACGAGCCCGCCGTGCCCGTCGTGCCGAACCGTGCTCGCGAACTCCAGGGCCAGTCCCACCAGGGCGATCCTAGTGCTAGGTTTCCTAACGGGTTTGATCTCAGTGACCATTAGGGGGAGTTCATGGCGATCCAGGAGGCCGCGCTGGCGGCCCACGCGAGGTTGGCCGTGCTCATCGGGGACCTGACCGACGCGGGGGTGGCGGAGCCGTCGGCGCTGCCGGGCTGGACGCGCGGTCACGTGCTGGCGCACGTCGAGGGCGTCACGGTGGCCATGGCCCGGCAGGCCGAGCACGAGGGGACCGGGGTCGAGGTCTACCCCGGCGGGCAGGCCGCCCGCGACGGCGCGATCGAGGCGGGCGCGGGCCGCTCGGCCGACCGGCACCGGGCCGCGATCGCGGCGGCCGTCGACCGGTTGGCCGCGGCGTGGGCCGGCGTGCGCGACTGGGGCGCCCCGGTCCGGTACCGCGGCGGCACCCTGGTCGACACCGCCTCGGCGGTGTGGCGGGAGGTCGAGGTCCACGCCCGCGACCTGGACCTGGGCGCCGTCGAGTGGTCGCCGGAGTTCTGCGACCACACCATCGGCTTCCTGGCCGCGCGCGTGCCCGACGGCGTGCGGCTGGTGCTGTCCGGCGGCGGCCGGGAGTGGGTGCTCGGGGAGGGGGAGGAGTTCCGGCTCACCGGGTCGCCCGCCGACCTCACCGCGTGGCTGGCCGGCCGCGAGCTGGCGGGCGAGGTCGTCGGCCCGCGGCCCGAGCTGGGACCGTGGCCCTCGGCCCTGCCCAGGTGATCCGGTTCAGGTGATCCGGTTCAGGTGATCCGGTTCAGGTGACCCTGTTCGGGTGACCCGGCCGCGTCCCGGCGGCTAGGTTCGGGTGGTGCTGCACGAGATCGCCGAGGTCACCCGCGGCTTCCTGGGAACCCTGGACGAGGACCTCCGGGCCGCGGCCGTGCGCCCCGTCTCCGACGACGACCTGCGCCGGCGGTGGGCCTACACGCCCGGTCCGCGGCCCGGCGTCCGCTACGGCGACCTGGACCGCGCCCAGCGCAAGGCCGTGCACCGGCTGCTGGCCCGCGTGCTCAGCCCGCACGCCTACGCGCAGGTCACCGCGGTGATGGCGCTGGAGGACGTGCTCGACGACCGCGAGGGCGGCGGGCGCGACCGCCACCAGGGCGACTACTGGACCGTGCTGCTGGGGGAGCCGGGCGACGAGCCGTACGGGTGGCGGGTCGAGGGCCACCACCTGTCGGTGAGCGTGGTGGTGGCCGAGGGCCGCGTCTCGGCCACCCCGTTCTTCCTGGGCGCGAACCCGGCCCGCACCACCTACCGGGGCCGCGCGGTGTCCCAGCCGCTGCGGCTGGAGGAGGAGCTGGCCCGCGAGCTGCTGGACCGCATGGGCCGCACGGCGCGCGGGCTGGCCGTGGTCGCGGACACCCCGCCGCCCGACCTGAGGACCGGCAACTCGCCCCGCGTCGGCGACGTCGAGCCCGCGGGCGTGGCCGTCGGGCAGCTCGACCGGGGCTCGCGCGAGCTGCTGGTGGGGCTCGTGCGCTACTACCTCGACCGGCTGACCGGCGACCTCGCCGACGAGGAGTTCGACGCCCTGGACCTCGGCCGGCTGCACTTCGCCTGGGAGGGCTCGACCCGGCGCGGCGAGGGCCACTACTACCGCGTCCAGGGGCCGGAGCTGCTGATCGAGTACGACAACACGGCCAACGACGCCAACCACGCCCACTCGGTGTGGCGGCGGCGGTCCGGCGACTTCGGCGAGGACCTGCTCGCCGCGCACCGGGCCGCGGTGGGGCACGCGTGACGCCGGAGGAGGCCGTCGCGGAGCAGGAGCGGCTGCGGCCGCTGGTGGTGCCGCGCGCCGACCCCGGCCTGGTGGTGCGGCACGTGGCGGGGCTGGACGTGTCGTACGCCGAGGACGACCGGCTGGCCGCGGCGGTCGTGGTGCTGGACGCGGCGTCGCTGGAGACCGTGGACGAGGTCGTGGTGCCCGGCCGGGCCGACTTCCCGTACGTGCCGGGGCTGTTCGCGTTCCGCGAGCTGCCGTCGCTGCTGACCGCCCTGGGGAAGCTGACCGTGCCGCCGGACCTGCTGGTCTGCGACGGGCAGGGCCTGGCGCACCCGCGCCGGTTCGGGCTGGCCTGCCACGTCGGCGTGGTGACCGGCCTGCCCAGCCTGGGCGTGGCCAAGACGCCGATGGGCCGGTTCACGCCGCCGGGCGCGGCGCGCGGCGCGCACAGCGACCTGCTGGACGGCGGCGAGGTGGTCGGGCGGGCGCTGCGCACCCGCGAGGGGGTCAAGCCGGTGTTCGTGTCGGTGGGGCACCGGATCGACCTGGACCGGGCGTGCGCCGAGGTGCTGCGGCTGTGCGTGACCCGGCTGCCGGAGACCACGCGGCGCGCGGACTCGCTGGGCCGGGCTCAGCTGAGGTGAGCCAGTTCCGGGTGCCGCCGCGCGTAGGTGTCGAGCAGGCTCCGGGCGGTGGCCACCGAGTCGACCAGGGGGTGCAGCGCGAACGCCTTCAGCGCGGCGGCCCGGGTGCCCTCCAGGACCAGCCGGTCCACCGCCTTGACCGAGGTGACCAGGCCCGCCGCGTGGTCGGGCAGCGGGCTCACCGGCAGCGGCCGCGCGCCGGTCGCGTCCACCTCGCACGGCACCTCCACCACCGCCCCGTGGTCCACCGCGGACAGCGTGTCGCGGTTGGGCACGTTGAGGATGAGCGTGGTCTTCCCGCCGCCGGAGAGGGCGCGCATCAGGGCCGCGGCGACGTGCTCGTAGCCGCCGCCCTCCAGCGAGTCGCGCTCGCCCTCCCGGTCGTGCGCCATGTAGGTGGCCTCGCGCTCCAGCCGGGTGGTCTCCCAGTCCACCGCGCCGTCGTAGAACCGCTGCTGCTGGGCGAGCAGGAACGCGCCCCGGTCGGCGCCCAGCGCCTCCCTGGTCGAGTAGTAGTAGTGGAGGTACTCGTTGGGGAGCACGCCGAGCGCGCGCAGCCACTCGGGTCCGAACAGGCGGCCCTCCTCGAACGAGGTCAGCGCCGCGTCGTCGGCCAGCAGGTCGGGCAGCAGGTCCCGGCCGCCCACGCGCACGCCCTGGAGCCAGCCCAGGTGGTTGAGGCCCGCGTAGTCGAACTCCGGCGCGCCCGGGTCCAGGCGCAGCGCGCGGGCGGCCCGGCGGCACAGGCCCAGCGGGGAGTCGCAGATGCCGATCACCCGGTCGCCCAGGTGGCGGGACATCGCCTCGGTGATCAGCCCGGCGGGGTTGGTGAAGTTGACGACCCACGCGCCGGGGGCGAGTTCGGCGACGCGGCGCGCGATCCGCTCGGCCACCGGGGCGGTGCGCAGGCCGTAGGCGACGCCGCCCGCGCCGACCGTCTCCTGGCCCAGCACGCCGTGCCGGTGGGCCACCTCCTCGTCGATCGCCCGGCCGGCCAGGCCGCCGACCCGGATCGCGGAGAACACGAAGTCCGCGCCGCGCAGGGCCTCGTCCAGGTCGGTCGTGGCGGTGACGCGCGGGTCGCCGCCCAGCACGCCGCGGATCGCCTCCAGGCGGTGCGCGTCCACGTCGTGCAGCACGAGTCGGGTGACGCGGTCGTCGAGCGCCCGGTGCACGAGGGGCACGCGGAACCCGCCGCCGCCCAGGATGACCAGCCTCATGCCGTCCATCCTGCCCGGCGGTCGGCGCGCGGGCGCGTCGGTGCCGGTCCGGCTCCGTGACCAGGTCTTTCGTCGCCGCCGTGGCGCCGGCGCGGCGCCGGTGCGTCCCCCTCGGCCGAGGGCGCCTGCACAGGTCTCCGGCGCTGGTCAAGGGGCCGATCGTCGGGTCTTGGACTGTCTACATTGGACTTGACAGGGGTGTGCCGCGGGGGGAGGGTCTGCCCGAAACCTGTCCTACACATGATGGGGGTTCGGTCGTGAAGGGTGCACGGAGAGCCGCCGTGCTCGCGGCTCTGGTCGCGCTGCCGCTGGGGCTTCCGCCCGTGGTGGCGGGCGCGGCCGCCGAGGGCCCGGTGTTCAGGGACGGCGAGGCGCAACCCGTCTTCAACGCCGCGGACGTCGTGCGCGAGAGCGTGTGGGTGCGCGCCCCGGTCGACAGCGACCGCGACGGGCGCGACGACGAGGTCTACACCGAGGTGGTGCGCCAGGCGGCCACCGACCGCGGGCTGAAGGTGCCCGTGGTGTTCTTCAACAGCCCGTACTTCTCCGGCGGCAACGACGTGGCCAACCACGACGTCGACGTGGAGCTGCACGTGCCCGACGGGCGCGGCGGCCACCAGCGGCGCGACGGGGCGGCGCTCAAGGCCGAGGCGGACGAGCGGATCGCGGCGGCCGTCGGCCCCCACGCCGGTCCGATCACCTCGGGCCGCTACGAGGCGTACTTCGTCTCGCGCGGCTTCGCCGTGGTCTACGCGGAGTCGCTGGGCACCGGCAAGTCCACCGGCTGCCCCACCTCCGGCGGGCGCAACGAGACCACCGGCTCGAAGTCCGTGGTCGACTGGCTCAACGGCCGCGCCACCGCGCGCGACGCGGCGGGCGCCGAGGTCGAGGCCGACTGGACCACCGGCAAGGTCGCCATGATGGGTGTGTCCTACAACGGCACCCTGCCCAACGCGGTGGCCGCCACCGGCGTGGAGGGCCTGGAGGCCATCGTGCCGATCGCGGCCATCTCCAGCTGGTACGACTACTACCGGGCGGATGGCGCGGTCGTCGCGCCCGGCACGTACCAGGGTGAGGACACCGACGTGCTGGCCGAGTACGTCTACACCCGTGCCGACCAGGAGATCTGCAAGCCGGTGATCGCCGAGCTGACGGCCCGGCAGGACCGCGTGACCGGCGACTACAACGCCTTCTGGGACGAGCGGAACTACGTCAAGGACGCCGGCCGGGTGCGGGCCGCGGTGCTGGCCGTGCACGGGCTGAGCGACTGGAACGTCAAGCTCAAGCACGTCGCGCAGTGGTACGAGGCGCTCAAGCAGCACGGCGTGGAGCACAAGATCTGGCTGCACCAGGCCGCGCACACCGACCCCGACACGCTGCGGTCGGCCGAGTGGCGGCGCACGCTCAACCGGTGGTTCAGCCACTACCTGTACGGCGTGGACAACGGCGTCGAGGACGAGCCGAAGTCCACCGTCCAGCGCGAGGACCGCACGTGGGTGGACGAGGCCGAGTGGCCCGCGCCGGGCACGGCCAAGGCGCGCGTGCACCCGTGGGCCGGCGGTGCGACCAAGGGCGCGCTGCGGACCTCCGCGGTGCCCGGCCGGCCGGTGGTCGAGTCCCTGCGGGACGACTCGTCGGTGCTCGCGGAGGACCTGGTCGACCTGCCGAGCTCGGGCAACCGCCTGTCCTACGCGACCGGGGCCACGTCCGCCGACCTGCGGTTCTCCGGGACGGCGCGGGTGCGGCTGGCGATCTCGTTCGACCGGCGGGCGGCCAACGTGACGGCGCTGCTGGTCGACCGCGCGCCGGACGGCACGTCGCACGTGATCACGCGTGGCTGGACCGACCCGCAGAACCGGACCTCGCCCGACCGCACCAGGCCGATCGAGCCGGGTGAGCGGTACCAGGTCGACGTCGAGCTGGAGCCGACCGACTACGTGGTCGAGGCCGGGCACTCGGTGGAGTTCGTGCTGATCTCCAGCGACTACGACTACACGCTGAGGCCCAAGCCGGGCGCCGGGCTGTCCATCGACCTGACCTCCACCGTGGTGGAGCTGCCCGTGGTCGGCGGAACGCGGGCGTTGCGCCGTTCGGTTGGTTAGGAAGTAATTCACGAAGTGACAACCTGGTAAGTCTTCCACTTCGGCGGCCGGTCGTGATCGGATGCCCACCCAGTCGTCAAGGAGGTGGCAGATGAGCCGAGCCAGGCGCGTGTTCGTCACGGCCCTGGTGGCCCCGCTCGTCGGCCTCGCCCTCACCCAGGGCGAGGCCGCGGCGGCGCCGAACTTCCAACTCCCGTTCCCGTGCGGGCAGGTGTGGGAGGGGCAGACGCGCACCAACCACAGTCCCGCCAACTCGGTGGACTTCAACCGCGCGAACGACGACGGCGACCCGGTCGTCGCGTCCGCCGGCGGCACCGTGAGCAGGGTCGCGAACGAGGGCAGCACCAGCTACGGGCGGTGGGTCGAGATCGACCACGGCGGTGGCTGGCGCACCCGGTACGCGCACCTGTCCGCGCAGGCGGTGTCGGTGGGCCAGTCGGTGCGCATCGGGCAGCGGATCGGCAGCGTCGGCACGACCGGCGGGTCCAGCGGGCCGCACCTGCACTACGAGCAGCGGCTCAACGGCGCCGACCAGAAGATCAACTTCAACGGCGCGCAGATCCTCTACTGGGGCAGCCGCAGCTACACCAGCCGGAACTCCTGCGGGACCAGCGGCACGACCGGCACGGTCGGCACCGACAGCGGCGCCTCGGTGACCGTGCGCTCCGGGCCCGGCACCCAGTACGCGGCGGTCGGCTCGGTGGCCGACGGCGCCTCGGTGACGATCCGCTGCCAGGTGCGCGGCCAGAGCGTCACCGGCAAGTACGGCACCACCACCCTGTGGGACCAGATCGGCTCCGGCTACATCTCCGACGCGTACGTGTACACAGGTTCGGACGGCCAGGTGGCCCCGAACTGCTGAGTTTCCCCAGGTCGACGGCCGCTCCCGACCCCGTCGGGAGCGGCCGTCCCCGAGTTGTCCACAGGCGACGACCCCGCCCTGGCGCCCACCGCCGCCCCCGGCCACAGTCGAAGCCATGACGAAGCTCCTGCCCTCGCCCCGGCTCCACGACCCGGGCGACCTGATCGCCGCCGTGCCCCACCTGCTGGGCTTCCACCCGACCGACTCCGCGGTGCTGCTCGTGATCGACCGGCACGCGGTGGCCCTGACCATGCGCGCCGACCTCCCGCCGCCCGACCACCCGGGCGGTCCGGTCGAGCGGCTGCTGCTGCCCGCCGCGCGCCACCGCGGCGCCACCGCCGCGGTCGTCGTGGTCGGCGGCGGCTCGGGCGACCCGCCGGAGGACCTGCCGCACGACACCCTGGTCGACGAGCTCGACGACGCCCTGATGGCCCTGGACATCCCCCTGGTGCTGGCCGTCTGGGTCCGGGCCACCGCCCGGGGCGAGCCGTGGTTCGACTACCACGACGCGGGCACCGGCGGCGCCACGCCGGACCCGGCGAGCACACCCCTGGCCGCCGCCACGGCCGCCCACGGCCACGTCACCTACCCCAGCCGCGAGGCGATGGCCGAGGTGCTGAGGCCCGACCCACCGGAGGTCCTGGGCCGCCGGGCCGCCCTGCTGCACCGCCGGATGACGGGGCCGGAGGGGCCGCCGGCCCGCCGGCACGACCTGATCCGGTCGGAGGTGCTCCGGGCCGCGACCCGCAAGCGCCCGCTGACCGACGAGGAGGTGGCGGAGCTGGCGCACGCCCTGGCCGACCCCCTGGTCCGCGACGCGTCGCTGGGGTACTGCGTGGGGGACCACGCCATCGGCGCCGAGGTGCTGTGGACGGAGCTGACCAGGGCGTCCCCCGCGCCGGAACGGGCCGAACCCGCCACCCTGCTGGCGTTCTCGGCGTACCTGCGGGGGATGGGCAGCCTGGCGTCGCTGGCGCTGGAGCGGGCGGCCGAGGCCCACCCGGGCCACCGCCTCAGCGAGCTGCTGAGGGAGGCCCTGGACACGGGCCTGCCCCCGGACCAGCTGCGCCTGCTGGCCGAGCAGGCGGGCCGGGCCGAGTGGTCCCGGCCACCGGAAGGGGGCACCTGACCACGGCCCGACCTGGCCTGGCCGACCCGACCCGACCCGCCTGACCGGCCCGGCTCGGCCGGCTTGACCGGCCCGGCTCGGCTCGGCTCGGCTCGGCCGGCTTGACTCGGCCTGACCGACTCGATCCGACCGGCCCGGCTCGGCTCGACCTGAACGACCCGGCCTGACCGACCGCCGAAAGCCGGGGTCCAGGCCCTAGACCAAGACCCTGCGACCCGACCTCGACCAGGACCCGGACCCTGCGACCAGACCGGACCGGACCCGATCCCAAGCCGAGCCGGCCCGACCACGACCCGACCCGACCACGGCCCGGCCACAGTCCGACCGGAACCCGATCACGTCCCAACCACGACCCCAGCGCGGCTCAGCGCACCCCAGGAGGCCCTCAACGAAGAACACCTCAGACCAGGTCCGGTCGCCGCCAGGGCTCGCCCAGGACGTGCTCGGCCAGGAAGGCGAACACCGTCTCGTACCAGACCTTCGCGTTGCCCGGCGTCAGGATCCAGTGGTTCTCGCTCGGGAAGTACAGGAACTTCGCCGGCACGCCGTGGCGCAGGAGGTCGAAGTACAGCCGCTGCCCCTCGCCGATCGGCACGCGGTAGTCCTTGTCACCGTGGATCACGAGCATCGGCGTCGTGATGTCGGCGACCCGCAGGTGCGGGGAGTTCGCCGCCAGCCGCTCCTGCTGGAGCAGCGGGTCGCCCATCTCGCGGATCCAGTAGTACGAGTCGTCCGTGGTGCCGGTGAACGCGTCCAGGTGCCACAGCGACGCGTGCGTCACGATCGCCTTGAAGCGGTCGGTCCGGGTGGCGATCCAGTTCGCCATGTACCCGCCGAACGACCCGCCCATGGCGGCCGTGCGCGACTCGTCGATGTCGTCGCGCCGCTCCGCGACGTCGGTGACGGCCATCAGGTCGGTGTACGGCTTGCCGCCCCACGCGGCCCAGCCGGCGCGCACGAAGTCGTGCCCGTAGCCGGTGGACAGGGCCGGGTCGGGCAGCAGCACCGCGTACCCCCGCGCGGCCATGAGCCACGGGTTCCAGCGCCAGCTCCACCCGCTCCAGCTCATCACCGGGCCGCCGTGCACCCACAGCAGCAGCGGCGCGGGCCGCTCGGCCGAGGCGCCGGTCGGCAGCACCAGCCACGCCCGGACGGTGCGTCCGTCCTCGACCACCACGTCGATCTCGGTCAGCGTCCCGGGCAGGGACTCGACCGCGCCGGGCGCGGGCAGCGGCACCGCGTCCTGGTCGACCCCGGTGGCCGACAGGCGCACCGGCTGCGGCGGGTGGTCCCACGCGCTGCGCAGCGCGTACACGGTCGTGCCGTCCGGGCTGACCCGGACCTCGTTGTACGAGCCGGTGGCGGTCAGCTTGACCACCTCGCCGGAGGCCAGGTCGAGCCTCCACACCGGCTGGTGCCCCCGGTGGCTGCTGGTGAAGTACACCGCCGAGCCGTCCGGGGCGACGACCGGGTGCTCCGGCTCCTCCGGGAAGTCCGGCGCCAGGTCGGTGACCTCGCCGTCGAGCGAGATCCGCACCAGGCCGTTGCGCCACGGGCGGTCCGGCGTCGAGTCGACGGTCCGCACCGCGACCAGGCCGGACGAGTCCGGCAGGAACACCGGCTGGGAGAACGAGTGGCCCTCGCGGTCGGCCAGCACGCGGTCGTCGGACCCGTCGGCGGCGGCGAGCCGCAGGCGCACCCGCGTCCCGTACGCCGCGCTGACCTCGACGCCCTGGGTGCGCGCCACCCACCGCCCGTCCGGGCTGATGGCGGGGGAGTCGCTCAGGCGCGCGTTCGCGCCCGGCGTCAGGTCGACCAGGTCCGCCGCGCCCAGGCGCGGGGCGTCCACGTCGACCGGGTCGGTGGTGGCCAGCACGCGCGGGTAGCTCGGGCCCAGGTCGGCGTCCCAGTACCGGATCGGGTAGGACTCGTGCAGGATCGCGGTCACCCCGGCGTCCTCGCGGGCCTTGCGCACCTCCTCGTCCCGCTCGCCGAACTCGGCCGTCGAGTGGGCGCCCGACACGAGCAGCACCCTGCCCGCGTCCCGCGCCACCGCGAAGCCCGACACGCCGCCGGCGGGCCGGAACAGCTCGCGCGCCTCACCGGCCGGCGGCAGCAGCCACAGCGCGGCTTGGTCCTTCGGCCCGTCCTTGCCGGGCCCGGCCTCCGCGTCGGGCCGTGCCGAGACGAACAGCAGCGCGCCGTCCGGCGTGAACGCGGGCGAGCCCTCGGCCTTCGCGCCGCGCGTCAGCCGCCGCGCCGGGCGCTCGCCGGCGGGGTCGACCTCCCACAGCGCCGCCTGCCACGTCTTGCCGTCCGGTGACGGCGTGGACACCGCCGTCACCAGCCGCGTGCCGTCGGGCGACAGCGCCAGCGACGAGAGCCGGGGCATCCCGGTGAACGCGGTGAGGTCCCCGAACCCGGCCCCGGTGATCGTGCCCGTCATCACGCCTCCCGCAGCGACCGGGTGAACTCCCACGCATCGCGCACGATCCCGACCAGGTCGACCCGCTCGGGCTTCCACCCCAGTTCGGTGCGGGCCTTCTCGCTGGAGGCCACCAGCACCGCCGGGTCGCCGGCGCGGCGCGGGGCCACGGCGGCGGGGACCGGGTGGCCGGTCACCTCGCGGCAGGCGTCGACGACCTGCTTGACGGAGAAGCCGAAACCGTTGCCCAGGTTGTAGATCCGGTGCTCGCCCGCCGTCGCGTGCTCCACGGCCAGCAGGTGGGCGTCCGCCAGGTCCGCGACGTGGATGTAGTCGCGCACGCAGGTGCCGTCCTCGGTCGGCCAGTCCTCGCCGTAGACCATGATCCGCTCGCGCTCCCCGAGCGCGACCTGGAGCACCAGGGGGATCAGGTGCGTCTCCACGCCGTGCCGCTCGCCGAAGCGCCCGTACGCGCCGGCGACGTTGAAGTAGCGCAGCGACACCGCCGCGATGCCGTGCGCGGCCGCGTAGGAGGTGATCGCGTGGTCGATCGCCAGCTTGGTCGCCCCGTAGGTGTTGGTCGGCCGCGTCGGCGAGGTCTCGGGGATCGGCACCCGCTCCGGCTCGCCGTAGGTCGCCGCCGTGGAGGAGAACACCAGGCGCGGGGTGCCGTGCTCGCGCATGGCGTCGAGCAGCCGCAGCGAGGTGACCACGTTGCCGTGCCAGTACTTGGCGGGGTCGGTCATGGACTCGCCCACCAGGGACTTGGCGGCGAAGTGCAGCACGCCGTCGAAGCCCTCCGCGAGCAGCCCGCCGATCGCCTCGTCGATGCCCGCCTCGACCAGCCGGGCCCCCTCGGGAACCGCGTCCGCGTGCCCGGTGGACAGGTCGTCCAGCACGACCACCTCGTGGCCGGACTCCACCATCCTGGCCGCGCAGACACTGCCCACGTAGCCGGCACCGCCCGTGACGAGCAGCTTCACCTTCAGTTCCCCGCTTTCGTCAGTTTTCCGGTTCATCCCGGCCGGCGCCCGCCGAGGGCACCGCCGTGAACGTCCTCGGCGCCTGCCAGCCGCGTTCGGCGAACGCCTCCAGCACCCGCCGCACCACTCCGTCGTGCTCGGCCACCGGCACCAGCGCGATCGCGGACCCGCCGAAACCGCCGCCGACCATCCGGGCGCCCAGCGCGCCCGCCGACCGCGCCGCGTCGACCGCCACGTCCAGCTCGGGCGCGGACACCCGGTAGTCGTCGCGCAGCGACGCGTGCGAGGCGTCCAGCAGCGGCCCGAGCTCGGCCAGCGCGTTCGCGCGCAGCAGCTCCACGGCCGCGAGCACGCGCGCGTTCTCGGTCACCACGTGCCGCACCAGCGGGCGCAGCCCGGCGGGCAGCCGCCCCAGCGCGTCGTCCAGCCCGTCCACCCCGACGTCCCGCAGCGCCGGCACGCCCAGCAGCCCGGCCGCCTCCTCGCACCCGGACCGCCGCGCGCCGTAGCCGCCGTCGGTGTGCGAGTGGCTCGCCCGGGTGTCGACGACGAGCACCTCTAGGTCCTGCGCGGCCGCGTCGAACGGCACCTGCTCGGACTCGAAGGACCGCACGTCCAGGAACAGCACGTGCGCCTCGGCGCAGCACAGCGACGCGGTCTGGTCCAGCAGACCCGTCGGCGCGCCCACGAAGTCGTTCTCCGCCCGCTGCACCCACCGCGCCACGGTGGGCAGGTCGTCCACCGGGTGCTTCGCCAGGCCCAGCAGCGCCAGCGCCACCGCGCACTCCAGCGCGTGCGACGAGGACAGCCCCGCGCCGGCCGGCACGTCACCGGCGATCACCAGGTCCGCACCGCCCGTCACGCCCTGGTCGCGCAGCACCCACGCCACCCCGGCCGGGTAGGCGGCCCAGCCGCGCACCGCACCGGGCTCCAGGTCCGCGACCGCGATCGGCTCGGCGTGGCGCACCGCGCCGTCGTCACCCAGCGTCGCCACGCGCAGCAGGCCGTCGTCCCGCGGCGAGGCGGCCACCGCGGTCCGGTGCGGCAGCGCGAACGGCAGCACGAAACCGTCGTTGTAGTCCGTGTGCTCCCCGATCAGGTTCACCCGACCGGGAGCGGACCACACACCGGCCGGCGCGGCGCCGTGCAGCCGGGCGAACGCGGCGGCCGCGCGCCGCGCGGGCCTCACCGCGCCTGCACCAGCACGGCGTGCGCGACCGCCGGGTCGAGCTCGGCGGTGGTGCCGTTGCCGCGCACCCGCACGACCCTGGCCCCGGCCATCGCGTTGATCTCCACCGTGCCGCCCGGCACCACGCCCGCCGCCTTCAGGTCCGCCATCAGGTCCGGGTCGAGCTGCACGTGCTCGGCGATCCGGCGCACCTCGACGCGACCGCCGCCGCGTCGCGCGACCTCGTCCAGGCGCAGCAGGTCGGCCTCGGCGGGCGGCGCGGGCTCGCCGTCGCCCAGCTTGTCCAGACCGGGGATGGGGTTGCCGTAGGGCGAGGTGGTGGGGTTGCCGAGCAGCTTCACGAGCTTGCGCTCGACCGCCTCGCTCATGACGTGCTCCCAGCGGCACGCCTCGCTGTGCACGTGCTCCCACTCCAGGCCGATGATGTCGACCAGCAGCCGCTCGGCGAGCCGGTGCTTGCGCATGACCGCGATGGCCAGGTTGCGGCCCTGCTCGGTCAGCTCCAGGTGGCGGTCGTCGGCGACGACGACGAGCCCGTCGCGCTCCATGCGGCCGACCGTCTGGCTCACCGTCGGGCCGCTCTGGTTCAGCCGCTCGGCGATCCGGGCGCGCAGGGGCACCACACCTTCTTCTTCGAGCTCGTAAATAGTGCGGAGGTACATCTCCGTGGTGTCGATGAGGTCGTTCACACCCGTTCCCCTTACGTATGGCGTCAATGCTAGTCGGCCGGCTGCGGGTGCAGGATGGTGCCGTGCATCCACTGATCAGCACCGACGCCCTGGCCTCGGCCCTGGACGGCGCGCAACCCCCGGTCGTGCTCGACGTCCGCTGGCGGTTGGGCGGGCCCCCGGGGCACCAAGACTACGAGGTGGGGCACGTCCCCGGCGCGGTCTACCTCGACCTCGACGCGGACCTGTCCGCGCCGCCGGGGGCCGGCGGTCGCCACCCGCTGCCCGACCCGGCCGCCCTCCAGGCCGTGCTGCGCGCCGCGGGCGTCCGAGAATCTCACCCGGTCGTGGCGTACGACCACGCCGACGGGTCCATCGCCGCCCGCGCCTGGTGGCTCCTGCGCTGGGCGGGCCACCCGGAGGTGGCGGTGCTGGACGGCGGTTTCGCCGCCTGGACCGCCGAGGGCCGCCCGGTCACCACCGACGTCCCCGCCCCGGCGCCCGGCAACATCACCGTCCACCCCGGCGCGATGCCGACCATCACCGCCGACGAGGCGGCCGCCTTCCCCGGCGCCCTGCTGGACGCGCGGGCCCCCGAGCGCTACCGCGGCGAGACCGAGCCGGTCGACCCGCGCGCCGGCCACATCCCCGGCGCCCTGAACGCGCCCACCGCCGGCCACACCGAGGCGGGCCGCTGGCTGCCCGCCACCGCCCTGGCGGAGCGCTTCGCGGCGATCGGCGTGGACCGCGACCGCCCGGTGGCCGCCTACTGCGGCTCGGGCGTCACGGCCGGCTCGGTGGTCCTGGCCCTGGAGGTGGCCGGCATCACGTCCCCCACCGCCCCGGCCCCCCTCTACCCGGGCTCCTGGTCCCAGTGGTCCGGCGACCCGACCCGCCCCGCCACCACGGGCCCCACCCCCTAGGACCCCGCGAGTCGAACACTCGGGACCACCGTGTCGAACGCTCAAGACCCCCGAGTTCTACATCCGCGTCACGGCCGGGGGCTCGTGACGGGTGCGCGAACGTGGAACTCGGGGGTCCTGGAGGTTCGACACGGTGGTCCTGGACGTTCGACTCGCGGGTGGGTCAGGCGTTCGGGATCTTCTCGAACGCCTTGGTGGCCAGGTTCAGCGCCATCGGGCACGGGTCGCCGCCGTCGAGGGGGGACACGCTCGCCATGAACGCCGGCGTGATCACGTCCGGGTCGTCGGTCAGCATGACCATGACCGTGCAGTCGCCGCCGCCCTCCTTGATCTCGTACGCGGTGTTCCCGCCGACCTCGATCGAGCGCGCCTCGCCCTCGTTCTCGTGCTCGGCCAGCGTCAGCATGAACAGCACCACGGTGAACGGGTCCTCGGTGCTCTGCACGCACCCCGGCTCGCCGCCCTTGGCCGCGCCCACCGCGGCGGCCACCTCCGCGGGCGAGAGGATCGCGCAGTCGTCGAAGCCCTCGGTCTTCTTCCGCGTGGTGATCTTCACGTCGCCCGCCGGCTCCCGCGTCCCCGTGGTCGCGGGCGCCCGCGACACGGTCGGCCTCTCGACGGTCCGCGACGACGACGGCCTCCCGGACGCGGTCTCCTCCGCCCCCGACTCCGACCCGCCCTCGGCGGCGAGCGGCTTGCCGGTGACGGTCGTCGCGCACGCGGAGAGGCCGAACGTGAGCGCGAGGGCCAGCGCAGCGGTGAGGGCGGGGACTCGTCGCAGGTGCATGTCGTTCTGACCTCGTTCCGGCGTGCGCGGTTCCACGTTCGGTGGCCGCGGTCGTGAGCCGCCTCGTCCCGGCGGGCCCGGGGCAGACTCTAGGTGCCCCCGGCGCGCCCGCACGCCGGGGGCGACCAACCTGTGATCACACCACCGCCTCCGGCGTGGGTTAGGTTGCCGACATGGGCAAGGCAGCCGCTGTCGTCTGGGACGAGTCCTTCCTCGGCTACGACCTGGGCGACGACCACCCGCTCAACCCGGTCCGGCTCGACCTGACCGTCCGGCTCGCCGCGGAGCTGGGCGTGCTGGACGGCGTCGACCTGATCTCGCCCGACCCGGCCCCCGACCCCGAGATCGAGCGCGTCCACGAGCCCTCCTACCTCAACGCGGTGCGCGCCGCGCCGATGGCCGGCTGGGACGTGGGCCACGGCCTGGGCACCCCGGACAACCCCGTGTTCACCCGGATGCACGAGGCGTCGGCGCTGGTGGTGGGCGGTTCGCTGGCCGCCGCGCGCAGGATCGCGAGCGGCGAGGTCGACCGCGCCGTCAACATCGCCGGCGGCCTGCACCACGCCATGCGCGACCACGCCGCCGGCTTCTGCGTCTACAACGACTGCGCGGTGGCGATCTCGTGGCTGCTGGACAACGGCTTCGACCGCATCGCCTACGTCGACACCGATGTGCACCACGGCGACGGCGTGCAGGCCGCCTTCTACGACGACCCGCGCGTGCTCACCGCCTCCCTGCACCAGAGCCCGCTGACCCTGTGGCCCGGCACCGGCCGCCCGGCCGAGCTGGGCGGCCCGGGGGCGGAGGGCACCAGCGTCAACCTCGCCCTGCCCGCCGGCTCCCACGACCGCGCCTGGCTGCGGGCCTTCGACGCCACCGTCCCCGCCCTGCTGCGCGCCTTCCGCCCGCAGCTGCTGGTCACCCAGTGCGGCGTCGACACCCACCGCGAGGACCCGCTGGCCGACCTGGCGCTCACCGTGGACGGCCACCGCGCCATCTACCGGCGGCTGCGCGCCCTGGCCGACGAGGTCGCGGGCGGGAGGTGGCTCGCCCTGGGCGGCGGCGGGTACGAGCTGCTGCGCGTGGTGCCGCGCAGTTGGACCCACCTGCTGGCCACCGTCCTGGACCGCGACCTCGACCCGAACACCCCGCTGCCCGCCGGCTGGGTGTCCCACGCCTCCTCGCTCGCGCCGGACCGGCCCCTGCCGACCGTGATGACCGACGGGGCCGACACCGACTTCCGGCCCTGGGGCGGCGAGCTGGACACCCCTGCCGACCTGGCGGTCCGGGACACCCGGCGCGCGCTGTTCCCCCTGCACGGCCTGGACCCCGACGACCCGAGGGACTGATCACCGGTGGACCCGTTCGACTACCCGAGGTCCTGGGAGGCCGACGTCGTGCTCAGCGACGGCGGCACGGTCCACCTGCGCCCCATCACCCCCGACGACGCCGAACGCCTGCTCGCCTTCCACGGCCGGCTGTCCGAGCGCACCCGCTACTTCCGCTACTTCGGCCCCTACCCGCGGATGCCCAAGCGCGACCTCGACCGCTTCAGCACCGTCGACCACAGCGACCGCGTCGCCCTCGCCGCGTTCCTCGGCGACGACGTCGTGGCCGTGGGCCGCTACGACCGGCTCGGCGGCGGGAGCTCCGCCGAGGTCGCCTTCGTGGTCGAGGACACCCACCAGGGCCGCGGCCTCGGCTCGATCCTGCTGGAGCACCTGGCCGCCGCCGCCCGCGAACGCGGCCTGAGCCGCTTCACCGCCGAGGTGCTGGCCGAGAACGGCCAGATGGTGCGCGTCTTCCGCGACGCCGGCTACAGCGTCAGCCGCGCCTTCGACGAGGGCGCGCTGCACCTGGAGTTCGACATCGACCCCACCGAGCAGTCGGTCGAGGTCGCCCGCGCCCGCGAGCAGGCCGCCGAGGCGCGCAGCGTGCACAACCTGCTGCACCCCCGCTCCATCGCGGTCATCGGCGCCTCCACCGACCGCACCAAGATCGGCCACGCGGTGCTGACCAACCTGCTCACCGCGGACTTCACCGGTCCCGTCTACCCGGTCAACGCCGAGCACCGCTCCGTGCGCGGCGTCCGCGCCTACCCCTCGGTGCTGGAGATCCCCGACGACGTGGACCTGGCGGTCGTCGCGGTGCCCGCGCCGCGCGTGGACGAGGTCATGGACGCCTGCCTGGCCAAGGGCGTGAAAGCGCTGGTCGTCGTCACCTCGGGGTTCGGCGAGACCGGTCCGGACGGCCGCGGCGCGGAGCGCAGGCTCGTCGACGAGGCCCGCGCCCACGGGATGCGCGTGGTCGGCCCCAACGCCCTCGGCGTGATCAACACCGACGCGGGCGTGCGCCTCAACGCCACCCTCGCGCCCGCGCTCCCGGTCCGCGGCCGCACCGGCTTCTTCTGCCAGTCCGGCGCGCTGGGCACCGCCATCCTGGCCACCGCCGCCCAGCGCGGCCTGGGCCTGTCCACGTTCGTCTCCGCGGGCAACCGCGCCGACGTCTCCGGCAACGACCTGCTCCAGTACTGGGAGACCGACCCCGCCACCGACGTGGTCCTGCTGTACCTGGAGTCGTTCGGCAACCCGCGCAAGTTCGCCCGCCTCGCCCGCCGGCTCGGCCGCACCAAGCCGATCGTCGCGGTGAAGTCCGGGCGGCACGCCGTCACGCCCGCGCTCGCCGCCACCTCCGTGCCCGTCGACGAGGCCAGCGTGCAGGCGCTGTTCGAGCAGGCGGGCGTCATCCGCGTCGAGTCCCTGGCCCAGCTGTTCGACACCGCCCTGCTGCTGGCCCACCAGCCCCTGCCCGCCGGGCCGCGGGTGGCCGTCGTGGGCAACTCCACCGCCATCGGCCTGCTGGCCGCCGACACCGCCCTGGCCCAAGGCCTGGAACTGGCGGGCGACCCGGTCGACGTGGGCGCGCAGGCCGGGCCCGAGGCGTTCGCCGCGGCCGTCGAGGAAGCCCTCGCCGACCCGGGCGCCGACGCGCTGGTGGTCGTGTTCGTGCCCCCGCTGACCGTGCCCGGCACGGCGTTCGCCCGCGCCCTGCGCGAGGTCGTGGAGCGCGGCGGGCGCACCAAGCCCATCGCCTCCACCTTCCTCGCCGTGGAGGGCGTGCCGGACGAGCTGGCCGTGCCCGGTCCCGGCGGCGCGCCCGGCCGCGGCTCCGTGCCCTCCTACCCGAGCCCGGAGCGCGCCGTGCTCGCCCTGGCCCGCGCCACCCGCTACGCGCGCTGGCGCTCGGCGCCGCAGGGCACCTTCACCCGGCCCGCCGGCGTCGACGCCGACACCGCCCGGCGGCTGGTCGCGGAACTGCGGCCGGCCGAGACCGGCGAGCGGCGCCTCGACGACGACACCGCCGTGCGGCTGCTGGCCTGCTACGGCGTGGACGTCGTGCCGTTCCGCGTGGTCTCCTCCGCCGACGACGCCGCCCGCGCCGCCGCCGAACTCGGCTACCCGGTGGCGCTGAAGTCCACCGACGACCGACTGCGCCACCGCACCGACCTGGTCGGCGTGCGGCTGGACCTGACCGGTGACGAGGCGGTGCGCGGCGCCTACGCGATGCTCGCCGAGGTCTCCGCCGGGCCCGACGTGTACGTGCAGCGCATGGTGCCCAAGGGGATCTCCTGCGTGCTCGGCCTCCAGGACGACCCCTCGTTCGGCAGCCTGGTCTCCTTCGGGTTGTCCGGCCTGGTCAGCGACCTGCTCGGGGACCGCGCCTACCGGGCCGTCCCGCTCACCGACGCCGACGCGGCCGCGCTCGTGCGCGCGCCCAAGGCCGCACCGCTGCTGGCCGGGTACCGCGGCGACGAACCCGCCGACCTGGTCGCGCTCCAGGAGCTGGTGCTGCGCTTGGCCGCGCTCGCCGAGGACCTGCCGGAGATCCGGGAGGTGGCGCTGGAACCGGTGCTCGCCAGCGCGGCGGGCGCGTACGTCGGCAGCGCCCGCGTCACCCTCGGACCGCCGCCGTCCCGGCACGACACCGGCCCGCGGCGCCTGCGGTCGCCCGGCGCGAGCCACTGATCGCGAGCCGCCGAGTCCGCACCACCGACCGCGAGCCGCCGGAAACCGCCGAACGGCCACCCGCCGGAGCGGTGCGAACCCGCGCCGTCACGGTCCGGGCGCCGCACCGCAACCCTTGAACGATCATGACTTCCCATTTTGGCCGTCCCTATGGACGGACCCCCGGTGGCCCCCTAGGTTCCGCACATCCGAGGTAGGAGCCCGAAAAGGGGAAGAATGGTCCTGGCACACCTGCGCGCCCTCGTGGTCGCGTGCTCCGCCGTCCTGGTCCTCGCGTCGTGCTCCTCGGGCGACGACACGACCCTCGCCGGGAAGGCGGACAGCTCCGGCCGGCTGACCATCGCGGTGGCCTACGACCAGCCGGGCCTGGGCGTGCGGCGCCTCGACGGCTCGTACCGGGGCTTCGACGTGGACGTGGCCCGCTACGTGGCCCGGGAGCTGGGGGTCGAGGAGAGCGGCATCACCTTCACCGAGGCCCTCCCCTCCGCCCGCGAGACCCTGCTGACCAGCGGGGCCGCGGACCTCGTCGTGTCCAGCTACTCCATCACCGACAAGCGCAAGGAGGTCATCGACTTCGTCGGCCCGTACTTCGTCGCCGGGCAGGACCTCCTGGTCCGGCTCACCGACGAGCGCATCACCGGCCCCGACTCGCTCAACTCGGGCAACCTCAAGCTGTGCTCGGTCGACAACACCACCTCGGCCCAGTACGTGAAGGACCGGTTCGCGCAGTCGGTGCAGCTGGTGGAGTACCCCAACTTCAGTGATTGCGTCACCGCGCTGCTGGCCGAGCAGGTGGACGCGCTGTCGACCGACGACGTGATCCTCGCCGGCTACGCCGCGCAGAACCCGGAGCTGCTCAGGGTGGTCAACCAGCCCTTCAGCACGGAGGAGTACGGCATCGGGATGCGCAAGGGCGACGCCGACAGCCGGGCGAAGGTCGCGGCGGCCGTCCGGAAGATGATCGACTCCGGCGAGTGGCGGAAGTCCCTGGAGACCAACGTGGGTGAATCCGGTTACGCCATCCCGGACCCGCCGGAGCTCGCACCGTGACGCCGGACCCACCCCGATAGCGGTCTGACCGGCGCGGACGTCCCCGTAGGCTCGACTTCGTGCCCACCTCGCGCCCCATGCCCCACTACCGCGCGGACGGACCGGTCCGCGCGGGCGTCCCCGAACACGGTCGCGTCCCCCGTTACTACGCGGTCAAGACCGAGCTGCTGTGGCTCGTCGAGGCGCTGGGGGAGGGCGCGGCCCTGCCGTCGGAGCGGGACCTGGCCGAGCGGTTCTCGGTCTCGCGGGTCACCCTCCGCCAGGCCGTCGCCGAGCTGGTCGTGGAGGGCAGGCTGCAACGGCGCCGGGGCAGCGGCACCTACGTCGCGCCGCCCAAGCTGGTGCACCCGCTGTCGCTGGTCAGCTACACCGAGGGGATGCGCGGCCAAGGCGTGGCGCCGGCCCGCGGCGTGATCACCGTCGAGCGCCTGCCCGCCGACGAGGTGCTGGCCCGGGACCTGCGGGTGCGGCGCGGTGACGCGGTCATCCACCTGGAGCGCGTGCTGCTGGCCGACGACGAGCGGGTCGGGTTGGGGTCGACCTACCTGGCCGAGGCCCGGTTCCCGACGCTGCTGGACGTGTTCGACCCGACGACCTCGCTGCACGCGTGCCTGCGCGACCGGCTCGGGGTCGGGTTCGCCGAGGCCGAGGAGCGCGTGGAGACCGTGCTGGCGACCCCGCGCGAGGCGCTGCTGATCGGCACGAACCCGGCGCTGCCGATGCTCCTGCTGCACCGCGTGTCTTATGACAACGATGGCGAACCGGTCGAGCGGTCCCGTTCGCTGTACCGGGGGGACCGGTTCAGCTTCGCGGCGCGCCTCCGCTCGGGCTGACGACCTGGCCGGGCCCCGCGGTCCACTGTGGACGCGTAGCCGCAACGGACGCGCCCTGTCGGGTGAAGATCGGCGGACGGAGCCCGGGAAACGCCCGTTGGCAGGAATTTCGGCGTGCCCCCGCGGGGGTAACGTTGGCGCCGGGGGACGTGAGTCCTCCTCACCCGCAGCGCCGCGGGGGAAGCGGGGGTGCCGCCGTGACGTTCAAGGAAGAGTTCCTGGCGGAGCTCGAGGACTGCCTGCGCGGGTACGGCGCGGTACCGGTGCTCAACCCCAACGCGCTCGCCCGGCTCGTCGACTTCGTGCGCCGGCTCTCGGACGACGACCCCCGGCTGCGGTGCCTGGAGGGCGTCGACCAGGGGTCCGGGTCGTTCTGGAACAACCCCGCGGTCTGGTGGGAGCTGGTGCCCCGGTTCGGGGTGGCCTCCGGTGACTGCGCCGACCTGCTCGACCGGATGCTGGACGAGGCGATCACCGACGAGATCGACGTCCTGGAGATGGAGATCCGGGAGCTGCCCGGCTAGGTGGTTCACCCGTGGTGCACCTGGGTCGCCAGATGCACCACGGGGAGACTCCTCACCTGAGCCGGGCCGTGCTCCGGGACGTGCCGGTCACACCGAGAGCAACCGGTCGAAGAACGAGCGGTAGCGCTTGAGGGCCTGGCGCAGCTCCTCGGTGTCGACCTGCGCGCCCTCCTGCCACTGGCCCTCCAGCGAGCGCTTGTGCTCGGCGAACGTGGTGGCCAGGTTCTGGATCACCTGGGCGACCAGCTCGTCGGCCCGCTGCACGGCCTCGCGGGGGTCGTCCACGAAGTCGGCCTGCAACGCGCGCCACTCGGCCTGGTAGTTCGCCGAGTCCTCGGTGCCGAACAGCGGGGCGTCGCCCGCCGTCGTGGAGGTCGCCGAGGGCTCGACCGGTTCCCGGTCGACCGGGTGCTCGCCGTACTGCCCGTGCCCGACCGCTCCCGGCCCGACGTCGTCGCGCTGGTCGGGGGCCGGGTCGTCCCGGTCGTGCCCCTGGGGCCGGTGGTCGTGGTCGCCGTGGTGGGCGCCGGGCTCGTGGCCGCTGTCCTGGTGACCGCTGTCGTGGAAGCCGCTGTCGTGGACATCGGTGTCGTGGTGACCGCCGCTGCCGTGGTAGCCGCTGTCCTCGTGGTAGCCGCTGTCCCCGTGGACACCGGTGTCGTGGTGACCGGCGGACGTGTCGTCGACGGTGTCGTGCCGGTCGACCACCTGCTCGTCGCGCTGGTCCCGCTGCGGGACGATCGCGCCGTCCTGGTCGGCGGCCCCGCGGGGGGCCGCGAAGTCCTCGGTGGTCAGGCGCCGTTCGGTCATCACCGCGCTCCTTCCCGGCGCCCGCCCTCGTGGCGGTCGCCCAGCAGGTCCTCGAAGAGGGCCCGGTAGTGGACCATGGCGTTGCGGAGGTCTTCGGTGGAGGCGTCGCCGCGCTCGTGGCGCTGCGAGATCTCGTGCGCCTCCCGGTAGTGCTCGATGGCGCGGGCGTGCTCGACCGACAGCAGCGAAGCCTGGCGCTCGTACCCCTCGGTGGGGTAGCCGCGTTCGGCCATGAGGTCGGTCACCAGGCGGTCCGCCTGGCCCACCGCGGCCGACGGGGAGTCGACGAACTGCTCCTGCACGCTGGTCCAGTTGCGCTCGTAGCTGTCGCGCGAGGCTGGCGTGAGCTGTCGCAGCTCCAGCTTCGAGTGCTCGCGCTCGCGCTCGGCGAGCTCGCGTTCGGCGACCATGCGGTTGTCGGTCCGCTGCACCACCCGCTCGTACTCCGGGCCGAACCGCTCGCGCAACCTCTTGCGCTGCAAGGACTTCCTGACCAGCAGCGCCACCGCGACCAGTACGACCAGCACGACCAGGATGATGCCGATGATGGTGCCGGTGGACATCTCTGCCTCCTCACGGCTTCGGATGTCACGGGACTACCCATCGGGCGTCCGACTCGAAACCTGTTCATCTCTTGACGGGGTTCCGGGTCTGTGCCTGATCCCGGGTTGGGCGCGGAGGGCTTGTGGTCCAAGGGTTCCCGGGGTCGTCCGGAAGCACCCGCGCGATGATCTTGGACCGCGTGGCCGCGCGACCACGGTCGATCACCGGGTGATCACCGCGTGACCACAGTGGACCGTTCCGGGGGGGGCGGCGCGGAACCGGTACCGGACCGGTGGTGATCGGGAGCGGATCGGGCCGGAACGGGCCGGAACGGGCCCCGGGTCCGTGCCCGGTCGCCCGCCCGCGACGGGCCCGGGGGCGGCCGGCGGGGCGGGCCGGTGGGCTGAGCCGGGGGAGCGGCGCGGCGCGGCGCGCGTCGCGGGCGCCCAACCCGCGACCGCACCGCCCCGCCGGCAGTTCATGGCAATAGGGCGGATATGCACCGTATAAGTGCTCGAACGAGTGATCTGGCCAATCGGCCGAACGGCACTAGTGTGGTCCCAGTTCTTTTCCAACGAGGAGAGACCCGCATGGCAGCCGTCCAAACCCGACGCAAGCGCAAGTTAGGCCAGTTCCTCAACGCGCTCCGCAAACGCGCCGGCAAGACCGAGGTCGACTACCACGCCCTGACGCGCAAGACGCAGTCGACCCTCTCGCGCATGGAGAACGGCTACATCAGTCCGAGTTGGACCGAACTGAGCGCCCTGCTCGCCCTGTACGGCGCCACCGAGGCCGAGCGCCGCGAGGCCGAGGCGCTGTGGGAGGACGCGAAGCAGGACGGCACCCGCCTGGTGTACGCCGCCGCCTACACGCCCGAGGCGCGCACCTACGCCCGGCAGGAGGCGGACGCCACCGAGGTGCGCACGATCGAGATGATCGTCATCCCCGGTCTGCTCCAGACCCCGGCCTACGCGGCGGCGATCAGGCACGCCGGGCGGCGGTTCATGGACTCGTCGGTGTCGGCCGAGCAGGTGGCCGCGGCCCTGGCGAACCGCCAGCGGCGCCTGCCCGGTCTGCGCCTGCACGCGGTGATCGACGAGGCCGCCCTGCACCGCGTGGTGGGCGGGCCGGCCGTCATGCGCGAGCAGTTGTCGCGTTTGCTCGACGTGGGCCGGCAGGACAACATCACCATCCAGGTGGTCCCGTTCGGCGCGGGCGCCCACGGGACCATGTCCGGCGGCGGCGCGACCGCCCTCCGCTTCGAGGACAGCGAGCCTTCGGCCGTGTACCTGGAGTACGCGGGTGGCGGCAAGTGGGTGGACAATCGCGCCGACGTGCAGAAGTACCTCTTGCACTTCGAGAAAATGGTGAACGAGGTCGCCCTGTCGCCCAAGGAGTCGGCCTCGTTGATCAGAAAACTGGCAACCGCACTGAAGGACTCATGATCATCGACAAGACGTGGCGCAGAAGCTCCTACTCCGGCGCGGGCAACAACTGCGTCGAACTGGCCATCGGCCGGACCGCGACCCTGGTCAGGGACAGCAAGCGACCTGGTCCGAGACTGACCTTTGGGGACCGTCCTTTCCGGGCTTTCCTCACCTTCATCCGACAACCCTGAGCACCGCCGACGACCCGTCGTCCCGCTCCTCCACCACCGCGCGGAAGGGGGTGGTCGTGATCCGGTCGAGGGCTTGTCCCTCACCCCCGCCGGTGATCGCCTGGTCCGGTCGGCGCAACGGCGGTCGGGTCGGGTCGACACCGTGTTGAGCGCTCCAACCGTCCCTCCCGGGATTCCGAGTTCCGGTTCCGGACGGCACTTCGTTCACCCGAGCGGGTGATTTTTTTCCATTCGGTTTGAACGGTGGATTTCACCGTTCGGGCCTCGGCGGGCGCGGGGACCCGCCGGGGCCGCGCTTTCGCGGACCACTGGTCCGACCACGGGTGTGAACGCCCCGTCCAGTCCACTGTGGACTCCCGGTCGGAGTGCCCGCCGCGGGAACCCTCCGCCGGGACGAGCACGCGAACCGCGCCGTCGCGGCCAGGTCCGCGGTGCCGCCGGACCCCACGACCCCACGAAGACCCGCCCACCCGGGCAGGACGGGGGCCCGGGACCTCCGCCGGTCCCGGGCCCCGTCGGTCCTCGGCTCAGTGCACGCCCAGCACCCCGTCGACCCGTCGCGGGATGCCCAGCGGGTTGTCGGCCCGCAGCTCCGGCGGCAGCAGGTCCTCGGGCCACGACTGGTAGGTCACCGGCGCCAGCCAGCGCCGGATCGCCGTGGCGCCCACGGAGGTGTGCAGCGCGCTCGTGGTCGACGGCCACGGCCCGCCGTGGTGCATCCCCCAGGCCACCGCGACACCGGTCGGCCACCCGTTGAAGATCAGCCGCCCGGCCACGGGCCGCAGGGCCTCGGCCACGCGCCCGGCCAGCTCGTGCTCGGTGTCGTCGGCGTGCAGGGTGCCGGTGAGCGACCCGGGCAGGTGCGGCAGCACGTCGAGCAGCTCCTCGGGGGAGGAGTAGGTGACCACGACCGCCGCCGGGCCGAAATGCTCCTCGGCGAGCTTCTCCAGGTTGTCCGCGAACGTGGCCAGCGGCACCGAGTACAGGCGGGGCGGCACGCTCCAGCCCTCGTCGGGCGCGGTGCCCTCGCCGACCGGCGACACCAGGCCCGACGCGCCGAGGCTGTCGGTGCCCGAGCGGTAGGCGTCGCACATGCGCTCGTTGAGCATCGGGCCGCCGACCGCGGCGGACACGGCCTCGCCCAGCGCGGGCACCAGCGACTCCGGCGCGAACAGCAGGCCGGGGTTGGTGCAGAACTGCCCCACGCCCATCGTCAGCGAACCGGCGAAGTCGGCGGCGAAGCCCTCCGGCCGCGCGGCGGCGGCCCCCGGCAGGACGACGGTGGGGTTGACGCTGCCCAGCTCGCCGTAGAACGGGATCGGCTCGGGCCGGCCGGCGGCGAGGTCGAACAGCGCCCGGCCGCCCGCGGTGGACCCGGTGAAGCCCACGGCCTTGATGGCGGGGTGCTTGACCAGCGCCACGCCGGCCTGCTGGCCGTGCACGACGCCGAAGACGCCCTCCGGCAGCACGGCGGCCACGACGCGCGCGGTCTCCCGCGAGGTGCCGGGGTGCGACGGGTGCGCCTTGAGCACCACCGGGCAGCCGGCCGCCAGCGCGGAGGCCGAGTCGCCGCCCATCACCGAGAACGCGAACGGGAAGTTCGAGGCGGCGAACACGCCGACCGGCCCGAGCGGGCGCAGCAGGCGGCGCAGCGCCGGGCGCGGCGGGATGATGTCCGGGTTCGGCGTGTCCAGCGTCGCCTCCACCCAGCTGCCCTCGCGCAGCACGTCGCCGAACAGCCGCAGCTGGTTGGTGCTGCGCTTGAGCTCCGTGGTCAGGCGCGGCCGGCCGAGCGCGGTCTCCGCGTCGGCCAGGTCGATCAGCGCCTCCGCCTCCGCGTCCAGGGCGTCGGCCACCGCGTCGAGGTGGTCCGCCCGTTCGCGGGCCGACAGCGCGGACCAGGAACCGAACGCGGCGGCCGCGGCGCGCGCGGCCGCGTCGACCCCGCTGTCCGTCGTCTCCGGGACGGGCTCGCCGTGGGGCTCGCCGGTCCGCGGGTCGTACCCCTGGATGTCGCTCACCGGCCGTGCTCCTTGACCGCCGTGTCGAAGTCCGGCGTGCACCAGGCGCCACCGAGGTAGACGCGTGCCGCCGAGTCCGCCGGCGGTTCGCCGCCGGCCGCGAGGATCTCCTCGGCGTAGACCTCGGAGTCGTCCTCCGGCTTGTAGCCGAGCGCCTCCGCCTCGGTGAGCGAGAACCACCTGCGGGTGTTGGCCGAGACGCCCCAGACGACCCGGAAGCCGGGCGACGGCGCGGCCAGGCAGGCTTCGAACAGCCGGGCGGCGTCGTCGGGCGACAGCCACGTGGACAGCATCCGGAAGTCGCGCGGCTTCTCGAAGCACGACCCGATCCGCACCGCGACCACGTCCAAGCCGTACCGCGACGCGTAGAGGCTGCCCAGCCCCTCCATCGCCACCTTGCTCACGCCGTAGTACGTGTCGGGCTGCGGGAACAGGTAGTCCGGCGCCTCGCCGTCGCCCCGCCGGTGGTAGCCGACGGCGTGGTTGGAGCTGGCCAGCAGGACCCGGCCCACGCCGGCCCGCCGCGCCGCCTCCAGCACCACGTGGGTGCCGTTGATGTTCACGTCGAGGATGTCGGCCCACGGGCGCTCCAGGCTGTGCCCGCCCAGGTGGATCACCGCGTCCACGCCCTCGCAGGCCGCGTCCATCGCGGCCTGGTCGGTCACCGACGCCGTCACCACCTCGACCCGCTCGCCGTCCTCGGCGGCCGGCAGCGGCGCGATGTCCAGCAGGCGCAGCACCCGGTCGGGCGCGGCCAGCCGGGTGCGCATGAGCGTGCCGACTGTGCCGGCTGCTCCGGTGATCAGGATTCGTGCGGTCACGTGCGGCCCTTTCCGAAGGACGTCGGGTGTCAGCGGCCGAACTGGCGGAGCAGTTCGGTGATGGTGCGCGCGCCGTGCAGCAGCGCGTCGATGACCTGGCGCTCGTGCTCCGGGTCGAGCCGGCCCAGCGGCACCGAGCAGCTCATCGCGTCGAGCACGGGGTTGCGGTAGGGCAGCGCCACGGCGAAGCAGCCCAGGCCGGGCGTGTTCTCCTCGCGCTCGTGGGCGTACCCGACCGACCGGAACCCGGCCAGCTGCGCGTGCAGCGCCGGGCGTTCCACGATCGTGTTGGGCGTCAGCGGCTCCAGCCGGGCGGGCAGGATCGCGTCCACCTCGGCGGGCGCCCGCGCCGCCAGCAGCGCCTTGCCCAGCGAGGTCGAGTGCGCGGGCAGCCGGCGGCCGACGCGGGAGACCACCCGCAGGTGGTGCTCGGACTCGCGACTGGCGAGGTACACCACGTCGCCGCCGTCGAGCCGCGCCAGGTGCACCGTCTCGTTGATCTCCCGGCGCACCTGCTCCATCACCCGGATGGCGACCTGCACCACCGGGTCGTGGTCGAGGTACGAGGTGCCGACGAGCAGGGCGCGCACGCCGATGCCGTACGTGCCGCGGGTCTGGTCCAGCTCGACCCACCCGCGTGCCACGAGCGTCTGCAACAGCATGTAGAGGCTCGACTTGGGGTAGCTGAGCTCGCGGTGCAGCTCGGTCAGCGTCAGCGGCCGGTCCGAGGCCGAGAGCACTTCCAGCAGTTCCACTGTCCGATCGGCCGACTTGACCGCGTTCGGCCGAGCGGGTGACGCGGGAGAAGTCACCTGATCCTCCACGGGAAACGTTGCCGCAACGCACTTGACACGTCGCTGCGCCGATTCTTACAGTCCGGCCAGTACGTTCACAAGTACGACCCCGCTTCACATATATGAACGATGAGGACGTGGACAGGAGTTCAGGGTTCATGAGAGTCCCCCGCCGGTCCGTCGACGCTGCCGCTGCGCTGACCGCGCCGGGGTCCGCCCTGCCCTCCCGCGCTCCCTCACCGCGCACCACCGGGCACCCGACCGGGGTCCCCACCCAGATCCTGGCCGACTTCGAGGAGCCGATCCAGCGGCGCACCGCGCCCGGGGGTCCCCCACCCGAGTGGGGGACGACCCGGTGACCGCGGTCCGCACCGCTCACGACGTGGGTGCGACGGCCGGTGGCGGCGGTGCCGTCGTCACCCACCCCGTGAGGCGGCCCCACCGGGGTCGCCTCACGGGAGCGGTCGCTCCCGGACCCGCCCGCGGTGAGCTCGCCGCGCGCCGGTCCACCGCCGTGGGACCGGCTGCCCCGGGATTCGCCGCACGTGGGTCTGCCGCACGGGGACCTGCCGCACGCGGGTTCGCCGCACAGGGCTCCGCCGCGCGGGGACCTGCCGCGTGCGGGCTCACCGCACGGGGGTCCACCGCACGGGGGTCCACCGCACGGGGGTCCACCGCACGGGGGTCCACCGCACGGGGGTCCACCGCGGTCCGTCCGGTCGCGGGCAGGCCGGCGAGCCCCGCCACCCGCGGGTCCACCGGTCAGCCGGTCGTGCCGGGGCCCGCCGCCCCACCCACCGGCCGGGCCGACCCGATCAACCCGACCGGACCGGCCGACAGCTCTTCGACCGGCCCCGCCACCGCGGTCCCCGACCGCGGCAGGCGCCACCCGGTGCGCACCACCGGTGGCGCCCTCCCGCTCCACCTCGCCGTCAGCGCGTTCGCCGCCTGTGCGCTGGCGAGAGAGGAGGCCCGCGGTCGTCACCGCACGACCGCGGCCGGCCCCGAGGAGGTCCCGGGCCACCACCCGGACCACCTCACCGCCGGGCAAGCCCGCGCCGGGTGTGGTCGCGGTCTTCGGTTCCACCGAGGTCCTGGGACGGCTCCGGCCCCCTCGGACCACCGCCGCCGACCCACCGGTCGCCGCACCGCCCCACCGCGCCGCCGTCGTGCTCGGACGACGCCGGTGCGGCGGGGGAGCGGCGACCGGAGCGTTGACGGCGCCGGCGCTCGTGCGGCGCCGGTCGCCGCGGAAGTCCTTCCGGCGTGGGATCACCACCGGAGCGATCAAGGGATGAAGGTCTGGGTATGCAACTCGATGGGGTGCTGTTCTTCCCGGTGACGCCGTTCGACGCGGACGGCGCGCTAGCGGAGGACGTGCTGGCCGAGCACGTCAAGCGCGGGGTGGCGGCGGGCGCGGGCGGCGTGTTCGTCGCCTGCGGCACGGGTGAGTTCCACGCGATGGAGCTCGCGGAGGTCGAACGGGCGGTCGCCGTCGCGGTCGGGGCCACGGCGGGCCGGGTGCCGGTGTTCGCGGGCGCGGGTGGTCCGCTGCCCACGGCCCGCAGGTACGCCGAGGCCGCGGAGCGGGCCGGTGCGGACGGCCTGCTGCTGCTGCCGCCGTACCTGGTCACCAGCCCGGCCAAGGGCCTGGTCCGGTACGTCGCGGAGGTGGCGGGCGCGACCGGCCTGCCGCTGATCGTCTACCAGCGCAACAACGCGGTGTTCACGCCGGAGACGGCGGTCGAGGTCGCCTGCCTGCCGACCGTGGTCGGCTTCAAGGACGGGCTCGGCGACATCGACCTGCTCCAGCGCATCGTGCTGGCGGTGCGCCGGAACGTCAGCAAGCCGTTCCAGTTCTTCAACGGCCTGCCGACCGCGGAGCTGACCGTGCCCGCGTACCGGGGCATCGGCGTGGACCTGTACTCGTCGGCGGTGTTCGCGTTCGCGCCGGAGATCTCCCTCGGCTTCTACCAGGCCGTGCAGGCCGGCGACCGGGAGCTGGTCACCCGCTACCTCAACGAGTTCTACAAGCCGCTGGTGGAGCTGCGCGACCAGGTCCCGGGCTACGCGGTGGCGCTGGTCAAGGCCGCCGTGCGGGCCACCGGCCTGGACGTCGGCGGCGTCCGCCCGCCGCTGCTCGACCCGACGCCGGAGCACGTGGCGCAGCTGGAGAAGGTCGTGGCCGCGGGGCGGAGCATCGCCTCATGAGGATCACCGACGTCACCGTCACGCCGGTGGCCTTCCGAGATCCGCCGCTGCTGAACTCGGTGGGCGTGCACGAGCCGTGGGCGCTGCGCACGATCGTCGAGGTCCACACGGACGAGGGCGTCTCCGGCCTGGGCGAGACCTACGGCGACCTCGGCCACCTCAACCGCGTGCGCGCCGCCGCGCCCGCGCTGACCGGCCTGGACGTCCACGACCTCAACGGCCTGCACGCGCGGGTCGCGGCCGCCCTGGGCGGCGAGGCGGGCTCGGACCGGCACGGCCTGACCGGCCCGCTCACCGTCGAGTCCACGGTGGACCGGGTGTTCGCCTCCTTCGAGGTGGCCACCTGGGACATCCGCGGCAAGGCGTTGGGCCGACCGGTCAGCGACCTGCTCGGCGGGCGCGTCCGCGACGCCGTCCCCTACAGCGCCTACCTGTTCTACAAGTGGGCGGGGCACCCGGAGGCCGAGCACGACGCGTTCGGCGAGGCGCTGGACCCCGCCGGCATCGTCACCCAGGCGCGGATGCTGGTCGCCGAGCACGGCTTCGGCTCGATCAAGCTCAAGGGCGGCGTGTACGCGCCGCACCTGGAGGTCGAGGCGGTCCACGCCCTGCGCGAGGCGTTCCCGGACCACCCGCTGCGGCTGGACCCCAACGCGGCCTGGACGCCCGAGACCTCGCTCAAGGTCGCGGCCGAGCTGGACGGCGTGGTCGAGTACCTGGAGGACCCGGCGCCGGACATCGACGGCATGGCGCGGGTGGCGGCGGGCGCGCCCATGCCGCTGGCCACGAACATGTGCGTGATCGCGTTCGAGCACATCGCCCCGGCGGTGGAGCGCGGCGCGGTGCAGGTCATCCTGTCCGACCACCACTACTGGGGCGGCCTGTCGCGCTCCAAGGAGCTGGCCGGGATCTGCCGGACGTTCGGCCTCGGCCTGTCCATGCACTCCAACTCGCACCTCGGGATCAGCCTGGCCGCCATGACACACCTGGCCGCGGCCACGCCGAACCTGAACTACGCGTGCGACACGCATTACCCGTGGAACTCGGCGGACGACGTGATCACCGAGCCGTTCACCTTCGTGGACGGCGCGGTGCCGGTGCCCACGGCGCCGGGCCTCGGGGTGGAGCTGGACCGCGACGCGCTCGCGCGGGCGGCCGAGAACTACCGGAGGTGCGGCCTCGTCCAGCGCGACGACACCGGTTACATGCAACGGCACGACCCGTCCTACGAGAGGAAGCGCCCCCGGTGGTGAGGACCGTCGCCCACCTGTACCCCTGGGACGTGGTCGGGGACCCGGCCGCGGTCGAGCGGGTGGCCTCGCTCGGCGTCGACGCCGTGGCCCTGGCCTCGTCGTACCACACCGTGCGCGCCGCGACCCCGTTCCACCCGCGGCACCGCCTGGTCGACGCGCGGCACGCCGCGTTCTACCTGCCCGTTCGCGAGGAGGTCTGGCGGGGCCGGCGGCTGGCGCCCGCCACGCCCTCCTGGGTGGACGGCGACAACACCTACGGCGAGGCGTCGGAGGCGCTGAGGGCGGCCGGGCTGCCGGTGTACGCGTGGACCGTGCTGACCCACAGCAGCCGGCTGGGCGAGGCGAACCCCGACCTGGTGGTCCGCAACGCCTTCGGCGACCGCTACCCGTACGCGCTGTGCCCGTCCCACGAGGACGTGGTGGCCTACACCCGGACGCTGGTGTCCGAGGTGCTGGAACTGGGCCGGCCGGACGGCGTGGTGCTGGAGGCGTGCGGTCCGCTCGGCTTCTTCCACGGCGGGCACCACGAGAAGACCGACGGCGCGGACTGGACGCCGGTCCAGCAGAAGCTGCTGTCCCTCTGCTTCTGCGCGGCCTGCGCCGACCGCCTCCCCGATCCCGAGGGCCTGCGCGCGGCGGTCCGCGCCGGGGTCGACCGGGGGGCGGACAGCGTCGAGGAGGCGCTGGGGGAGCGGGCGGAGCAGGTGCGCGAGGCGCGCGCGGACCTCTCCCGCTCCCTGCGCCGGGAACTGGTCGGGCTGGTCCGGTCCACGGCCCCGGGGGTGCGCGTCGCGGTGCACGCCACCGCGGACCCGTGGGGCACCGGCCCGTTCGCCACGGTGGCCGGTGGCGTCGACGCCGACGTCGACGTGCTCACGACGACCTGCTGGCCGGGGGTGGACGCGTCGCTGCCGGCCATCCGCGCGCTGCGCGCGGAAGCGGGTGACGTGCGCACCGCCGCGTACGTGCTCGCGCTGCCGCCGAAGCCGGTGGACGGCGAGGAGTTGCTCGAGGAGTGGCTGGCCTACGCCGAGGCGGGCGTGGAGGAGTTCCACCTGTACCACGCCGGGCTGGCCTCGGCCCGGCGGTTGGACGCGCTGCGGCACGCGGTGGCGGGTGTCCGGAGCGCCCTGGGCTGACCCCCGGGCAGGCGGTGCGCGCCGCGTCGTCCGCGACGCGGCGCGCACGGCCGTTCACTCACCCGGACGGGTAACTGTCAAAAGGGCCGGGCAACCCGCCGCGGCGCCCGTTCCGTCCCCTGTGCATGAGAAGCCTGGGAACCGCTGTCGGCGCGGGCGCGTTGCTGGTCGCGCTCGTCGGCTGCGCCTCGTCCACCCCGACGCCCGTCGGTGCCGAAGGCGGCCCGACGCTGACCACGTCGGCCTCGCCGACCACCTCCGCACCGGAGGAACCCGAGTTCGAGAGCCCCGTGCCGCCCGGCGGCGCGGAGGTGCCGCAGGACCGGGTCGACGCGAGCGCCGTGCCCGCCGACGCGCCCAAGACCGTCTGGACCGAGGGCGACGGCAGCACGATCGGCGTCCTCGCGCAGGAGGCGGGCTGCGGCAAGGCGAGCGTCGAGATCGCCGCGCAGGGCCCCGAGACCGTCGAGGTCGTGCTGGTCGAGACCACGCCCGCCGACCAGCAGGTCTGCACCATGGACATCCGCTTCCCGCCGCTGACGGCCAAGCTGGACGCGCCGCTCGGGGAGCGGGAGGTCGTGCTGACCACCCGGCAGGACACCAAGTAGGGCGAGGCCCCCTTTCCACGGCGCCCGGTCGACCTGCCCCCGGTCGGCCGGGCGCCATTCCCTGCAACCCCGGGTGCGGCGAGTACCGTCCTCCAACCATGAGGAACGCCAAGGTCGCCGTCGCCCTCGCCGCGCTCGTGCTCGCCGGGTGCACCGGCCCCACCGACTCGTCGTCCACCCCGGGCGGCACGACCTCGTCGGCGCCGTCGACAACGTTGTCATCCGGGCCCCCGACCGGCGGTTCGACGCCCGGTGCGCCCGGGACGACCGAACCGGCGCCCGAGCCGCCGCCCCAGAGCGGCGCCGTACCCCTGCCCGGCGGTGAGACCCCGGTGCCGACCCCGAGGGTCGACGGCGGGACGCTGCCCGACACCTACGAGCGGCAGGTCTCCGCCTCGGCGGACGGCCGCACGCTGCGCGTGGTCGGCCTGGCCGGCGGCTGCAAGACCGCCGGTGCCGAGGTCACCGCCCAGTCCGCCGACCAGGTCCGGATCACCCTGGTGACCACCTACTACCCGCCCGCCGAGGGCGTGGTCTGCACGCAGGAGCTGCGGGACGTGCCGCTGAACGTCACCCTCGACGCGCCGCTGGGTGACCGGACGGTGGTGCTGGAGTCACGCGAGGACACGGCCTGACCCGCGTCCCGCGACCCGCGTTCCCCCGGCCCGCGTCCCCGGCCCGCGTCCCCGATCCACGTCTTCGGCCCGCGTCCCCGACCCGTCTTCCCCGACCGGTCGGGCCGCGGGCGGGGCCGATCCCCGCCCGCGGCCCGCCGTCACCTCCGGAAGCTGATCTGGAGCGTCGGGGCGGAGGTCTCGGCGAAGAAGTCGTTGCCCTTGTCGTCCACCACGACGAACGCGGGGAAGTCCTCCACCTCGATTCGCCAGACCGCCTCCATGCCCAGCTCGGCGTACTCCAGCACCTCGACCTTGCGGATGCAGTCCTGCGCCAGCCGCGCCGCCGGGCCGCCGATCGAGCCCAGGTAGAACCCGCCGTGCGCCCGGCAGGCGTCGGTGACCTGCCGGGACCGGTTGCCCTTGGCCAGCATCACCAGCGAGCCGCCCGCCGCCTGGAACTGCTCCACGTAGGAGTCCATCCGGCCGGCGGTGGTGGGGCCGAACGAGCCGGACGCGTAGCCCTCGGGCGTCTTGGCCGGGCCCGCGTAGTACACCGGGTGGTCCTTCAGGTACTGCGGCACCGGCTCGCCCGCGTCCAGGCGCTCCTTGATCTTGGCGTGCGCGATGTCGCGGGCCACCACCAGCGGGCCGGTCAGCGACACGCGGGTCTTCACCGGCAGCCGCGACAGCGTCTCGCGGATCTCCGCCATCGGGCGGGTCAGGTCGACCCGCACGACCTCGTCGGACAGGTCCTCGCCCGTCACCTCCGGCAGGAAGTGGGCCGGGTCGCGCTCCAGCTGCTCCAGGAACAGGCCCTCGGGCGTGATCTTCGCCTTGGCCTGCCGGTCGGCCGAGCACGACACCGCGATGCCGACCGGGCACGACGCGCCGTGCCGGGGCAGCCGGACCACGCGCACGTCGTGGCAGAAGTACTTGCCGCCGAACTGGGCGCCGATGCCGAAGTTCCGGGTCAGCTCCAGCACCTGCTGCTCCAGGTCCACGTCCCGGAACGCGTGGCCGGCCGCCGAGCCCTCCGTGGGCAGGCCGTCCAGGTAGCGGGCGGAGGCGAGCTTGGCGACCTTCAGGTTCTGCTCGGCCGAGAGGCCGCCGACGACCACGGCCAGGTGGTACGGCGGGCACGCGGCCGTGCCCAGCGAGCGCAGCTTCTCGTCCAGGAACCTCGCCAGCCGCGACGGGTTCAGCAGCGCCTTCGTCTCCTGGTAGAGGAACGTCTTGTTGGCCGAGCCGCCGCCCTTGGCCATGAACAGGAACTCGTACTTCGGCTCCGTGCCGGGCGCGGTGAACAGGTCGATCTGCGCGGGCAGGTTGGTGCCGGTGTTCTTCTCGTCCCAGAAGGTGACCGGCGCCATCTGCGAGTACCGCAGGTTCAGCTCCTGGTACGCCTCGAAGATGCCCCGGGACAGGGCCTCCTCGTCGGTGCCGCCGGTGAGCACGGACTCGGTCCGCTTGCCCATCACGATCGCGGTGCCGGTGTCCTGGCACATCGGCAGCACGCCGCCCGCCGCGATGCACGCGTTGCGCAGCAGGTCCATGGCGACGAACCGGTCGTTGCCGCTGGCCTCGGGGTCGTCGACGATCGCGCGCAACTGCGCCAGGTGCGAGGGGCGCAGCAGGTGCTGGATGTCGCGGACCGCCTCCTTGGCGAGCAGCGTCAGCGCCGCCGGCTCCACCTGGAGGAACGTCCGGCCGGCGGCCTCGACCACCGACACCCCGTCCGGGCTGACCAGGCGGTACTCGGTGTGGTTGTCCCTGGCCAGCGGCAGTACCTCGCGGTACTCGAAGGCCGGGGCCAGGAGGTTGTGCGGTGGGTTCGCTGCGGGCACGTCGCGGGCTCCCTTGCGCGCGTTCGGGTTCCGCCGAACCTATACCGATCACGCCGCCGCGTCCGCCAGGCCGTGGTGTGATTCGCGTCGTGGTCTTCAGCCTCACCAAGCGCGAACTGCCCGAGCCCGAGCTCGACGCCCTGCTCCGCCGCGTGCTCGGCTCGCCGCTCGCGGCGCACGTCGAGCTGACCGACGGCATGTTCAACACCGCCTACCGGCTCACCGCCGCCGACGGCCGCGAGGTCGTGCTCAAGGTGGCGCCGCCGACGGGTGTGCCGCTGCTCACCTACGAGCGCGACCTGATGCGGACCGAGGCCCTGGTGTTCGGGCTGATGGCCGACCGCGGGGTGCCCGCGCCCCGGGTCCTGCTGCACGAGGACGGGCTGCTCGTGATGACCGCCCTGCGCGGCACGCCGTGGCACGCCGCCGAGCTGTCCGACGCCGAGCGGGCCGCGCTGCGCCGCGAGCTGGGCGGGATCGTGCGCCGGCTGCACGGCGTCACCGGCGACTCGTTCGGCTACGTCCAGGGGCCGGGCGGGGCGACGTGGCGGGAGGCGTTCGGGAACATGGTCGCCGCGGTGCTCGCCGACGCCGACCGGTTCGGCGTGGAGCTGCCCGACGTGCGCCCGGCGTTCGCCGCCCGCGCCCACCTGCTCGACGAGGTGACGTCACCAGTCCTGGTGCACTTCGACCTGTGGGAGGGCAACGTCTTCGTGGCCGACGGCCGGGTGGAGGGGATCATCGACCCGGAGCGCGCGTTCTTCGGCGACCCGCTGGCCGAGGTCGTGTCCGTCGCCCTGTTCACCGAGCCGGACGAGGACTACCTGGCCGGTTACGGCGTGGCCGGGTTCACCGCGGCGGAGCGGGCCAGGATCGCGCTCTACCGGGCGTACCTGTGCCTGGTCATGATCGTGGAGGGCGTGCCGCGCGGGTACACCGGCGAGGAGCGGGAGGCCCACGTCGCGTTCTTCCGGGCGAAGCTGGCCGAGTACCTGGAGCTCTGAGTGCCCACGGTTCCGGGTACCCGGGGTTCTGCGGACCGGGGGCGGGAACACGGAAGGCCGGGCCGGCCCCCGACCGCCCCGACCTTCCTCGGTGTGCGACACCCCGCGAGATGGGGCGGAGGTGTCGCGTGGCTCGCAATGCCCGACCGTGCCCCGGCGAGCGCCGCGCGTCAACCCGGCTGAACGGGTGAAACCGCGTTGCTCCCCGGGGCCGGCCCGTCAGCTGGCGTAGGCGCGCAGCCGGGCGGCGCGGTCGCCCTGCCGCAGCTTCGCCATGACCTCGCGCTCGATCTGCCGCACCCGCTCGCGGGACAGGCCGAACTGCTTGCCGATCTGGTCGAGCGTGCGCGGCTGGCCGTCCTCCAGGCCGTAGCGCAGCCGGATCACGGACTGCTCGCGCGGCTCCAGCGTGGCCAGCACCCGGCGCAGGTCGTCCTGGAGCAGGCCGGAGATGACCGCGCTCTCCGCGTCCGTGGCGTCGGAGTCCTCGATGAAGTCGCCCAGCGGGGCGTCCTCCTCGGCGCCGACGGGCATGTCGAGGCTCACCGGGTCACGGGCGTGGTCGAGCAGGTCGGACACCTTCTCCGGGGTCAGGCCGGACTCCCGGGCCAGCTCCTCGGTGGTCGCCTCGCGGCCGAGCTGCTGGTGCAGGTCGCGCTTGATCCGCGCCAGCTTGTTGACCTGCTCCACCAGGTGGACCGGGAGCCGGATGGTGCGGCCCTGGTCCGCCATTCCGCGGGTGATCGCCTGGCGGATCCACCAGGTGGCGTAGGTGGAGAACTTGAAACCCTTGGTGTAGTCGAACTTCTCGACCGCGCGGATCAAACCCAGGTTCCCTTCCTGGATCAGGTCCAGCAGCGGCATTCCGCGACCGGTGTACCGCTTCGCCAGCGATACGACCAACCGCAGATTCGCTTCGAGAAGGTGGTTCTTGGCGACGTGGCCATCGCGGATCAGCGCACGAAGTTCGCCGCGGCGCACATCGGGCAGACCGGACTTGGTCTCCAGCATGTGCTGCGCGAACACCCCCGCTTCGATGCGCTTCGCGAGTTCCACTTCCTCGGCGGCTGTCAGCAGCGCCGTCTTGCCGATGCCGTTCAGGTACACCCGAACGAGGTCGGCGGCCGGTCCCTGGGCGTCGAGGTCCATCTCGGCGCTGGTCGTGGTCTGCTCGTTCCCGACCTCGCGGTCGAAGACCTTCGGGACGGTCATGGAGCTCCCTCCCCCTTGTCGCGGGCTGGCAGTGCGGTCGTGTCGCGCACTCCGCGCTGCGCTGCGCGGTCCCACCTTTCGGTGGTCTGACACTGAGGAGAACGCAAACCCGACCGAAATGGTTCCCGCTTCCTCGACCTTGAAGACGTCACTGCCGTCACAGCGGTTGCCCGGTGAATCCTGAGGATTGCCTGAGAAGGATCTAGACTTCGACCAACACGGTGAACGGGCCGTCGTTCACACTCCGCACGGACATCATGGCGCCGAACCGTCCTGTTTGAACTCGGGCGCCCCTCGACCGCAGTTCCGACACCACCGCGTCCACCAACGGCGCGGCGTGCTCCGGGCGCGCGGCGGCCGTCCACGAAGGCCGCCTGCCCTTCCTCGTCTCGCCGTAGAGGGTGAACTGGCTTACCACGAGCAGCGGCGCGCCCGTGGAGGCGCACGACTGCTCGTCCCGCAGCACGCGCAGCTCGTGCAACTTCCGGGCCATCGGCGACGCCTGCTCGGCGGTGTCGTCGACGTGCACGCCGAGCAGGACCAACAGGCCCGGCTCGGCGATCTCGCCCACGATCTCACCGGCCACCACCACGGACGCCTCTGTGACCCTCGCCACAACGGCCCTCACGCGGGCGCCACCATCCCGTGCCGGACCAGGTCGCGCACCACCGGCAGGGCCGCCGCGGTCAGCGCGTCCTCGTCCAGGTCCTGGGCGTAGGCGAGCAGCGCGATCAGGTCCGCCAGCGGCAGCGCGCCGCGGCAGCCCGCCAGCAGCCGCGCCGCGGTCTCGTCCAGCTCGTGCTGCCAGCCGGGCCCGTCGGTGCGGTGCAGGCGGCGCACGACCGCCTCCCAGCCGTCCCCGGTGGGCTCCGAGACCTCCTCCAGCAGCACGGTGGGCGGCACCGTGAACCTGGTCGCGAGGAGGTCGTCGTTGCCGTGGGCGCGCAGCCAGGCCACCCGGTCGAGCCAGGCGGCCGACTCCGGGCCCAGCGGGTCGTCGTAGGCGTGGCGCAGGTCCTCGCAGACGACCTCGGGGTGCTCGGTGTCGGTGCGGCGCAGCGTGACGAAGCCGAAGCCGACGCCCTCCACCTCGTTCTCGGCGAACCAGTCCAGCCAGGCGCCCGCCTTGGCGCGGCCCTCGTCGCCGCGCGGGTCCACCCCGGCGTCGCGCAGCCAGGTGCCGACGTAGAGCGCCGGGTCGGCCACGTCGCGCTGCACGAACCAGGCGTCCACGCCGCCGCCGCGGGGCAGCCAGGCGCTGACGCGGTCGGCCCAGTCCTCGCCCCGGCGGTGCAGCCAGGAGGCGAGCAGCTGGCCCACGCCGCCCTCGGCCAGGAACGCCGGCATCTGGCGCACGACCAGTGCGCTCGCGTCGTCGCCCTCCAGCCCGGAGTCGCGGTAGACGTAGTCGACGCGCGGCGGGCCCACCACGAACGGCGGGTTGCACACCACCTGGTCGAACCGGCGCCCCCGCAGGGGGGCGAACCACTCGCCCCGGCGCAGCTCCACGTCGACCTCGTTGAGCCGGAACGTGCCCGCGGCCAGGGCCAGCGCGCGTTCGGACAGGTCGGTCGCGGTGATCCGCCCCGCGTGCCTGCTCGCGTGCAGGGCCTGCACCCCGCACCCCGTGCCCAGGTCCAGCAGGGTCCCGACGGGCCGCCGGGAGGTGGCGCGGGCGAGGCTGATCGAGGCGTGCCCGACGCCCAGCACGTGGTCGGCGGGCACCGGTCCGCCGCGCTGCTCGGAGTCCAGGTCGGCGACGACCCACCACGACCCCTCGTCGTCGCCGTAGGGCCGGACGTCCAGCCCCGCCCGCAGTTCGGCCCCGTCGCCGCGCAGCACCTCGTTGCCGATCGCCGCGTCCAGGTCCACCCCGGGCAGCGCCCGCCGCACGGCCTTCTCGTCCTCGGCGTCCCCGAGCAGGAACAGCCGGATCAGCGTGCCCAGCGGGCCGGCGTCCCGCGACGCCCGCCGCGCGGCCTCCGGCTCGCCCCTCCCCAGCGCCGCGTGGGCCCGGGGCCCCAGCACCCCCAGCACCCCGTCCGCGTCGTACCCCACCTCCAGGAACGCCTCGCGCAACCGACCGGTCAACTCAACAGAAAGATCAGGAACCACCGCGCCATCGTCCCCCGCCCCACCCACCCCCGCCCGCCCACCCCGCGCGAGTCGTACGCCCAGACCCCGCGAGTCGTACGTTCAGACCCACCGTGTCGTACGTTCAGGACCCCCGAGTTCACCATTCGCGTCGTTCCGTGCCTGGTCAGCGGTTACTTGCGAGTAACCCTCGCACGGCCGCGAATGGTGAACTCGCCTGTCCCGAGTGTTCGACACGGTGGTCGTGAACGTTCGACTCGCGGGGGTCTGAACGTGTAACTCGGGGGGTCTGGACGTACGACACGCGAGGTCTGGACGTACGACTCGCGGGGGTCTAGGGGGGTGGGGTGATGGTCAGGGCTATGGCCATGGCCAGGCGTTGGGTCGGGTCGTCCAGGGGGACGGCGGTCACCTCGGACATGCGCTGCATCCGGTAGCGCAGGGTGTTGGGGTGCACGGCCAGGGCGCGGGCCGCCTCGCGCGCGTCGCCCTGCGCGGCCAGCCAGGCCCGGAGGGTGGGCGCGTAGTGCGTGCCGTGCTCGGCGTCGTGCCGCAGCAGGTCGGCCACCGGGCCCCGGGTGGGCACGCGGCCGGTCCGGGCGACGCTCGCCAGCCGCCGCAGCAGGACCAGGGACCAGGACCGGTCGTAGACGACCGGGTCGCCGGTGGACAGGGCCAGGCACTCGTCGGCCTCCGTGCGCGACGCGGTCAGCGAGCCGGCGTCCGCGCGGCCCCCGATGCCCGCCTCCACCACCGCCTCGGCGGGGAGTTCACGGGCCAGGGCGCGGACCCAGTCCACCGCCGCCGCGGCGTCCTCGTCGCACGGCAGCACGGTGTAGAGGACGTTGCCGAACAGCGCCGAGCGGCCGGGCCGCGACCAGCCGAACCCCGAGGTCGCCCGGGAGAACGCCAGCAGCGCCGCCCCGTGCTCGCCCTCCCCGGCGTGCGCCTGCACCGCGATCACCCGCAACCCCGTCGACGGCAGCCCCAGCCGGGCCAGGGTGCCCGGCGCGCCCCCCTCCAGCGCCTCGATCACCAGGTCCGCCTCTGCCTGCCGCTCCAGGTCCGCCGACGCCCGCGCCCGCAGCAGGTGCAGCGCCGCCGTCCGCGCCCCGTCCACCAGGGCCGCGTGCCGGACCGCGTCCACCGCCGCGTCGACCTCCACCCACACCGACCCCAGCAGCTCGCGCCCCGCCCGCACGGCCGCCACCAGCCGCCCGCCGAGCTGGTCGGTCAGCTTCGGCACGAAGATCGGCTCGTCGGACCGCGCCAGGTGCGCGAACACCCCGTAGGAGTCCAGCGCCCGCCGCGCCTCCTCCGGCACCCGCCGACCCAGGATGGTCTGCACCCGCACCTGGTCCACGTCCTGCTGCCGGTACGAGTAGGCCAGCACCCGCGACTGCTGGTCCTCGATGGTCACCGGCCCGCCGACCACCGCCGCGATCGCGTCGGCCACCGCGAACAGGTCGCCGGCGCCCTGCCCGCCCAGCACCAGCGTCTGCGCCACGTTCGCCAGCTGCCCCCACGGCACCGACGGGTCCACCAGCAGCACGGCCGCCCCGGACCGCCGCGCCGCCGTGATCACCCGCTCGTCCAGCGGCGGCGACCCGTGCAGCACGACCGCCGCCGCCGCGGTCCCGCCGACCAGCCGGGCCGCCGCGGCGTGGGAGGGCAGCCCCAGCCCGAGCAGCACGTCGTCGGGCGCCGCCGCGGTGTGCTCGGCCGGGTCGTGCAGCGCCACGCCCCGCAGCTCCACGTCCCGCCCGCGCGGCGCGCAGCACAGGTGCGTGCCCAGGCTCCCCAGCACGTCCACCAGCCGATCCAGCGCCACCACAGGCGGGATGGTCCGCCACGGACCCGAACGGCCGCAACCGCGGCGCGAATCACCCTCCACCCGTTGTGTCGTCCCCGGTCCCTGGTGGGACCATGGAGCCATTGGAGGTGATGTCGTGACCAACCCCGAGCGCGACAGCACACCGGTGCTCATCACCGCGGCGGCTCCCTCCTACGAGGAGCAGCACGCCGCCCGCAAGCGCAAGTACGCGATCGTGATGGGCGCCCGCATCCCGTGCCTGGTCCTGGCGATGGTCTTCTACGAGACCTGGTGGCTGGCGCTCGCCTTCCTGGTGCTGTCCGTGCCGCTGCCCTGGATGGCGGTCCTGATCGCCAACGACCGGCCGCCCCGCAAGGCGGAGAAGCCCAACCGCTTCGTGCGCGAGCACCGCGCCGTCGAGGCGCGCCCGCACCAGGTCATCGACGGCTGAGCGAACCCGGCGGTGGCGGGCCGGCGGGCTGCGCCCCCACCGCCGACACGGCCCGCGCCGCCGCCCGCACACCGGCCAGCAGGGCGTCCCGCCGGGACGCCCCGGTCAGCCACGCCGCCAGCAGCCCGGCGTCGAACGCGTCACCGGCCCCGGTCGAGTCCACGCACGCCACGTCCTCGGCGGGCACCGACACCACCCCGTCCGCGTCCACCCAGCTCGCCCCGCCCGCACCGGCCGTCAGCGCCACCGCGCCCACCACGTCCAGCAGGTCCCGCGCGGCTCCGGGCGACGCCGACCCGGTGAGCCCCACCAGTTCCTCGGTGTTGGGCAGCAGCAGGTCCACGCCCCGCACGTCGTCCAGGAAGCCGTCGTAGAACAGCGCGGCCGACTGCGGGTCCACCGACGTGGTCAACCCGGCCTCCCGCGCCGCCCGCAGCGCCGCCACCCCGGCGGCCCGCGACGACGCGTCCAGCAGCACGTACCCGGACAGGTGCAGGTGGGAGGCGCCGCCCAGCAGCGCGGGGTCCACGTCGCCGGGGGAGAACCGGGCGTTGGCGCCCCGGTCGGGCAGCATGGTCCGCTGCCCGGCGCCGTCCACCAGCACCACCACGCAGCACGTCGCCGCGCCGGGGTCCACCACGAACGCGCACCGCACCCCGGCGGCGGTCAGCTCGGCCCGGACCTGCCTGCCCGCCGGGTCCGCGCCGACCCGGGTGAGCAGCACCGGGGACGCGCCGCAGGAGGCCAGCCACGCCGCGGTGTTCGCGCCGGCCCCGCCGGGTTCGATGGTCACCGAGGCCCGCGTGTCGCCGCCGTGCACGACGGGGCCGGTGTGCCGGGCCACCACGTCCAGCCCGGCGTCGCCCACGACCACGACCGCGGTCACCGACCGCCCCCCGCCGCGGCCAGCTCCACGGCCACCTCGGCGGCCAGCACCGCGTTGGACACCACCAGCTCCTCGTTGGTGTCCAGGCTCACCCCGCCGCTGGCGGTGTGGAAGTGCTCCAGCAGCACGGGCGTGACCTGCTTGCCGTGCACGCCGCGCGACCGCAGCAGCTCCAGCCCCTCGGTCAACAGCCGCTCGTGCAGGTCGGCGGGCATCTCGAAGGCCGCGGGCACGGGGTTGGCCAGCAGCACGCCCGACGACCCGGTCACCCCGGCGCGGTGCGCCGCCACCACCGCGGCGGCCTCGGCGGCCGACTCGACCCGCCACGGCACGTCGAACGCGGACTCGCGCCGGTAGAACGCCGGGAACCGGTCCACCCGGTACCCCAGCACGGGCACCGACCGGGTCTCCAGCAGCTCCAGCGTGGCCCCGACGTCGAGGATCGACTTGACCCCGGAGCACACCACCAGCACCGGCGTGGTCGCCAGCACGTCCAGGTCCGCGGACACGTCCCAGGTCTCCCGCGCGCCCCGGTGCACCCCGCCCAGCCCGCCGGTCGCGAACACGCCGATGCCGGCGGCGTGCGCCAGCGCGGCCGTGCCGGCGACCGTGGTCGCCCCGTCCCGCCGGAGCGCGAACGCCGCGCCCAGGTCCCGCCGCGACAGCTTCACCAGGTCGTTCGCCGGGTCGCAGACCCGGTCCAGCTCCGCGGCGGTCAGCCCGACCTTCGGCACCCCGCCCAGCACGGCGATCGTGGCGGGCACCGCGCCCGCCGCGCGCACCGCGTCCTCGATCCGGGTGGCGACCTGGCGGTTGCGGCCGGGCGGCAGCCCGTGCGACAGGATCGTGCTCTCCAGCGCCACCACCGGCCGGTTCCCGGCCAGGGCGGATTCGACCTCTTCGGTGATGCTCGGCGTGCTCACGAGCGGCCATCTTCCCAGGTACGCTGGGCGGGTGAGTACGCAGACCCTCCCCGAGGTGGAGACCCGGCCGGAAGGCACCGACCACACCGGTGACGACGCCCCGAAGATGTTCCACTACGTGCGCAAGAACAAGATCGCGGAAAGCGCGGTCATGGGCACGCACGTGGTGGCCCTGTGCGGCGAGGTCTTCCCGGTGACGAAGTCGCCCAAGCCGGGCTCGCCCGTGTGCCCGGACTGCAAGCGGATCTACGACGGCCTGCCCGCGGGCGGCGGCGGAGAGTAGGTCCCCGACCCCCGACGCCCCGATTCCCGACGCCCCGGTGCCGGTCCCGCGCGGACCGGCACCGGGGCGTCGTCGTCCTGAGCCGGGTTCGGAGCCCCGAGCCCCGGGCTCGGTGCCGGGGAGCCGATCAGTCCAGGAGCCGCCGCACGGGCGGGGGTTCCTCCGGCCGCTCGACCCCCAGCGGCACGGTGGGCTCCGCGACGCCGTTCACCGCGGGCGCCGCGGGGTTCTCGGCGGGACGGTCGGCGGGGTGCTCGGCCAGGTGCCCGGCGGGGCCGCCGGTGACGCCGGTGACGTTCGCGGGCGGGTCCTCCGCCCCCGGTCCGCCCCGCTCCCGCACCCGCCGGTCCTCGCCGGACCGGATGCGCTCGGCCGCCCGCTCGATCTCCAGCCGCTGCCACCGCCGCCGCTGCCGCCGGGTCATCCGCGCCGGCCACATCTCCTGCAACGCGCTGTTGAAGTAGGCCCCGAGGGTGATCGCCAACCCGATGAAGAACGCGAACAGCAGGAACGCGATGGGCGTGGCCAGCGCGCCGTAGGTGTAGCCGGTGGTGGTGATCCACCGGATGTAGAGCCGCAGCCCGATCGACGACAGCAGGAACACCGCCATCGCCAGCACGGCCCCCGGTACCAGCCGGTGCCACGGCAGCTTGTTCGGCAGCGCCACCTTGTAGAGCGTGGCCAGCGCCAGCACCAGCAGCACCCCGATGGCGGGGTAGTAGAACGCGCTCAGCCAGCTGCCGATCGTCGGCTCCCACGAGTCGGGGAACAGCCGCGGCAGCACGTCCGGGCCCAGCGCCAGCACCGGCAGGCCGATGACCAGCAGCACCAGGCTCGCCATGTAGAGCAGCAGCGCGAAGATCCGCTGCCACACCTCGTTGCGCACCCCGTACTGGTCGTGCGCGGCCGTGATCGCGTCCACGAACGACGACATCGCCGAGGACCCGGCCCACAGCGAGATCAGGAAGCCGACCGAGACGATCTCGCCCTTGCCGGTGGTCAGCACCTGGTCGACGGTGGGCACGATCACCCCGTTGACCACGTCCTGGCTGAAGATCGTCCGGCAGGTGGAGATGATCCGGTCCTTGACCGCGCCCACCACGTCCGGCCCGAGCCAGTCGCCGACGTAGCCCAGGCTGCCCAGCAGGCCCAGCAGCAGCGGCGGGAACGACAGGGTCTGCCAGAACGCGGCCTCGGCGGATTCGGAGAAGATGCTGCCCGCCCACGCCTTGGACCAGGTGCGCGCCAACAGGCGCAGTGGACCCTTGCGGCCCGAGCTGCGCGCCCTGTCGTCCCGAGGCGAACCCATCGCGAGGTCAAGCATGGTGCATCCGGGCCGATTCCGCGTCACCGGAACCCGGGTCCGTGCCGCGAGCCGTGCGGGGCGGCCGCAGCGGGTAGGCTGTCCCTCGCCCTCGACGGTCACCCGCACCGAGGGCATTCGCATGTCCGCACCGCAGGTGATCACGCAGGTCCGCACCGCAGGTGATCAGCGCTGGAGGGGTTCCGAGGTTGTCGCAGCCGCAGGTCGTCGCAACCCGCCCGCTCCGCGCCTGGCAGCGCCGCGCGCTGACCAAGTACCTGGCCGCCCGGCCCAAGGACTTCCTGGCCGTCGCGACGCCCGGCGCGGGCAAGACCACGTTCGGCCTGCGCGTGGCGGCCGAGCTGCTGGCCGACCGCACGGTCGAGGCGATCACCATCGTCACGCCCACCGAGCACCTCAAGCACCAGTGGGCGCGGGCGGCGGCCGAGGCGGGCATCGCCATCGACTCGAACTTCCGCAACACCAACGCGGTCACCTCCCGCGACTTCCACGGCGTCGCGCTGACGTACGCGCAGGTCGCGGCGCACCCGATGCTGCACCGGGTGCGCACGGAGAACCGCAAGACGCTGGTCCTGCTCGACGAGATCCACCACGGCGGCGACGCCAAGTCCTGGGGCGACGCGATCCGGGAGGCGTTCACCCCGGCGGTGCGGCGGCTGTGCCTGACCGGCACCCCGTTCCGCTCGGACGACTCGCCGATCCCGTTCGTCACCTACGAGCCGGGCCCGGACGGCGCGCAGCGCAGCCGGGCCGACCACTCCTACGGCTACGCCGACGCCCTCAAGGACGGCGTGGTCCGGCCGGTGATCTTCCTGGCCTACTCGGGCGAGGCGGCGTGGCGCACGAGCGCGGGGGAGGAGTTCTCCGCGCGGCTGGGCGAGCCGCTGACCCAGGAGCAGACCGCGCGGGCGTGGCGGGTGGCGCTGGACCCGTCGGGCGAGTGGATGCCCTCGGTGCTCAAGGCCGCCGACGTGCGGCTGACGCAGCTGCGCAACGGCGGCATCCCCGACGCGGGCGGCCTGGTCATCGCGACCGACCAGACCGTGGCCAAGGCGTACGCCGAGGTGCTCCAGCGCGTCACCGGCCAGGCGGCCACCCTGGTGCTCTCCGACGACCCCAAGGCGTCGGGCCGCATCGCCGAGTTCGCCGCCTCGCAGGAGCGCTGGCTGATCGCGGTGCGCATGGTGTCGGAGGGCGTCGACGTGCCGCGGCTGGCTGTCGGCGTGTACGCGACCAGCGCCTCCACCCCGCTGTTCTTCGCCCAGGCCATCGGCCGGTTCGTGCGGGCGCGGGCCAGGGGTGAGACGGCCAGCGTGTTCCTGCCCAGCGTGCCGGTGCTGCTCGGCCTGGCCAGCGAGCTGGAGGCGCAGCGCGACCACGTCCTGGGCAAGCCCCACCGCGAGAAGGACGGCTGGGACGACGACCTGCTGTCGCAGGCCAACAGGGTCGACGACGAGCCGGGCGAGGAGGAGCGCGCGTTCACCTCGCTGGGCGCGTCGGCCGAGCTGGACCAGGTGATCTACGACGGTTCCTCGTTCGGCACGGCGGCGTTCGCGGGCAGCGACGAGGAGCAGGAGTACCTGGGCCTGCCCGGTCTGCTGGAGCCCGACCAGGTGCGCGCGCTGCTGCGGCAGCGGCAGGAGAAGCAGCTGGTGGAGGCGAGCAAGCGGAACGCGGCGGCCGCCGCCGCGCCCGCGCCGATCGCCCCGGCGGCCCGCCCCGCGAGCGTGCAGGAGCGGCTGGCGCAGCTGCGCAAGGAGCTCAACACGCTGGTGGCCATGCACCACCACCGCACCAGGAAGCCGCACGGCAAGATCCACAACCAGCTGCGCGAGTACTGCGGCGGCCCGCCCACGGCGATGGCCAGCATCGAGCAGTTGGAGGAGCGGATCGCCACGCTGCGTTCGTGGTGAGCCACCCCGCGTCACGGTCTTGATGATCTTTCCCGGCGGTACCGGTTCCGGCCGTTGCGGGCCAGAACAAACCCCCGAACCGTCCCTTTCGTGACCGGATGTGACCAACTGGGCCGTTCGGCGTAGTTGGATGTCCGTTCGGTTACCTCGCTGTTAGCGCATCGTGCCCTCTTTATCGGTCAAGTGTGCTTCCGGTCACCGTGGGTGGGGGCATACGTTGTGCGCCACAACATTTATGCACCTGCGTGAAAGGGATGGCTGGATGCGCAGCAAGAGCCTCGCTCTCATCGCCGCAAGCACGGGCCTTGCGTTGGCCATGACGGCTTGTGGCGCGAACACGTCCACGGGTGGCGACACCACGACGGACACCAACACGGACAGCGCCTCGGGCGGTGGCACGAAGGTCGGCGTCATCCTCCCGGAGACCAAGTCCTCGGCCCGCTGGGAGGGCTTCGACAAGCCGCTGCTGGAGAAGGCGCTCAAGGCCGAGGGGCTCGACCCCGACATCCAGAACGCCCAGGGCGACGTGCAGAAGTTCTCGACCCTGGCGGACGGCATGATCAACGCCGGCGTCAAGGTCCTGATCATCGCCACCCCGAACAGCGAGGTCGGCGCGTCGGTCGCGCAGAAGGCCAAGTCGTCGGGCATCCCGGTCATCGACTACGACCGCCTGAACCTGGGCGGCAGCTCCGACTACTACGTCTCGTTCGACAACGAGAAGGTCGGCGAGCTCCAGGGCCAGGGCCTGGTCCAGGGCCTGGAGAAGCTGGCGCCGGGCAAGAAGCCCGCCGAGGTCATCGAGATCGAGGGCGCCCCGACCGACAACAACGCCACCCTGTTCCACAACGGCCAGAAGAAGGTCCTGGAGCCCAAGTACGGCTCCGGCGACTACAAGCTGGTCCAGTCGCAGGCCATCCCGGACTGGGACAACCAGCAGGGCGGCGTGACCTTCGAGCAGATCCTGACCGGCAACGGCCAGAAGGTCGACGGCGTCGTGGCCGCCAACGACGGCCTCGCCGGCGCGGTCATCACCGTGCTCAAGAAGTACGGCCTGAACGGCAAGGTCCCGGTCACCGGCCAGGACGCCACCCCGGAGGGCCTCCAGGCCGTCCTGCGCGGCGACCAGTTCATGACCGTGTTCAAGCCGATCGACGCCGAGGCCAACGCCACCGCGAAGCTGGCCGCCGCCCTGGCCAAGGGCGACAAGGCCGGCGCCGACGCGCTCGCCACCGGTTCGGTCGAGGACACCAAGGGCAGCCGCACCGTCAAGTCGGTGCTGCTGGAGGCCCAGCTGATCACCAAGGAGAACGTCAAGACCGTGGTGGACGCCGGCTTCGTCAAGGCCAGTGAGGTCTGCGTCACCGACCTCGCCGCCACCTGCACCGAGCTCGGCATCAAGTAGTCCACGCTCGCGCCGGGGCGGGGTGCGGTTGCCGCACCCCGCCCCGGCGCGCCCACCCGCGAGTGGGGACACAGGAGGAAACCAGTGAGCGAGCCGATCCTCGAGCTGCGCGGCATCAACAAGACCTTCGGTCCCGTGCACGTGCTGCACGACATCGATTTCGCCGTTCACCCCGGGCAGGTCACCGCCCTCGTCGGCGACAACGGCGCGGGCAAGTCCACGCTGGTCAAGTGCATCGCGGGCATCCACCCGACCGACTCGGGCACGGTGCTGTTCGACGGCAAGCAGGTCCACATCTCGGGCCCGCGCGAGGCCGCGGACATGGGCATCGAGGTCGTGTACCAGGACCTGGCGCTGTGCGACAACCTCGACATCGTCCAGAACATGTTCCTGGGCCGCGAGCGCGGCAAGCTGGGGATGCTCGACGAGGCCGACATGGAGCAGGCCGCCCGCCGGACGCTGACCTCGCTGTCGGTCCGCACGGTCAAGTCCGTGCGCACGCAGGTCTCGTCGCTGTCCGGCGGCCAGCGGCAGACCGTCGCCATCGCCAAGGCCGTGCTGTGGAACAGCCGGGTCGTGCTGCTCGACGAGCCGACCGCGGCGCTGGGCGTCGCGCAGACCCGCCAGGTGCTCGACCTGGTGCGCCGGCTGGCCGAGCAGGGCCTGGGCGTGGTGCTGATCAGCCACAACATGAACGACGTGTTCGAGGTCGCGGACCGCATCGCGTGCCTCTACCTGGGCCGCATGGCCGCCGAGGTCAACACCAAGGACGTCACGCACGGCCAGGTGGTCGAGCTGATCACCGCCGGCCGCTCCGGGGACCTGGGCATCGCCCGGGCCGAATCCGCCACCATCTGACGCCGAGGGCTCAGGACGAGGAACGCAGCATGACCAACACCACCAGCGAGACGTCGCCCAAGGACCCCCAGGGCGCCATCTCCGACTTCGGCATCGACACCACCTCCCAGTCCACCGGCGAGGCGCTGCGGGACTACGTGGCCCGCCTGCGCGGCGGCGAGCTCGGCTCCCTGCCCGCGCTGCTCGGCCTGGTGGTGCTGCTGATCGTGTTCAGCTCCCTGGCGGACACCTTCCTGACGCTGGGCAACATCGCCAACCTCCTCGCGCAGGGCGCGAGCATCGTCATCATCGCCATGGGCCTGGTGTTCGTGCTCCTGCTGGGCGAGATCGACCTGTCCGCGGGCACCGCCTCCGGCGTCACCGCGTCGGTGATGGCGCTGCACCTGGTCGAGAACGGCAACCTGCTCGGCGGCATGGGCAACACCGTCTTCATCATGTACTGCGCCGTGCTGGTGCTGGCGATCGCGCTCGCCGCGGCCGTGAAGCTCTGGCCCGCCGCCGGCATGGCCGGCTTCGCGCTCCTGGTCTCGCTGATCGGCGTCCCGGCCAACCCGTGGGTCGAGATCCTGCTCGCCATCTGCGTCGGCGCCGCGATCGGCTCCGTCACCGGCTTCCTGGTCGCGAAGGTCGGCATCCCGTCGTTCGTGGTGACCCTCGGCCTGTTCCTGACCTGGAGCGGCGTCGTCCTCCAGCTCATCGGCGACGGCGGCACCCTCGGCCTGCGCAACGACGTGCTGTTCAACGTCGCCAACGGCAACCTCAGCACCGCGGGCTCCTGGGCGCTGTTCGCCATCGCCGCGGGCGGTTACGCCGCGCTCGTGCTCGGCCGCCACTTCAGCCGGCTGCGCAGGGGCCTGGTCGCCCAGCCCACCCCGCTGATCCTGACCAAGGTCGGCATCGTCGTGGTGCTCGCCGCGGCCGCCACCTACGCGCTGACGGTGAACCGCTCGGCCAGCGACTTCGTCGTCATCGCCGGTGTCCCGTACGTGGTGCCGCTCGTGCTCGTGCTCCTGGTCCTCGGCACGTTCGTGCTGGAGCGCACCCGCTACGGCCGCCACGTCTACGCCGTCGGCGGCAACCAGGAAGCCGCCCGCCGCGCCGGCATCAACGTGGCCCAGATCCGGATGAGCGTCTTCGTGATCGCCTCCTCCGCCTCGGCCATCGGCGCCATCGTGTACTCCTCGAAGGTCGGCTCGGTCGACCCGAACGCCGGTGGCGGCAACACCCTGCTGATGGCGGTCGGCGCGGCCGTGATCGGCGGCGTGTCGCTGTTCGGCGGCAAGGGCAGGCTGCGCGACGCGGTCATCGGCGGCGCGGTGCTCGCCACCATCTACAACGGCATGGGCCTGCTCAAGCAGCCCGCCGCCGTCGTGTACGTGGTCACCGGCCTGGTGCTGCTGCTGGCCGCGAGCATCGACGCGCTGTCCCGTCGCCGGGCGGCGAGTTCCACCCGTTGACGTGAGTTCACCGACCGCGGGTGCCCGGCCGGACGAGGTCCGCAGGCACAACCGCTCGGCGCTGCTGCGCCGGCTGCACGTGGACGGACCGTCCACCAGGGCGTCGCTGGCGGCTGAGCTGGGTCTCAACCGCAGCACGATCAAAGCCCTGGTGGACGGCCTGGCCGAGTCCGGTGTGGTCGCCGAGCGGGTGCCCGCCCAGCGCTCCGGCGCGGGCCGCCCGTCCCTGCTGGTGCTGCCCCAACCCCACGCCGCCGTGGTCATGGCCATCGACATCCGCGTCGAGCAGGTGGCGATGGCCATGGTGGGCCTGGGCGGCGACATCCTCGGCCGGGACTCGTGGAACCTGCACCACCGGTCCCGCGACCCCGGCGAGGTGATCACGCACATCGCCGACTCGGCCAAGCTGCTGGCCGACGAGCTGGACGCGCGGGCCGTCGGGGTCGGCGTGTCCGTGCCCGGCGTGGTGCGCCGCTCGGACGGGCTCGTGCACGAGGCGCCCAACCTGCACTGGACCGACGTGGCCCTGGGCGAGCGGCTGGCCGCGGTGCTGAAGGTGCCCGTGCAGATCGGCAACGACGCGGAGCTCGGCGCGCTGGCCGAGCACACCCGGGGCGCCGCCCGCGGCTCGTCCGACGTCGTCTACATCTCCGCCGACGTCGGCATCGGCGGCGGCGTCATCTCCAGCGGGCAACCGCTGCGCGGCACCGGCGGCTACGTGGGCGAGCTGGGCCACATGGTGGTCCGCCCCGGCGGCAGGCGCTGCTACTGCGGCTGCCACGGCTGCTGGGAGACCGAGGTCGGCGAGGCGGCCCTGTGCCGGGCGCTGGCGCTGCCCGAGGACTCCCCGCGCGGCGCCGTGGTGGCCGAGCTGCGCTCGCTGGCGGGCTCGCCGGACTCGGTGGCGCACCGCCTCGGCGAGTTCACCGAGTGGCTGGCCATGGGCCTGGTGACCGCGGTCAACATGCTGGGGCCCGAGCTGGTGGTGCTGGGGGACCTGTTCACCGCGCTGCCCGAGTCCTTGGTGGACCGGTTGCGGCGGACCGTGCAGGAGCGGTCCCTGGTGTCGCGCGCGGTCGGCGGCACCCGCATCGAGTCGTCACCGCTGGGCCGGGACGCGAAGCTCGTCGGGGCGGCCGAACTGGCCTTCGAGCCCGTGCTGGGCGAGGTCTGACCCGTTCCCGGACCCGCTCCCCGGGCCGGACCCGTTCCCGGTGTCCGGTCCGTTCCCAGGCCCCGACCGGTCCCCGGGCCGAACCCGTTCCCAGACCCCGACCCGTTCCCGGGCCGAACCCGTCCTCGGGCCGGACCCGTTCCCAGGCCCCCGGACCCGTTCCCGGGGGCCGACCCGTTCCCGGGATCCGGGAACGGTCCTCGAGGGCCGGACATGCAGGGGGCGGGGATCCCGGTGGGATCCCCGCCCCAGACGGCTAGGGTGCCACGAGCCGAGGGCGGCTCGCGGTGTTCAGCCCTGCTGCAACTCGGCAGCGAGCTCGCGCAGCTTCGTGCTGTGCTCGCGGGCGTGGTGCCCGCAGAACAGCAGCTCGCCCCCGGAGGGGAGTACGGCGCGAACCTGGGCAGCGGCCCCGCAGCGGTCGCAGCGGTCGGCAGCGGTCAACGCGGGGCGGGTGAGCGTGGTAGTCATGGAAATCTCCCTCCGTCCCGGCACCGGGGATCGGTGCCCTCACACCTAGCTGCGACCACCTCGCATCTGGCGGGTGCGCCGTGTTCGCTGCTTCCACTCTTGCAGACGCACGGGCGTAAGTCAGTGTTCCCTGGGCCGTGGCGACCCGCGTCACTGTCCCTCTACCCGGCGGTCGAGTGGTTCGAACCTGCGACCTGCCGCGGGTTCACCGGGTGCGTCCTCACTTTCCGCTGTCGCGCCACGGGTTTCCGACCTGCGGATACGGCATCGGGATCACCGCCGCTGGGCCGAAAGGTGGGCGTCGGGAGCGCTCCGGTGTGATCGGTGACACTTCGGTCAGCCCAGAGCGAACACGCCCTCGTGTTCCACCATCCGGACGTCTTCGTCCGGTTCACCGGCTCGTCACCGCACCGCGAAAAGCCCCCCGACCGATGTGGTCGGGGGGCGTTCGCTCGATCCGTCGCCTAGTCCAGGTAGTCGCGCAGCACCTGCGAGCGGGACGGGTGGCGCAGCTTCGACATCGTCTTCGACTCGATCTGCCGGATGCGCTCCCGCGTCACCCCGTAGACCTGGCCGATCTCGTCCAGCGTCCGCGGCTGGCCGTCGGTGAGGCCGAACCGCAGCCGCACCACGCCCGCCTCGCGCTCGGACAGCGTCGCCAGCACCGACTGGAGCTGGTCCTGGAGCAGCGTGAACGACACCGCGTCCACCGCCACCACGGCCTCGGAGTCCTCGATGAAGTCACCGAGCTGGCTGTCGCCCTCGTCGCCGATCGTCTGGTCCAGCGAGATGGGCTCCCGGGCGTACTGCTGGATCTCCAGCACCTTCTCCGGGGTGATGTCCATTTCCTTGGCCAGCTCCTCCGGGGTGGGCTCGCGGCCCAGGTCCTGGAGCAGTTCACGCTGTATGCGGCCGAGCTTGTTGATGACCTCGACCATGTGCACCGGGATGCGGATGGTGCGGGCCTGGTCGGCCATCGCGCGGGTGATCGCCTGGCGGATCCACCACGTGGCGTACGTCGAGAACTTGTAGCCCTTGGTGTAGTCGAACTTCTCCACCGCGCGGATCAGGCCCAGGTTGCCCTCCTGGATCAGGTCCAGGAACGCCATGCCGCGACCGGTGTAGCGCTTGGCCAGCGACACCACCAGGCGGAGGTTGGCCTCCAGCAGGTGGTTCTTGGCCCGCTCGCCGTCCCGCACGATCCACCGCAGGTCGCGGCGCAGCTGCGGGGTGAGCTTCTCGCTCTCGTCCTCGGCGCGGCGCACCCGCTCCGCGGCGTAGAGGCCGGCCTCGATGCGCTTGGCGAGCTCGACCTCCTCCTCCGCGTTGAGCAGGGCGACCTTGCCGATCTGCTTGAGGTAGGCGCGGACCGAGTCGGCGGAGGCCGTCAGCTCGGCGTCCTTGCGGGCCTGCCGCAGGGCCTCCGACTCCTCCTCGTCCCAGACGAAGTCGCCCTCGCCGGGCTTGGCCTCCTCCTCGGCGGGCTCCTCCTCGACCGGCTCGTCGATCAGTTCGACGTCGTCGACCAGGTCCTCGCCCTCGGGCCCTTCGAGGCCCTCCGGCTCGTCACCGTCCGCCTTCTTCGCCTTGGCCGGCCCGGCGGGCGCCGCCTTGGCTCCCGCCTTGCGCGGTCCCCGCGTCGTCGTCTTGCCCGCCGCGGCGGTCTTCGCCACCGGCTTCTTGGCCGGGGCCTTCCTCGCCGAGGTGGCCTTGGGCGTCTCCTCGGCGTCAGCCTGAGCTGCCTGGGTCGTCTTCGCGGCTGCCACGTACGCCCTTTCGCGACTGTCGATCAAGGCAAACCGAAGGGCGCGAACCTCGGTCGCCGGAGTACGGGGGATCCCCCGCCGGATCGTTCGTCAGCGGGGCACCGTTCCATTGTAACGACGAGAACCGCGTGCCGTTGCGCCCCGCCGTGCACCGAAGGGGGTCGACACGCGTTCTCGCAGCTCAGGGCCCCGTACTGAGCGGAGCCCAGGGTGGGTCAGGGCGCCAGGTCGTGCGCGGCGGCCACGGCCGCGCCGACGATGCCCGCGTCGTTCTTCAGCGCCGCGGCCACCACCTCGGTCCGCACCTCCAGCAGCGGGAGCCACTTCTCGGCCTTCTTGCTCACCCCGCCGCCCGCGATGACCAGGTCCGGCCAGATCAGGTTCTCCAGCACCGAGATGTACCGGGACACCCGGGGCGTCCACTCCGCCCAGGTCAGGTCCTTGTCCTCCTTCACCGAGGCGGCCGCGCGGGTCTCGGCGTCGTGGCCGTCGACCTCCAGGTGCCCGAACTCGGTGTTGGGGACGAGCCTGCCGTCCAGGAACAGGGCGCTGCCGATGCCGGTGCCGAAGGTCAGCAGCACCACCAGCCCGTTCCGGTCCCGACCGGAACCGAACCGCATCTCGGCCACGCCCGCGGCGTCGGCGTCGTTCATGACGACGACCTGCTCCTTCGGCCGGCCCAGGCGGGCGGCGAACAGCCCGGCGGCGTCCGTCCCGATCCACTTCTTGTCCACGTTGGCGGCGGAGCGGGCCACGCCGTGCTGCACCACGCACGGCAGGGTGACGCCCACCGGCCCCTCCCAGCCGAACTTCTCGACGATCTCGGCGACCACGTCGGCGACCGCGTCCGGCGTCGACGGCTGCGGCGTGGTGATGCGCAGGCGTTCGCCCTCCAGTGCACCCGCCTCCAGGTCCACGAGCCCGCCCTTGATGCCGGAGCCGCCGATGTCCACGCCGAACCCGCGGGTCATGCCCATCCCCGTGGCCCTTCCTACTCGATTCAGTGACCGTGGCCGCTGAGATTAGCCTGCACTTCTCCGATAGTCCCGTGAGAGTGACGCAGGAGGAACAGTTGCGTTTCGATCCGCTCCCCCTGGTCGGGATCGCCGCCGCCGTCGCGCGCGAAGCCGGTGACCTGGCGAGGAACATGCGCGACTCCGCCGTGGCGGACGTCGACACCAAGAGCACCCCGACCGACGTCGTCACGGCGGGCGACCGGGCGGCCGAGCAGCTGGTGCGCCGGCGGCTCGCGGCGCTGCGCCCGGGTGAACCGGTCTTCGGCGAGGAGGAGGGCGGCGAGACCGCCGTCGAGGGCCTGACCTGGGTCGTCGACCCGATCGACGGCACGGTGAACTACCTCTACGGCATCCCCCACTACGCCGTCTCGCTCGCCGCCCAGGTCGACGGCGAGTCCATCGCGGGGGTGGTCTACGAGCCGGCCACCGGCCACCTGTGGACCGCCTCGGCGGGCGGCGGCGCGTTCCTGGACGACCGGCGCCTGTCCGTCTCCGACGCCACCCGCCTGGACGTGTCCCTCCTGGGTTACGGCTTCTCCTACCGGGCCGACCGCCGACAGCGGCAGGCCGACACCTGGGCCGCCCTGTCCACCCGGGTCCGCGACATGCGCCGGGCGGGCGCGGCCTCCCTGGACCTGTGCGCGGTGGCCGCCGGCCGCCTGGACGCCTACGCCGAGCACGCCCTCAACCGCTGGGACTGGGCCGCGGGGGCCCTGATCGCCCGCGAGGCGGGCGCCGTGGTCCACCTGCCGGGGGAGCACCCGGCCCTGGGGGCGGACGCCACCTTCGCCGCCGCGCCCGGCATCGCCGAGGCCCTCGTCCAGGCCCTCGTCGAGGCCGACTTCGCCAGGATCTGACCCCGACCGCGTCCTCCACCCCGCGCACGGCGGGTGGAGGACGCGGGGGTCAGCAGTGGACTTCGCGCGCGCCCTGGAGGTTCGCGGCGTTCAGCGACGGCGGTGCGGCGGCCTCGGCGGCCTGGCCGCCCTGCTGCTCCGGCTGCTGCTCCGCCCACGCGGCCAGCTGGTCGAGCACCTTGCGGGCGTCGCTGTTCGGCTTCACCTCGCCGAACTTCTTGCCGATCGCCACGTCCACGGTCGCGTCCTGCCGCTCGTCGCGCACCAGCTCCAGGCACGGCTCGACCAGGCTCAGCGTGCGCGCGGCACCGGCGCCGGGCGCCCCGAACCGGATCTGCCCGCGGCAGGTCATGTCCTGCGCCGGGTACACCGGGTCGTTGCCCGGGTCCGCCGCCTGGGTCATCCCCATCTCCACCAGGGTCGTCGCCACGAACCGCGCCTGGTTGCGCTGCGTGCTCGCGTTGAACACCCGGAAGTGGACCTCGCCCGCCGGCACCGGGTCGGTGCGGTCCAGCGCGTCGTGCGCCAGCACCGTCCCCGGGCTCGGCGTGGTCGACGCCGGCGCGCCCGACGCGGGCGCCCCGCCGGGCGGGTCGCAGCGGATCGCCGCGTCCACGTCACCGGCCTCGGAGAGCACCCGGTTCCACACCACCACCGCGGTCACGGCCAGCACGAGGAACAAGACCAGCGCCGGCAACGGCCGCCGCTTCCGGTACCGCGACGACCCGTTTCCTCCCGTACCGGGTCCCACGTCCGCCGACCTCCCCCTGGCGCAGTGCTGATGGTGATCAGGCTAGGCCGCGCCCCACCGCCCCGCGCCTCGGGCCGGTGGTGGCACGCCGTTGTCACCCGGTCGCGGACGGTTGACGGCGCTCAGGGCGCCGTGGGGCGTGCGGGACGGGTGGTCACTGCCTCCCCAGAGCCTATAGGGCCAGCGTGTGAAGGGCCTGTCACCCTTCTGCTCAATTAGGGGGAACCCGCTGCACGACGGCCCGAACAATGAGCTACCCTCTCGGCGCTCCGCCCAGGGCCGGACACCGGGAAGCGTCGACGACAGGGGGTTGGCGCCCGGCCGCGAGAGCGAGACCTCCGTCACTGGGGACGGAGGGCACAAACAGGGGCGCTGGGACGTTAACCAGCGAACGAACAGTCTCCGTTGACCGCAGGGGTGTGAAGGAAAGATGGCGACCGACTACGACGCGCCGCGTCGCAGCGAGGCGGACGAACTCGCTGAGGACTCCCTCGAGGAGCTGAAGGCGCGGCGCAACGAAACGCAGTCCGGGGTCGTCGACATCGACGAGGACGCGACCGCCGAGAACTTCGAGCTGCCTGGTGCGGACCTGTCCGGCGAGGAGCTCACGTTCAAGGTCCTGCCCAAGCAGGCGGACGAGTTCACCTGCTCGAAGTGCTTCCTGGTGCACCACCGCAGCAGGCTGGCCGAGGAAGTCGGCGGTCAGTACATCTGCCGCGACTGCGCCTGAGCAGACCGAGCCCGAGCCCGACCGGCACCGACGACCGAACCGGCACCGACGACCACCAGGCCCGCACCGACGACCAGACCAGCACCGGTACCGACACCAGCACCGACGACCAGACCTGGGCGCTCACCCCTCCGCCGGGGTGGCGCCCAGTCCCGTTGGGGCAGTCCTGTTGGCCCAGGGCCGCCGGCGAACGCCACCGCGGGCGCTCACCGCTTCCGCAGCACCGCCGCCAGCTCCTCCGCCGACCGCACGCTGAACAGCCAGTACGGCGTCGGGTCCCGCGGGTCCTCCAGCCGCACCCGCACCATCGGCCCCACCCACCCGCGGTGGGCGACGAACGCCATCGGGTCGAGGTTCGGCCCCATGGCCCGGCGCTTGCCCTTCGCGTCGAACACCTCGACCTCGCCGAGCAGCTCCAGCGGCACGTGGGCCTCGCCGACGCGCAGCTCGCCCCCGGAGACCTCGACCTTCACCGAACCCAGCCGCGCCAGCAGCAGCACCGCCAGGGGCAGCAGGACCACGTAGGGCAGCCACGACCGCACGCCCGGGAACCCCATGTGGATCTCGGCGGCCAGCAGGGCCGCCGCGGCCAGCGGCAGCGGCCAGCCCCACCACGGCACGAACAACCGCTCGCGGAAGGCGGTCGGGGCGGTCACAGCACTCTCGCTCACACCACCAGGGTAGTCTCGCGCGCCGTGCCCAGCGTCGAGGTCCTGCTGTCCCGGCTCGATCCCTCAGTGCCACTCCCGGCCTACGCCCGACCGGGTGATGCCGGCGCGGACCTGGTGACGACCGCCGACGTGGTGATCGAACCGGGTGAGCGCGCCGTGGTCGGCACCGGGATCTCCGTCGCGCTGCCCGAGGGGTACGCCGCGTTCGTGCACCCCCGTTCGGGGCTCGCCGCGCGCGTCGGGCTGAGCGTGGTCAACACACCGGGCACGATCGACGCGGGCTACCGGGGCGAGATCAGGGTGTGCCTGGTCAACCACGACCTGCGCGAGCCCATCGTGCTCACGCGCGGTGACCGGATCGCCCAGCTGGTGGTGCAGAAGGTGGAGCACGCCGTGTTCCGCGAGGTCGAGGAGCTGCCCGGGTCCGCGCGCGGGGCCGGCGGCTACGGCTCTACTGGCGGGCACGAGGTGCTCGCCCGGACGGAGGGGTGAAGGCGATGTTCGGAAAGCGCCGCAAGCGCGGTAGGCACTCCGCGAACCGGGGGACGGCGCAACCCGAGGCCGAGTTCGACGGCGAGGACGGGCCCGAGGAGGGCCCGTTCGACGAGTCGCAGGCCCCCGACGACGGCCTGAACCGGCTCGACCTGGGCTCGATCCGGCTGCCGGTGCCGGACGGGGCCCAGCTCCAGGTGGAGATGGACCAGGCGGGCGCGGTGCGCGCCGTGCACCTGCTCACCGGTGTCGGCCAGCTCACCGTGAGCGCGTTCGCCGCGCCGCGCAACGACCGGCTGTGGCCGGAGGTCAGCGGCGAGATGATCGCCCAGTTCAAGTCCGACGGCTTCCGCATCCTGCGGGAGAACGGCGAGTGGGGCGAGGAGATCTCGGCGCGCAACAACGAGGTGCACCTGCGCGTGGTGGGCGTGGACGGCCCCCGGTGGATGCTGCGCGGCATCGCGGCGGCGCCGAACGAGGAGATGGCCGTCCCGGCGGCGCAGGCCCTGTACGTGCTGATGCGTGACACGGTCGTGGTGCGCGGTGAGCAGCCGATGCCGGTGCGCACACCGCTGCCGGTCGAGCTGCCCGAGGCCATCGCCCGGCACATCCAGGCCCAGCAGCAGGGCTGACCCGGCGGGGGCGGTCCGACCGGCTCAACCCGGGAGGGCCATCCCCGACGCCTCGGCGTACGCGGCGAGCGCGGCGCGGCCCAGCGACTCCGGGTCCGCGCCGAGCGCCGCCAACGTCGTCGTGCGCAGAGCGCCACGAGGCAGGGCGTCCACCCACGTCCGGGCGATCGCCAACGGGTGAACGGGGTCGTCGGCACACGCGGCGACCCCCACCGGCACGACCACCCCGCCCAGCTCGGCCGCCGTAGGCGCGCGCGACCCCGCGGCCTCCCGCAGCACGCCCGCCAGCCGCCCCCCGTACCGGGGCCACGCGCGCCGCAGCTCCTCCCCGAGCCACCCGTCCACGCCGGTCAGCGCCGCCTCCAACCCCGCGGCCTCCACCGCCGCCGCGCTCGCCGCCGCCGCCAGCGCGGCCGGCGCGCCCCCCGCCGGGCCGAGCCACGCGGGCAGCGCCGCCAGCACGCCCGCGCACCGCCCGGGGTGCCGCACCGCCCACGCCGTCGCCACGTGCGCGCCCAGCGAGATGCCCCCGACCAGCAGGGGAGTGCCCGACCAGGCCGCGTCCAGCGCCTCGAAGCACTCCCGCACCCCCCGCACCGCGGGCGTGGCCGGCGCGAACCCGGCCTCGGCCAGCGGGCGCCCGAACACCCGGGCCACGAACACCTCGTCGGACGCGGTGCCGGGCAGGAGAACGGCGGGCGACGGGCTCATGGCCGTAGATCCTCCCCCAGTCGGATACTCGATCGGGGGTGGCTGGTTACCCTGGCTGTCAGACGGGCTTCGCTGTCGAGGCCCCGCGCACTCTCCTGGAGTCGGGGATGACTGGTACCGGGGGCGGCTATTGGCGCCGCCTCGTGCGTCGGCTGAGCGCCGACGCAAGCGAGTTGGACGCCGACGACCTGTCGCGAAAAGTCGCGGCGGTCGGAGCCGTGCGGGCGTGTGACTGCAAGTCCGGGCAGGAGGTGACGGTCCTCGGGAGGCTGCGCAGCGTCGAACTCTGCCCCCGCGACGCCGCCGCCACCCTGGAGGCCGAGCTGTTCGACGGCACCGAGGGCGTCACGCTGGTGTGGCTGGGCCGCCGCCGGATCGCGGGCATCGAACCGGGCCGCACGATCAAGGCCAGGGGCCGGATCGCGGTGCGCGACGGCCGCAAGGTGCTCTACAACCCCTACTACGAGCTGCAGAACGCTTCATGACACAGGCTGATGAGAAGGAGAAGCAGCCCACGCTGCTGGAGCAGATGGGCGGCGTCAGCGGGCTGGCGTTCTCCTCGCTCCCGGTGGTCGTGTTCGTGCTGGTGAACGCCTTCGCCGGGTTGACACCGGCGATCTGGGCCGCGCTCGGCTCGGCGGTGCTCATCGGCGTCGTGCTGGCCCTGCGCAAGGGGTCGGTCCAGCCCGCCGTCTCGGCGGTGTTCGGCGTCGGCATCGCGGCGTTCATCGCCTACCGGACCGGCGACGCCAAGGGCTTCTTCCTGTACGGCATCTGGCAGAGCCTCGTCTACGGCGGCGCGTTCGTGCTGTCGATCCTGGTGCGCCGGCCGCTGGCGGGCGTGATCTGGAACATGCTCAACGGCCAGGGCAGCGCGTGGCGCAAGGACCGCGCCAGCGTCCGCGACTACGACATCGCCACGCTCGTGTGGGCGCTGGTGTTCTTCGCCCGGTTCGCGGTGCAGCGGTGGCTGTACGACGAGGCGTCCGTGGGCTGGCTGGCCGCGGCGCGGCTGGCCATGGGCTACCCGCTGATGGCGGTGGCGCTGGTGGCGACGGTGTGGGCGGTGCGGCGGTCGGACAAGCGCCTCAAGGCGGCGATCGCCCGCGAGGAGGAGGAGAACCGGGAGGCCGAGGAGCGCCTGCGTGCGCAGGCGGCCGAGGGCCGGCCCGACGTCTACCAGCAGCTGGCCACCCCGCCCAGGCCGACCGACGAGGACCGGGTGGTCGCGAGGCCCGACGAGCGCTGAGCGGCCGCGGGGGTCCCGTTCCCGGGACCCCCGCACCCGCTCACCGGTCCCTCAGTAGCCCAGCGAGGACCGGATCTCCCGCTCCACGTCCGCCGCCGCCACGAACAGCAGCTCGTCCCCGCCCTCCAGCGTGTCGTCCGGCGAGGGCACGATCACCCTCCCGCCGCGCAGGACGGTGACCAGGGCGGCGTCCCGCGGCAGGTCCAGCGAGTTCACCGGCGACCCGGCCAGCGGCGTGTCCTCCGGCAGGGTGATCTCCACCAGGTTCGCCTGCCCCTGCCGCAGCGTCATCAGCCGCACCACGTCACCGACCGTCACGGCCTCCTCGACCAGCGCCGACAGGATCCGCGGCGTCGAGACGGCCACGTCCACGCCCCACGACTCGGTGAACAGCCACTCGTTGGCCGGGTCGTTCACCCGGGCCACCACGCGCCGCACCGCGAACTCGGTCTTGGCCAGCAGCGACACCACCAGGTTGACCTTGTCGTCCCCGGTCGCGGCGATCACCACGTCGCACAGCTGCATCCCGGCGTCCTCCAGCGAGGACAGCTCGCAGGCGTCGGCCTGCACCCACTCGGCCTGGTCCACGGTGTGCGGTTCGAAGTGGTTCCGGTCCCGCTCGATCAGCATGACCTGGTGACCGTCGGCCACCAGCTCCGCGGCGATCGACCGGCCCACCGCGCCGGCACCGGCAATGGCGATACGCACTCAGCTCTCCTCGGGCGCCTGGGCCGCGGCGGCGGCCACGTCGGTGACGGTGCCGGACAGGGCCGCCACGTACACCTGGTCATCGGCCTGGAGCACCGTCTTCGAGTCCGGCAGCACCCCCGTGCCGAACCGCATGATGAACGCCACCCGGCAGCCGGTGACCTGCTGGAGGTCCCGCACCGAGCGCCCCACCCAGTCCTCGTGCAGGTCCAGCGGCAGCACCGCGACCGTGCCGGACGGGTCGCGCCACACCGTGGCGGTGCCCTCGGGGATCAGCATCCGCAGGAACCGGTCGGTCGACCAGGGCACGGTCGCCACGGTCGGGATGCCCAGCCGCTCGTAGACGGCGGCGCGCTTCTCGTCGTAGATGCGGGCGACCACGGCCTCCACCGCGAACGTCTCCCGCGCCACCCGCGCCGAGATGATGTTCGAGTTGTCGCCGCTGGACACGGCCGCGAACGCGCCGGCCCGCTCGATGCCCGCCTCGATGAGGACCCGCTGGTCGAAGCCGTTGCCGACGACCTGCTGCCCGTGGAAGTCGGCGCCGAGCCGCCGGAAGGACTGGACGTCCTTGTCGATCACCGCGACCTGGTGGTCCAGGCGCTCCAGGGCCCTGGCCAGGGAGGAGCCCACCCGGCCGCACCCCATGATCACCACGTGCACGAAAGCCTCCTGAGCGACATTTACGCAGAACCTACCCACGACTACTCCGACCAGGGGACGGGGACCCCTTACGCTTTCGCCCCGTGTCCAAGCTCGCAACCGCGGCCAAACGCCTCCTGGTGGGCAGGCCGTTCCGCAGCGATCGGCTAGCCCACACGCTGCTGCCCAAGCGCATCGCCCTGCCGGTCTTCGCGTCGGACGCGATGTCGAGCGTGGCCTACGCGCCGGAGGAGATCTTCCTGGTCCTCTCGGTCGCCGGGCTGTCCGCCTACTCGCTGGCGCCGTGGGTGGGCGTGGTCGTGGTCGTCGTCATGCTGACGGTGGTGGCGAGCTACCGGCAGAACGTCCACGCCTACCCCTCCGGCGGTGGCGACTACGAGGTGGCCACGGTCAACCTGGGTCGCCGGGCCGGGCTGACGGTCGCGAGCGCGCTGCTGGTCGACTACATCCTCACCGTCGCCGTCTCCATCTCCTCCGCCGCCGCGAACATCGGTTCGGCCATCCCCTTCGTGGCCACCCACAAGGCCGAGTTCGCGGTGGTCGCCATCGTCCTGCTCACCGCGGTCAACCTCCGGGGTATCCGGGAATCGGGCAGCGCATTCGCGGTGCCGACCTACGCGTTCATGGCCGGCGTCCTGCTCATGGTCGGCTACGGCCTGTACCGGGGCGTCGTCGCGGGCGACGACCTGCGCGCCGAGAGCGCCGGCTTCGAGCTGCGCGCCGAGGACGACCACCTGGTCGGCCTGGCGTTCGTGTTCCTGGTGCTGCGCGCGTTCTCCTCCGGCTGCGCCGCGCTGACCGGCGTCGAGGCGATCAGCAACGGCGTGCCCGCGTTCCGCAAGCCGAAGTCGCGCAACGCGGCCACCACGCTGCTGCTGATGGGCCTGATCGCGGTCACCATGCTGATGGGCCTGATCGTGCTGGCCCAGCTCACCGGCGTGAAGATGGCCGAGGACCCGGCGCACCAGCTGGTCGGCGCGCCCGAGGGCTACGAGCAGAAGACCATGATCGCCCAGATCGCGGGCGCGGTGTTCGAGGGCTTCCCGGTCGGCTTCTTCTTCATCACGACCGTCACCGCGCTGATCCTCGTGCTCGCGGCCAACACCGCGTTCAACGGCTTCCCGGTGCTCGCCTCGATCCTCGCCCAGGACCGCTACCTGCCCCGCCAGCTGCACACCCGCGGCGACCGGCTGGCCTTCAGCAACGGCATCGTCTTCCTCGCGGGCGCGGCGATCATCCTGGTGCTGGCGTTCGACGCCGAGGTCACCAAGCTCATCCAGCTCTACATCGTGGGCGTGTTCGTCTCGTTCACGATGAGCCAGGCGGGCATGATCCGGCACTGGAACCGGCTGCTGGCCGGCGAGACCGACGAGGACGCCCGCCGCCGGATGCGCCGGTCGCAGGCCATCAACGGGTTCGGCCTGGCCATGACGGCGTCGGTGCTCGTGGTGGTGCTGATCACGAAGTTCACCAAGGGCGCCTGGATCGCGATCGCGGTGATGGCGGCCATCTACGCCCTGATGACCGCGATCCGCAAGCACTACGACCGGGTCGCCGAGGAGCTGCGCCAGCAGGAGCGGCAGAAGCTGCTGCCCGCCCGCAACCACGCCATGGTGCTGGTCTCCAAGCTGCACATGCCCACATTGCGGGCCCTGGCCTACGCCAAGGCCACCCGACCCGACATCCTGGAGGCGGTGACGGTGAACGTGGACGAGGCCGACACCCGCCGCCTGGTCCAGGACTGGGGCAAGGAGAACTTCAAGGTGCCGCTGAAGGTGATCGAGTCGCCCTACCGGGAGATCACCAAGCCGGTGCTGGACTACGTGCGGCGCGTGCGCACCGACAACCCGCGCGACGTGGTGACCGTGTTCATCCCCGAGTACGTGGTGGGACACTGGTGGGAGCAGTTCCTGCACAACCAGAGCGCGCTGCGGCTCAAGGGCAGGCTGCTGTTCCAGCCCGGGGTCATGGTCACCAGCGTGCCGTGGCAGCTGGCCTCGTCGAGGAAGGTCATGCACAAGGACGACGTGGTCCCGCCCGGCGCGGTCCGCCGCGGCCTGGACAACCGCGGTCAAGAGGAGCGGAAGCGCACGTGAGCACCACCTGGGAACAGCGGCTCATCGAGGTCGAGGTCGGCGCGGTCGCCCACGGCGGGCACTGCGTGGCCCGGCACGAGGGCCGCGTGGTGTTCGTCCGGCACGCGCTGCCGGGCGAACGCGTCGTGGTCCGGATCACCGAGGACACCGGCGGCTCGTTCTGCCGCGGCGACGCCGTGGAGGTCGTCGAGGCGTCCCCGGACCGCGTCGAGCCGCCGTGCCCGTTCGCCCGCCCCGGCCTGTGCGGCGGGTGCGACTGGCAGCACGCCTCGTGGCCCGCGCAGCGCGCGCTGAAGGCCGCCGTGGTGGCCGAGCAGCTCCGGCGGCTGGCCGGCCTGGACCGCGAGGTCGTCGTCGAGGCCCTGCCCGGCGGCCCCGAGGACTGGCGCACCAGGGTGCGCCTGGCCGTCGGCCCCGGCGGCCGGCCCGGGTTCCGCGCCCACCGCAGCCACCGGGTGATCCCGGTCGACCACTGCGTCATCACCGTGCCCGGAGCCCTGGACGGCGCGCTCGGCCGCACCTGGCCGCCCGGCTCCGAGCTGGTCGCCACCCACGACGCCGACGGCCACGACCACCTGATCGAGATCGGCCCGCCCACCACCCCCCGCGGCCGCCGCCCCGTGCCCGGCCCCGCCCGCCGCCGCCGGGGCAGCGGCATCGCCACCGAGCGCGCCGCGGGCCGCACCTGGCGGGTGCGCGCGGACGGCTTCTGGCAGGTCCACCCCGCCGCCGCGGACACCTTCGCCCGCGTGGTGGGGGAGTGGGCGGCCGCCCGGCCCGGCGAACACGCCTGGGACCTCTACGGCGGCATGGGCCTGTTCGCCTCCGTGCTGGCCGGGCAGGTCGGCGCGACCGGCTCGGTGGCCGTGGTGGAGTCCTCGGCCCGCGCGGTGGCCGACGGCCGGACGGACCTGGCCGACCTGCCGCAGGTCAGCTGGCACGTCGGCCGCACCGAAGCCGTCCTGGAGGGCCCCGACCTCACCGACCAGCCGCCCGACGTGGTCGTGCTCGACCCGCCGCGCAAGGGCGCGGGCAAGGCGGTCGTCACCGCGATCGCCGACCGCCGCCCCTCCCGCGTCGTGTACGTGGCGTGCGACCCGGCCGCCCTGGCCCGCGACATCGCCGCGTTCGCCGCGCACGGCTACGAGCTGGCCCGGCTCAGGGCCTTCGACGCCTTCCCCATGACGCACCACGTGGAGTGCGTCGCGCTGCTGGTGCCCACCGCGTCGACCGACCGTCTCAGCGAGTGGTCCGTAGACTGACCGGACGAAACGGGGAGTGGAACCACAGGGCGAGGTGGAGCGAGTGACGCTGCTGGAATCCGTGCACGGACCGGCCGACCTGAAACGGCTCGGCGCCGAGGAGCTGGTCCGCCTAGCCGAGGAGATCCGGCGCTTCCTCGTCGAGAAGGTCTCCCGCACCGGCGGGCACCTCGGGCCCAACCTCGGCGTCGTCGAGCTCACCATGGCCGTGCACCGGGTCTTCGACTCCCCGCACGACTCGGTCGTGTTCGACACCGGGCACCAGAGCTACGTGCACAAGGTCCTCACCGGCCGCCGCGAGGGCTTCGACACCCTGCGCCAGAAGGGCGGCCTGTCCGGCTACCCCTCCCGGGCGGAGAGCGAGCACGACGTCGAGGAGAACAGTCACGCCTCGACCGCCCTGTCCTACGCCGACGGCCTGGCCAAGGCGTACCAGCTCACCGGCCAGCGCCGGCACGTCGTCGCCGTCGTCGGCGACGGCGCCCTGACCGGTGGCATGTGCTGGGAGGCGCTGAACAACATCGCCTCAGGCACCGACCGCCCCGTGGTGATCGTGGTCAACGACAACGGCCGCTCCTACTCGCCCACCATCGGCGGCCTGGCCGACCACCTGTCCTCCCTGCGCCTCCAGCCCGGCTACGAGCGCGCCCTGGAACGCGGCAAGAACGCCATCCAGGCCGCCCCGATCCTCGGCAAGCCCCTCTACGCGGCCCTGCACGCGGCCAAGCGCGGCATCAAGGACGCCATCAGCCCGCAGGCGATGTTCGAGGACCTCGGCCTCAAGTACATCGGCCCGGTCGACGGCCACGACCACGCCGCCCTGGAGTCGGCCCTGCGCCGCGCCAAGTCCTTCGGCGGACCGGTCATCGTGCACACCGTCACCCGCAAGGGCAACGGCTTCGCCCCCGCGGAGAACCACGAGGCCGACCAGATGCACGCCACCGGCGTCATCGACCCCATCACCGGCGAGAACATCGGCCCGTCCAAGCGCACCTGGACCCACGTGTTCGCCGACGAGCTGGCCACCCTCGGCGGCGAGCGCCCCGACCTGGTCGCCATCACCGCGGCCATGCGCGGTCCGACGGGCCTGGACAAGTTCGCCGGCCTCTACCCCGACCGCTGCTTCGACGTCGGCATCGCCGAGCAGCACGCCATGACCTCCGCCGCCGGCCTCGCCATGGGCGGGATGCACCCCGTGGTGGCCATCTACGCGACCTTCCTCAACCGGGCGTTCGACCAGCTCCTCCTCGACGTGGCCATGCACCGGCAGGGCGTCACCGTCGTGCTCGACCGGGCCGGCATCACCGGCCCCGACGGCGCCTCCCACCACGGCATGTGGGACCTGTCCATCTGCGGCCTGGTCCCCGGCATCCACGTCGCCGCCCCCCGCGACGCCGCCTCCCTGCGCGAACAGCTGCGCGAGGCCGTCCAGATCCCCGACGCCCCCTCCGTGATCCGCTACCCCAAGGCGTCGGTGGGCCCCGACCTGCCCGCCCTGGAACGCGTCGGCACGGTCGACGTCCTGCGCCGCGAGGGCGACGACGTCCTCCTGATCGCCGTGGGCGCCTTCGGCGAACTCGGCGTCGCCGCCGCCCAGCGCCTGGCCGACCAGGGCATCGGCGTCACCGTCGTGGACCCCCGCTGGATCTTCCCGGTCCAGCAGGACCTGATCCACCTGGCCGCGTCCCACCGCCTGGTCGTCACCGTGGAGGACGGCGGCAGGCACGGCGGCTTCGGCTGGGCCCTGGCCGCCGCCCTGCGCGACGCCTCGGTGGACGTCCCGCTGCGCGACCTGGGCATCCCCCAGCAGTTCCACCAGCACGGCGAGCGCAACGAAGTCCTGGCCGACCTCGGCCTGACCGCCCAGGACGTGGCCCGACGCATCACCGAGTGGGTAGCCGCCGCAGAACCGGCAGACCTGAACGCAACAGCGGAGAAGTAACCACCACCACACCGCGTCGCAGACCACACCAGGGGCAACTCGTGTTCCCCCGTATGGCCTGGGCGCAGCCCCACCGCGCTTGTCAAGGGGTGTCGCACGCCCTTCGCGACACCCCTTGACAGCGCGGTTGCCTCAGGCAGGCCGTACGGGGGAACACGAGCCCACGCCCTTCCCCCCGGCGGCCTGCCCAGCGGCGAGCGACCGCTCTTGATCCCGTGAACCTTTCTTGATCTCGTGAACTCCCCCGTTCCTCACTAAGCAGCCTCTCAGGAAGATGTGGCACCTTTGTGAGGTGCGGATCCTGGTAGTCGAGGACGAGGTGCCGCTGGCCGACGCGATCGCGCGCGGTCTGCGGCGCGAGGGCATGGCCGTGGACGTCGCCTACGACGGCGAGACGGGCCACGAGAAGTCGACCGTCACCCGGTACGACGTGGTCGTGCTCGACCGCGACCTGCCCGGCATGTCCGGCGACGAGCTCTGCAAGGAGATCCTCAGCTCCGGCGCCCTCACCAGGGTCATGATGCTCACCGCCAGCGCCGGCGTGGACGACCGCGTGGCCGGCCTGTCCCTGGGCGCCGACGACTACCTGGCCAAGCCCTTCGCGTTCCCCGAGCTGGTCGCCCGCGTCCGCGCCCTGGCCCGCCGCGCCACGCCCGCCACCCCGCCCCTGCTCACCGCCCGCGACGTCGAGCTGGACCCCGCCCGCCGCACCGTGCGGCGCGCCGGCCGCCCCGTCGAGCTGACCCGCAAGGAGTTCGGCGTCCTCGAGGTGCTCCTGGCCGCCAAGGGCTCCGTGGTCTCCAGCGAGGAGCTGCTCGAACGCGTGTGGGACGAGAACGCCGACCCGTTCACCACCACGGTCCGGGTCACCGTCATGACCCTGCGCAAGAAGCTCGGCGAACCCGGCATCATCGACACGGTGGTCGGCTCCGGCTACCGGGTGCCCACGGCAGGCTCCGCTGAGCTCTGAGCTGGCCCGCAGGCGCGGACCCGGGCTGCGGACGCGCCTCACCCTCCTCGCGACCGGCCTGGTCGCGTTCGTCAGCGGCCTGCTGCTCCTGCTCGGCTGGCTCCTCGTCGGCCGGGTCATCGCGTCCTCCCCCCGCTTCGCCGAGGGCAGCACGGTCATCGTCGACGGGCGCGAGGTCGACGCCGCCCTGCTCATGGACGTCCTCGGCGAGCAGGCCCGCGAGGACGTGCTCAGGACCGGCTCCGTCGCTTTCCTGTGCGTGGTGGCCGCCGCCGCGCTGCTCGCCTGGACCATCACCGGGCGCGTCCTCCAACCCGTGCACGACGTGACCGACGCGGCCCGCCGCCTGTCCGCCGAGTCGCTGGGGGAGCGCCTGCGCCTGGACGGCCCCCGCGACGAGGTGGCCGAGCTGGCCGACACCTTCGACGAGATGCTCGACCGGCTCCAGGCCGCGTTCGAGTCCCAGCGCCGGTTCGTCGCCAACGCCTCCCACGAGCTGCGCACCCCCCTCGCGGTGGTCCGCACCGAGCTCGACGTGACGCTGGCCGACCCGGACGCCGACGTCGCCGAGCTGCGCCGCATGGCCTCCGTGGTGCGGGCGGCCACCGAGCGGGCCGAACAACTCGTCAGCGCCCTGCTGCTGCTCGCCCGCACGGACGGGCTCGGGCTGGCGGTCCACGAGCCCGTCGACCTCAACGCCGTGGTCGGGTCCGCGTGGCGGGCCGTGCGGGGCGAGGCGGGGGAGCGCGGCGTGCGGATCTCGTTCCGCGCCAACCCGGCGCCCGCCGTCGGGGACCCCGCCCTGCTGGAGCGGATCGCGGGCAACCTCCTGGAGAACGCCGTCCGGCACAACCTGCCCAACGGGTGGATCGACGTGCAGACCGAGGGCGGGCCCGAGTGGACCCTGCTCCGGGTCTCCTCCTCGGGGCCCGTCATCGCCCCCGACCGGGTCGACGAGCTGTTCGAGCCGTTCCGCCGGGGTGGCGCCGACCGGACCGCGCGCACCGGCACCGGCCTCGGCCTGTCCATCGTGCGGGCCGCCGTCGCAGCTCACGGGGGTCAGGTGCACGCCTCGGCGGTGCCCGGCGGGGGTCTGTCCGTGGCCGTGCACCTGCCGTCCTCGCCGCACGGAAAACTCGTGTGAGTGGTCCCGGTCACACATGATCGGGTTTCGGGGCCTTCGCAGGGGGTCCTACCTGCGCAAACCGCCCTTCCGGACCCCGATTTGTCTCCGCGTTGGGCGGCGTGTAACTTTCTCTCTGCCAGCGCGGAACGGGCCGGACAGACCGGAACGGAGCGCGGGACACCAGCCCCGGATCGACGCCACTGGGAACAGTGCGGAGTGACGGTGAGCGCGTGTTCTTTGAGAACTCAACAGCGTGCCGAATAGCCAGTAAATTTATGATCCTCGTCAAGAGGATTCCTTTGA